>NZ_JBHVVL010000003.1:385414-582772 GCF_042883605.1 Leifsonia sp. NPDC058194 | reverse complement strand
GTTGATCTTATCCCGCCCGCCCCTCTCCCGCTGGGCTTTCCCCGGCCCCGGGGGCGCCCCCGGCGCCCCCGCGGCCCCCCCCCCCGCCCCCGACGACCGACCGAGAGGACGACGTGAGCACCATCGAGACGACGACAGGCGGGCTGCAGGCCGCCGAGCTGCGGCCCGCCGGGCTGAGCACGCTCGCCGAGAGCGTGCGCGGCGCCATCGAGCTGGACGCGCGCGACGGAGGCTTCGCCCCGCGTCGACTCCCGGCCTGGACCCGCGCCCACCAGGCCGGTCCGGCCATCCACCTCATGGCCGATCAGACCCTCGGCGTGCGGCTCGCCCTCCTGACGGCCGCGACCCTGTTGGAGGTGGAGGTCGCCGTCGCGCGTATCGCGGCTCCGGCCGGCTACGAGCAGCGCCCCGCCTCCTTCGAGCTCGACCACGACGGCGGCACCGAGCGCGTCGACCTCACCGAGGGCACGCTCATCCACGGCGACCCCTCGGGGGAGGTCCGCCGCGAGGAAGGTCTCCCTTCGACGCTGCGCTGGACGCTCGGGGGAGACGGTGTCACCGAGCGTCCCGTCACGCTGTGGCTGCCGCACACGGCGGAGGTCGTCGTCCGCGCCGCCCGTGCTGACGCCCCGCTCCGCCCGGCGCCTGCCTCCGCGGCTCCGCACTGGGTCCACCACGGCAGCTCGATCAGCCACGGCGGCGAGGCGGACGGCCCCCGCGGACCCTGGGCGCAGCGAGCCGCGACCGCACTCGGACTCGAGCTGACCGACCTCGGCTTCTCGGGCAATGCGCTCCTCGACCCGTTCGTCGCCCGCACCATCGCGGATCTGCCGGCCGACGTGATCACCCTCAAGCTCGGCATCAACATCGTCAACGTCGACGGGATGCGGCGCCGGACCCTCCTCCCGGCTCTGCACAACTACCTCGACGTGATCCGCCAGGCGCACCCGCAGACGCCGCTGCTCGTCATCACGCCGATCACGTCCCCGTCGCACGAGGACGTGCCCGGCCCCACCCGGGAGGTCGCGCCCGGAAAGGTCGCCGGCACACCGCGCGAGTGGACATCCGAGGACGGCACCCTCACCCTGGCCCGCATCCGCGACCTGATCGCGGCGGCCGTCGCGTCCCGGCAGGGCGACGACCCGCACCTCCACCTGCTCGACGGACGCCTGCTCCTCGGTCCGGACGACACCGGCCGCCTCCCCGACGACCTGCACCCCGACGACGCCGGGCACCGGCTCATGGCCGATCGCTTCGCCCGCCTCGCGC
This sequence comes from Leifsonia sp. NPDC058194, assembly GCF_042883605.1. NCBI lineage: Bacteria > Bacillati > Actinomycetota > Actinomycetes > Micrococcales > Microbacteriaceae > Leifsonia > Leifsonia sp. NPDC058194. The sequence goes on along the minus strand of NZ_JBHVVL010000003.1, from coordinate 581,503 downwards.
GCGAGGACGGCTCGCCCGTGGCCTCCGCCTTCGCCGCTCTCACGACCCCCGCAACCGACACCCCGAACTGAGGAGAACCGTGTCACCATCACCCCTGTCCGTCCAGCTGTACTCGATCCGGGAGGCGCTGGCCGACGACCTGCCCGGCGCGCTCGCCCGCGTGCGCGCGATCGGCTTCGAGCTGGTCGAGGCGTACGACTTCGCCACCTGGCCCGGCCTCGGCGACGCCATCGCGGCCGCCGGGCTCGCCGTCCCCACGGCGCACAACCTCGTGCTCGGCCGCGACCAGGAGCAGATCTTCCGCACGGCCGCCGAGATCGGCGTCGCCACGGTGATCGACCCCTACGTTCCGGAGGACCGCTGGACCACCGAGGAGGAGGTCGCCCGCGTCGCCGCGGAGTTCCGTGCGGCCGCCGCCGTCGCCCGCGAGCACGGCGTCGCTCTGGCGTACCACAACCACGCCCACGAGATCCGCAGCCGCATCGGCGGACGGACGGCGCTCGAGGTCTTCGCCGACCACGTCGGCGACGAGGTCGCGATCGAGCTCGACACCTACTGGGTCGCGGTGGGCGGGATCGACCCCGTCGCGCTGCTGAACACGCTCGGTGAGCGCGTCACCGCCATCCACGTCAAGGACGGCCCGGCGACGGACGCGGAGATCGACCAGGTCGCCGTCGGTTCCGGTTCGCTCCCGATCGCCGAGATCCTCGCCGCTGCGCCGAACGCGCTGCACGTCGTGGAGGTGGACGACTCCCGGTCCGACCGCTTCCAGGTCATCGCCGACAGCTACGCCTTCCTCACCGCGACGGTGCCCGCATGAGCGCGCCCCGTCCCGTCGGCGTCGGCCTGATCGGCGCCGGCGTCATCAGCGCCGAGTACCTCGGCAACCTCACCCGCTTCGCCGGGGTCGACGTGCGCTTCGTCGCCGACCTCGACGAGAGCCGGGCGGGCGCCCAAGCCGCCGCCTACGGCATCCCGGCGTCCGGATCGGTCGAGCGCCTCCTCGCCGACGACGACGTCGAGATCGTCGTCAACCTCACCCTGCCGAAGGTCCACGTGGAGGTCGGGCTGCAGGCGCTCGCCGCGGGCAAGCACGTCTGGAGCGAGAAGCCGCTCGGCCTCGACCGTGCGAGCGCCCGCCTGCTCCTGGACACCGCCGCGGCCGCCGGGCTGCGCGTCGCCGCCGCACCGGACACTTTCCTCGGCGCAGGCGTGCAGACGGCACGCCGGCTGATCGAGTCGGGCGCGATCGGGGTGCCGCAGTCGGCGCTCACGCTGCTGCAGTCTCCGGGCCCGGAGAGCTGGCATCCCAACCCCGACTTCCTCTTCCAGGACGGCGCGGGGCCGCTCTTCGACGTGGGGCCGTACTACCTGACGGCGCTCGTCCAGCTGCTCGGCCCGATCGCCTCGGTCGACGCCGCACTCGGCACCGCCCACGCCACGCGCACCATCGGCTCCGGGCCGCGTGCGGGTGAGAGCTTCGACGTCACCGTTCCCACCTACGTGGGTGCCGGGTACCGGTTCGTCGACGGCACGAGCGCGCAGAGCGTCTTCAGTTTCGATTCGAAGCTGCCGCGCACGCGTTTCGAGGTCGCCGGCAGCGAAGGCACGCTGGTCGTGCCCGACGTCAACGGCTTCGACGGCGAGCTCCTGCTCTACACCGGAGACGACGAGCCGCGCAGGATCGCCGCCGAGGGGTCGACGACCACCCGGGGCACCGGCGTCGCCGAGCTCGCGGAGGCGCTGCGCCAGGGCCGACCCGAGCGCGCGACGGGCGAGCTCGCCTATCACGTGCTCGACGCGATGGTCTCGACGATCGAGGCGGGCGAGGCCGGGCGCACCGTGGTGATCGAGAGCCGTCCCGAGGTGCAGCCTGCGCTGTCGCCGGAGTGGTCGGCCCTCGCCGGGGAGCCGGTCGCGAGCTGAGACGGATCGGCGGGCGGGGGATGCCTTCTCCCGTCCGCCGCATCCGGTGTCGCTCCTCCGTCCCCCCCCGGATGGGTGGCGCTCCCAGAAAAGGCAGGTAACATACCCGGATGCACGAATCGGACCAGCCCGACTCCGGTCTGCCGAACGGCACCGAGTCAGACCCGTCGATCCCGGCGACGACCCCCCTCTCCTCTCTCGATCAGGATGCTGCAGCGCACGACGCCGGCGTCCCCGTCGCCGCACCCGCGACGCGATCCGAGCGCCGCTCGGCCGAGCGCGAGGCCGCAGCGACCACCGGATCGACCCCTGCGGGCGCACCCCGCCGAGGCATCGCCGCCGGCGTCTCCGGCGCCGCCGCCGGCATCATGGCCGCGATCCGCACGCACCCCCGGGCCTGGATGGTCGCAGGAGGGACTGCCGCGCTGATCGTCCTCGGCACGGGCAGCGTCGCCCTCGGCGCCACCGTCGGCTCGCCCGCCGCGGCCGCCGTCGCGCCGAGCCCCAGCGCCTCCGCGACCAAGACCCCCACGCCCACGCCGACCCCGACTGCGGACCCGGCCCGGCCCGTCCCCGCCGCCGCTCCCGCCGCGAGCCGCATCCGCACCTGCTCGGTGGCCGGACTGGCCCAGGACGGGCGTCTCGGCAACCTCGAGGCGCAGGTCGTCAACGCCAAGACCGGCGAGGTGTTGTTCGACCGCAACGGCGGCACGCCAGGCCCGACCGCGTCGGTCATGAAGACCGTCACCTCGGCCGCCGCGCTCGCCACCCTCGGCCCCGACTACCGCGTCTCGACCACGGTCGTCGCGGGAAGCACCCCCGGTCAGATCGTCCTCGTCGGCGGCGGCGACGTGACCCTCTCGCGCCTCCCGGGCGGCCAGGGCGCGTTCTACACCGGAGCGCCCTCCATCCAGGACCTGGCGGACCAGGCGAAGCAGGCGATGGCCGGTCAGCCGATCACCTCGATCGTCGTCGATGCGTCGCTCTTCGGCGGCCCGGTCTGGCAGCCCAGCTGGGACGAGAACGAAGAGCGCGTGGTCGAGGGATCCACGCCCTACATGACCGCGCTCATGGTGGATGGCGACCGCGACAACCCCGGCGCCGTCGAGTCGCCGCGCAGCACCGACCCGGTCGGGCGCGCGGTGCAGTACTTCCAGCAGTACCTCGGCACCAGCGTCCCGGTCTCCGAGGGGACGGCTCCCGCCGGTGCCCGCCAGCTGGCCGCGGTGCAGTCGCAGCCGGTGACCACGCTCATCCAGCAGGCGATGAAGTACTCCGACAACACGATCATGGAGGAGCTCGCCCGTCTCGTGGCGATCAAGAACGGCGCCGGCAACACCTTCGACGCCGAGAACGCGGGCGTGCTCGCGGGCCTGAAGGGCTACGGGATCGACACCGCCGGGCTGCACATCGCCGACGGCTCCGGCCTCAGCGCGAACAACGCCGTGCCGCCCTCGTACATGACCAGGCTCTTCATCAAGGTGCTCAACCGCGAGAACGGTCTCGGCGTGATCTACGACGGCTTGCCGGTCTCCGGCCAGTCCGGAACGCTCGGCCCGGGCTACAACCGGTTCACGGGCGCGAACTCCGCTGCGCGCGGGGCCGTGCACGCCAAGACCGGCTGGATCGACAACGGCTACACCCTTTCCGGCATCGTCGACTCCGCCGACGGCACCCCGCTCACCTTCGCCGTGTTCGCACTCGGCAATGTGGGAGACAATGCCAAGCAGGCGATCGACACCCTGGTCACCGGCATCTACAAGTGCGGTGACAACCTGTCGAACACCTGACCGGCCGGTCGCATCCCGACCGGCGGAGGGAGGCCCCATGGGCAAGGCGCTGTTCATCATCGACGTGCAGAACGACTTCACCGAGGGCGGCGCACTCGGCGTCGACGGGGGAGCCGCCGTCGCGGAAGGTCTGACCCGCTACCTGGCCGAGCACGGCGACGAGTACGCGATCGTGCTCGCCAGCCGGGACTGGCACGACGGCGACACCGACAACGGCGGCCACTTCGCCTCCGGAGCCCCGGACTTCGTGGACACCTGGCCCGTCCACTGCGTCGCAGGGACGGCCGGGGCCGACTACCACCCCGCCCTCGACACCTCGCGCGTCGACTACCACGTGCTCAAGGGGCAGGGCGTCCCGGCGTACTCGATCTTCGAGGGGCGGACCGACGCCGGTTCGACCGTCCACAACCTCCTCGACGAGCACGGCATCGACACGATCGACATCGCCGGCATCGCGACGGACTACTGCGTACGGGCGTCGGCGCTCGATGCGGTCGCCCACGGCCAGCACGTGCGCGTGCTGACCGGTCTGGTCGCGGGAGTCGCTCCCGACTCGTCCGAGGCCGCTCTCGCCGAACTGGTGCACGCCGGTGCGGAGCTCGTCCCCGCTCCCTGAAGCGCGGTGGCGCTCGACCCGGTCCGCCGGCCCGGGTAGTCTGGCGACAGCGCTTACTCAGCGCTAAGCTGATTACTAACTTGGCTAGCTAAATGGGAGACGATGTGACCGAGCCGACGCAGGCGCAGGCGAGACCGCCGATCTGGCTCCGGATCGTGCTCCCCACGGTCCTCATCCTCGTGTGGCTCGTCCTCGCCGGCCTCGGCGGCCCGACCTTCGGCAAGCTCTCCGGCGTCTCCAGCAACGACCAGGCCGCCTTCCTCCCGGCCAGCGCCGAGTCCACGGCCGTGCAGGACTGGCAGCAGAAGTTCACCGACTCGAACGCGATCCCGGCCATCGTGGTCGTGCGGTCCGACTCGGCCATCCCGTCGTCCGCGCTCGGCGACTACGCCGCGCTGGGCGAGAAGCTGGGCGCCGTGACGGGCGTCCAGGCGCCGGAGAGCGGCCAGGCGACCAGCGTCGCCGGCCCCATCCCCTCGGAGGACGGCCTCGCGGTCGAGTTCATCGTCCCCATCGCCGACTCCGGAGCCGTCAAGACCGTCGTCGCCGACCTGCGCACCACGCTGCACGACAACCTCCCGAGCGGCACCCAGGGCTGGGTCACCGGCCCGGCCGGGCTGACCGCCGATCTGGTGAACGCGTTCGGCGGCATCGACGGCATCCTGCTGCTCGTCGCCGTCTCGGCCGTGTTCGTCATCCTGCTGCTGGTCTACCGGGCGCTCCTCCTGCCGTTCCTGGTGCTGCTCACCTCGGTCTTCGCATTGTGCGCGGCGATCCTCGTCGTGTACCTGTTCGCGCTGTGGGGGTGGATCAAGCTCAGTGGGCAGAGCCAGGGGATCCTCTCGATCCTGGTCATCGGCGCCGCGACGGACTACTCGCTGCTCATGGTCGCGCGCTACCGCGAGGCGCTGGAGCACGTCGACTCGCGCTGGACGGCCATCCTCCGGGCGTGGAAGGCCGCGCTGGAGCCGATCGCCGCATCGGGCGCGACGGTCATCCTCGCGCTGCTGTGCCTCCTGTTCTCGGACCTCAACTCCAACAAGAGCCTCGGCCCGATCGCGGCCATCGGCATCGTGTTCTCCCTGCTCGCCGCGCTCACGCTGCTGCCGACGCTGCTCGCGGTGTTCGGCCGGGCGTCGTTCTGGCCGTTCCGGCCGAAGGTCGTCGGCGAGCACGATGGCCGGCACGAGCACGAGGCAGGGCCCCGCATCGCCGGGCTCGAAGGCGTCCGCGGCGTCTGGCTGCGCGTCGGCCGGCTCATCGCGCGCCGCCCGCGCGTCACCTGGCTGGTCTCCTTCGTCGTCCTCGCCGCCTGCGCCCTCGGGCTCACCCAGCTGAAGGCGAACGGAGTGGAGCAGACCGACCTCGTCCTCTCGCAGTCCGACGCCGCCGACGGTCAGAAGGTCCTCGCCGAGCACTTCGACGCCGGATCGGGCTCGCCCGTGCTCATCGTGACCAGGGAGGCCGACGCGGACGCCGTCCTCGCCGCGGCGAAGAAGACCGACGGGATCGCCACGGCGACCCTGTACGCGGGCAACGTCCGTCCCGGCCAGACGGGTGCCGTTGCGCCCCCGATCGTGAAGGACGGCCGGGTGCTCGTGCAGGCGACCCTCTCGGACGAGCCGGACTCGGCCGCGGCGGAGCAGGTGGTGCGCACGCTGCGGTCGACCCTGACCGCCGAGGACCCGGACGTGCTCGTCGGCGGAGTGACGGCCATCGCGCTCGACACGAACGACACCGCGCAGAGCGACCTCGCCAAGATCATCCCGATCGTGCTCGGGGTGATCCTGCTCATCCTCATGCTCCTGCTGCGGTCGATCCTGGCACCCGTGCTGCTCATCGGCAGCGTCGTGCTCTCGTACGCGGCCGCGCTCGGGGTCTCCGCCCTGGTCTTCAACCACGTGTTCGGCTTCCCGGGGGCCGATGCGACCGTGCCGCTCTTCGGGTTCGTCTTCCTCGTCGCGCTCGGGGTGGACTACAACATCTTCCTGATGACACGCGTGCGCGAGGAGTCCATCCGGCTGGGGACGAGACCCGGCATCCTGCGCGGTCTGGGCGTCACCGGCAGCGTGATCACGTCGGCCGGGATCGTGCTGGCCGCGACCTTCGCCGCACTCGCGGTCATCCCGATCCTCTTCCTGGTGCAGATCGCCTTCATCGTCGCCTTCGGCGTCCTGCTCGACACGGTGGTCGTGCGATCCCTGCTCGTCCCGGCCCTGTCGTACGACATCGGCCGCGCGATCTGGTGGCCATCCCGCCTCGCACGGGGCACATTGCACAACGAACGTGCGGGAACGGTCGACTAGCTGGACAACCTGAGGGGCGTTCTGCGGGCGCATTGCCCGGTGCGCCTGCGTGGGCGAGAGTGGTCGCCATGCCTCTGACCACCCTCGAGACGGTCACCGTCGCGCCCGTGGGCCTGCCGGCACTGCTGCGCCGCCTGTACCGCACCATGGCGACCGTCCGTCGCATCGACGCGGGAGCCCGGGCCCTGGAACGCCGCGGCGAGCTCCCCGGCCACCGATCCGTCGCCGGGAACGAAGCCGTGCAGGTCGGCAGCGCCGCCGCCCTCGACCCGGCACGCGACCTCGCCTTCCCTGCGGCACGCGACCTCGGCGTCGCCGTCACCACAAGTGCCGATGCCGCCCTCGCGGTGCACAGCCGAGCCGCTCGCGCCGTCGGCGGCTCCCCGGTCGCCCACGCGGTCGCCTGGGCTCTCGGCGCCAAGCTCGACCGCACCGGCGGTGTCGCGCTCGTGCTGCTCGGCCCGGGGATCACCGCGCGGGAGGTGGACGAGGCCATGACCACGGCCGCCGTGTCGCACCTGCCCGTCGTCTTCGTCGGCCCTGCCGCGCCGTCGCGCGTGCAAGGCATGCCCACGACCCTCGTCGACGGCGTCGACGCCCTCGCCGTCCACGACGCCACCGCTCGCGCCCTCGATCGCGCCCGCACGGGAGGGGGCCCGAGCGTCGTCGAGCCCGTCCTGCCGGAGCCGGGCGCCTGGGGCGGCCGCGATCCGCTCCTGGTCTGCGAGCAGCTGCTGCGCGAGACGGGGACCGTCGACGACGGCTTCTTCGCCGACGTCGCCGACACGACCGACGCGCTGGCCGCCGCCGTCCTGGGCCGCATCCGCACCGGCCGGGCGTGATCCGCGCCGGCGGGGGAGGGGCAGGATAGGGACATGACCGGTCCCGTCCGCCTGCACGTCACCCGCCACCGCGGTGCCGACCCCGTGCTGCTGGTCCACGGCTTCGCCACGACCGGCGCGCTGACCTGGGAGAAGACGGGCTGGGTCGACGCCCTCGCGGCCGGCGGCCGCGGCGCCCTCGTCCCCGACCTGCGCGGCCACGGCAGGAGCGAGACCCCGCACGATCCGGCGGACTACTCGCCCGCCCTCCTCGCTGCAGACCTGCTCGCCGTGCTCGACGCGGAAGGCCTCGGCAGCGTCGACGCGATCGGGTACTCGATGGGCAGCTGGGCCGCACTCGCCCTGGCCGGTCTGGTTCCCGGGATCCCCGCCGGACGGGTGCGCCGCCTCGTCGTCGGCGGGATCGGCACGGTGGAGCAGTTCGGGCACTGGGGCGTCTCGGCGGTCCAGGCGGCGGTTCGCGACGGCGTCGAGATGCCTGAGAGCGAGTTCGCCCTGGGACCCCTGCTGGCCTCCCTCCGCCGCGCTCCCGGCGTCGACACCGAGGCGCTCGCCGCGTGCGTCGCGGGCATGGCGACGCATCCGCTGCCGCTCGGGGCCACGGGCATCCCGACCCTGCTCGTCGCGGGGGAGGTCGACCCGGTCGCCGAGGACGCGGAGGAGGCCGGCACCCTGCTCGGCGCGCGGGTCGTCCGCGTGCCGCGTCGCGACCACATCACGACCCTCAGCTCGCGGGCGTTCAAGCAGGCTGCCCTCCCCTTCCTGGGGATTCCCGCCAGCGTGTAGGCAGCCGACCACCGTGGTCGTACGATGTGCGAGGACCGAAGGAGGCCGATGATCGACAAGCTGGACGCGGACCTGATCGCACTCCTCACCGAGGAGCCGCGACTGGGGGTCTTCGAAGCCTCCCGCCGCCTCGGCGTCGCCCGGGGCACCGTGCAGGCCCGGCTCGACCGGCTGCAGCGATCCGGCGTCGTGAAGGACTTCTCACCGACCATCGACAGCGAGCGGCTCGGCTACCCGGTCACCGCGTTCGTGACCGCCGAGGTGGCGCAGGGAGACTGGCGCGTGACCGTCGTGGATCATCTGCGCGGCATCCCCGAGGTGCTCGAGGTGCACACGATCACCGGCTCGGGCGACCTGCTCATCCGGGTGGTCGCACGGTCGAACACCGACCTGCAGCGGGTGATCGACCGCATCGTGGGCGGCCCGGGCATCACCCGCACCTCGACGGTGATCGCCCTCGCCACGACCATCGACCACCGATCGGTCCCGCTGGTGCTCTCGGCGGCGACCGCAGACGACGACGGAGAGGAACGACGCAATGGATGAGAAGGCTCTGCTCGAACGGGTCCCCGACGGCCTGTTCATCGGAGGGGAGTGGACGCCCGGCTCCGCCGGCACGCTCTCCGTGTACGACCCGGCGACCGGGGACCTGATCAAGACGATCGCCGACGCGTCTCCGGAAGACGGCGCGCGCGCCCTCGACGCCGCGGTCGCCGCGGCGGACGACTGGGCGGCCACCCCGCCCCGCGTCCGCGGCGAGATCCTGCGTCGCGCCTTCGACCTCCTGCAGGAGCGGCGCGACGAGTTCGCGCTGCTGATGACGCTCGAGATGGGCAAGCCGCTCGCCGAGGCCGGTGGCGAGGTGACCTACGGCGGCGAGTTCCTGCGCTGGTTCTCCGAGGAGGCCGTCCGCATCTCCGGACGCTACGGCACCAACCCCGAGGGCACCGGCCGGATGATCGTCTCGCAGCACCCGGTCGGCCCCTGCTTCCTGATCACGCCCTGGAACTTCCCGCTCGCGATGGCGACGCGCAAGATCGCTCCGGCGCTCGCCGCAGGGTGCACGGTCGTCGTCAAGCCTGCGGAGCTCACGCCGCTGACGACCCTGTACTTCGCCCGGCTGCTCGAGGACGCGGGCCTGCCGGCCGGCGTGCTCAACGTGATCACGACCTCCACCTCCGGGAAGGTGTCCGCCCCGATCATCGCCGACCCGCGCCTGCGCAAGCTGTCGTTCACCGGCTCGACCGAGGTCGGCCGCCGGTTGCTGCAGCAGGCATCGGAGAACGTGCTGCGGACGTCGATGGAGCTCGGCGGCAACGCTCCGTTCGTCGTCTTCGAGGACGCCGATCTCGACAAGGCCGTCGAGGGCGCGATGCTCGCCAAGTTCCGCAACATCGGCGAGGCCTGCACCGCGGCCAACCGCTTCATCGTTCACGAGGCCGTCGCCGACGAGTTCGCCCGCCGGGTCACCGAACGGGTGAACGCGCTGCAGGTCGGCCGCGGGACCGAGGACGGCGTGACGATCGGCCCGCTGATCAACTCCGACGCCGTCGACAAGGCCGCTGAACTCGTGGCGGACGCGGTCGCGCGCGGCGCCTCCGTCCTCACCGGGGGGTCCCGGGTCGACGGCCAGGGCACCTTCTTCGAGCCCACGGTCGTCACCGACGTGCGGGCAGGCAGCGACATCCTGCGCCAGGAGATCTTCGGCCCGGTGCTCTCGATCGTGCGATTCTCGACGGAGGACGAAGCGGTCGCCGTCGCGAACGACACCGAGTTCGGGCTGGTCTCGTACGTCTTCACGAAGGACCTCGCGCGCGGCCAGCGGATGATCGAGCGCCTCCAGACCGGAATGATGGGCCTCAATGTGGGCGTCGTCTCCAACGCGGCGGCCCCGTTCGGCGGCGTGAAGCAGTCCGGACTCGGGCGCGAGGGAGGCCTGGAGGGCATCCACGAGTACCTGAGCACGAAGTACACGCTCACCCCGGACCCGTTCGGAGCCTGACATGTCACGCACCGAGGCCGTCATCGTCGACGTCGTCCGCACCCCCTCCGGCCGGGGCAAGCCCGGCGGCGAGCTGTCCGACATCCATCCGGCCGACCTCCTCGCCGGGGTGCTGATGGAGCTCGTCGCCCGCACCGGTCTCGACCCGGAGCTGGTCGACGACGTCATCGGCGGCTGCGTCACCCAGTCGGGCGAGCAGGGGGCCAACATCACCCGCACCGCCGTGCTGAGCGCGGGCTTCCCCGAGAGCGTCCCCGCCGTCACGATCGACCGTCAGTGCGGATCGAGCCAGCAGGCCGCCGCCTTCGCCGCACAGGGCGTGATCTCGGGCGCTTACGACATCGTCATCGCCTGCGGCGTCGAGTCCATGAGCCGGGCGCCCCTCGGGTCGAACGTGGGCGGCGCGTCCCGCGGCGGCACGCTGATGCACTCCCGCTACCCGGACGGGCTCGTCGGACAGGGTGTCTCGGCAGAGCTGATCGCCGATCGTTGGCACATCTCGCGTGCCGAGCTGGACGATTTCGCGGCCGAGTCGCACCAGCGGGCGGCTACCGCGGCCGCGAGCGGTGCGTTCGAGGGCGAGCTGGTCGCCGTCCCCACCCCGGACAGCGGCAGCGTCATCGCCGACGAGACCATCCGCCCGGGGACGACGGCCGAGAGACTCGCCGCCCTGGCGCCGTCGTTCCGCACGGATGACCTCGCCGCACGCTTCCCGCAGCTCGACTGGCGCATCACGCCGGGCAACTCGTCACCGCTCACCGACGGCGCGTCGGCCGCGCTGATCATGAGCCGGGAGGCCGCCGACCGCCTCGGGCTGCGGCCGCGCGCACGGTTCCATTCGTTCGCCGTGGCCGGCAGCGACCCCCTCTTCATGCTGACCGGAATCCTGCCCGCGACCCGCAAGCTGCTGCTCCGCAGCGGGGTGCCGTTCGAGGAGATCGACGCCTTCGAGGTCAACGAGGCGTTCGCCTCCGTCCCCTTGTTCTGGCAGCGCGAGTTCGCCGCCGACCCGTCCCGGCTCAACCCGCGCGGCGGCGCCATCGCACTCGGTCACGCGCTGGGCTCCTCCGGCACCCGGCTGCTCGGCACCTTGCTGAACGAGCTCGAGGCGACCGGCGGCCGTTACGGCCTGCAGACCATGTGCGAAGGCGGAGGGACCGCCAACGCGACCCTGATCGAAGTGCTGCGCTGAGGCGCGGAGAAGGAAGGACACCCATGCTGATCGACGGATGCTCGGCCCTCGTCACCGGAGGCGCGAGCGGCCTCGGAAACGCCACGGCCCGCGCGCTCACCGAGGCGGGAGCCCGTGTCGTACTCCTCGACCTGCCCGGTTCGCAGGGCGAGAAGGCGGCGACCGCCCTCGGCCCCACCGCGCGCTTCGTCCCGGGCGACGTTACCGACGGCGACCAGGTGCAGGCGGCAGTCGACGCGGCCTCGGGGCTCGCCCCGCTGCGGATCGTCGTCAACTGCGCCGGCATCGCGACCGCTGCGCGGATGCTCGGTCGCGACGGCGTCCTCCCCCTCGCCGACTTCGAGCGCGTGGTGCGGGTGAACCTCATCGGCACCTTCAACGTCACCCGCCTGGCCTCCGCCGCGATGGTGGAGACCGAGCCGCTCGAGGGCGCCTTCGGCCCCGAGCGGGGCGTCATCGTCAACACAGCCTCCGTCGCGGCGTTCGACGGTCAGATCGGCCAGCCCGCATATGCGGCGTCGAAGGGCGGCGTCGCGGCGATGACCCTCCCGCTCGCCCGCGAACTGGCCCGCAGTCTCGTGCGCGTCGTCACCATCGCGCCGGGCATCTTCGAGACACCGATGATGGCCGGCCTGCCGCAGGCCGCGCAGGACTCCCTGGCCGCCCAGGTGCCGCATCCCTCGCGCCTCGGCAAGCCCGCCGAGTACGCGGCCCTCGTGCGCCACATCGTCGAGAACGCGATGCTCAACGGCGAGACCATCCGCCTCGACGGCGCGATCCGCATGCAGCCGAAGTAGGCCGCTTGCCGCGTGCCGCGTGCCGCTTGCCGCTTCGCGACTGCGGCGCCGCGGTACGACTGCACCCGCTCGCCGGCGCGCAAACGTACCGCGGCACCGCAGTAGCGGCCGCGGACGCGGGTCGCTCTACGCCCCCGAGTGCTGCTGCAGGAAGCGGTACACGTCCGAGTCGTCCACTCCCGGGAACGAGCCGGACGGCAGGGGCGACAGGATGTGGGCGTGCAGGCGGGCGCTGGGCCACGCCTTTCCCGACCAGCGGCCCGACAGCTCGGAGGGTGCGCGCTTGCAGCACGACTCGTCCGGGCAGCGGGACTCGGCCCGCACCGTCGTCTCGCGCCCGCGGAACCATTTGGCCTGGTCGAACGGCACGCCGACGCTGATCGAGTAGCCGCCCTCGGCAGTGGAGCCGACCTGCGTCGCGCACCAGAACGTCCCGACCGGGGTGTCGGTGTACTGGTACAGCTCGGTCGTCCGGTTGGTGTGGGTGAAGGCGCCGCGGGCACCCCACGCGCGGCAGACGACCTGGCCCTCGATGGAGCCCGTGACGTCGGTCGGCAGGGGGAGGCCGTCGTTCTCGTACCCCTTGTAGAGGGCGCCGTCGTCGCCGACCCGCAGGAAGTGCAGCGTCATGTCGAGGTGCGTCGTGGCGAGGTTCGTCAAGCGCAGCGCGGCCGCTTCGTGGGTGACGCCGAAGGCGTCGCGGAAGTCCTCGACGGCGAGGTCCTTCTCCTTCTTGGCCTCCGCGAGGAACGCGACCGCGGCCTCCCGCGGCATCAGGCAGCACGCGGCGAAGTAGTTGATCTCGAGCCGCTGCCGCAGGAAGTCGGCGTAGCTGTCGGGACGCTCGTGACCGAGGAGGCGGTGCGCCATCGCCTGCAGCGCCATCGAGCGCAGACCGTGGCCGCCCGGGATGGACGCGGGCGGGAGGTAGATCCGTCCGTTCTCCAGGTCGGTGATGGAGCGCGTGGAGCGCGGGAGGTCGCTGGCGAAGATCAGCTCGAAACCGAGCTGCTCGGCCATGACGCTCACCTCGCGGTGGGTGAGGGCGCCGCGCGTGTGCCCGGAGGCGCGCACGCGTTCCTCCGCCAGCTCTTCGATGGCGGGGATGTAGTTGTTCTGGGCGCGCATGCGCTCCCGGAGCTCCGTGTTGGCGCGCCGGGCCTCCTCCGGCGTGGCGATCGCCTCGGACGCACGCCGGGCGAGTTCACGGTGCAGCCCGACGATCGCCTCCAGGGTCTCCGTCGGCGTGCCCTTCGTGGGTTTCACCGCCGGCAGCCCGAGAGAGCCGTAGAGAGGGCCGCGCTGGGCGCGGGCGAGCTCGATCTCGAGGGCGGCGCGCTCGTCCGGCGGCTCGGTGGAGAGCAGGTCAGCCAGTTGGACGCCGAGGGCGTTCGCGAGGGTGACGAGCAGGGTGACGCGGGGTTCGCGCTTGCCGTTCTCGATGAGGGAGAGCTGGCTGGGTGCGACGCCGATCGCTGCCCCCAGTTCGTCGAGGGTCAGCCCGAGATTCGTGCGGAAGTGGCGGATGCGGTGGCCGAGCGTCGCGATGTCGGCGCCCGATTCGGCGGTGAACGGCTCCATCCGTTCACGATAGCGAAAGAATCGCGATTCTTTCCACCAAACTGCCCCTGATGTTGCCCAGAAGGTCACGGATGCTGGATTCAGACCACTTCTTTCCGACCGAGAGGACGACGGGAATGACCATCGCCGAGCTTCCGCTGACCGAGACCGGCCGCACCGACGCGGGCCGTGACGCCGACCACGAGGACACCGCATACGCCCCCACCACCATCGCGGCCTCCTCCTCCTCCGCCGCCTCCGGCCTCGCCGGCCTGCGCGCCTGGGTCGCCGACATCGCGGCGCTCACGCAGCCCGACGACATCGTCTGGTGCGACGGATCGCTGGGGGAGGCCGACCGTCTCACCAAGCAGCTCGTCGCCGAGGGCAAGCTCATCCGGTTGAACCCGGAGTGGCGCCCGAACAGCTTCCTCGCCCGCACCGACCCGGGCGACGTCGCCCGCGTGGAGGATCGCACCTTCATCTGCTCGGTCGACGAGACGGACGCGGGACCGACGAACAACTGGCGCGAGCCCGAGGGCATGCGCGCGGAACTCCGCGACGTCTTCGCCGGCAGCATGCGAGGCCGCACGATGTACGTCGTCCCGTTCTCGATGGGTCCCGTCGGCGGCCCGCTCTCGCAGGTCGGCATCCAGCTGACCGACTCGGCGTACGTCGCCGTCAGCATGGGGATGATGACCCGCGTCACCAGCACCGTCCTCGACCTGATCGCCGCCGGTCAGCAGTGGGTCCCGACCGTGCACAGCGTCGGTGCGCCCCTGATCGACGCGGACGGGCAGCGCCACGACGACGTCTCCTGGCCCTGCAACGAGACGAAGTACATCGTGCAGTTCCCCGAGACACGGGAGATCTGGTCGTACGGCTCGGGATACGGCGGCAACGCCATCCTGGCGAAGAAGTGCTTCGCGTTGCGCATCGCCTCGGTCATGGCCCGCGACGAGGGGTGGCTGGCCGAGCACATGCTCATCGTCAAGGTGACCTCGCCCGAGGGGCGTGCGTTCCACTTCGCCGCCGCCTTCCCGTCCGCGTGCGGCAAGACCAACCTCGCGATGCTGAAGCCGAGCATCCCGGGTTGGACGGTGGAGACGGTCGGCGACGACATCGCCTGGCTGCGGCAGGGGCCTGACGGCCGTCTGCGCGCGATCAACCCGGAGGCGGGCTTCTTCGGCGTCGCACCCGGGACGGGCGAGCTCACCAACTCCACGGCGGTCGAGACGCTCTGGGGCAACACCATCTTCACCAACGTGGCCCTGCGCGACGACGGCGATGTGTGGTGGGAGGGGCTGACCGACGAGCCGCCGGCGCACCTGACCGACTGGCAGGGCAACGATTGGACGCCGGAGTCGGGACGACCCGCCGCGCACCCCAACTCCCGCTTCACGGTGTCGGCCGACCAGTGCCCCGCGATCTCGGACGACTGGGACGCCTTCGACGGCGTCCCGATCGATGCCATCCTGTTCGGCGGTCGTCGCGCGACCAACGTGCCCCTGGTGGCACAGGCCCGCGACTGGACGCACGGCGTCTTCATCGGCGCGACCATCTCCTCCGAGCAGACGGCCGCGGCCGAAGGCACCGTCGGCGAGCTCCGGCGCGACCCGTTCGCGATGCTGCCCTTCTGCGGCTACAACATGGCCGACTACTGGGGGCACTGGCTCGAGATCGGGGAGAAGCTCGGCGCCGACGCCCCGGCGGTGTTCCAGGTCAACTGGTTCCGCAAGGGCGACGACGGCCGCTTCCTCTGGCCCGGGTTCAGCGAGAACGCGCGCGTGATCGAGTGGATCGCCCGCCGGGTGGAGGGCGGCGCCGGGGCGGTGGAGTCGCCGATCGGCCGCCTCCCGCGCATCGACGAGCTCGACCTGGACGGCCTGGACCTTCCCGACGAGGATGTCGCGGCGCTCTTCGAGGTCGACCGCGCCAGCTGGCTGGCCGAGTGCGACCTCACCGAGGCGTTCTTCGACCGCTTCGGCGGCCGCGTGCCGGCCGCGCTGAACGCCGAGCTCGCCTCCCTGCGCTACCACCTGCGCGCATAGCGGCCGCGGCCGGGTCAGACCAGCAGCTGGTGCTTCGCCAGGTCCCGATAGAGCGGGGTGCTGGCGACCAGCTCGGAGTGGGTGCCCACCCCGACGACCCGGCCGTGGTCGAGCACGACGATCTGGTCGGAGTCGACGACGGTGGAGAGCCGGTGCGCGATGACGAGCAGGGTGCGATCCTCCGCGACGGCGTCGATCGCCTCCCGCATCAGCTGCTCGTTGCGCCCGTCGAGGCTGGAGGTCGACTCGTCGAGCAGCAGCACGGGCGGCGCGGCGAGCAGCGCGCGGGCGATGGCGAGACGCTGGCGCTCGCCGCCGGAGAGCATGATGCCGTCTTCGCCGACCGGAGCCGCCAGTCCGAGCTCGTTGCGCTCGAGCACCTCGGTGAGGTTGACCGCGTGCAGCACGTCGATGCAGGCCTGGTCGGTCGCGTACGGCGCCGAGAGGGTGAGGTTGTCGCGGAGGGAGCCGGCGAGCACGGGGGCGTCCTGCTCGACGTAGCCGATCTGCTCGCGCAGCGATGTGCGCTCGAGGCTCCGCACGTCGAGGCCGCCGAAGCGAACCTCGCCGCCCTCCACGTCGTAGAACCGCTCGATCAGGGCCAGGATGGTCGACTTGCCCGCGCCGGACGGGCCGACGAGCGCGGTCCGCTTGCCGCGCGGCACGGTGAAGCTCACCCCGTGCAGCACCCCGCCGTGAGGCGCGGGGGGCGTCCCGTCGGTGCCGGTTCCGGCCGCGACCTCCGCCTCGGCGACCACATCCACCCCGCCGAACGCCTCGGCGGCGACGCGCTCCACGGATTTCGGTGCGGACGTGGGGGCGGTCACGCCCGGTGTCGTCTCGTCGTGCTCTGGATAGGCGAAGTGCACGTCGGCGAACTCGATCGCCGGAGCCTCCGGGGCGAGCCCCTCGTTCGCCGCGCCGACCGTCCACGCCAGCGGCGCGATCTCGCGGTCGCGCTGGTCCTCGGTCGGCAGGTCGAGGATCTCCTGGATGCGGCCCAGGGCGCCGAGGGCCGAGTTGACCGCGGCGATGGCGCCGAAGGCCTGGCCGAGCGGCAGGATCATCATGAAGAGGAAGAGGATGAACGCGACGAGGTTCGCGACCGTGATCGCGCCACTGGCGACGCGGAATCCGCCGACACCGAGCACGACCAGGAACGACACCTGCATCGCGATCCCGGCGACCGGCACGACGAGCGCCGAGATCTTCGCGACCTGGATGCCCATCTTGTACGCGCCGGTGGCGTTCTCGTCGACGGCGGCGATCTCCCGGTCGGTGGCGTTGGCGGCGCGGATGGTCCGCACCGAGCTGATCGCCCGCTCCACGGCGGCGGCCAGGTCGCCGACCTTGTTCTGCGCCTTCTGGCTGGCGACCCGGATGCGACCGGAGAGCAGGGTGACGACCGCGATCGACACGGCGACCACCAGCACCGTCAGGCCCAGGAGCACCGGGTCGATGATCAGCATCGCGATGAGCGCGCCGACGAAGGTGAGCGCCCCGCCGATCGCCTCGACGAGCCCCTGGGTCAGGACCGCGCGCAGCAGCGTGGTGTCGGAACCGACGCGCGAGACGAGGTCGCCGGTGCGCCGGGTGTCGAACTCGCTGATCGGGAGGCGCAGCATCCGGCCGACGAGCTTGCGGCGGGACGACAGCACCACGCCCTCGCCCGTGCGCTGGAGCAGGTAGTGCTGGTAGCCGGAGATCAGACCCGAGACCACGACGAGGGCGACGAGACCCCAGACGATGCCGCCGAGCGCGCCGCCCTTGCCGACGATGTCGATCACCTGGCTGACCAGGAGCGGCTGGGCCAGGCTCGCCGCCGCGCCGAGCACGCTCAGCACGATGACGACCGCCAGCACCTTCTTGTGCTCGAGCAGGTAGGGGAGGAGCTGGCTGAAGCGGGCGCGGGGTCCGGCGTCGTCGGGGCGCCGGGAGAAGGGGGAGCGGCGTCGGGGGGACGCGGCGGGCTGCTCGGTGGTCATGGTCTTCCGTTCGGGGATGCTTCGGTTGCGACGAGGGGAGGGCAGACGGAGGGCGGTCTACATCCGACCGTACTTCTTGTGGACTGCCTGTTTGCTGACACCCAGGGCGAGCGCGATGAGCTGCCACGTGGCGTTCGCGTTGCGCGCCCGCCGGACGGCCACCGCCTCGATCTGGTCGAGCTCGCGGTGCAGGCGGGAGATGGCGCGCAGGGCGACGATCGGGTCGTCCGACCCGGCGTCGCCGGCGAGGGTGCGGAGCGTGCTGCTGTCCATGCGGTCAACCATAGTTGACATCTCGGTTCTCGTCAATGCACGTTGACGTCCAGGTGGGATCCCGGGATCACCTGCGGGATGTCCCCGGCCGGGGCTACAGTGCAGAACTATGCCGACGCCCGTCATCACCGCCACCGACCTCGTCAAGACGTACAAGGACTTCCCGGCAGTGGACGGCATCAGCTTCCAGGTCGAAGCGGGGGAGTCGTTCGGGCTGCTCGGCCCCAACGGTGCGGGCAAGTCGACGACGATGCGCATGGTCGGTGCCGTGTCGACCCGCACGGGTGGCGACCTCAGCATCCTGGGCCTCGACCCGGATCGCTACGGCCCCGAGATCCGCTCCCAGCTCGGCGTCGTGCCGCAGGCAGACAACCTGGACACCGAGCTGCGGGTACGCGACAACCTCATCGTCTACGGCCGCTACTTCGGCCTCCCCTCGGCCCGGGTCCGCCGCCGCGCGGACGAGCTGCTCGAGTTCGCGCAACTCGAGGACAAGGCGAAGGCCAAGGTCGACGACCTCTCCGGCGGCATGAAGCGTCGGCTCACCATCGCGCGGGCGCTCATCAACGATCCGCGCATCCTGCTGCTCGACGAGCCGACGACCGGGCTCGACCCGCAGGCGCGGCACATCCTCTGGGACCGGCTCTTCCGCCTGAAGGAGCAGGGCACGACGTTGCTCCTGACCACGCACTACATGGACGAGGCCGAGCAGCTCTGCGACCGCCTGGTCGTCGTCGACAAGGGGCGCATCATGGCCGAGGGGTCGCCCGCGTCCCTCATCCGCGAGTACTCGACGCGCGAGGTCCTGGAGGTGCGGTTCGGCTCCGACCGCAACGCCGAGGTCGCGGGACGGCTCGACGGCATCGGCGAGCGGGTGGAGGTGCTGCCCGACCGCATCCTCGTCTACAGCGACGACGGCGAGGCCGAGCTCGCACGCCTCACCGAGCGCGGACTCCATCCGCTCACCAGCCTGGTGCGCCGCTCGAGCCTGGAGGACGTCTTCCTGCGGCTCACCGGGCGGAGCCTGATCGAATGAGCGCGCACGTCGAAGCCGTCGCCTCCCCTTCTCCGGAGGCCCGGCGCTCGCCGCCGCGACGCGCCCGCGCCGGTTCGGTGCCTGGTACGTGGCCGAGCACCGGTTCCGCGTCATGCGGTCGTACCTGCAGACGCTTCTCGTCACCGGCTTCGGCAATCCCCTCCTCTACCTCTTCGCGATGGGGGTCGGGCTCGGGAGCCTGATCAGCGCGAACACCGGACCGGACGCCATCGACGGCGTCAGCTACCTCGCGTTCGTCGCCCCGGCGCTGCTCTGCACCGCCGCCGTGACGGTCGCGAGCGAGGAGTTCACCTACCCGGTGATGCTCGGCTTCAAGTGGAATCCCACCTTCTTCGGCATGAACGCCGCACCCATCGCCCCGGGCCAGATCATCGACGGCATCGTCATCTCGGTGATCGCCCGCCTGCTCGGCACGAGCATCGTCTACTACGCCTTCATGCTGCTCTTCGGCGCCGTCCCGGGACCCTGGGGCTGGGTGACCGTGCTCGTGGCGACGCTCGTCGGCCTCGCCTTCGGAACCCCCGTCATGGCGTACGTCGCGACCCTGGAGCAGGACACCGGCCAGATCGCCATGCTGATGCGGTTCGTCCTGCTGCCCATGACCCTGTTCTCCGGCACCTTCTTCCCGTTGTCGAACATGCCGGACTTCCTGCAGTGGATCGGCTGGATCTCCCCGCTCTGGCACGCCACCGAGCTGTCCCGGGTCTTCGCCTACGGGTCGCCCGAGCCGCTGTGGCTCACGATCGTGCACGTCGTCTACCTCGCCGCGCTCGCCGTCGTGTTCTGGCTTTGGGCGCGCCGCATCACCGGGAAGAGGCTGAACAAGTGACCGCCACCGACGACCGGATGACCGCGGACGTCCCGCGGTCGCGTCCGCTGCGCGCGCTCTACGCCGGCAACGCGACCTCGGTGATGCAGCGCGGCTGGCGTGCCACCCGCAGCACCAACTGGCTCGTCATCGTCTCCGGCTTCTTCGAGCCGATCTTCTACCTGCTCTCGCTCGGCATCGGGCTGGGCGGCCTCGTCGGCCAGGTGCACACCTCCACCGGCCAGCCCGTCTCGTACGCCGCGTTCATCGCGCCCGCGCTGCTGGCGACCGCCGCCATGAACGGTGCCGTGTACGACTCCACCTGGAACGTCTTCTTCAAGATGCACTTCGCCAAGCTGTACGAGGGGATGCTCTCCACTTCCCTCGGCCCGCTCGACGTCGCGCTCGGTGAGATCCTGCTCGCGCTCGCCCGCGGAGCCCTGTACGCGCTCGGCTTCATGCTCGTGATGCAGGCGCTCGGCCTCAACCTGTCGTGGTGGGCGCTGCTCGCACTGCCGGCCGTGCTCCTCATCGCCTTCGGCTTCGCCAGCTTCGGGATGGGCGTCACCAGCTACATGAAGACCTTCCAGCAGATGGACTGGATCAACTTCGTCCTGCTGCCGATGTTCCTCCTCTCGGCGACCTTCTACCCGATCACCGTGTACCCGGAGGCGATCCAGTGGATCATCCGCGCCCTCCCGCTGTGGCACGGCGTCGAACTGGTCCGAGGCCTCACGACCGGCGCCGTCGGGGTCGGGATGCTGTGGCACGTCCTCTACTTCGTCGTGATGGTCGTGCTAGGCCTCATCCTGACCACGCGCCGATTGCGCGCGCTGTTCCTCGACTGAGGGCGGTCTTTCGACCGCTCGCCGTCAGAACGCCCGGCTGATCGCGCGCAGATCCGTCGCGCTCTGCTGATCGGCTCCCAGCAGTTGGTCCACCGTCGCCAGGATGTCGTCGGAGGTGCCCTTCATCATCGACGCGACCGTCGGCAGCGTATTCGCGAGCGCACTCGTCGCGTCATTGAACGCGGCGTCGAAGTCCTCGGTGCCGTCGATCCCGGCGGCGACCCCGCCGGGGAACCGCGTCGCCAACTCCCGCACTGCAGCGAGGGTGTCCGCGATGCCACTCGCCGCCTCCGCCGCTGTGCGGCGATCGGCAGTGATCCGCTTCATGCCCGCTCCTCAGAACTTGTCCAGCGCCGACATGCCCTCGGGGAGGAGGAAGCAGGGCGACCCGGCGTAGATGCTCAGTTCGGTCAGATCCTTCGTGGCGGGCGCGATGAGGTATCCCTCTCCGTCGACGCCCGCAAGGTCGACACGACGGAATCCGGACGGGTTCTTGTCGATCGAGACGGTGAATCTCGAATCTTTGTAGTGCTCAGCGATCGAATCGACCAGCTCGTCGATGTCACGCGGAGCGGTGAACGTCAGAGAGGTCAGCCCCATCCAGGAGTAGGCGTCACTGGGCTTGCACTGACGAACGTGCGATACCTGCTCGGTTCTGCGTTCCGCGATCCAATCCGAAGGAATCAAGCCGACGAGTTCGTCCTGCATCTCCAGCGACTGTGCCTTACCGTCCTGCGGCGTGCGCGTCGAATCGAACGTCTCCATCGGTGTCAAACCCTTTCCTGTCGTGCCTGTACATGCCGCCAATCCGGCGAGGAGCATGAGAACTATCGGCAGTTTCCACACGCGATTCATGAACCGAAAATCTCCCAATTGATGGCGTCGAGGACCGCCCGGTTCGCTTGCGAATTCGAGGCGATCAAGTTGTGGTTACCGAACAGGTCGAATGCAGAGGGGGCTTCGTAGTACGGGTCATAGGAGAACCCGCTGTCCGGTCTGCGTGGCACGTTGTTCTCACCGACCACACCGAACTCCTGGGCGTACTGGAGGATGTCCGGGTAGGAGTAGTCCCGGTACGTCGTCGACGGATCCGGGGTCCATCCCTCGGGCATCCAGGCGCCGGAGAGGGAGATGACCTGGTCGTAGTGCGCACCGGCATCCTCGGAGGCGGTGATGTTCGCAAGTCCCCAGCTGTGGCCGATGGCGGTGGTCTGCGAGTATGTGTACTGCGGATTCGCGGCGACGCCGCGTTGCAGCGATGCCAGCCGTTCCGCGGTCGTCGTCGTGGATGACGCCGAGTTCGCTTCCAGAATGCGCGTCATGTTCGGCTCGCCGAGAGTGGTGTCGTCTTCGCCGGGAAAGGCTCCGTCCTTCGTGACGAAGACGAGCGCTCCCGGACGGTCCTGCACGAGCGCGTTCGCCATCGCCTGCACCCCGCCCTTCCAGAAGTCCGGCAACCCGGTGAACGTTCCGGGGTTGTAGTAGATCACGTTCGTAGGGGTCTGCGAGAGGTCGCCGACCACCTCGATCACGCGCGACGCGTCGCGGTCGTAGAGATAGAGCTGCACGAATCCGTCGACCGCGTGCTTCAGGTATCCGTTCTCGGTCTCGAGCAGGGCGATCCTGTTCGCGGTCTCGGGACTGGAGGGGAGTGCGCGCAGATGCGCCAGCTCCGATTCGTTGTCCGCCAGAGCGGCGGCGGCATTCGTGCGGTTCGCCGCGACGCGCACGGCCGGAGGCAGGCCGTCGAGCCGACCGAGGAACGGGGCGACGTTCGCGAGGAGCATCGTGCGCTGGGCGTCGGTCAGGGTGGTCCACCATCCCCAGACCTTCTCCGGGTCCTTCGAGAGCAGCGCAGCGAGCCGGGCCTGCTGGGCCGGCGAGAGCGCTGCCAGCTGAGCGGGTGTGAGCCGGCTGAGCGCGCGCAGACCGCCGGGCGCATTCGCTTGGCCGGGCTGGGTGCTGCCGGGAAACGCACCCGACGCCAGGTCCGCGGCCAGCGGCTTCAATTCGGACGCCAACGCGCGCAATTCCTTCACGACCGTCGTGTATGCGCGCTTGGCGTCCTGCTCGTTGGAGCGCTCGAGCGCCGCTTTCGCAGCAGCAGCAGCCTCGGCGCGCATCGGCGGCGCAGTGCGGGTGGCGATCTCGTGCGCGACGCGGCCCGCGTGGTCGAGCTGATCGTTCGCCCGGGTGATCAGCGACGGGACCTTAGACGCACCGTCGGCGATCGTGATGAGCGCCCTCCGGCGACTCTCGAGCAGCGACTCGGCGGCGAGCCCCGCCTCCCCGCTGAACCCGACATCCGAGCGAGCGCGTTGCGCCGCGTGAGCGACATCCCCCAGCGTCTCGCCGGCCTTCGTGAACGCGGCCGCCATTCCGTACCGTGGTGCACCCGCGAGAGCCGCGAGCTTCGAAACGTATTCCCCCATACGGCTCGACGATACCGGCGGCTCTAAGCACCCACCACCGTGCCCGCACCTGATTTTGACCGCCCTCGGTGGCCGATGGATCGTCGGACGGTGCCCCCATCACCGGCGAGATCGGCGGCGCGCCATCCGTGATACTTGTTGTGGATCTCGCTCTCGGGGTCCCGGGGAAGGTCGCCGGCGCTGGAGTTCGGACGCCGGAAGGCAGCGATTGCACGGATGCGCGTTGTGCGCGACGGTTGCAGGATGGGGTGCGATGAAGTCGAGGGAAGCCCTCCGAGGCATGTTCGCGGGCGTGTTCGCGATGGCTTTGGCGACGGCTCCGGCGGTGTCCGCGACGGCCGACACGACCGACGGCAACTGGTGGTACGACTACTACGACGTCGGCCAGGCGCACGCCCAGGGTTGGACCGGCAAGGGCGTGAAGATCACGGTGATCGACGGTCAGATCAATCCCGACCTTCCCGTGTTCTCGGGTGCGGATCTGACGATCGACAAGACCTCGTATTGCGACGCGTCCCCCTTCATCACGGAGGCGAACGAGACTTCTGTGCACGGCTCATCTGTCACAGCGCTTCTGATCGGCAATGGCACCGGAGCCGGCGCGGTCAAGGGCATCGTCCCCGATGCGTCGGTGAGATTCGAGGGTTACGGAACCCTGGACTGCAAGGGGGCCGGGGGAAAGACGACCGAGTTCGGTCGTGCGCTGCAGGCGGCAGTGGACTCGGGGAGCGACATCGTCACGACCTCCATCGGGACCACTGCACTGTCGAAGCCCGACCTGGCTGCGCTGGCAGGTGCCCTGGCGAAAGGCGTCATCGTGGTCGCCGCCGTACCGAACGCGTCGACAGAAGGCTCCGACCTCCCCTCCGGGGCCAACGGGGTCGTCTCGGTGAACGCCCTCGGGCAAGACGGCACGATTCAGGCTCATGACGGGGCGACGACCATCAATCCGGAGGTCACCGTCCTCGCGGCCGGAGTTGGTATTGCCACCAACGGAGATGAACAGTCGGCCAGCTGGGACAGTAGCTATCGGGCGATCGGTTCGTCGTTTGCGACGCCCCTGGTGGCTGGAATGCTGGCCGCCGCGAAGCAGAAGTACCCCGACGCCTCGTCCAATCAGCTGATTCAGTCGTTGATCCACAACACGACCCCGGACGACCACGAGTTGATGCGGGACGAGAAGACCGGCTTCGGCTATGGCCCCGTGTCTCTGACGCACCTGCTTGCGGTCGACCCGGTGCAGTACCCGGACAAGAACCCGCTCCTCGACAAGGCATACGCGAAGCCCACGGCCGAGCAGGTCGCGGACGTTGGCACTGCGGCGACGGCCGCCCCGACGGCGAAGGTCGGCACGGGTGGCGAGCTACCTGGCAGTGGTGGAGTTCCTGTTCCCCTGATCGTGGGAATCGTGGTCGGGGTGGTCGTCATTGCCGGGGTCGTCGTCATTGTGGCCGTCCTCGGCGGGCGACGGAGAAAGTAGACGAGCGGTGTCGCATGAGGCGCGACCGGACTGACCCGGCGGGTCCTCCCATGATTGGCGGTAGACGAACCATCCGTGATACTTGTGGGTGGGGTCTCGGGGGTATGCCGCCGGCGTTGACGTTGCGGGCCCCGAAAGGCAGTGGCCGCACGGATGCGCGGTGTGCGCGACGGTTGCAGGATGGGGTGCGATGAAGTCGAGGGGAGCCCTCCGGGGCATGTTCGCGGGCGCGCTCGCCCTGGCGTTGGCGACGGTTCCCGCGGTCTCCGCGATGGCCGACACCGGCTCCAGCTGGTGGTACGACTACTACAACGTCGGGCAGGTCCAGTCAGAGGGGTGGACGGGCGAGGGTGTCAAAGTCGCGGTCATTGATCGACAGATCAATCCAGAGCTCCCCGTGTTCCAGGGCACGTCACTGACCGTGTCCGACGCCATGTCTTGTGCGTCTCCGGTGACCACGACAGCCGTTACCCGTGACTCCCGACACGGCACGAACATCACCTCGCAGCTCATCGGCAACGGGCAAGGTCCGAGCGCGGTGAAAGGCATCTCACCGAAGGCCGACGTCACCTTCTATGGTCTGGGCGCAGGGGACAAATGTCCTACAGAGGTTGTCGGTGGACGTGACTTGAGCGACTTCGGTCAGGCCCTTCATGCGGCGGTCGCCGATGGGAACAGTATCGTCACCACTTCCGTCGCGTGGGATGCGCTTACGTCCGGGGATGTCACAGAGCTTGCGAAGGCTATTGCCCACGGCGTGGTCGTCGTCGGGTCGACCAACAACGACCCCAGCCAGAACACTGCTTTTCCGGCAGCCTCGAACGGCGTGGTTGCTGTGAACTCGATCACTAGCGCGGGCGCAATCCAGCCGGCTGAGAACGATCCGAGCGTCCCCAACATCGTCGACGAGGTGACCGTGGTCGCTGCCGGGGAGGGGCTTGCGGGAATCGGCGACGTCGAAGCCGGCAGCTGGACTGCGACATCGACATCGGGCGCTTCTCTCGCGACGCCAATCGTGGCGGGCATTCTGGCTGTGGCGAAGCAAAAATATCCGAAGGCGACGGGCAACCAGCTGGTCCAGTCGCTGATTCACAACACGACGCCGGAGGATCACGCGTTCGTGCGTGACACGACGAGCGGTTTCGGCTACGGCCCGGTTTCACTCACCCATCTCTTGGCGGTGGACCCGACGCAGTACCCGGACGAGAATCCCCTGCTGGACAAGGCCTCGGGTGAGCCGACGGCGAAGCAGATCACGGATGCGGGCGGTGCGCCGACTGCTGCCCCGTCGGCGACGCCCGGGGCGGCTGTTCAGTCACGGGACGGTGGTGGCATTTCTGTACCGCTGATCGTGGGGGTCGTCGTCGGTGTTCTCGCCGTCGTCGGTGTGATCGTGGTGATGGTCGTGCTCGGCGGCCGACGCAAGAAGAAGACAACAGGGGGTATCGCATGAGCAACCGAACCTGGGAGACGCGCCTTCGCGCACTTTCCACGACGGCGACGGATGTCCGGCTGCCAGCAGCAGACCGGATCAGGCAGCAGTTCGACGATCTAAAATCGGCCTTGGACAAGGCAGCGAGCGAGAGCGGTCTCCAGGGGCAGACCGATGAGGCGGCAACCACTGCGTTGTCGAGCGTGTCGAGCAGGGCTGCCAATGTGAGCGCGTCTCTCGAATCCGTACAGAACACCGTCGAGTACGCGAACGAGAGACGGCGTGACCTGGCTCACCACGAGATCAACTCTCTCGATCAGAAGGCCCCGGCATCCTTGTCGGGCGCCGAAGCGAACATCCTCCAGTCAGCCGTGAGCGGCTCACTTTTCGCGTTCGGTCCGCTGTCGATCGTTGCTGGGGCCGGCGCAGTGGGAATCGTCAACAACTTCCTCGCGGCGAACCGCGAGAGCCATGCGCGCGAGGCGGTCCAGCGCATCAGTGACGTGATGGACGACATGGCACCGGAGCCCCCTGCCCCTATCCCGACGCCCAAGAACGATCGTGACAAGGACGGGAACTCTTCGAACTCGTCGACATCGCGCGACACCGTGGGCGGTGGCCCCCGCGGCGGCATCCCCACCGGCGGCTCCTTCGGCGGCTACCCCGGCGCGCACGTCGAGCCCCTGTCGCAGGTCGACACGGGCGGCGTCATCAGCTTCCCGCACTCGGGCGGCTCGACGGGAGGCGGTCACACCGGGACGGGCGTGACGCCCGGCACCGGCATCGACGGCTCCATCACGCCCGACGGCCCGATCTCCGGCGGTTCGACGACGCCCGGGTGGGGTTCGGGAGGCAGCGGCAGCGGGCTCGGTGGCGGCAACGGCGGCGGCTTCGGCGCGACGCCCGGTCTGGCGGCCGGCGCGGGCGGGGCGCTCGCGCTCGGCGGAGCGAAGCTCGTCGCGGCGCGCGGTGGGTCGATGCTCGGCTCGGGTCTCAACGCCAAGGTGGGCTCGCTCGGCGCCGGTGCTGCCGGCGGCAAGCTCGGCGGTCTGAGCGGTGCGGCGGAGTCCGCCGCGGCACGCTCCGGCTCGCTCGCGGGCGCGGGACGCGCGGGAACAGGCGGACTGCTCGGATCCGGTTCCGGCTCGGGTGCGGCGGGAGCCGCAGGCGAAGGCGCTGCCGCTCGCGGCGGTGCCGGCGCGGGCATGATGGGCGGAGCCGGCGGCGCGGGCCGTTCGGACGAGAAGCGGCAGGGCCGCGGACTCGGCGGCCCGATCGCGCCGAAGATCGACGAGGACCAGGAGCGCGGACCCCGGTCGGCGTCGGCCGGTCCCGGCGGCCGCGGCTGAGCCGCGGGTTTCGATTCACCAGGGTGCTGAAGGATGTGGGCGTGAACACGATCACGACTGAGCCGTGCAGACGGGCGTGACCGAGCGGCGTCGTCTTGCGATCGTCGACGGTGCGCGCGTGCACGAGATCGTCGTCCCCGTCGGCACGCTGCTCGAGACCGCGCTCGACGGAATCGGTCTGCGCCTCCAGCCCGGAAGGCATGTGCTCGTCGAACGCACGGGGCGCGAGGTCGCGACCGACCAGCCCGCCTGGCGCTTCGACGACGGCACCCTCCTCTCGGTGGTCGACCTCCACGACCGCCCGCAGCCGAGCACCCGCAGCTCTACCGCATCCGGAGCAGGATTCCCGACCGAGACGGTCGCCTGGTGGATCCTCGGTGCCGTCGGCGTGCTCGTCAGCGCCCTCGTTCTCGGGGGTGCGGAGTCCCTTCCGGCCGGCTTCCGGATCGGCGGAGCGGTCGGCCTCGGACTCGCTGCGCTGATCGTCGGAATCACCTGGTCAGTGCGCACGCGCGACGACCAGGCGCCCTCGGCGACCGCGACGGCCGCCCCTGCAGCGGCCCTCGGGCCCGTGGCGCTCGCTTTCGCAGCGGGAGCCGCGGCGATTCCGCCGACGGCCCACAGCATTCCTCTCGTCGTCCTCGCCGGTCTGGCCGCCACCGCGGTGCTGGCCGCCGTGATCGCCCTCGTGGCCGGTTCCGAGGCCGTGCGCGACTCCGCCGGTGCCGCTGCTGTCGTACTGCTCATCCTCGGCGCGATCTGGGCACTGGCGCTCCTGCTCGGGATGCCCGCCCAGGGGGCCGCGGCGATCTCGCTCGGCGCCGCGCCGGTCGCGTTGCGGGCTCTCCCGACGATGCTCCTGGATGTGCCGCCGGGCATGTTCATCGACTATCAGCGCTACCAGTCGACGCGCTGGGCGGTGCGTGAGCGTGTGCCCGAGCCGGGCGAGGCCGTCACTCTGACGGGGGCGCGGCGCATCGCCGGCCAGTCGACCGCTCGACTGCAGACGGCGACAGTGCTGATCGCGGGGATCGCAGCGGTCTCGGCTCCCGTGGCCCTGATCCCGCTCCAGCCCGTCGATCCGCTTCGCTACTGGGGCCAGCTCGTCCTCGCGGCCACTGTCGCGCTCGCGCTGCTGCTCAGTGCGCGGCGGTCCTCGGTCCGGCTGCTGCGCTGGGTTCCCCGCGCCGCCGCCGGAGTGGTGGTCCTCTCCGTGGTCGTCGCGGCGACCCTCGCCTCCGGCGCCCTCGGGCTCAGCGTCGCCGCGGCCGGACTGCTCGTGATCGGGATCGCGACCGCGGCCGTGCTCGTGGCCGTCGGCCGCGGGGCGAGTTCGCTGTTCTGGTCCCGCCTGGCCGACCTCGTCGAGGCGCTGTGCGTGGTCTTCGCGCTTCCGGCCGGTCTCGTCGCCGCCGGTGTCATCGACCTGATGAGAGGGGTGATGGCGTGATGAGCGCTGTCTCGTGCTGGAACTGCGGGCAGGCGTTGCCCGACGGGACCGCCCGTTGCCCGTCTTGCGGCGTCCCCCAGGACCGCCGTCCCCTCGCGCCCAGCACCGGCGGCGTTCCCGCCGTCGGTTCGCTGCCCGTGACCTCTCGCGCCGTCGCCCGCGACGCGTCCCCCCTCGGCCCGGAGTTCGCCGGGAGCCCGGCCGCCGTCGGAGCGCGCCTTGCGGCGTTCACGATCGATGTCGTCGCGGTCGCCGTCGTCGGCGTCGCCGTCGCGGCCCTGACGCGCTCCGTCGTCCTGACCGGCATCGCCGTCGTCGAGCTGGGCGTAGGCCTCCTCGTCCTGCAGGCGCGTACCGGACTGGGCCTGGGGAACGCGCTGCTCCGGCTGCGCGTCTCGCGCAGCGACGCACCCTTCTCGCCCGGCCTGGGCCGTGCGTTCGTGCGGTCCTTCCTCACCGGTGCGGGCTCGCTCGTGCTGGGTGTCGGAGCCTGGGTCGTCGAAGCCTCGTCGGCGTGGGACAGCGGTACCAAGCGCCGGTCCTGGGCGGACCGGGCCGCGGGCACCGTGGTCGTCGCCGTCCCGCGGCGCACGAAGACCGAGGCCGCAGCCCCCGCAGCGCCCTCGATCGTGGCGCCGCCGCTGCCCGGCGGCGTCTCGTTCGACCTCTCCGAGCAGGTGACGGTGCTGCCCGGCGCCGCGCCTGCCATCGCGCCCGCGTCGTCGGCGAGTCCGGCGGCGCCGCCCGCGCCCGTCCTCGCGCCGCCGCAGGTCATCCCCTCCCGTGACGTGCGCGGCGTCGTCGGCGACACGGGCCGGTCCTCCGACACGGGAACGGGAACAGGCACAGGCACAGGCACCCCCGGTGCTCCGGGTCCGGTCCCCGTCGAAGCGGCCGGCGGCACCGTCGGCGGCGAGACCGGCGGCGAGCTCCTCCTCATCTTCGACACCGGTCAGCGGGAGCAGCTCCCCGTCCCCGTCGCGGTCAACCTCGGTCGTGCCCCTGCGGGGTCCGAGCCCGGCGACCGTCTCGTCGTAGTGCGCGACCCCGAGCACACGGTGTCGAAGACGCACGCGCGTCTCGAGCACTCGTTCTCGGGCACCTGGATCACAGACGGCGGCTCCACCAACGGCACCGAGCTTCTCGACGAGACGGGCGCCTCCCGCCGCCTCGAGCCCGGGGTCCGGACCCTCGTCGAGGACGGCGACCGCGTGCAGCTCGGCAATCGCGTCTTCACCATCAGCAGACTTCTCGGAGGTGCCTCATGAGCGCTGGTCCCCGGCTCGCACCGCCGCGCGTCCCCGGCGGCAAGATCGTCGTGCAGGCGCCGCCCGAGCTCGTTCCGAGCGAGAGCGGCGGCCTCATCACGTCCCTGCTGCCCATGCTCGGCAGCATCGGCGCGATCGTCATGGTCACGATCTCGAACGCGGGGCCGACCGGGTTCATCACGGGCGGAATGTTCCTGCTGTCCTCGCTCGGCTTCGTCGCCGTCAACGGCTGGCGGCAGCGGTCGCAGCGCACGTCGCAAGTGCTCGGAAGCCGGCGGGAGTATCTGGCGTACCTCTCCGAACTGCGGGACACGGTGCGCACGGCCGCGCGCCAGCAGCGACGGTACGGCAACTGGGTGAACCCGGCTCCGGCCGCGCTTCCGTTCATCACCGAGGACCGCACGCGGGTGTGGGAGCGCATCGCGTCCGACGAGGACTTCCTGCTCGCCCGGATCGGCGTCTCCGACCAGCCGCTGTGCGTCACGCTCGAGGCCCCCGAGCTGCCGCCGCTGGCCCAGCTCGACCCGGTCGCCGCATCCGCCGCGCACCGGTTCATGCTGACGCACGAGATCCAGCCGCGCCTGCCGCTGGCCGTGCCGCTGACCGAATACTCGCGGGTGGAGATCACCGGCGGCGACGAGAACGCCGTCCGGTCCCTCGCGCGCGCCGTCCTGCTCGGCGTCGCGACGATGCAATCGCCGGACGACGTGCGCATCGCGGTGCTCGCGGGGGAAGGACAGCTGTCGCAGTGGGAGTGGGCCAAGTGGCTCCCGCACGTGCAGTCGGTCCGCGTGGAGGACCGACTCGGACCCGCACGGGCGATCGCGTCGTCCATCGACGAGCTCGCCCGGATGCTGCCAGCCGAGCTGCGCGAGCGTCCCCGGTTCTCGCCCGGTGCGAAGGCCGCGCCTCACGTCGTCCTGGTGGTCGACGGTGCGCGCGTTCCCGCGGGCGATCCGCTGGTGGGCGGCGACGGCGTCGCGGGCGTGACCGTCATCGAGCTGCCGACGCGCTGGGGCGCTCTGGAGGACTCCGACGTGCTGCGGCTCGCGCTGCCCGGCGACCCGGCCGCACCGGCCGACCGTGCGGAGGCCATCGACCTCCGTTCCGACACCCGCGTCTTCACTCCGGACACGGTCTCGGTCGTCGAGGCGGAGGCGACTGCGCGCCGCCTGCTCCCGCTCTACGCCGGTCCCGTCGCCGCGGTCGACGGCGGCACGACGCGTTCGCAGCTGGAGCTCGTGGAGCTCCTCGGCCTGCCCGATGTGCGCGAGGTCGACTTCGACCGCGCCTGGTCCGGCCGGCTGGAACGCGACAGACTGCGGGTCCCGATCGGTCAGGACACCGACGGCGCGACGCTGGTGCTCGACCTCAAGGAGGCCGCGCAGCAGGGCATGGGCCCGCACGGCGTGCTGATCGGTGCCACAGGCTCCGGCAAGTCGGAGGTGCTGCGCACGCTGGTGCTCGCCCTCGCCCTGACGCATTCGCCCGAGCAGCTCAACTTCGTGCTCGTCGACTTCAAGGGCGGCGCGACCTTCGCAGGCATGGCGGGCATGCCGCACGTGTCGGCGATCATCACGAACCTCGGCAGCGAGCTCGCCCTCGTCGACCGCTTCCAGGACGCCCTGCAGGGCGAGGTGGTGCGGAGGCAGGAGCTCCTGCGCGCCGCCGGCAACTTCGCCAACGTCTCCGACTACGAGAAGGCGCGTCGCAACGGGCGCACCGACCTCGAGCCGCTCCCCGCCCTGCTGATCGTGGCGGACGAGTTCTCCGAGCTGCTCGCGGCGAAGCCCGAGTTCGTCGAGAGCTTCGTCAGCATCGGCCGCGTCGGCCGTTCGCTGCAGATCCACCTCCTGCTCGCGTCGCAGCGCCTCGAGGAGGGCAAGCTCCGCGGACTCGACACCTACCTGTCGTACCGGATCGGTCTGCGCACCTTCTCGGCGGCAGAATCGCGCACGGTGCTGGGCGTCCCGGACGCCTACACGCTTCCCCAGGAGCCGGGCGTCGGCTATCTCAAGGCCGACACCGAGTCGATGACCCAATTCCGGGCCGCCTACGTCTCGGGACCGCCGAAGACGCGCCGCCGTGCCGGGGCCGGGGACGGCCAGGTGACGGCGACCGCGGCGGATGTCGCACTGTTCACCGCAGCGGCCCAGCCCCTGGAGATCGCGGAGTCGACCGATGCTCCGGCCGTGACGACGGTGGTCGAGACCATCGAGGAGCGCAGCACGTTCCAGATCGCCGTCGAGCGGATGAACGGCCGCGGACCCGCCGCACACGCGGTATGGCTGCCGCCGCTGCGCGATCCCGAGCCGCTCGATCGGCTCCTGCCCGATCTCGCGGTCGATCCGGCGCTCGGCCTGGTCTCGCCCTCGTGGCGCGCAGCGGGCTCGCTCACCGTTCCGCTGGGTGTCGTCGACGTGCCGCTGGAGCAGCGGCGCGAGCAACTCGTCGTCTCCCTGGGCGGAGCGGGCGGTCACGTCGCGATCGTGGGAGGCCCGCTCAGCGGCAAGTCGACGCTGGCCAGGACGCTGGTGGCGTCGCTCTCCCTCACCGGGACTCCGCTCGAGCTGCAGTTCTACGTGCTCGACTTCGGCGGCGGCAGCTTCGTCGGCCTGCAGCGCCTGCCGCACGTCGCCGGGGTGGCCACGCGCACCGAGGAGGAGTCGGTCCGCCGCACGGTCGCCGAGGTCGAGTCGATCCTGGACGCCCGGGAACTCTACTTCCGCCAGCACGGCGTCGACTCGATCGACACCTACCGCCAGCGCCGCGCGGAGGGGCTGGTCGACGACGGCTGGGGCGACGTGTTCCTCGTCGTCGACGGCTGGTCCACCCTGCGCAGCGAGTACGAAGCGCTCGAGCCGCGCATCCAGGCCATCGCGGCGCGCGGACTCAGCTTCGGTGTGCACCTCGTCATCACCACGAACCGGTGGCTCGAGATCCGTTCCAGCCTGAAGGATCTGCTCCAGACGCGGGTGGAGCTGCGTCAGGGCGACGCCAGCGACTCCGAGATCGACCGCAAGGCCGCCGCGAACGTTCCCGCCGACGCCCCCGGTCGCGGTCTCGCGCCGAGCAAACTGCACATGCTCGGCGCCCTGCCGCGCATCGACGGCTCGGGCGATGCGTCGCGACTGGTCGACGGGGTCGACGATCTCGTGGAGCGCGTCTCGAACGCCTGGCGCGGGCCCGCGGGACCGAAGCTGCGGCTCCTGCCGGAGAACATCTCGCTCGACGAGGTGCGCGACCAGGCGCCGTCGGCGGACCGTCGGCTGCTGCTCGGTGTCGACGAGGCACAGCTGGCTCCGTTCGGCATCGACCTGGCCGCCGAGTCCCACCTCTACCTCTACGGCGACTCCGGGATGGGCAAGTCGTCGTTCCTGCGCGGCATCGTGCACGAGATCGGTCGGCTCTACACGCCCGATCAGGCCAAGATCTTCGCCATCGACTACCGGCGCGCGCTGCTCGGCGAGATCCCGAGCGAGTACCTCGGCGCGTACATCACCTCGCACGACCAGGCGATGTCGGGTGTGGGCGAGCTCGCGCAGTTCTTCTCCGGCCGGCTTCCCGGACAGGACGTCACCACCGAGCAGTTGCGGGATCGCTCGTGGTGGAAGGGTGCCGAAGGCTTCGTGATCGTGGACGACTACGACCTCGTGGCGACCAGTCAGGGCAACCCGGTCGCCGCGCTGCGCCCGCTGCTCGCCCAGGCGGCGGATGTCGGCCTCCACGTCATCATCACCCGCCGCACCGGCGGGGCGAGCCGTCAGGCGTACGACCCGATCATCCAGGGGTTCACCGACCTCGGCGTGACCGGCATCATCCTCGGCGGCAACCCGGAGGAGGGGGCCTTGATCGACCGGGTGAAGCCGATCCCGTCGGTGCCGGGACGCGCCCAGGTCGTCAGCCGCGAGCGCGGCCTCTTCTCGGCGCAGCTCGCACTCCCTGCGACCCGAACGGGGCGATGAGGCGGCGGATGGAATCGAATAGGCTGGCGGTGACGCCGGGGTTCCGGCGGCCCCGTGACCAGACCGGGGCCGCACGATCCGGTTCGTCGGGGGAGAGGATCTTGATGCCCGGTCGTACGGTGCGGAGCGCTGAGGCATGAGCAGACGTGCCATCGCCTCGCCGCCCGTGCTGCCCGGGTACGCCGTCATCCGCCCGCTCGGCTCCGGGGGCTTCGCCGACGTCTTCCTCTACGAGCAGGACCTCCCGCGGCGCGTGGTCGCGGTGAAGGTGCTGGCCGCAGAGGCGGTCAGCGACGAGACCCTGCGGGCGTTCAACGCGGAGGCGGACATCCTCGCCCGGCTGAGCGCGCATCCCGCGATCGTCACCGTGCACCTCGCGAGCATCTCGTCGGACGGGCGACCGTTCTTCGTGATGGAGTACTGCCCCGACACGATGAGTGCACGACTCCGGCGCGACTCCCTCGCCCTGACGACCGTGCTCGAGACCGGCGTGCGGATCGCCGGCGCCGTCGAGACGGTGCATCGCGCGGGCCTGCTGCACCGCGACATCAAGCCGTCCAACATCCTGATCACCGCGCTGGGCTCGGCTGTGCTGGCCGACTTCGGCATCGCGGCAGCCGACGACGAGGACGGCGACGTGGCGATGTCCGTCCCGTGGTCGGCGCCCGAGGTCCTGCAGGAGACCACCAACGGCACCGTGGCGAGCGAGGTGTGGAGTCTCGCAGCCACCGTCTACACGCTGCTCACCGGGCGCAGCCCCTTCGAGTCGGACCGCCGGCAGACGAATACGCGAGACCTGATGACGGGCCGCATCCTGAAGGCCGTCTACACGCCGACCGGGCGCGACGACGTCCCCCCTCGCCTCGAGGACGCCCTGCGGACCGCGTTGTCGAAGGACCCGTCGCGTCGGTTCGCGTCCGCGCAGGCGTTCGCGGAGGAGCTGCGCTGGGTGCAGTACGAGCTCGGGATCCCGCCGACGGCGATCGAGGTCGCGTCGCCCGAGTGGGCGCGCGCCGCGGGCCTCATCGACCTCGACGACCGCGATCGCCGCGGCCCCGTCGTCTCCACCGTGAACCCCGATTCGCGCCGCGCCCAGCGCGAGGCCAAGCAGGCCGCAGCGGCGGCGGAGGCGAGGCGCGACCGCGACGGCCTCGTCGTGCGCGAACGCCGCTGGGCCGGCAACCCGCTCGTCCCCGCCCTCATCGGCGCCGGTGTGGCCGTCGTCGCGGTCGTCGGCGTGGGCGTTGCGTTGATCGCCGGCGGAGTGCTGTGAGGCAGCAGGCCCCCCGGCGCCGTTTCGGCCGCGTCGCCGCGGTTGTCGCGGTCGTCGCCGCGATCGGGCTGGTCGTGACGGGCGCCGTCGTCGCGCAGGGGTACGACACACAGAAATCCGAGGCGGTCGAGAGCTCCGTGTGGGTGACCAAGGCGTCCGGCCAGTACGCACGCGTCGACACCGACCTGAAGCAGCTCAGCACGGTGCGGGATGCGGAGGATCCGAGCGGTGTCGTGCAGCACGGCTCACAGGGCATCGTCTTCACGCAGGGGTTCCGCCAGGCGTGGGACGTCGACCCCGCCGACCCGAAGGCGCTGGTGGAGGGGTCTGCGGCGGAGGCCGCATCCGCGCCGTCCTCGTCGTCCACGGAGTCCTCCGGCGGCTCGACCGGCGCCTCCACCCCGAGCGGCACCCGGCAGGTGCTCTCGAACGGCGACTGGGCCGCCTACCTCACCGATGCCGGCACGGTGTACGTGCAGCAGATCTCCGGGCAGGGATCCGCCGGCAAACCCGTCCCGATCGACCCGTTGCAGCAGGAGCGCGCCACGACGGGTGCGGAAGGGTACGTCGCGACGGCCGTCGCGGTGGCGGCGGACGGCACCGTCGCCCTGTACTCGGCGAAGGAGCGCGCGGTGCGCGTCTACGACGCCGCGCGCGGCACCTGGACAGGCGACGCCGCGAAGCTCGACTCTCCGCCGCCGGCCTCGGCCAAGGTCGCGCTCGCGCTCGCGGGCGACACCTGGGTGCTCGCAGCGCCCGCGCAGAGCAAGGCGTGGATCGCCGGCCGTGGCGCCGCGGTCGACGTCCGCCTCGGCAGCGACGCACTGGCCGGGAGCACCTCCGACGACGGCACCGCGTACTTCGCCGACGGCTCGGGCCTCGTATCGGTCCAGGTGCGCAGCGGCCAGTCGGGCCGCACGCTCGACGCGTCCGGTACGCCCGCCCCGCCGACCGAGGTGGCGGGCACCGTCTACGGGGCGTGGCTCTCCACGACGGCCGGGCAGCTTTGGTCCGCCAGTGGCGGCACGAATACGCTGGACGTTCCCCAGGGCACCCTCGAGGACGCCAAGTCCCTCGCACCGCAGATCCTGAGCAACGGCCAGCGCGCCGTCCTCGACGAGACCGAGTCGGGGACGCTCTGGACCATCCCCGACGGCACCCTCATCCCGCCGTCGCAGTGGAACGCGGACGACGAGAAGAAGACGCAGGAGACCGAGACCACGACGCAGGTCGAGGAGGTCACCCAGGAGATGCCGCCGGTGGCGCAGCCGTCGACCTTCGGCGTGCGCGCGGGCGCGACGGCCATGCTGCCCGTGCTCCTCAACGCGCATTCGCCGGTCAAGCGCGCCGTGCTCACGATCGTTCCCGATTCGATCGGGGGCGGTCTCAGCGATCCGGGCTTCGGCGACCTCTCGCTGACGGCCGACGACCAGCAGCTCGCCATCCACGTGCGGGCGCAGAGCGGCACCGCGACGTTCAGCTACGTGGTGACCGACGGCATCATGCAGTCGCAGCCGGCGACCGTGACCTTGCACGTCGTGGCAGACGCCGACAACGGCGCCCCGGCCTGGTGCGGCATCGAGAACTGCATGCAGACCTGGCCCACCGTGTCGCTCGCGCCCGGCGGCACCGTCTCCGTGCCCGTGCTCTCCGCGTGGGTGGATCCCGACGGCGACCCGATCGCCCTGGCCGACGCCCGCAAGTCGGACGCGGCCGCGCCGATCCGCGTCGTCGCGACCGCCGACGGTCACGTGGCCGTCCGCCACACCGACCCGAACGCCGGCGCGGGCACCTACGCCGTGATCGTGACGGTGGTGGACGCGCGCGGTGCGCAGACGACGAAGGAGCTCGTCGTCTCCGTCGCGGCCGATCCTGCCTTGACAACGGTGCCCGCCGCCGTCGTCACCGGTGTCGGCGAACCGCGCACCGAGGCGATCGCCGACCACGTCGAGGGCGGCTCCGGCTCCTACCGGCTCACCGACGCCGTCATCACGACGGGCGACAAGGACAACGCGACGGTGACGCCGAACGGCGCGGCCGGCACCATCCAGCTGACGGCGAAGGCCGCCGGCGAGTATTTCGTCGGCTACACCGTTCAGGATGCGCAGACCAAGGCCGAGCAGACCGGCGTGCTGCGGTTCAGCGTGGTCGCGGGAGGCCGTGCGCTCACCATCCCGCCGCTCGTCGCCTTCGCCCGGGCGCAGGAGGACACGACGCTGGACGTTCTCCCGGCCGTCCAGAACACGTCCGGACGCGTCCTCGCGGTGCAGTCGGTGACAGCGGACGCCGACCGGCTCTCGGCGAGCGTCGTCGACAACGCCCAGGTGCGCGTCAGCGGCACCACCGCCGACGGGCGGCCCGGGCGCATCGGCACCGCCACGGTCACGATCGGCGACGGCGCGGGGCAGACCGTGCAGGGTGAGATCACGGTCTTCC
Organism: Leifsonia sp. NPDC058194; assembly: GCF_042883605.1. Classification (NCBI taxonomy): domain Bacteria; kingdom Bacillati; phylum Actinomycetota; class Actinomycetes; order Micrococcales; family Microbacteriaceae; genus Leifsonia; species Leifsonia sp. NPDC058194. The sequence goes on along the minus strand of NZ_JBHVVL010000003.1, from coordinate 543,582 downwards.
TCGTCGACCCGGCGACCGGCATCGGCCCGATCGCGCGCCCCGACGCCGTGACGGTGCGCGCGGGGACTCAAGTCGACATCCCCGTCACCGCCAACGACATCGCCCCGCGCGGCGAACGCCTCGTCCTCGCCTCGCAGATCGAAGGATCGGGGGCGCCGGGCGAGCTCGTGTTCGCCGCGGGAGACACGGTCCGATACCTCGCACCCACGAAGGCCGGGGTCTACACCCTCCACTACTCGGACTACGTGGAGTCCGACCCCAGCCGTCTCGACTCGACGGAGATCACCGTCACGGTCGTGGCGGACGGCGCCAACCGTGCCCCCGAGCCGTCGACGCTCACCGCCCGCGTGCGCGCCGGCGGGACGGTCACGCTCGCCATCCCCTCCGCCGGGCAGGACCCGGACGGCGACGCCACGGTGCTCTCCTCCCTCGCACAGCCGAAGGCCGGCTCGGGCGCCGCCACGATCGGCGCCGATGGCCGCTCGGTCGTCTACTCCGCGCCGGGCGGCGGTGTGACCGGCGGTCAGGTGTCGTTCGGCTACACGCTGCGCGACCCGGCCGGCGCCACCGGCGACGGGATCATCCGCATCGCCGTGCTCGGCAGCGCCGATGCGGATGTCGCTCCGATCACCTACAGCGACGCCGTGCGCACGGTCAAAGGATCGGGCACGCCGCTCACGGTGCAGCCCCTCCTGAACGACCGCGATCCGGCGGGAGGCACGCTCAGCCTCGTCTCCGTGGCGCCGAACGCGCCCGAGCTCCCGGGGTCGAGCGAGTACAACCGGCTGAAGGGCCTGATCGCATCGGGAACCGACCTGAAGTCCGGGACGGTCCGTCTGCTGCCCGGCGACGTGGAGGGTGTGCAGTCGTACATCTACACGGTGAAGTCATCGGCCACCTCCAGCACCGCACAGGGCCTGATCGTCGTGACCGTGACGGCGGAGGCCGCGACTGATGTTCCCGTCGTGACCGACACCGTCATCGGCACCCGCGACCGCGGGGAGCTCGCCACCGGCGTCGACGTCGTCGCGGGCAAGACGATGTGGAGCTCCGGCAGCATCTCCGATCTCACGCTCGCGGTGTGGGGCCCGTCGGCCTCGTCGTACACGGTGACGGGCCACCGGATCAGCGGGCCGGTCCCGCGCGACGGCGCGCTCGTTCCGTTCGCGATGACCGGCACGGACCAGACCGGGCGGAAATCCATCGGCTACGGCTTCCTGCGCATCCCCGCGTTCGACGACATGCGCCTGCAGCTCGCCGGCGGCCTCACCGCGTACAAGGTGGGCGAAGAGCAATCGGTGACCATCCCGCTGAAGGAGGCCGTCGACCTCGCCTCCGGGGACGCCCTGCAGGTGCGCGACGACAGCACCTTCGCCGTACAGCGCGCGAACGCCCGGTGCACGCCCGCCGGCGGCTCCAGCGCCTCGTACGCGGCCGGCAGGGAGGCGCCGTGGAACGACACCTGCACGGTGCAGGTGCGCCTCGCCGGCCAGAGCACTTGGACAGCGCTGCCGGTGCCGGTCGTCATCCAGCCCAAGAGCCCGCAGGCGCAGCTCAACTCGGTCAGCCGCACGGTCGCCCCCGGCGCCTCGCAGACCATCGACCTGTACTCCGATCTGACGAGCTGGGAGGGTGGCCGCGTCGGCGACCAGGCGGCCCTCGACTACCGGATCGTCTACTCGGGCACGAACTTCGCCGTCACCCAGTCCGGCCGGACCCTCACCGCGACGGCTCGGGCGGACGCCCATCCCGGCGCTCGGGAGGCCGTCACCGTCTCGGTCACCTCGTTCGGAGGCCTCACCGCCACCGTGACGCTCGTCGTGGGCGCGGCACCGCCGGATGCGCCGCGGGCCGCCACCTTCACCCAGTCGTGCTCGGTGAGCGCCGGCCCGTCGTGCTCGGTCACGGTCATCGGTGTGGCGGGGGAGTACGACCCGTTCCAGGGCAAGCAGGGCTCGGGCCTCAAGCTGGTCGGCCTCGGTCAGACGACCTGCGCGGTCGCCGCGATCTCCGCATCGGGGACCACCGCGCTCACCGCGACCTGGCCCGGAGGAGCGAAGCCCGCCGGCGGCAGCTGCATCGTGCCGTACACGGTCGCCGACGCCCAGGGTCGCACCGGCGGGGGCACGCTCACCCTGGATGTGCAGGGGTACCCGGCGCAGCCGAGCTCGGTGACGACGACCGGCTTCACGGGATCGAGCGTCACGCTCCTCGTCACCCTCGGCGAGGCGGCCCTCGCGCATCCGGGCCTCCGCGGTGTCGCGATCTACGAGAACGGCCAGCAGGTGCCGTCGAGCTGCGCGGCCGGCGCGGCGGGCACATACTCGTGCACCGTCGGCGGCCTCGTGAACGGGCAGCGGCACACCTTCAGCGCGCGGGCGGTCAACGCAGTGGGCGAATCGCTCGACACGACGCCGGTGCTCACCTGGGCGTACCAGCCTCCCGTGATCAGCGGCGGCAGCAGCGGCACCGTCTACGACCCGGCCCGCACGACCGCGACGCAGGGCGTGATCTCGCTGTCGATCCAGTCGAGCGACGACACCAGCGGCTTCCAGATCAGCATCGACGGCAACCCGGTCGCCCAGATCCCGCGCAGCGGCGCCACCACGACCTGGACGGGGACGGCCTCCCCGGGATCGCGGAACGTCTCGGTCATCCCGGTCAGCCAGTTCCAGCCGCCGCTCGGGTCGGGCAACACGGGGTCGGCGTGGGCGCAGTCCGTGCAGGTCTCCGGGGCGCCGATCGTGACGTCCAACGGCACGCTCGTCGCGTCGTCGAACACGGGGCTCCAGCTGAAGGATGTCGGCGTCGACGCGAATCACAGTGCCAAGGGCGTCAACGTGCTCTATGCCGTCTGGCGGGAGGGGGCGCCGCAGCCGTCCTGTTCCATGGACGGCAACGGCAACCCGGTGATGCCCGGCGGGCAGGCGTCGAACACCTTCGGCGGTCTGCAGGAGTACACCAAGTACTTCGGGCAGGCGTGCGCCGCGAACGGATTCGGAGCAGTCGCGTCCGGCGTGCAGCAGGCGTACACCTTCACCGTCTCGCCCGGCGGGCAGGGCGTCACGTACACGGTCGGCGTCGACCCGTCCCGCACGATCACCTCCGGCGCCTTCACCACCGGCTACGAGTTCCTGAACGTGACCGGGCCGAACGTCCCGCAGCGCAACCTCTTCGGGGTCTTCTACCGCATCAACGGCACACTGACCTCGAACTTCGCGCTCTCCCGTGACGTCGACCCCGGCCACATCACGTACAGCTACTGCTTCCTGAGCAGCACCAGCGCGTGCGGGGCGGAGGCCGACGTGACCTCGACGACCATTCCCACGACGGTCACGGTCAACGTTCCGACGGACTGCACGGCCACCCCGACGAAGGACGACCTCGTGTTCTCGGGAGCGGTGAAGTCGGCTGATGCGTACACGATCGCGATCGCGAACGACACCACGACGCTGACCGTGAGCTACAAGGTCACCTTCACCGGCGCCTACCAGGCGCTCGGCGAACGGACGCTGACCCGCTGCGGCGTCGCAGCACCGGCCAACCCCGACCCCGATCCGGGGACCGGCGGCGGTGCCGGCGGATGAGCGACGACATGACCCAGAAACCGCTACGACCGCGACCGACGACCGAGGAAGACGCATGACCATCACCCCCGAACAGACCGCCTGGTTCCAGTCGACCTTCGCCCAGCTCGTGGAGAACGTCGAGCAGGCGGTGCTCGGCAAGCGGCACATCGTCGAGCTCGTGTTCGCGACGCTCCTGAGCGAGGGTCACATCCTGCTCGAGGACGTCCCCGGCACCGGCAAGACGGCACTCGCGCGCGCCCTCGGCCAGACCATCCGGGGCACGTCGACGCGCATCCAGTTCACCCCGGACCTGCTCCCGGGCGACGTGACCGGCATCACCGTCTACGACCAGAAGCGCGGCGAGTTCGAGTTCCACACCGGTCCGATCTTCGCCAACGTGGTGCTCGCCGACGAGATCAACCGTGCCAGCCCGAAGACGCAGTCGGCGCTGCTGGAGGTCATGGAGGAGGGCCGCGTCACGGTCGACGGCGTCACGCGCCCGGTCGGTGTGCCGTTCGTCGTGATCGCCACCCAGAACCCGGTGGAGCAGGCCGGCACCTACCGCCTGCCCGAGGCGCAGCTCGACCGCTTCATGATCCGCGCCTCCATCGGGTACCCCGACGACGCGTCGACCCTGCGGATCCTGCAGGGGGCGATGCACCCGCGTCGCGAGGTGCCGGAGATCGTGGACGCGCAGCTGATCGTGACCATGTCCGACCTGGTCGCCGGCGTCTACAGCAGTCCGCTCGTGCTCGACTACATCATGCGACTCATCGCGGCCACGCGCCGCGCGACCGAAGTCAAGCTCGGAGCGAGCGTGCGCGGCGGTCTCGCCCTCGCCCGGCTCGCGGCCACCTGGGCCGTCGCCCACGGCCGCAGCTTCGTCACCCCCGACGACGTGCGCGACCTCGCCCTGCCCGTGCTCGCCCACCGCCTCGTGCTCAACCCGGACGCCGAGTTCGACGGCGTCACCACCGACGCCGTGATCGGCCAGATCCTGCTCGACGTCGAGGCGCCCGTGGAGAACGGGGTCGCCTGAGGCCGATGACCGAGTACGACGACACCTCCTCGCGGCTGACGCGCACCGTCACCGGCACGCGTACGCGCGCCTCGACGGTCACGAGCGTCACGAGGAGCAGCACCGGCATCGTCGAGGACGGCGTCTTCTGGGGTCGTGCGGCCGCGGCGGCCGTCGGCTCGGCCGTGCGCGCCTCCGCGCGCTGGCTGGCCGAGACCGTCACCGCGCCCGGCTGGCTCGTCGTCTGCGTGCTGGTCGCCGGTGCCGTCGCGGGCTGGACCGCAGGGTGGAGCCTCGGCTGGATCGTCGCTGCGGCCGCCGCGGCGCTGATCGTCGTCTGCGTCCCGTTCCTCCTCGGCTCGCACGACTACCGCGTGCAGCTCGCTCTCGACCGGGAGCGGGTGGTCGCGGGCGACGACGTCACCGGCAGCCTCGTGGTCCGCAACGCGGGAGGCAGGACCTCGCTGCCCGGGCGGGTGGACGTGCCCATCGGCACCGGCCTGGCGGAGGCCTACGTGCCGCTGCTCGCCGCCGGTGCAGAGCACACCGAACGCCTGTCGATCGCGGCGGCCCGCCGTGGCGTCATCGATGTCGGGCCGGTCTCCGTGTCCCGCGGCGACCCCATCGGGCTGCTGCGGAGGGAGGCCCTCTGGCCGGAGATCCACACCCTCCACGTGCATCCCGTGACCGCGCTCATCCCCGGTACGAGCGCCGGCCTCATCCGCGACCTCGAGGGCCTGCCGACGAGCACGATCGTCGACGCCGACCTCGCCTTCCACGCGATCCGCGACTACGTCCCCGGGGACTCCCGCCGCCACGTCCACTGGAAGTCGACGGCGAAGACCGGGCGCCTCATGGTGCGCCAGTACGAGGAGGCGCGGCACTCGCGCATCGCGGTGACCATCGGCATCACGGCCGAGGAGGAGTACGAGTCCGACGACGAGTTCGAGCTCGCCGTCAGCGTCGCCGCGTCGCTCAGCCTGCAGGCCGTGCGCGACGGACGCGACCTGGTCGTCACCACGAGTGCCGAGCGTCCGGAGCTGGTGCGCGGGGAGGTCGTGACGATCCGCACGCTCCCGACCCGCAACGCCGCCGCGATGCTGGACGGCTTCTCGGAGATCGAGCTGGCCGAGCGCGCCAGCCGCCTCGAAGACGTCGCGAAGCTCACCGCTCAGTCGAACCCGAACCTCTCGGTCGTCTTCCTCGTGACGGGGGCGCACACGCCTCTCGGCCGGTTGCGCGGCGCCTCCATCGCCTTCGGGCCGGACACGCAATGCGTCGCCGTCCGCTGCGATCTCGGCGCGGATCCGGCCTTCCGCCGCTTCGGTCCGATGAGCGTCCTGACGGTCGGCGCGCTCGACGACCTCGGCAAACTCATCGCGCGCGGAGCGTTGCAGTGAGCGCCCCGGCGGGAGGCGACGGAGCACGGGCGGCAGCACGCCGGGCCCGCAGGCAGCGCACGGCGGCACTCCGGCTGGACGTGCCGCAGACGATCCTCGCGGTCGCCTACGTGCTCGTCGGCCTCGCCCTCGCATGCGCCATCGCGTGGCCGCTCTACGAGACGCCACGGCTCATCGCGGTCGCGGCCTACGCCGGCGCCGTCGGCGTCGGCACGGCCGTCGTGGCCCGCCTGCGGCGCTGGCCCGCATGGTTGCACATCGTCGCCGTCGCCGGTCTCTACGTCGTGGGCGTGGTGCCGCTCGCCGTGCCCTCGGCGCTGGCCTCGCCCCTCGGCGTGCTCCGCGGCCTTCTCGACGGCGTGACCGGCATCGTCCTGGGCTGGAAGCAGCTGCTCACCCTCGACCTGCCGGTCGGCCAGTACCAGGCCGTGCTCGTCCCGGTCTACGCGCTCTTCCTGATCGGGTCCGCGATCGCGGCGGCCCTGGCGCTCTCACCCGGGCGCCGGGCGGCCGCGGCCGTCCCCGTCGTCCTCGGGATGGGCGTCTTCGGCATCGCGTTCGGCGCCACCGACCCGGGATCGCCCTTCGTCCTGCTGGGCATCCGCATCGACGCGCCTCGCGAGGTTCTGCTCGGCCTGCTCCTGATCGCCGCCTCCCTCGTCTGGCTGAGTCTGCGGACGCAGCTGCGCCGTCGCGCTGCGCTCGCCGCCGCGCGCGGAACGGTCGGTGTGGTGCGCCAGGGCTCGGCCTCCACGGGTGCCGCGGTCCGCCGCCGACTGCTGGGTGCCGGACTCCTCGTCGTCGCCCTGGCCGCGGGCCTGACCGCCGGTCCGGCCCTCGCCGGCACGACCGCGCGCGAGACCCTGCGCACCTCGACCGAGCCGCTGCTGGTGGTGCAGCAGCAGACCACGCCGCTCGGTCGCTACCGTGCCTCGTTCGAGAAGGACGCCTACGACCGCATCCTCTTCTCGGTCACCGGCTCGGGATCCGGTATCGACCGGCTGCGGCTGGCCACCCTGGACGACTGGGACGGCGAGCACTTCCTCGTGTCGGGCGACACCCGCTTCTCGCGCCTGCCCGGTGGTTCGCCCGCGCCGAGCGCGCAGACCCTCACCGTCACCATCGGCGACGGGTACTCGGGCATCTGGCTGCCCGTACCGGCGGACACCCGCACCTCGCCGACGTTCAGCGGCCCCCGCGCGGCCGCGCTGACCGACGCCTTCTACCTCGACAAGCAGACCGGCGCGGGCATCGACACCACGCAGGGCGCCGACGGCGTGCGAGGCGTGCGCAGCGGAGACAGCTACGAGGTGCAGGGGACCGGTACCCCGGCCGTCCAGCTGTCGGATCCCGGGACCAGCAGCCTCGTCGACCTGAAGGCGCATCCCCAGCTGGCCGCGTGGCTGGAGGCACAGGGGCAGCCGCGCACCGCCGACGGCTTCGAGGAGCTCGTCTCCCGGTTGCGCGATCGCGGCTACCTCAGCCATTCGCTCGCGGAGGACGATCAGGCCTCCAACTGGATCGCCGCGTTGCGCAGCCAGGCCGCTTACCCGTTCGAGTCGAGCTTCGCCGGTCACTCGACGGCGCGGATCGAGGCCCTGTTCGGGCAGCTGCTGGAGCAGCAGAACCGGGTCGGCAGCGCCTCCAGCGCCGACCTGCTGGTCGCCGGGGTCGGCGACGACGAGCAGTTCGCGGCCGCGGGCGCTCTGCTCGCCCGGGCGGTGGGCTACGAATCCCGCGTCGTCGTCGGCGTCCGGATGGGGACGGGTGAGACGGGCGGCGTCCCGGCCTGCTCGCACACGTGCACGGGAGCGAATCTGGCCGCGTGGATCGAGGTGCGCGCCCCGGGATCGGGCGAGTGGACGACCGTCGACGTCGAGCCGCAGTTCGAGAAGGCTCCGACACTCATCTCGCTGAACCACCAGCTGCCCAAGAACCCGACCGTCCCCGAGCAGCCGCAGGTCGGCACCGTGCTGCCGCCCGCCGCCCAGCACGACGACCGGGATGCGACCCGAGCCGTCGTTCAGGAGCAGCCCGAGTGGGTGTCGGTGCTCCTGCGCGCGCTGACGATCGTCGGCCTCGCGGTGGCGACCCTCATGCTCCTGACGCTGCCTCTCTTGGTGCTGCTGGTCGCGAAGCGGATGCGGCGGGGGCGCCGCCGCCGAGCACCCGTGCCGGAGGTCGCGGTGGTGGGCGCCTGGGCCGAGCTGATCGATTGCCGCACCGACGGCGGCGATCCGGCGCTGCCCGGAACACGGCGCGACGTCGCGGCAGCCATCGGCTCTCGCGCAGCCATCGAGCTGGCCGCGCTCACCGACATCGCCGTGTTCGCCGAGCATCCGCCCACGCGGGAGGCGGCGGAGCGGGCATGGGAGCTCGTCGACTCCGAGCGGGAGCGTCTGCGCGCCGAGCGCGGTCCCGTCCGGTCCCTGCTCGCAGCGGTCAACCCCGCCTCGTTCGTGCGCGCCCTCGGCCCGCGCACGCGACTCTCCTGGCGACTCCTCGCGGCGCCCCGAACCCGGAAGGCGAGCGCATGAACGACAGCAACGCCACCCTCGTCGCCCTCACACTCGTCGCCGGACTCGTCGGCCTGATCACCGGGCTCGCGATCTTCCTCTGGTACGCCGCCGCGCTCTCGCGGGTGTTCGCCCGGCGGAACGTGGAGCCGTGGCGCGCGTGGGTGCCCGTGCTGAACGAGGCCGAGATCCTGCGGCTCGGCGGTCGTCCCGCCTGGACGGTCGTGTTCTTCTTCATCCCCGTCGTGTGGGTCTACGCGATCGTCCTGCGCGCCCTCGCCGCGCATCGGATCGGGCGCACGTTCGGCCGCGGTGCCGGCTCCACGGTGCTCGCGGTCGTGCTGCCGCCGGTGTGGGCGACCGTGCTGGCGGCGACCAGGGAGCCGGTCGCGGCCGAGGAACGTCCGGCCCCGCGGGCGGAGCCCTCCGAGCCCCGACCGGAGCCGGTCGCACCGGCGGCGATCGTGGAGCCTCCCGTCGCCCTCGCACCGCCCGCGCCCGTGGCGCCCCCGGTGCCGATCACGCCGCCTCCCGACCTCGTGGCCGCTGCGCCGCCTCCAGAGCAGCACGTTCCCTCGGCCGCCGCGCCGTCCGCGGAACCCGACGCCGACCTCGCGCCGATCCGCACCCCGTTCATGGATGCACCCGAGCCCGCCGCGCCCGAACCCGTCGTGCCCGAACCTGTCGCGCCCACGATCGCCCCCGCCGAGGAGAGGACCGACATCGACATCGAGCTCGACGACGACGCGGCGGAGACCATCGTGGTCGAGCGCGCCGCCGTCGTCACCTGGACGCTGGTCACCGACGCGGGCGACCGGCACCCGCTCGAGGCGGACGTCGTCGTCCTGGGCCGTCGTCCGGCAGGGGAGGAGCCCGGAGTCCAGTACCTCGCCGTGCCCGACACCTCGCGCACCCTCTCGAAGCAGCACGCGTGCCTCACCCGGCAGGGTGACGGCTGGATCGTCACCGATCTCCAGTCCACGAACGGTGTGTTCCTCGAGCTCGACGGGGTCGAACGGCAGCTCGCCCCCGGCGACTCGGCCTCCGTCTCCGGCCGGCTCCTGCTCGGGACCGTCGGTCTGCGCATCGAACGGGAGGACGCCCGATGACCGCCGTCGTATCCGGTGTCCAGCTGAGCGCCGACGCCCGCAGCGACGTGGGTCGCCGTCGGGCGGCCAACGAGGACTCCTGTCTCGCGGTCGCGCCGGTGTTCGCGGTGGCCGACGGGATGGGTGGCCACGAGGCGGGCGCGCAGGCCAGCGCCGAGGTCGTGGGCGCCCTCCGCGACACCTTGTGCGCCGGCACCGGCATCGTCGACCTGATGCAGGTGTCGACGGCGATCGACGAGGCGTCGCGCCGCACGGCCGCGCTGGCCGCCACGACCGCACGCGGCGCCGGGAGCACTCTCAGCGGTGTCATCCTGGTCGTGCACGAGGGCCGGCCGCACTGGCTCATCGTCAACGTCGGCGACTCGCGTGTGTACCGCCTCATCGGCGGCTATCTGGAGCAGCTGACCGTCGACCACTCCCTGGTGCAGGAGCGGATCGACGCCGGCGTGCTGCGCGACGAGGAGCGGGCGTCCGCGCCCGACAAGAACGTGATCACGCGCGCCCTCGGGTCGATGGACGCGCGTGCCGACAGCTGGCTCATGCCGGTGACCACGGGCGAGCGCCTCCTGGTGTGCTCCGACGGCCTGCACGGCGAGCTCAGCGACGAGCAGCTGCGCGAGATCCTGGTCGCCGGTGGCCGTCCGTCGGCCACGACGGCGGCACTGATCCAGGCGGCGAACCGTGCCGGGGGACGCGACAACGTCACCGCGGTCGTCGTGGACGTGCTCGCGGGAGGCGACCCCGGCACGGCCGGACCGGCCGACACCCGTGAGCCCTCCGGATGGACCGACGACGGAGACACGGTGCCCGTATGAGCCGCGACGACGTGCAGCAGCCGAACGAGCCGAACGTTCTGGAGGAGCTCGACGAGACCATCGTCGTGCGCCGCGGCGAGCCGGAGCGCGAGCCGGAGCCCGAGCCGGTGGACGAGACGATCGTGGTGCACCGCCCGCAGCCGGTGGATGAGACGGTCGTCGTCGAGCGCCCGGACGCGCAACCGGAGCCCGAGCTCGACGACACGATCGTCACCCCGCGCCCCGATCCCGAATTGGACGCGACGCGTGTGGTGCATCGCGAGGAGGAGGGGGAGGACGGCGTCGAAGCGACGCGCGTCGTCCACCGTCCCGACGACGACGACGACGCCGACGACGCCGACGACACCGTCATCGGTCGTCGATCCCCGGCTCCGGCCGAGGCCGCACCGCACGCGGCCGTCGCACCCGCCGTCCCGCCGCGCACACCCGCCCCGCGAACGCCCGCCCCGCGAACCCGACGCTCGCTCCGTGCCCAGCGCACCCCGATCGTGCTCCCCACGAGCGTGTCGGCGTCCGCCCGCGCCGCCGAGGCGGTCGGGGCGAACGCCGTCGACGCCTACGCGCCGCGCCCCATCCCGGCGCCGCCCGCTCCGGGGCCCGACCTCGGCTCGGGGCCGGATGCCACGCGTGCCGAAGCGCCGTCGATGAGCTCGGTGCGCCGTTCCAGCCGGAAGGCCGGGTGGGTCGTCCTCGCTGTGATCGCCGGAGCGTGCGTCGTCTCGATCGGCGGACTGGTCGGGATCGCTGCGGTGATCTTCGGCGGCTAGGCGTCCGGTGTCGCCGCCGCCCGCCTCCGCCGCGCGAAGAGGACGCTCAGCGCGGCGATGGCGGCCAGCAGGCCGGCGCCGATGACGGAGATCGCCACGGCGATGGCCGACTGCCGAGCCTGGCTGTCGTCGTTCGCCCGCACGCTGACGGTTCCGGCCGTCGCCGTGCCCTGCGATGGCGCGGAACCCGACGCGAACGGATTCGGCGGGCCCGCGGTCTCCGATCCGGGGACCAGCACGATCGCCTCATACGGCTGCACGACGCCCCACCCGGAATCGTCGTCGCGCGCGTCGGGATGCGCTCGGATCGCGCTGGCGGTGAGGCGGTAGGCCCACTCCGCCGGCGTCTCGTCGGGATGCGCGGAGGCGACCAGCGCAGCGGCGGCCGAGACGTAGGCGGTGGCGAAGCTGGACGCGGGAGCGCTGGACGCGTAGACGCAGTCCCCGCCGGTGTTCGCCGCGGTCAGGACGTTCTGGCCGGGCGCGCTCAGCGCGACGTGCGCACCGTGGATGCTGTCGTCGGTGACGACGCCGCTCGCCCCGGTCGCAGCGACGCCGAGGACGCCCGGGTAACCGGCCGGATAGCGCACGCCGTCCTGCTGGTCCTTCTCCAGCGCGAGGGACGAGTCGCGGTTGCCCGAGCTCGCGACGATGAGGCTGCCGTGCGCTGTCGCGTAGGCGACGGCATCCCGGAGCGCCGGGTCGTCGACGGCCGTGGAGAGCGAGACGTTGATCACCTGGGCGTTGGCGTCGGCGGCGAACCGGATGCCCGAGGCGAGACGGGCGATGCTGGGCCCCGCGCCCGCTGCCACAGCCTGGTCGTCGGTGCCGGCGAAGACGCGCACCGACAGGATGCGGGCGTCGGGGGCCAGCCCCTCCACCCCGGAGCCGTTCACGGTCGTCGCGGCGATCTCACCGGCGATGGCCGTGCCGTGACCGTACCCGTCCGCGTACCCGGCCGAGCCGACACCGTCGCCGACCATGTCGGTGCCGCCCGCGAGAACCCGGGCGAAGTGCGGGTTGGCGGCGTCCACTCCCGAGTCGACGACGGCGACCACGACGCCGGCCCCGCGGGTGATGTCCCACGCGGAGGGTGCCTGGAGCCGGTTCAGCGCAGGCGGGCGCTGGGGGATGAGGGTCGCGGCGTCCGTGCAGCCGGTGTCGGCTGCCGCGGCGACCGACGGGAGGGAGGCGGCGCGCGCGGTGGGAACGCCCGGTGCGCCCGCTGCGGTCAAAGCGGAGGCCGGAGCAGCCGCGAGCAGCACCGCGACCGCCCCGGCAAGCCCCGCGATCGTGAACCGACCGCGCGACCGGGTCATCCCGCCGACGCGGTCGAGGTCGCCCCCGCGGCGGACGTGCTCAGTTCGGGGCCGCTCTTCAGCAGCGCCACCCAGCTCAATTCGATCGTGCCGACGTCCTCCGGTGCGTAGCCGAGCCGCTTGACGGTCTCGTCGTCGGCGCCGGGCAGGGCGAAGGCCGTGCCGGTCGCGTCCACCAGCGTGAGCATGCCGGCGCTCCCGCTGCCGCGCCCCGCAGCATCCACGAGAGCGCCGTGGCCGGCCTGCACGGTGACACCGGCGGTGGCCTTCCGCGACGACGGCGCGGTGGCGAGCACGGTGCGCGTGCCGCCGGAGTCGGCGGACAGCAGTGCACACGCGCGATCGCCCGACGTGATGGAGGTGAAGCCGTCGGCGGGCCAGTCCGCGCCGCCGGCGGGTGCCTTGGCGGTGTGCAGGCTCGCCACCGCGGAGGCGGAGACGTCGCGTACGGCCGTCATCGTCCGGCCGGAGCCGAGCTGGTAGAGCTGCCAGGCGAGCGGGCTGAGCGTGGCGAGCGCGCCGTCCGGCTGCACGACGAAGCGCTGCTCGGCCGGGCTGCCGGACGTATGGACGACCTCGCCCACCAGCAGGGGGCCGTCGTCGAGTGCGCCGCCGGCGACCGGCGTGCCTGCGTCGGTGATGACGAGCGGCTCCAGCGGGGCGCCGGGAGAGAAGAGGTTGAGCCAGTCGGACGAGACGCGGACGGGCGCGAGGGAGTCGATGCCCGCGGCGCGCAGCACCGCGTCGGCGTTCTCCCCGTCCACCTTGTAGCGCAGTCCGGCGGCGACCACCCAGCGGTCGTCGCCGTTCTCGACGACGACGGCGCGGGAGGTCGCGGAGGCAGCGGGCCGGGTGGCGATCGTCGTCGCGACGCCCGCGTCGTCGGTGACGCAGGCCGTCCAGCCGGTGTTCACGAGGGCGTCCGGAGCCGGCAGCGCATCCGGGGCCCCGACGATCCCGACCGGGTCGGCGACTGTGATGCCGGAGAGGGCGTGCGAGTCGGTCGTGATCACAGCGAAGCTGGACGAGGGGATGAGGAGCCGGGCGCTCGCGGTGTTGATGACCGGGTGGAGCACGCCTTTGACCGAGACGTAGCGCGCGCCGGTGTCCTTGGCGATGAGCATCCGGCCGTTCTGCCAGCCTTGCGGCAGACCGGGCTGGATCAGCCCGTAGAAGGCTCCCGCGAGGAGCACGGCCGCGGTGAGGACGATGGCGATGACGACCGCACGCAACGGGCGGGCGGGCTCGAGCTCCTTGCCGCCGGGTGCGCCGCTGACGAATGCGGTGAGCAGGCGTCGACGCGAGAAGTTCTGGGCCTCGATGAGGTCGGTCTTGCTGGCCACCGGTCAGGCCAGTCCGGCCGCGATGACGCCGATCGGGAGCAGCAGGGCGAGCACGACCACCTCGGCGGTGTCCGCGAGACGGCCGAGCCGGACGCGCACGCGCGGGTCGAGCAGCGTGACGACGATCGTGATGAGCGTCACTCCGCCGAGGACCGCGAGCAGGGCGGGGATGAGCGCGGGCTGGGCGAGTGCCACCGTGAGACCCGTGGCGGCGATGCCGGCGGTGCCGAGCGCCATGAGGGTCAGCACGTTGCTGCGCGAGTAGCTCTGCCGTGCGGGGAACATCAGGCCGAGGAACGCCAGCGCGCAGAGCACGGCGCCGAGCGGAGTCGCGCCCGCGACGACCGGGGTCGAGGCCAGCACGGAGAGCCCGAGTGCGAGCCGGAGCGCCACGAGGGCGCGGTGGCCGGCAGCGGCGCGGCGGCGCACGTCCTCCGCGTCGATCGGCGCGGGAGCGGCGAACACCTCGCTGTCGCTCTGCGGGCTGATCACCCGGAGGCGGGTCGAGCTGAGGGCGAGCCAGGGGAGGGCGTTCGCCAGCGTCGCGACGATGGCGACCGTGAGGGAGTACGCGGCGGTCTGGGCGTCCGGGATCAGGCCGGTGATCACGGCAGGGATCCCGACGGCGGCTCCTGTGGCGACGGGGACGAGCTGGAGCTCGGGACGATACGGGGTCAGCGCGAGCGCGGCTCCGCCGATGACGACGGCCCCCAGGCCGGCTGCAGCCAGCGGCCAGCCCCAGAGGGGCTCTCCGTCCGGGACGGCGAGGTAGCCGCTCACGCCGCCGAACGCAGCGGCGGCGAGGCCGAGACCGCACCCGGCCTCCGGCTGGCCGACGCGCGACAGGACGGCGGACGTGGTGAGGAGGAGGACGGCGCCGCAGATCGCGACGATCAGGCCGATCGCCAGCGAGTGTCCCGCGGCGACCAGCAGCACCGCGCACACGGCGAGCATCGTGAGGCTCACGGCGAGGGCGGTGCGGGTGTTGTCGGCGGGGGTCCACGGGCGGTGCTGTTCTGCGGTGGCGTCGAGAACAGCCTCCACGATGTCGTCGTAGACGAGCGGCTCGGCGAGCAGGGCGCCGCGGGCGAGCGTCAGCAGCTCACCCTCCTGGATGCCCTGATCGAGCGCGCCGCGGCTCGGGTCGACCGTGCTGCCGTCCGCGCGCTGGAGGGTGTAGCCGACGTGCGTCATGGTCGGGTCGAGCACCCCGAGGCTGCGGGCGAAACCGGGCATCAGCTCGATGAGCGGCAGATGGGCGGGGACGCCGACGTCGAGCCGTCTGCCTTCGCTCTGGACGGAGATGCGCAGGAGCGCCCGCAGTGTGCTGACGGATTGACTCACCCGGTCCGTGCCTCCCCCTGTGTCGCTGTGGCCGGTGCCGACCGCCACGCCGCCTCAGTCTAGCCAAGCCGACGCGCGGGCCCTTCGCATGGGTGCTACCACTGATATCCGTCCGGAGAGGTTGCGTCCGTCCGGGAACGCCAATACCGTGGCGGGAGTCGACATGACCTCGATTGCGCTCTGCATGTCGGTGGGTTTTTGGGGGGTCTTGCCGTGCGAATCAGCGATGGAATCAGGAATGGAGTGTCATGGTTGACGGAGTGATCTCAGCAGGAGAGGGCGCGCTCAAGCGGGGCGCCCAGGCGGTCGGAACCGCCAAGTCCGGGATCGACCAGCAGGTCAAGTTCGTCCGGGGCGAGATCGAGCAGCTCCGCGGGTTCTGGACCGGAGAGGCGGCCGGCGCGTTCTCGCAGCTGATGGCCCGCTGGGACGACGAGACCCGCAAGCTCAACGACGTGCTCATCACGCTCGAAGACGCCCTCAGCGGCACCGAGCGCGACCAGGTCAGTACGGAGGAGTCGCACCAGCAGACGATCTCCGGCCTCTCGTCGATGATGGGCTCCTGAGCCGTTCCGGCCCAGGCATAAGGAAGGTTTAAACATGCAGTCGATGTCAGTCGACCCCGGACAGCTCACCGCTCTCTCGGGTCAGATCCGCACCGGTGCCAACGGCATCAAGTCCCAGCTCGAGCAGCTCGAGTCCGAGGTCGGCAAGCTCCGCGCCTCGTGGGACGGCCAGGCGCAGGCCGCGTACGACGACGCCCAGCGCAAGTGGACGCAGTCCCTCACCGCCCTGAACACGCTGCTGGAGCAGATCTCGAACAAGACCGACGAGATCTCGCAGCACTACGTGTCGTCGGACAAGTCGTCCGCCGGGCGCTTCTCGCTCTGAACGACGTCTCTCGCGGATCGTCGCCGGTGGATTCCGGCGCCGGTCCGCGAGCGCGTTCGCACGTAGTCCCGAGGAGGGGAGGGAACCCATGACCGGTTCTGCCAAGAAGGTGGGAGTCGACGGCGAGACCGTCCTCGACCACGCCAAGAGGATCGACGCGGCGACCGTGGCCGATGCTCCGAAGCTCGTCACCGAGTACCAGGTGGGCGGCAGCACGGGAGGATCGGCCGAGCCCGCTCTGGCCGG
This sequence comes from Leifsonia sp. NPDC058194, assembly GCF_042883605.1. NCBI lineage: Bacteria > Bacillati > Actinomycetota > Actinomycetes > Micrococcales > Microbacteriaceae > Leifsonia > Leifsonia sp. NPDC058194. The sequence goes on along the minus strand of NZ_JBHVVL010000003.1, from coordinate 527,245 downwards.
CTTCGTCGCCCAGCTCGGGAGTACGCTCGACACGATCGCGGCCAACGCCACACTGCTCAACAAGACCGTCGCGTCGAACACCGACGCCCTGCGCGACGCGGTGCGGACGCTGAACGCGGCCGACGACCAGGCCAAGGCCGATGCGCAGACGCTCCAGGCGGTGATCGACGACCAGCCGAAGCCGAAGGCGAAGGCGGCCGCCCCGGCGACGCCCGCAGCCCCGGCCCCGGCCGCCCCGGCGACGAGCACGGGGTCGCAGAGCGCGGGCGAGTTCTTCCAGTCGGCCGCAGGCGGCCAGCACGGCTGACGCCGTTCGCGTCCAACGACGAGAGCCCCGTGGATCCCGGATCCGCGGGGCTCTCGTCGTCCGGGGCGCGTCAGCTCACGTTCTCGGCGAAGTCGATGTCCTTCGTCTCCTTCGAGAGCAGGAGGGCGATCAACGTGAGCACGCCCGCCAGCGACAGGTAGACGCCGACCCAGACGGTCGATCCGGCGCCGATCGTCCACAGCCAGACCGCGATCGTCGGCGCCACGGCGGCACCGAGCACGCTCGACAGGTTGTACGCGATGGCCGAGCCCGTGTACCGCACGTTCGTCGGGAAGAGCTCGGGCAGCTCCGCGCCCATCGGGCCGAACGTGAGACCCATGAGGGTGAACCCGACGATGAGCAGTGCCATCGTCCCGATCGTGCCGCCCGCGAAGAGCGGGACGAACAGCAGACCGAAGACGATGATCCCGAGCGTCACCCAGATCAGCGTCTTGCGGCGGCCGAAGCGCTCGGCCAGGGGGCCGGCGACCAGCGTGAAGACACCGAAGAAGACGACGCCGATGATGAGCATGACGAGGAAGTCGTTGCGCGTGTAGCCGAGGCCCGGCACGAACGTCGACGGATCGAACGTCTTGCCGGCCTTCTCGGCCGCGGCGCGGGCGGCGTCCACCGAGCCGGCCGTCGTCCCGTAGGTGAGGGTGAACGCGGTCATCAGGTAGAAGAGCACGTAGGTCGCCAGCATGATGAAGGTGCCGAGGATGATCTGCCACCAGCTCGTCTTGAAGACGCGTGCCAGCGGGAGCTTGGCGACCTCCCCGTCGTCGACGACCTTCTGGAAGGCGGGTGTCTCCACCAGCTTGAGCCGGACGTACAGCCCGACGATCACGAGCACGGCGCTGAGCAGGAACGGCACACGCCACCCCCAGGCCGTGAACGCATCCGCGCTCATGGACAGGTTCAGGATCAGGAAGAGCACGTTCGCGACGATGAAGCCGATCGGGGCGCCCAGCTGCGGGAACGTGCCGTAGATGGCGCGCTTGCCCGCGGGGGCGTTCTCCGTCGCCAGGAGCGCCGCGCCGCTCCACTCGCCGCCGAGCCCCAGGCCCTGGCAGAAGCGCATCACGACGAGGAGGAACGGGGCCCAGAACTCCCAGCCGGGCGTCTGCGCGGTGGGGAGGCAGCCGATCAGGACGGTGGCGACGCCCATCGTCAGCAGCGAGCCGACGAGGGTGCCCTTGCGCCCGATCCGGTCGCCGAAGTGCCCGAAGAGGATGGAGCCGACCGGCCGCGCGATGAAGGCGACGCCGAAGACGGCGAACGACGACAGCAGTGCAGCTGTCGGGTCCTCGCTGGTGAAGAACAGCGAGGGGAAGACCAGCACGGCCGCGGTCGCGTAGACGTAGAAGTCGTAGAACTCGATCGAGGTGCCGATGAGGCTGGCGAGGATGACGCGGCCGCGGGAGTTCGCGGGCTGCGGGGAGGACGTGGGGTTGACGGAGGCCGTCGTTGACATGCGTGGGAACTTCCGAGACGGGAGGCGAGACCGCGGGGCGTGCCGGCGTCGATCGGGCGTCCGGAGCTGGTGAGGCGGGAGAAAGGAGCGTGGAAGCGCTTGTGGCGCACCCTCCAGCTTATGCACCGACCTGGGCGCGCACGAATCCTCGTCCGTCGCCGATCGCTAGGCTGGGCGCATGGATACTCTGTTCAACGTCCTGCACGTGGTCGCCGCCGTCTTCATCGTCGGGCCCATGGCGATCCTCCCGATGACGGCGATGCGTGCTGTGCGTGCCGGCAACGCCGGACAGGTCCAGGTGCTCGCGAAGTCGACGAACCTCATGTCGCTGCTGTCGCTGCTCGTGATCGTCTTCGGCTTCGGCGCGATGAGCCTGGCCGACAAGAAGTACGACCTGAGCATCCTCACGCCGTGGATCCAGTGGTCGATCGTCCTCTACGTCATCGCGCTGGGGCTGACGCTCTTCCTCGTCGTCCCGACGATGCGTCGCGCAGCCGAGGCGATCGAGGGCGGGACCGTGTCGAAGTACCCGGCCATCGCGGCCGGATCCGGGGTCGCGACCCTGCTCCTCGTCGCCGTCGTCGTGCTGATGGTCTGGAAGCCGTAGCCTCAGCCGCGCAGTTCCCGAAGCGCGATCGCAGTGGCGAGCGCGGCGTGGGCCGCCTCCTCGCCCTTGTCCTCCTTCGAGCCGGGGAGGCCCGCGCGGTCGATGCCCTGGGCCTCGTCGTCGAGCGTGAGCACGCCGAACCCGACCGGCTTGCCCGTGTCGAGGGCGACACGGGTGAGACCGTCGGTCGCGGCGGCCGAGACGTACTCGAAGTGCGGAGTGCCGCCGCGGATGATGACGCCGAGCGCCACGACCGCGTCCGCGCCGGCCTCGAGCGCCGCCTTGCTGACGACCGGCAGCTCGAAGCTGCCCGGCACGCGGACGAGCGACCAGGTCGCCCCGGATGCCTCCAGCGTGCGCTGCGCGCCGGCGATCAGGCCGTCCGTGATCTGCTCGTGCCAGGTGCCGGCGACGATGACGACCGTCAGGCCGCTTCCGTCGATCTGCTCCGTGCTCTCCGGGGCTCCCGCTCCGCTCATCGTGTGGTCCTCTCCGCTGCGATCGCAGCCGTGTCGTCCATCGGGGGCGTCTCGATGCTCCCGATCGCGTGACCCATCCGGTCGCGCTTGGTCTCCAGGTAGCCCTCGTTGAAGGCGCCGACGCCGACGATGAGCGGAACGCGCTCGTCCACGTCGATGCCGTGCTCCTCGAGCTGGCGCACCTTCTCGGGGTTGTTGGTCAGCAGGCGCACGGACTCGATGCCGAGGTCCTGCAGGATGGCCGTGGCCGCACCGTAGTCGCGTGCGTCGATCGGCAGCCCGAGCGCGAGGTTGGCGTCGAGGGTGTCGAGGCCCTCCTCCTGCAGCTTGTACGCGCGCAGCTTGTTGATCAGGCCGATGCCGCGTCCCTCGTGCCCACGCAGGTACACCACGACGCCGCCGTCGCGCTGGATGGTGTCGAGAGCCGCATCCAGCTGCGGACCGCACTCGCACTTCAGCGAGCCGAAGGCCTCGCCCGTGAGGCACTCGGAGTGCACGCGCACCAGCGTCCCGTTGGCCGCAGGCTCTCCCGCGACGATCGCCACGTGGTCGGCGCCGGTCATGCGGTCGCGGTATGCGCGCATCCGGAACGGGCCGTGGGTGGTCGGAACGGTGGTCTCGACCTCGAAGATGACGCGGGAGGACTCCGGGACGGGGGTCACCGGCGCCAGCTGCTGGTCGCAGTGGAACTCCTGCAGGTACGCGATGAGCGCCTCGATGGTGACGACGAGCACCCCTTCACGTTCGCCGAGCTCGATGAGCCCGGGCAGGCGCATCATCTCGCCGTCGTCGGCGACGATCTCGGAGATGGCCGCGACCGGGGTCAGGCCGGCGAGGGTGAGGAGGTCGACGGCGGCCTCGGTGTGGCCGTCCCGTTCGCGCACACCGCCCTCCACCGCGCGCAGCGGAAGGATGTGGCCTGGCCGGTGCAGGCTCGCCGGAGTCGATTCGAGATCGGCGAGGACTCGCAGCGTGTGAGCGCGGTCGGCCGCGCTGATGCCGGTGGAGAGGCGGTTCGCCGCGTCCACGCTCACCGTGTAGTTCGTCCCGCGGTCGTCCTCGTTGTGCGCGACCATCACCGGCAGGTCGAGGCGGTCGGCGATCTCGTTGGTCATCGGGGCGCAGATGAAGCCGGACGAGTTCTTGACCGTCCAGGCGATCCACTCCTGGCTGGCCAGCTCGGCGGCGATGACGACGTCGCCCTCGTTCTCGCGGCTCTCGTTGTCCACGACGATGACCGGACGGCCGAGGCGCAGTTCCGCGAGGGCCTCCGGGATGGTGGCGAGGCTCATGACTCACTCCGTTCGTTCCGCTCGCCGAGTGCGAGCATGCGTTCCACGTGGCGGGCGAGGATGTCCGTCTCGATGTTGACGCGATCGCCCGGGGCGCGATCGCCCAGGGTGGTCGCTGCGAGCGTCTCCGGGATGAGGGAGACCTCGAACCAGCCGTCCTCGCGGCCGCCACCGACCTCGCTGACCGTCAGCGAGACCCCGTCGATCGCGATCGAACCCTTGCGCACGACGAGCGCCGCGTGCTCCGGGTCGAGGCTGAGGCGCACGACGCGCCACGCGCTGCCGTCTGTGACGGAGAGCACCGTCGCGGTGCCGTCGATGTGCCCCTGCACGATGTGGCCCCCGAGTCGGTCGCCGACCTGCGCCGCGCGTTCGAGGTTGACCCGGCGACCGGGGGCGACGTCGTCGAGGGTGCTCATCGCGAGCGTTTCGGCCATCACGTCCGCGGTGAACGTCTGTGCGTCCTGGCCGATGACGGTGAGGCAGACGCCGCTCACCGAAATGGAGTCCCCGTGCTTCGCGTCGCTGACCGCGTGGGGGCCGCGCACCGTGATCCGGGCGGCGTCGGCGACGCGGTCGACGGCGGTGATCTCGCCGAGCTCTTCGATGATTCCGGTGAACATGTCAGCCTTCCTGGGCGGCGTCGGAGGGGGAGGGGGCGATCGGGGCCGCCCGCACGTAGAGGTCGCCGCCGAGCTGTTCGACGTCGAGGATGCGCAGGCGCCGCTGATCGCCGATCGTGTCGACGCCGATCTCCCCGAGGGCGAGGCGCGGTCCGCCGATCAGCGTGGGTGCCAGATAGATGGCGTACTCGTCGACCAGACCTGCGGCGACGAAGGCGCTTGCGAGGGTCGGGCCGCCTTCCACGTAGACCCGCCGGAAGCCCCGCTGGTGGAGGTCGGCGACGACCGCGTGGAGGTCGTGCGTCCCCTCGAAGACGACGGGGCGCGGGTGGCGGAACACGGCGGCGTCGTTCGGCACCGCGCGGGTGCCGACGACGACCGGCGTCGGCTGCTCGGCCAGGAGCTCTCCGGCGTCGCCGCGGGCGGTCAGGCTCGGGTCGTCCGCCAGAACCGTCCCGGTGCCGACGACGATCGCGTCGGAGGCTTCGCGCTGTTCGTGCACGCGCTGTCGCGCCGCCGTGCCGGTGATCCACTTGCTGGTCCCGTCGACCGCGGCCGCGCGGCCGTCGAGGCTGCTCGCCCACTTGACGGTGATGTGCGGGCGTCCGAGGCGGGCGGCCGTCAGCCAGGCGCCGAGGAACCGCTCGATCTCGTCCGCGAGGACCCCTCCGGTGACCACCACGCCGGCCTGGCGCAGGCGCTCTGCCCCGCCGCCGGAGTGGCGGCCCGGGTCGTCGACGCCGTAGATCACTTCGGCGACGCCCGCGGCGATGAGAGCCTCGGAGCAGGGTCCGGTGAGTCCCCAGTGGTTGCACGGCTCCAGCGTGACGACGGCGGTCGCTCCGCGCGCGCCGCCGTCCGGCAGCTTCGAGAGCGCATCCACCTCGGCGTGCGGGGTGCCCGCCCCTCGATGCCAGCCCTCGGCGATGACGGTGCCGTCGGGGGCGAGGAGCACGCAGCCGACCCGCGGGTTCACACCGGTCGCCGGGCCGTTGGCGGCCAGCTCGAGCGCGGTGCGCATGGCTGCTTCCCGGGTCATGGGATGGTCGTCCTGTCTGTCGAAGAGCGGACGTGTCCCGGGGTCGCGCGGGCGACGGCCGTCGCCGGCCACCGCTTCGTGCTGCCTCCCATCCGGACTGAGCGGGCGGGCCTGAGCCTGCACGCATTACCGTCGGTACCGGAATTCCACCGGTTCAGCAGGAGGCGTTCGCACGCCGCCCGCTCGCGGACTGTCACCGCCGGTTCGGACTCTCACCGACCCCGGAGCACGTTGTTCTGTTGTCGAGTGTAGTCAACGTCCTCGTGACGGGACTATTCCCCGCTCAACGCGGCGTCATCGTCGCGGGCCACGAGGGCGCGCGCCGTCCCCTCGTCCACGACGAGGTCGGTGATGAGGTCGGCCGCCAGCGCGCCGCGGAGGCTGTGCACCTTCGACGGTCCGGAGACGATGCACACCCGGCGGGGCACGCGCTTGATCAGATCGATGTCCGGCCCGCTGGCCCGCTGGTTCAGAGGGATGTCGTGATGGCTGCCGTCTTCGCGGAAGAACACGGTCGCCACATCTCCGACGACGCCGGACTCGTCGAGCGAGGCGTAGTCCTCCTGCCCGAGGTAGCCGCCCGCGTAGACGTGGGAGCGCACCTCGGAGAAGGGGGAGCCGAGGCCGAACAGTGCGACGTCCATCCGCTCCTGGATGTCGAGGATGCGCCGGGTGCTCCGCTCCCGCCACATGGCGACCTTCGTCTGCGGATCGTCGAAGAGCGCGGGGACGGGGAACTCCTGGATGGTGCCCGAGTAGGTGTCGCCGAAGCGGCGGAGGATCTCGGACGCGTAGAGCACACCGGTCGTGTAGGTGTTGCCGGCGCCGTTGAGCTGCACGAACTCGACGTTGTGCAGTTCCTTCGGGATGAGGTGGCGGCTGAGCGCGCTCATGGTGGAGCCCCACGCGACGCCGACGGTCTGGTTGGAGTCGATGAAGCGGTCGAGAATCCGTGCAGCCGAGATCGCTACGCGCTCGAGCCGGTCGACGTCGCTGATCGCGCTCGGCATCGGGACGATGTGCGCGGCGATCCCGTAGCGGTCATGGATCTCCTGCTGGATCCGGGTGGCCCGTTCGTGCGGCTGCGCGATCTGGATGGTGACCAGTCCGGAGGTCCGCGCGTAGCTGAGCAGCCGCGAGACGCTGGATCGCGACGTGTGCATCTCGTGCGCGATGGCCTCCATGGTGAGGTCCTGCATGTAGTAGAGGTGCCCCGCCTTGAGGGCGTCGCGCACCTTGTCCGTGAGGGTGTCGGGTTCGGGAGAGGTCATCGGGGTCGTCTTCTCGGCTCGGGGAGCGCTGCACGTATGTGCATCCAGCTTGATCGAAGTTGTGCAGGCATCCAAGACTATAACCGCACGTTTCACCCGATCGATAGAAATACAGGAGTTCCCGTGACAGCGACGTCGAGCGTCCGCAGCGAGGTCAAGCACCTCCAGGATCGTCCCACCGCCCAGGTCGTCATCATCGGCGGCGGCATCAACGGCCTCGGCACCTTCCGCGACCTGGCGCTCCAAGGCGTCGACGTGGTGCTCGTCGAGCGCAACGACTTCGTGTCGGGCGCGTCCGCGGCATCCAGCCACATGATCCACGGCGGGATCCGCTACCTCGAGAACGGTGAGTTCCGTCTCGTGAAGGAGTCGGTGACCGAGCGCAACGGCCTGCTCAAGATCGCGCCGCACTACGTCAAGCCGCTCCAGACGACGATCCCGATCTACTCGACCTTCTCGGGCATCCTCGCCGCACCGCTGCGCTTCCTCACCCACAAGCAGGGCAAGCCCAAGGAGCGCGGCGCGTTCCTCATCAAGACCGGGCTCACCATCTACGACGCGTTCTCCCGCGACGGCGGCAGCGTCCCGCGTCACAAGTTCCACGGCCGCAAGAAGTCCCTCGAGACCTTGCCGGAGCTGAACCCCGGACTCAAGTACACGGCGACCTACTTCGACGCCTCGGTGCACGATCCCGAGCGGCTCGCCCTCGACGTGCTCGCCGACGGCCTGGCCGCGGGCCCGCACGCCCGCGCGGCGAACTACGTCGAGGCCATCGGCACGAAGGACGGCGGCGTGCTGGTGCGCGACCGGGAGTCGGGCCAGGAGTTCGCGATCACCGCGGAGGTCGTCGTCAACGCCTCCGGACCCTGGACGGACCTCACGAACGAGGCCCTCGGCCGGGCCACGACCTTCATGGGCGGGACGAAGGGCTCGCACATCGTGCTGGACAACGACCGCCTGCTCGAGGCGTGCCAGGGACGCGAGATGTTCTTCGAGAACAACGACGGCCGCATCGTGCTCATCTACCCGCTCAAGGGCCGCGTGATGGTCGGCACCACCGACATCGACGCCGACATGAGCGTGCCCGCGGTGTGCACCGAGGACGAGATCGACTACTTCATCGAGCTGGTCTCGCACGTTTTCCCATCGATCCCGGTCACCCGCGACCAGATCGTCTACAGCTTCTCGGGCGTCCGGCCGCTGCCACACCACGACGACACCGCTCCGGGATTCGTCTCCCGCGACTACCGCATCGTCCCCGGCACGCTCGCCGGGCTCGGTGACACCGCGGTCCTCAGCCTCGTCGGCGGCAAGTGGACGACGTTCCGCGCGCTCTCCGAGCATCTCGCGAACGAAACCCTGGCCGTGCTGAAGGCGGAGCGCCGTCTCTCCACCCTCGGGCTCGCCATCGGCGGCGGCGCGGGCTTCCCGACCACCCCGCAGGCCGAGCGCGACTGGGTCGCCCGCTACGGGGCCGATGTCGGCGCCGAGCGGGCCGCGCAGCTGCTGCACCGCTACGGCACGAAGGCGTCGTTCGTCATCGACGCGATCACCGGGGCCGAGGGCGACGACGTGCCGCTGGCGGCCGCCCCCGGCTACTCGCGCGCCGAGATCGACTACCTCGTGCGCACGGAGCACGTCGCCCACCTCTCCGACGTCTTCCTGCGCCGCACGAGCCTCGCCTTCACCGGCTCGGTCAACGGCCCGCTGGTTCGCGAGATCGGCGAAATCACGGCAAACGCGCTCGGATGGTCGCCAAACCGGCGTTCCGAGGAGGAAGATGCGTTCATAGCGGAACTGGCCGCCGCCCACCGGGTGCACCTCGTAGCCGGGGACGGGAGCGAAGCCGCGGCGCTCCGATAATGCACGAACGTGCATAGCACGGTCCTTGTTACGGGTCGGCACGGCCCAATAGCGTTCAAGTGCCCACCCTGACTTGGATCACACCTCATCGCACAACAGGGTGCGGGTCAACCGAACAACTGGAAGGTCAACGTGGACAATATCGGTGTAGATTTCCTGTCTGAGTTGGTGGGCACGGCAATGCTGGTCCTCCTCGGTACCGGTGTCGTGGCTAACGTCGCACTCATCAAGAACAAAGGCTTCAACGGCGGGTTCCTGATGGTGAACATCGGCTGGGGCATCGCGGTGTTCTCGGGCGTCGTCGTGGCATACAACTCCGGCGCCCATCTGAACCCGGCTGTGACCCTCGGCCTCGTGGCCAACGGCGCGAAGACGTTCGGTGCCGGCAACGCCACCGTCGATGTGAACTTCGGGACGGTGGCGCTGTTCATCCTCGCCCAGCTCCTCGGTGCGATCATCGGAGCCGTCTTCACCTGGCTCGCGTACAAGAAGCACTTCGACGAGGAGCCGGACCCGGCGAACAAGCTCGGCGTCTTCTCGACCGGCCCGGCCATCCGCAGCTACGGCTGGAACCTCGTCACCGAGATCATCGGCACCTTCGTGCTGGTGTTCGTGGTGATCGCGTTCGGCCACCAGCCCGGCCAGGCGGTCGGCCTCGCCGCCCTCGGCGCTCTGCCCGTCGCCCTCCTCGTGATCGGCATCGGCGCGAGCCTCGGTGGTCCGACGGGGTACGCCATCAACCCGGCACGTGACCTCGGTCCGCGCATCGCCCACGCGATCCTCCCGATCAAGGGCAAGGGCGGCAGCGACTGGTCCTACGCGTGGGTCCCGGTCGTCGGCCCGATCATCGGCGGTCTGATCGCCGGCTGGCTGGCGCTCGTCCTCCTCCCGATCATCAAGTAGTGCCCGGGGGCCGGCCCGGTTCCGGGCCGGCCCCCTTCTCCTCACAGCACCTCCCCTCCCCAAAGAACAAAGGAGTTACCTATGGCCGACTACGTCGTCGCTATCGACCAGGGCACGACCAGCACCCGCGCCATCATCTTCGACAAGTCCGGGTCGATCGTCTCGACCGGCCAGCTCGAGCACGAGCAGATCTTCCCGAAGGCGGGATGGGTCGAGCACAACCCCGTCGAGATCTGGAACAACACCCGTGAGGTCATCGGCCAGGCGCTCTCGAAGGCCGACCTGACCCGTCACGACATCGCCGCCGTCGGCATCACGAACCAGCGCGAGACCGCGGTGGTCTGGGACAAGAACACCGGCGAGCCCGTCTACAACGCCATCGTCTGGCAGGACACCCGCACCCAGCCGATCGTCGACCGCCTCGCGGCGGACGGCGGCGTCGAGCGCTTCAAGCCCATCGTCGGCCTCCCTCTGGCGACCTACTTCTCGGGCACGAAGATCGTCTGGATCCTCGAGAACGTCGAGGGCGCCCGCGAGCGCGCCGAGCGCGGCGACCTGCTCTTCGGCACCACCGACACCTGGGTCCTCTGGAACCTGACCGGCGGCGTCGACGGCGGCGTCCACGCGACCGACGTCACCAACGCCTCCCGCACGCTCTTCATGGACCTGGAGACGCTGAGCTGGCGCGACGACATCCTCGAGGCGTTCAACGTGCCGAAGTCGATGCTCCCGGAGATCAAGAGCTCGTCCGAGATCTACGGCACCGTCGAGCCATCGAGCCTGCTGCGCGAGGTCCCGGTCGCGGGCATCCTCGGCGACCAGCAGGCCGCGACATTCGGCCAGGCGGCGTTCGATCCGGGCGAGTCCAAGAACACCTACGGCACCGGCAACTTCCTCATCTTCAACACGGGTGAGGAGATCGTCCACTCCAAGAACGGTCTGCTGACGACGCTGGGCTACAAGCTCGGCGACGCCAAGCCGCACTACGCCCTGGAGGGCTCGATCGCCGTCACCGGTTCGCTGGTGCAGTGGCTGCGCGACAACCTCGGCCTCATCTCGAGCGCCCCCGAGATCGAGGAGCTCGCCAAGACGGTCGAGGACAACGGCGGCGCGTACTTCGTGCCGGCGTTCTCCGGTCTGTTCGCGCCGTACTGGCGGTCGGACGCACGCGGTGCGCTCGTCGGTCTCACGCGGTACGTGAACAAGGGACACATCGCACGCGCTGCGCTGGAGGCCACGGCCTTCCAGACCCGCGAGGTGCTCGACGCGGTCAACGCCGACTCCGGTGTCGACCTGACCGAGCTGAAGGTGGACGGCGGCATGATCGCCAACAACACCCTCATGCAGTTCCAGGCCGACATCCTCGGCGTCCCCGTCATCCGCCCGGTCGTCGCCGAGACGACCGCGCTGGGTGCGGCGTACGCCGCCGGTCTCGCGGTGGGCTTCTGGGAGAACCTGGACGACCTCCGCAAGAACTGGCAGGAGGACAGCCGCTGGGAGCCGAAGATGGAGGCCGCCGAGCGCGACCGCCAGCTCCGCCTCTGGAAGAAGGCCGTCACGAAGACCTTCGACTGGGTCGACGAGGACGTCGAGAACGCCTGACCGACTCACACACGACGAACGCCGCCCGGTCCGCCGGGCGGCGTTCGCCGTTCCACGGGGTGGTGGCGCGGGCCGGCTCCCAGCATCACCTCTCGGTTTCCTCATGGCTCCGAAAGGGCGCCTGCAGGTGGATCCTCTAGCGTCCAGGTGTGAGACATTCCTCGACCGCGGTCGCCGTCCGGCACGGACGGCTGGCCGCCCGTTCGGCGCGCGGGCCCCTGTTCCGGCTGATCGCCGCCGCAGTCGCGGTCGTCGTGGTCTCCGCCGGCGCCGTGACCGCGTACGCGGTCGGCGACACGCTGCACTCGCTCAAGCCCGCCATCCACCTCGTGTCCGCCTCGGGGAAGACGATCGCGCCCCCGACGGTCGGCGCCGAGAGCGGCGCGGTCAACATCCTGCTCGCGGGCACGGACACCCGGACCGATCAGGGCGGCCAGTTCTCCACCGCCGACGAGCTCGCCGGAAGCTCGGGCGCCGGCAACAACGACGTCACGATGGTCCTCCACCTCTCGGCCGACCACCAGCACGCGACCGTCATCAGCATCCCGCGCGATCTGATGGCGCCCATCCCGTCGTGCCCCACCTCGAACGGGCCGACATCGGCCGTCTCGAGCGGTCAGTTCAACACGACGCTCTCGATCGGCGGGCTCTCGTGCGTCGTGCTGGCGGCCCAGCAGCTGACCGGCCTGACCATCCCCTACGCGGCCGAGATCTCGTTCGACGGGGTGATCGCGATGTCCAACGCCGTGGGCGGGGTCACGGTGTGCCTGGCCTCGGCGGTGACCGACCCCTACGTCGGTCTCGACCTGCCGGCGGGGGAGCAGACGCTCGTCGGGGCGCAGGCCCTGGCCTTCGTCCGCAGCAGGCACGGAGTCGGCGACGGCAGCGACCTCGGCCGCATCAGCGACCAGCAGCTCTTCCTCTCCGCGCTGCTGCGCAAGGCGACCAGTGCCGGTGTGCTGAGCAATCCGCTCACCCTCTACGGCCTCGCGAAGTCCGCGACCGCGAACATCCAGCTCTCCGACACCCTCGACTCGCCCACCACGCTCGTCTCGATCGCGCTCGCGTTGAAGAACGTGCCGCTGACGGACTTCGTCTTCGTCCAGTACCCGTCGATGACGGACCCGGACGACGTCAATCGGGTCGTCCCGGAGCCGACCGGCGTCGCGGCTCTGCAGCAGGCGTTGACGACCGACTCGCCGATCCAGCTGACGGGCACGACGGGCTCGGCGACCGAAGCGGCGCCGTCCACCGCCGCCCCGACCGCGACGACGGTGCCGACGCCCGCGGCGACGGGATCGACGCCCGCCCCGACGAGCACGACCGCCGCCACTCCGGCGCCGACGTCGACCGCGGTCGCGCTGCCCTCCGACGTCACCGGCCAGACGGCGGCCGAGCAGACGTGCACGAAGGGCAACTGACCGGGTCAGCGGGGGAGCACGCCCACCAACCGGTCGAGCCCGGCGATCCGGCGGACGCCGAGCGCCGCCGCATCCGCGGCGTCTTCCGGCGACGGGACGGCCGCCCGGCGGTCCAGCCACACCCCGGTGAGACCGGCCGCCGCAGCTCCGATCGCATCCGTGCGCAGACGATCGCCGACATAGGCCGCCTGCTCCGGGGCGACGCCGAAGACCCGACAGGCGTGGTGGAAGATCTGCGGGTCCGGCTTCGTCGAGCCGACGTCTCCTGATGCGATGAGCACCGGGATGCGTCCGTCGAGACCCACGGACTCCACCTTGCGGCGCTGGAAGGCCAGGTCGCCGTTGGTGATGAGGCCGAAGCGCACCCCCGGTGCCGCAGTCTCCAGCTCGTCGAGGCAGGCGAGCGCGTCGTCGTGGAGCGTCCACGCCGCGACGTAGTGCTCGAAGTAGCTCGCGAACCACGCGCTCGCCTCCTCCGGCGAGAGCGTCACGCCGTGGCGGGCGGCGAAGTCGCGAGCGCGCGCCTGGCGCTGCCCCTCGAAGTCCAGACGGCCGGCGAGGTACTCGTGGTAGTGCTCTTCTTCGAGGTCGTGCCAGAGCCCGGCCAGCTCGGTCGCCTCCATCGATCCGTACGGCTCGCCGAGGGAGGAGGTGAAGGTGCGGATGCCGCGTTCGACGGCGGCCCGGTGCGCGAAGAGCGTGTCGTCGAGGTCGAAGAGCACGACGGCGGGAAAGGTCATCCCAGGGTCTCCGGCGGCCAGCCTTCGCCTGCAGTGCGCGGGTCGGTCGCGAGCAGTCCGGCCTGCCAGTCGTCGCGGCGCACTCCGCGATGGACGGCACCCAGGCGACTCACGCCTTCGAAGCGGAAGCCGGCCCGCCGGGCGACGGAGGCGCTGGCGATGTTGCCCGCGAAGGCGTGCCAGACCACCCGCTGCAAGCCGAGGCCTGCCGGCCCCTGCGCGAAAGCGTGATCCAGAGCGAGGGAGACCGCTTCGGACATCAGACCGCGCCCGCGTGCTTCGGGAGCGAGCCAGTAGCCGATCTCGGCCCCTCCGTCCTCGATGGCGTGGAGGCCGACCATGCCGACGAGGTCGTCGCCGACGCGGATCCCCCAGGTGCGGATGCGCCCGCTCGCCCAGCCGTCGGCGACGAACCCCGTCACGAAGCCGACCGCGTCGTCGTGGGTGTACGGCGACGGCACGGTCGTCCACTCGGTGATGGCGGGGTCGACGCACAGCTCGGCGATGCGGTCGACGTCGGCCTCGGTCGGCACGGAGAGCACCACCCGCTCACCCGTCAGGACCACGGGCGGAGCGGATGGCGCCGCCATCAGCGTGCCCGCCGCAGGAAGCCGACCCGGTCGTACACCTTGGCGAGGGTCGCCTCGGCGACCTCATCGGCGCGTGCCGCGTTCTGCGCGAGGATGCGGTCGAGTTCCGCGGGATCGGCGAGGAGCTCGAGCGCGCGCTCGCGGACCGGGCCCAGCTCGCCGACGACGACCTCGACGAGTCCCTTCTTGAAGTCGCCGTAGCCCTTGCCCTCGTACTCCAGCTCGATCGACTGGATCGAGCGGCCGCTGAGTGCGCCGTAGATGCTGAGCAGGTTGGAGATGCCCGGCTTGCCCTCGCGATCGAACGACACGACGCCGTCGGTGTCGGTCACCGCGCGCATGATCTTCTTGCGCGTCGCGTCGGGCTCGTCGAGCATCCACACGATTCCGGCTCCGGAGTCGGCGGACTTCGACATCTTCGACGAGGGGTTCTGCAGGTCGTAGATGCGCGCGCTCTCCTTGAGGGTGAGCGTCTGCGGCACGACGAACGTCTCGCCGAAGCGGCTGTTGAACCGCTCGGCCAGGTCGCGGGTGAGCTCGACGTGCTGGCGCTGGTCGTCGCCGACCGGCACCACCTCGGCGTCGTAGAGCAGGATGTCGGCGGCCATCAGCACCGGATACGTGAAGAGGCCGACCGAGGTCGCCTCCGCACCCTGCTTGGCCGACTTGTCCTTGAACTGGGTCATGCGCGCCGCCTCGCCGTACCCGGTGATGGTGGCGAGCACCCACTGCAGTTGCGCGTGGGCGGCGACGTGCGACTGCACGTAGAGGGTGGAGGCGGACGGGTCGATTCCTGCCGCGATGTACTGCGCCGCCGTGCGGCGTGTCTTCTCGCGGAGCTCGGCCGGGTCTTGCGCGACGGTGATCGCGTGCATGTCCACGACGGAGAAGAACGCGTCGTGCGTGCTCTGCAGGTCTTTCCACTGCAGGAGCGCGCCCACGTAGTTTCCGAGGTGCAGGGAGTCCGCCGAGGGCTGCATGCCCGAGTAGAGACGGGGGAGAGAGGTCATGTCCGTGCTTTCGAGTCGATGGATGCGGATGCTTCAGATGGCGTAGTCGACGACCACAGGCGTGTGGTCCGACCATCGCTCGTCGTAGGCGGCCGCACGGTCCACCGCGTAGTCCTTCACCTTCGCCGCGAGGGCGGGGGTGGCCAGCTGGTAGTCGATCCGCCAGCCCGTGTCGTTGTCGAACGCCTGCCCGCGCCACGACCACCAGGTGTACGGGCCGTCGACGTCGCCGGCCTGCCGGCGTCCCACGTCGACCCAGCCGAGACCGGCTCCGGCGTTGTACCCGGGCTCGCCCTCCGCTCCGACGAAGCGGTCGAAGTAGGCGCGCTCTTCGGGGAGGAAGCCGGCGCGCTTGACGTTGCCCTTCCAGTTCTTGATGTCGAGGGTGCGGTGCCCGACGTTGAGGTCGCCCATCACGACGGCGAGCTCGTTGTGCTTCTGCAGCTCGGGGAGGCGCTTCTCCATCGCGTCGAGGAACGTGTACTTCGCGACCTGCTTGTCCGTGCCGGCCTCGCCCGAGTGGACGTATGCGCTCACGACCGTGACCACGGTGCCGTTCACCTCGTAGTCGGCCTCGAGCCAGCGACCGGCGCTGTCGAACTCGGCGGGGCCCAGCTCGACGCGGTGGATCGCGGCGCGGTGCCGGCTCGCGATCGCGACGCCCGCGCGGCCCTTGGCCGTGGCGGGGTCGTGGACGATGTCCCACTCCGGGCCGAGCAGCTGCTCGAGGTCCTCCGTGGAGGCGCGGACCTCCTGGATGGCGAGGATGTCCACGTCGCGTCCGTCGAGCCACGCGCCCATGCCCTTGCGGAACGCGGCGCGAACGCCGTTGGTGTTGATCGTCGCGATTCGCAGCGGTTTCGTGGGCATGGATCAAGCCTAGCGGTGGCCGCCGACGCTCCCGAGGTCCAGCAGATCGTTGAGCTGGTGCTCCGCCTTCTCCACTCTCCGCTGCGCGGACAGCCGACGGAACCAGTGCGCCTTCGACAGCTCCGTCCTGGCATCCGCGAGCTCCGCCCGCGCCACGACGACGCGGGCCTCGTGCTCGGCGGCGGCCCGTTCGGCTGCGGCCTGCTCCGGGGTGATCATGCGCGGGGAGAGACCGCGGTCGAACATTCCGACGGCGATCCACGACGCCGAGAGCAGGATGACCCGCGAGACGAGGTTGAACCACAGCAGCAGACCGATGAACACCGCGAAGGTGGCGAGCAGCGGGTTCTTCGTGGCGCCGCCGAGCAGCACCCCGCCGAGCACGCTCAGCCCGGCCAGCACAGCCGCTCCCAGCAGCACCCCGAAGAAGAGGTTCCGCCACGGGATGGCGACCCGCGCCATCACCCGGAACATCGCACCGAGGGTGACGATGTTCAGAGCGACCGACACCACGAGGCTGGAGATCCGGGTGATGACGCCCGTCACCGTCGAGTCCGACGGCAGCCCGATCAGATCGAGGAAGAACGTCAGCGCCTGGGTGCTGACGATCGAGAGCGCCGCCGAGAAGACGAAGACCAGCCCGAACCCGAGCGACAGGAAGAGGTCCCGGATCTTCTGCAGCACGTAGTTGGTGGTGTCCCGGCTGAGGCCGAAGACGGCGCGGACGGCCTGGCGTGTGTAGTAGAGCCAGCCGATCGCCGTCCAGAGCAGACCGATCGCGGCGATCGCGCCGGCCCACCCGAACGAGGTCGCCTGTTCGAGCTGAGAGGTGTCGATGACGCCCTCGCTGGTCGGCGTCGCGATGAGACCGGGGACGGCACGGTTGATCAGCTGGACCAGTGCCCCGTAGATGTCGGGGTTGCTGGTGAGCCACAGCCCTGCGACCGAGAAGCCCAGCCACACCGCCGCGAAGATGGCGAAGAGGGACTGGAAGCCCATCCCGGCGGCCCGCAGGTTGCCGTCCGAGTGCGAGTAGTTCATGTAGACCCGGTACGGCCGCAGCGCCTGCACCCACTTCGCGATGAGCGACACCCGGGCGACGGGCCGTTCGAGTCGCTCCTTGATCGGCTCGGTGGCGTCGAGCAGCCGCTCCCTCAGCGTCTCCTCGGGCTCGACAGTCCCCTCTGCGCGCTGCAGCGACGGATCGGGGCGCGCCGCCTCCGGCGCGGGTCGGGTCTTCTTGGCCACCGGTTCAGGATACCCAGCGCCTAGGCTGATGGGATGCCTTCCGCGATCGTCCTCGGCGGCACCGGCCTGCTGGGCCGGGCGACCGCTCTCCGTCTCGCGACGAGCGGATGGCAGGTGACGGTCACCGGTCGCGACCCCGCCCGGATGCCCGTGGCGCTCACCGAAGCCGGGGTCGTGCACGAGCGCTCGGATCGCAGGGATCCCGCGGCGCTCGCCGCTGTGCTCGGCCGCGGCGCCGACCTCGTCATGGATGCGCTCTGCTTCACAGCGGACGACGCGCGCTCCCTCCTCCCGCATCTGGCCGGGGTGGGCGCGACCGTCGCGTTCTCCAGCAAGGCCGTCTACGTCGATGCGGAGGGCCGTCACATCAACTCCCCGGAGCGCCCGCGCTTCCCGGACCCCGTACGAGAGGATGCGGCGACTCTCGAGCCCGCCTGGGACGGGAGCTATCGGAGCAGAGAGGGGTACGGACGCAACAAGGTCGCGGCCGAGCGCGTCCTGCTGGAAAGCAGTCACCCCGTCACGATCCTGCGGGCGTCCAAGGTGCACGGTGTCGGAGCGGCGCTCCCGCGCGAGTGGCACTTCGTCCGGCGCGTGCTCGACCGCCGGCGCGCCGTGCTTCTCGCGCACCGAGGCCGTGGATTCGACCACCCGACGGCCGCGGCGAATGCGGCCGCGCTCGTCGAGGTCGTCGCGCCGTTGCCGGGGTCGCGCATCCTGAACACCGCCGATCCCGACGTGCCGACCGGTCTCGACATCGCGCGCATCGTCGCCGCCGTCCTCGGGCACCGCTGGGACGAGATCCTGGTCGACGACGGGACTCCGGGATGGCACCCGTGGGACGTCGTTCCGGGAATCGAGCTCGACCTCACGGCGGCACGGGGACTGGGCTACCGGCCTGTGGGCGACTACGCGGCGACGGTCCGGCCCGCCATCGAATGGGCGGCGTCGTTCGGAGCGGAACCCCCGTGGGCGGCCGACGTCGATGAGGACGACTTCGACTACGCGGCAGAGGACGCGTATCTGCGAGCCCGGTGACCGGAACGAGGCGACAGCGTGAGGCGACAGCGCGAAAGCCCCGGCCATCCGAACGCATGTGCGTGGACGGCCGGGGCTTTCGCGTCACAGCTCAGTACGAGTAGCTGGAGTATCCCGCAGACGCGGCAATCAGTCCGCCGACGATCGCCAGGACCACGAAGAGGACGATGAAGGCGATGTAGACGTAGCCGATCACGAGTCCGGCGATGGCCAGGCCGCGGCCGCTCTCGCCGGTGCGCTTGATCTGGCTCAGGGCGATGTGGCCGCAGATCACGCCGGCGAGGGGAAAGACGAACGCCCCGACGAGCGCGATGATCGCGAGGACGTTCGTCCCGCTCTTCTGAGCGGGATACGGAGTGTACGCGGCCGGGGGAGCGGGCGGGTAGGCGTTCGGGTTCTGGTCGGTCATGGTGAGGTGGCTCCGATCGGGATGCGGGGTCGGTCGTGTCGGTGAGGTGTTGTCGGTGAGGTGTTACTTCTGCGAGACGCTGTCCGCCAGGATTCCCGCGGGGTGCAGGATGGCGGCGATCGCGTTGGCGGTCTCCTGGAACGCCGTGTCGGTCTTGGCGGCGCCGATCGCGCCGCCCTTCAACGCACCCCCGGCCATGTTGCGGTTGAGGCGTGCGACCAGGCGACCCTGCTGGTCGACCATGAAGTCGACGAGGAAGGACATCTGGAAGTTCTTGCCGGCGAACGCGCCGAGCCAGAAGGTGGAGGCGGCGCTGCCGCGCTTGGCGAGCAGGCCACCGGTCGGGGTGGAGGTGACGGTGAATCCCTCGGACTGGAGGGCGGAGACGACGAGCTGCTTCGCGGCCTCGTGGTCGCCGAGCAGGAAGAAGTCGTGGGCGGACGCCATGGCAATACCTCGGGTGGGTGTCGAGTGAGCGGGCCCCGGTCGGACCCGGTGTGTCACTCTACCGGGGGACACGGGTTTTGGGAATCCCGCTGGCCCATTGGTCACTCGGTCCGTACGAGCGAGGCCGTCGTTAAGTGGGAAACGCCCCTCCGCGCGAGGCGGAAGGGCGCTTCTCGGTATCGGCGCCGGCTACGGCTTGCCGCGCATGATGGCCTGCTTGACCTCGGCGATCGCCTGGGTCACCTGGATGCCACGCGGGCAGGCGTCGGTGCAGTTGAAGGTCGTCCGGCAGCGCCAGACGCCCTCCTTGTCGTTGAGGATGTCGAGACGCACCTGGGCGTTGTCGTCGCGCGAGTCGAAGATGAAGCGGTGTGCGTTCACGATCGCGGCCGGCCCGAAGTACTGGCCGTCGGTCCAGAAGACCGGGCAGGACGAGGTGCACGCGGCGCAGAGGATGCACTTGGTGGTGTCGTCGAAGCGCGCGCGGTCGGCGACCGACTGGATGCGCTCCTTGTCCTTCTCGGGCTTGCTGTTCGCGACGAGGAACGGCTGCACCTCGCGGTAGCTCGCGAAGAACGGTTCCATGTCGACGATGAGGTCCTTTTCGAGCGGCAGGCCCTTGATCGCCTCGACGTAGATCGGCTTGGAGATGTCCAGGTCCTTGATCAGCGTCTTGCAGGCCAGCCGGTTCCGGCCGTTGATGCGCATCGCGTCCGATCCGCAGATACCGTGCGCGCACGAGCGGCGGAACGTCAGCGACCCGTCCTGCTCCCACTTGATCTTGTGCAGGGCGTCCAGGATGCGGTCGGTCGGGAAGAGCTCGACGTCGAAGTCCTGCCAGCGCGGCTCGGTGTCCACGTCCGGGTCGAAGCGGCGGATGATCAGCGTCACGGTGAACGACTGGATCGGGGCTTCGGGAGCCGGGGGAGTCTCCAGTACGGCGGTCGACATCAGTACTTCCTCTCCATGGGCTCGTAACGCGTCACGACGACCGGTTTCCAGTCGAGCGTGATGTGGTCCGCCGCGTCGGCGGAGTGCGGGTCGCCGGTCAGGTAGGCCATCGTGTGCTGCATGTAGTTCTCGTCGTCGCGCTTGGGGAAGTCGTCGCGCATGTGGCCACCGCGCGACTCCTTGCGGTTGCGGGCCGAGAAGACGACGACCTCGGCGAGGTCGAGCAGGAACCCGAGTTCGACGGCCTCGAGCAGGTCGGTGTTGTACCGCTTGCCCTTGTCCTGCACGACGATGTTCTTGTAGCGCTCGCGGAGGCGGTGGATGGTTCCGGTGACCTTCTCGAGCGACTCGTCGGTGCGGAAGACCTGGGCGTTCTTGTCCATCTCGTCCTGCAGCTCCTTGCGGATCGCAGCGATCCGCTCGGTGCCGGTGCCGGCGCGCAGGTCGCCGATGAGCCCGCGCACGAACGCCGCCGGGTCCTCCGGCAGCGGCACGGCGGTCGCCGTCTTGACGTACTCGACGGCGTTGTTGCCGGCGCGCTTGCCGAAGACGTTGATGTCGAGCAGCGAGTTCGTGCCGAGGCGGTTCGACCCGTGGACCGACACACAGGCGCACTCGCCGGCGGCGTACAGACCGGGGACGACGGTCGTGTTGTCGCGCAGCACCTCGGCGTTGTTGTTGGTCGGGATGCCGCCCATCGCGTAGTGGGCCGTCGGCATGACCGGCACCGGCTCGACGACGGGGTCGACGCCGAGGTAGGTGCGGGCGAACTCCGTGATGTCCGGGAGTTTGGTCTCGAGGACCTCGGCGCCCAGGTGGGTGCAGTCGAGCAGCACGTAGTCCTTGTGCGGGCCGGCTCCGCGACCTTCCGCCACCTCCTGGACCATGCAGCGGGCGACGATGTCGCGCGGCGCCAGGTCCTTGATGGTCGGGGCGTAGCGCTCCATGAACCGCTCGCCGGAGGCGTTGCGGAGGATCGCGCCCTCGCCGCGTGCGCCCTCGGTGAGGAGGATGCCGAGGCCCGCGAGTCCGGTCGGGTGGAACTGGAAGAACTCCATGTCCTCCAGCGGGAGCTTCTTGCGCCAGATGATGCCGACGCCGTCGCCCGTGAGGGTGTGGGCGTTGGAGGTCGTCTTGAAGATCTTGCCGAAGCCGCCGGTGGCGAAGATGATCGCCTTGGAGTGGAAGACGTGCAGCTCGCCCGTGGCGAGCTCGTAGGCCACCACGCCCGCGGGCTGGTCGACGCCGTCGACCTCGTTCATGATCACGTCGAGCACGTAGTACTCGTTGAAGAAGTTGATGCCGAGCTTCACGCAGTTCTGGAACAGCGTCTGCAGGATCATGTGGCCGGTGCGGTCGGCCGCATAGCACGCACGGCGCACGGGCGCCTTGCCGTGGTCGCGGGTGTGGCCTCCGAAGCGCCGCTGGTCGATCTTGCCCTCGGGCGTGCGGTTGAACGGCAGGCCCATGTTCTCGAGGTCGATGACCGCGTCGATGGCCTCCTTGGCGAGGATCTCCGCTGCGTCCTGGTCGACGAGGTAGTCGCCGCCCTTGACGGTGTCGAAGGTGTGCCACTCCCAGCTGTCCTCCTCGACGTTGGCGAGCGCTGCGGCCATGCCGCCCTGCGCAGCACCGGTGTGGGAGCGGGTGGGGTAGAGCTTCGAGATCACGGCCGTCTTGGCGTGCGGTCCGGCCTCGATGGCCGCGCGCATCCCGGCGCCGCCGGCGCCGACGATGACGATGTCGAACTCGTGGTAGTGGACGCCGTCGATGACGGTCGATTCAGAATCAGTCGTAGTCACAGGTTGGGTTTTCCGTTACTTGACCGGGCAGAAGGACGGCAGCTGGTCGGCTGCGGCGCCCACCGGGCAGGGGTCGAAGGTGAAGATCACGAGGGTGCCGAGCACGACCATCACCACAACCGCGGCGAGGATCGCCCAGCGGAGGATGCGGTTCACCGTCTTGTTGTGCGCGTAGTCGTTGACGAGCGTGCGCATGCCGTTGCCGCCGTGGATCATCGCGAGCCAGAGCATGAGGAGGTCCCAGACCTGCCAGAACGGCGTCGCGTACTTGCCGGCGACGAAGGCGAAGTCGATCTGCTTGACGCCGTCGCCGAGCACGATGTTGACGAGGAGGTGGCCGAAGATCAGGACGATCAGCACGAGGCCCGAGAGCCGCATGTAGATCCAGCCCCACTTCTCCCAGTTGACGCCCTTCTTCCGTGCCGGGCGGGCGGGCGAGCGAGGCGCTTCGATGGTCGTCATGTCAGTGCCCCTCCGCGAAGATGTGCATCAGCTGCACCGGGATGAATCCGGCCATCAGCACGACCCAGAGCACGATGACGGTCCAGAACATGGCGCGCTGGTACTTGACGCCCTTGCTCCAGAAGTCGATCAGGATGATCCGGATGCCGTTGAAGGCGTGGAAGACGATGGCCGCCACCAGGGCGATCTCGCCGAGACCCATGATGGGGTTCTTGTACGTCCCGATCACCGCGTTGTACGCCTCCGGACTGACCCGGATGAGCGAGGTGTCGAGGATGTGCACGAGAAGGAAGAAGAAGATGGCGACGCCGGTGATGCGGTGAAGCACCCACGACCACATGCCCTCGCGGCCGCGGTACAGCGTGCCGCCCGGCCGGTTCTTCGTCGGCTGCAGAGTCCCTGCCGCTTGGTCTGGCACGAACAACCCTCCCTGGTTGCGTGGAGCTGAGTGAGGCGCGCTGAGCGCGCTGCCCAGTCTATGCCGCGGCCCTTCCCGGCGCTGCTTAGGGTGACCTCAGTTATCTCGACGTCGAGATAACCTCCGCCTAGCATCGTCCGCGACACCGCCCAATCCGAGCGCCGCCTCCACGGGATTCGGCTACGTCGACACCCCTGTCCGTGCCGGGCGACCGCAGTCTTCACACGACCGACGTTCGCGCAGATCGAAGGGATGCCCGATGTCGCCCACCCCGACCGGCCGGAGACAGCGGGAGCGGTTGGAGGAGATCCTCCGATCGGGCCACGGGCTGCGGCGATGGCTGGACACCGTCGCCGAGTCGACCGATCGCGAGGAACAGGTGGACGGGCTCGCGCCCGAGCAGGCCGTCGCGCTGGGGCGGCTGCTGGATGACCGTTCGGCGGAGGACCTGCTGTCCTCGATCGAGCCGGAATCCGCCGCCGGGCTGCTGAGGCGACTGGAGCCGGCGGATGCTGCCCGATTGCTCGCGACGGTGAACACCGACCTCGCCGCCCACATCCTGCGTGCGCTGCCGCGAGAGGTGCGCGACAGCGTGTTGAGCGCCGTGCCCGAGGTGCGCTCGGACGTCCTGCGCCGCCTGGTCGCGCGATCCTCCGACACGGCTGCCGGTCACCTCGTGCCGGAGGTCCTCACCGTCCGCGCCGACGCGACCGTCGAGCAGGCGATCGAGGTCGCCCGAGGCTTCGGCGCCCAGGGGGCCGATTCGCAGACCGGCGCCTACCTCTACGTCCTGGACGCCGACGGCGTTCTCGCGGGCGTCGTCGCGTTCCGTGCGCTCGTGCTCTCGCCTCCCGGCGTGCTCGTGTCCGCCCTCATGACCTCCGATCCGCTCCGTGCGCGCCAGGGTGCGCGCGCCGAGGCCGCCGCCCGCCTGCTCCTCGACCATCGGCTGCTGGCGCTGCCGGTCGTGGACGACGACGGCCGTCTGGCCGGCATCCTGACGGCGGACGCCGCGGCCGACATCGTGGAGGACGAGGCGATGGATGATGCCGAACGGCAGGGCGCATCGCGGCCGCTGGATGTGCCCTACCTGAAAGCGTCGCCGTGGCTGCTCTGGCGCAAGCGCATCGTCTGGCTGCTCGTCCTCTTCGTCGCCGAGGCGTACACGGGGACCGTCCTGCAGGTCTTCGAGCACGAGCTCGAGGCGGTCGTCAGCCTCGCGTTCTTCATCCCTCTGCTGATCGGAACGGGCGGCAACACCGGCACACAGGTCACCACGACGCTCGTGCGCGCGGTGTCGACGGGCCAGGTCCGCCTGAAGGACATCGGCCGGGTGGTCGCCAAGGAGACGGCGACGGCCGGGATGATCGCCGTCGCCATGGCCGGCGCCGGCCTCGTGCGTGCGTTCACGCTGAACGTCGGATGGCAGGTCGTGCTCGTCGTCTCGCTCACCCTCGCCGCGATCGTGCTCTGGTCGGGACTGGTGGCCTCCGTGCTCCCGCTGCTGCTGACGAAGTCCCGCGTCGATCCGGCGGTCGTGTCGGGACCGATGATCGCGACCATCGTCGACGGCACCGGGCTGATCATCTACTTCCTCATCGCGAAGGCGCTGCTTCCCGAGCTCGCCGGCCTGTGAGCATCCTCGACGAGTCCTCGCATCTCTTGATTCACCGGCCCGCGAGCGTACGTTCCGGGACATGACCCAGGATGAGCCCGTCATGGACGGAAGCAACGAAGCCGGAACCGCCGAGAAGGTCGCCGGGATCGTCGAGCAGATCCGCGCGGACATGCAGCTGCGCCCGCGGGAGGACAGCGAGAAGGTGCTGAGGCAGCGGCTGGAGGACGCCGGGCTCCACCTCGACGACGCGGAGATCTCGCGCATCGCCGCCGAGGTGCAGAGCGGGCCGTCCGTCGTGGACTGAATGCAGCCGCGAGGCGTCAGAGCACGTCGGTGGAGCCGGTGACCTTGAGGGCGTCGACGACCGACTTCACCCGCTGAGCGTGCTCGCTGGTGGTCACCAGCAGGGCGTCCGGAGTGTCCACGACCACGATGTCCTTCACCCCGATGAGGCTGATGACGCGCTTGCTCTGGCTCACCACGATCCCGCTGGAGGAGTCGGAGAGCACGCGCGCATTCTCGCCGAGGATGGCCAGGTCCGACTTGCGGCCTCCGGAATTGAGCTTGGCCAGGGAGGCGAAGTCGCCGACGTCGTCCCAGTCGAAGTAGCCCGGGATGACGGCGAGGCGCCCCGCTGCGGCAGCGGGCTCGGCGACGGTGTAGTCGATCGCGATCTTCTCCAGGCGCGGCCAGATGCGGTCCACAGCCGGACCGCGGGTCGCGGGGTCGTCCCACGCGGCGGCGAGTTCGAGGATGCCCGCGAGCAGTTCCGGCTTGTTGCGGCCGATCTCCTCGAGGAGGAGGTCGGCGCGCGAGATGAACATCCCCGCGTTCCAGAGGTACGAGCCGTCGGCGACGTAGGCCTCCGCCGTGGCGAGGTCGGGCTTCTCGACGAAGGCGTCGACCAGCCGGGCCGAGGGGGCGCCCTCGATCTCGGCCGAGTCGTCCGCGCAGTGGATGTAGCCGAAGCCGACCGCGGGCTCGCTCGGCTGGATGCCGATGGTCGTGATGTAGCCGGCGGCGGCCGAATGGACCGCCTCCCGCACCGCATGACGGAAGCGGGGCTGGTCGCGGATCACGTGATCCGCGGCGAACGAGCCGATGATCACTCCCGGTTCGCGACGCTCCAGGATGGCGGCGGCCAGCCCGATCGCGGCGGTCGAGTCGCGTCCCTCGCTCTCCAGCACGACGTTGGCGTCGGCGAGGTCGGGCAGCTGGGCCTCCACCGCGGCGCGGTGCGCGCGGCCCGTGACGACCATGATCCGCTGGTCGCCCGCGAGCGGCGTCAGCCGGTCCCAGGTGTCGCGCAGCAACGTCTGCCCCGAACCGGTCAGGTCGTGGAGGAACTTCGGTGCGTCTGCGCGCGACAACGGCCACAGCCGCGACCCGACGCCACCGGCGGGGATCACGCTGTAGAAGTGGTCGAGCGGGGTGCTGCGGCTCATGCTCGACAGGATACCGATCCGCGCTGGACATCCACCGTTCACGGCGGGTCAAGAGGGGCGCAACCACGGCTGTTTAGCGTGGGGGCATGCGGGTAGCGGTCGTCAGCGAGAGCTTCCTCCCCACGGTCAACGGGGTCACGAACAGTGTGCTGCGCGTGCTGGACCATCTCGCGGAGGCCGGGCACGAGGCGATCGTGATCTGCCCGGACGCGGGGGCGCCGGCCGAGTACGCCGGGTTCCGCATCCACCAGGTCCCGTCGATCGCCTACCGCCAGTTCCCGGTCGGGCTGCCAAGCCCGCAGGTGCAGCGCATCCTCAGCCGCTTCGCTCCCGACGTGCTCCACGCGGCATCCCCTTTCTTCTTGGGCGCGCAGGCGATCGCCGCCGCCAACCGCCTGGGCGTGCCGTCCGTGGCGATCTACCAGACGGACGTCGCCGGGTTCGCCCGCCGCAACGGCCTCGGCCTGACGTCCGCGATCGCCTGGAAGTACGTCCGCTGGGTGCACGAGGGCGCCGATCTCACCCTCGCGCCCTCCGCCGCGTCGGAGTACGACCTCCGCGATGCCGGCGTCTCCCGCATCGGCCGCTGGGGCCGCGGCGTGGACCTCGAGCGGTATCACCCGAACAAGCGGCGGACGAAGGCGGCCGTCGCGCTGCGCGAGCGGCTGTCGCCCGACGGCGAGGTCGTCGTCGGGTACGTCGGCCGCATCGCTCCCGAGAAGCAGGTGGAGCGACTGCGGGCACTGCGCGGACTGCCCGGCCTCTCGGTCGCCATCGTCGGCGACGGCCCGGCGCGCGAGACCGTCGAGCGCGAGCTGCGCGGAGTGCCGGTCGCCTGGCTCGGGCGGCTCGGTGGCGAGGACCTCGCCGCGGCGTACGCGGCCTTCGACGTCTTCGTTCACACCGGGTCCGAGGAGACGTTCGGACAGACGGTGCAGGAGGCGCACGCGTCCGGGCTCCCTGTCGTCGCGCCGCGGGCGGGCGGTCCCGTCGACCTCGTCGAGCACGGCGTCGACGGTCTGCTCTTCCCGCCCGCCGACGAGCGCGCGCTGCGTGCCGCTGTCGCGATGATCGTGAGCGACACGGGCCTGCGGCTGCGGATGGGGGAGGCCGGACGCCGGGCGGTGCTCGGCCGGGGCTGGGATGTGCTCTGCGGAGAGCTGATCGGGCACTACGAGCGCGTGATCCTGAGCGCATGCGCAGAGGCCGAGGGGAGCGGCGTCCAGCCGCTCGGCAGGCAGCGCGCGTACAGTTAGGTGGCCGCTGCGGCGACCATCCACCCTTCCGTACGCTCTCTGGAGGTGAACGATGGCGAACATCAATCGACGCGGCATTCCCATGCCCTTCGTTTCCCGATCGCGCAGGGGTGACCCTCCCAGTTCCCTCCTCGCTCCGGAGCCGGTGGTCGGCACCGTCCCGACCCGCTCCAGCATGGTCGACAGCGCCGTCTATCGCGGGGGCGTGCGTGTCGCATCGCCCACCACGCTCGCCGAGACGTACCGGGCGCTCGACGCGACGCCCGACGGCGTGGCGTGGATAGGCCTCTACCGGCCGAGCGAGCGCGAGCTGATGTCCTTGGCGGAGGAGTTCAACCTCCACCCGCTCGCCATCGAGGACGCGATCGTCGCCCATCAGCGACCCAAGCTCGAGCGCTACGACACCGTGCTCTTCGTCGTGTTGAAGGCGGCCAACTACCTCGACGTGCCCGAGGAGGTCGACTTCGGCGAGCTGCACCTCTTCGTCGGACCGAACTTCGTGATCACCGTCCGCCACAGCGAGTCGCCCGACCTCTCGACGGTGCGGCACCGGATGGAAGGGGAGCCGGAGCTCCTCTCCCTCGGCCCGCAGGCGGTCCTGTACGCGATCATCGACGCGGTCGTGGACGCGTACAGCCCGGTCGTCGCCGGTCTCGCCAACGACATCGACGAGATCGAGACCCAGGTGTTCGGCGGCGACGCGCTCGTCTCCCGGCGCATCTACGAGCTGTCCCGCGAGGTCATCGACTTCCAGCGCGCCACCCATCCGCTCTCCGCGGTGATGGTCGCGCTCGAACGCGGCACCGCGAAGTACGGCGTCACGCAGGAGCTCGAACGCCGCCTGCGCGACGTCGCCGACCACCTCACCCAGGTCAACGAGCGGGTGGACGGCTTCCGCTACCTCCTGCGCGACATCCTCACGGTGAACTCCACTCTGGTGTCCGAGCGTCAGAACGAAGAGATGACCCGGCTCGCGCTGTCGACGCACGAGCAGGGCGAACAGGTCAAGAAGATCTCGTCCTGGGCGGCCATCCTCTTCGCCCCGTCGCTCATCGCCGGCGTCTACGGCATGAACTTCACGCACATGCCCGAACTGGAATGGCAGTTCGGGTACCCCCTCGCGATCGTCGCGATGCTGGGGCTGAGCACGCTGCTGTACGTGCTGTTCAAGAAGCGCGGGTGGATGTAGCGGCACGCACTCGTCAACAGGCCCTCGTCAGCGCGCGGTTGGCAGCTGCTCAAATGAGCAGTCGCCAACCGCGCGCGCGTTTGTAACGCTTGCATGAAGAAGCCGGATTTTCGAACGGAGCGGTTCGTCACATTCGGTAACGTCAATGCATACCCTGGCCGGCGGGCACCCACGCCGGTCACGCATCTTGGAGGACAACCTTGACAATCACAGCTCGTAAGGCCGGCCTCGTCGGTCTTGCAGCGACCGGCGTCATCGCGCTGCTCGCCGCATGTTCCGCTGCTCCGTCCGACAGCTCGTCGACCGGCGCCGCGAAGAGCGACTTCCTGCCCTGCATGGTCTCCGACTCGGGCGGATTCGACGACCACTCGTTCAACCAGCTCGGCTACGAGGGCCTGACCGAGGCGGCCAAGTCGCTCGACGTCACCCCGAAGTCGGCCGAGTCGAAGAGCGAGAACGACTTCGCCCCGAACATCCAGAGCATGGTCGACGCGAACTGCAACATCGTCGTCACCGTCGGCTTCCTGCTCGCCGACGCGACGAAGAAGGCGGCCGCGGCCAACCCCGACGTCAACTTCGCCATCATCGACGACAACTCGATCCAGGCGAAGAACGTCAAGCCGATCATCTTCGACACCGCCCAGGCGGCGTTCCTCGCCGGCTACGCGGCCGCGAGCTACTCGAAGACCGGCATCGTCGGCACCTTCGGCGGCATGCAGATCCCGACCGTCACCATCTTCATGGACGGCTTCGCCGACGGCGTGAAGTACTTCAACGACCAGAAGAGCAAGTCGGTCAAGGTCGTCGGCTGGGACGTCGACGCCCAGAACGGCTCCTTCACCGGTGGCTTCGACGCCAACGAGACCGCGAAGAACACGGCTCAGGGCATCATCGACCAGAACGCCGACGTGATCATGCCGGTGGGTGGCCCGATCTACCAGTCGGCCGCGCAGGCCATCAAGGACTCGGGCAAGTCGATCGCCATGGTCGGCGTCGACGCCGACGTCTACGAGTCGGACCCGAGCGTCAAGGACCTGCTCCTCACCTCGGTCATGAAGGGCATGAAGCCCGCCACCAACGACGTCGTCAAGCAGGCCGCGGACGGCAAGTTCGACAGCACCCCGTACGTGGGCACGCTGAAGAACGACGGCGTCGGCATCGCCCCGTTCCACGACTTCGCCTCGAAGGTGGACTCGGGCCTGCAGGGCGAGCTCGACAAGATCAAGGCCGGCATCATCGACGGCTCGATCAAGGTCACCTCGCCCTCGTCGCCCAAGCAGTAACGACGTAGGACGCGCACTCGACGGGGAGGTCAGCGAAGCTGGCCTCCCCGTTGTCGTGCACTTGCCCAGATGCTCATCTGAGCAGAGACTGACATATGCGCAGAAGGTAGATTGAAGGCGCGCAACGGGGCCTCTGCCGCTGTCGCGTGCCATCGCTCAATCACTCTGCGCTCACACCGGGCGAGTAGAGAAGGAAACCCACCCGAATGAAGCTCGAACTCCGCGGCATCACCAAACGGTTCGGTGCCCTGGTCGCAAACGACCACATCGACCTCACGGTCGAACCCGGCGAGATCCACTGCCTGCTCGGCGAGAACGGCGCCGGCAAGTCGACCCTCATGAACGTGCTCTACGGCCTCTACCAGGCCGAGGAGGGCGACATCCTCCTGGACGACGTCGTCCAGCACTTCGCCGGCCCGGGCGACGCCATGAAGGCCGGCATCGGCATGGTGCACCAGCACTTCATGCTGATCCCCGTATTCACCGTCGCCGAGAACGTCATGCTCGGCCACGAGCAGACCAAGTTCGGCGGTCGCCTCGACCTGGCCGCGGCCCGCGCGAAGGTGCGCGAGATCTCCGCCCGGTTCGGGTTCGACGTCGACCCCGACGCCCTGGTCGAGGACCTCCCGGTCGGCGTCCAGCAGCGCGTCGAGATCATCAAGGCGCTGTCCCAGAACGCGAAGGTCCTCGTCTTCGACGAGCCCACCGCCGTGCTGACGCCGCAGGAGACCGACGAGCTGATGGCGATCATGCGCCAGCTCAAGGAGCAGGGCACCGCGATCGTCTTCATCACCCACAAGCTGCGCGAGGTGCGCGAGGTCGCCGACCGGATCACGGTCATCCGCCTCGGCAAGGTGGTCGGCGAGACCGAGCCCACCGCCACGAACGCCGAGATGGCCTCGATGATGGTCGGACGCGCCGTGTCGCTCACCGTCGAGAAGCAGGCCGCGACCCCGGGCGAGCCCGCGCTCGTCGTCACGGAGCTCTCGGTGATCGACCCGATCGGCCAGCTCGTGGTCAACCGGGTCAGCTTCGAGGTGCGGGCGGGCGAGATCCTCGCCATCGCCGGCGTCCAGGGCAACGGCCAGACCGAGCTCACCGAGGCGATCCTCGGGCTCCAGCCGCGCGTCGAAGGCCGGATCGTCCTCGACGGCAAGGAGATCCAGGGCAACAGCCCGCGCAAGGTCCTCGACGCCGGCGTCGGCTTCGTACCGGAGGACCGCAACGAGGACGGCCTGGTCGGCGAGTTCACCATCCAGGAGAACCTGATGCTGGACCGCTCGACGGGCGAGCCCTTCGTCAAGGGCGGCAACATCCAGTTCTCGTACCTCAAGCAGTTCGCCGAAGAGAAGGTGCGCGAGTTCGACGTGCGCACCCAGTCGATCGACACCGCCGTCGGACGGCTCTCGGGCGGAAACGCGCAGAAGGTCGTCCTCGCACGCGAGCTCAGCCGTGAACTGCGGCTCTTCGTGGCGGCGCAGCCGACCCGCGGCCTCGACGTCGGCTCGATCGAGTTCGTGCACAAGCGCATCGTCGAGACCCGCGACTCGGGAGTGCCGGTCATCGTCGTCTCGACCGAGCTCGACGAGGTCGCGGCGCTGGCCGACCGCATCGCGGTCATGTACCGCGGCGGAATCGTTGGAATCGTGCCGGGGGACACGTCTCGCGACGTCCTCGGCCTCATGATGGCCGGCGAATCGCCGGAGCAGGCAGGAGCAGCAGCATGACGGGGACCCCCACCCCCAGCCAGCCCGTGGCACCGGCCCAGCCGGCACCGGCGGGTCAGCCGGCCGGCAAGCCGGAGAACGACGACCGCTGGAACAAGGCGGTCCGCGACATCATGGGCGGACCGGTGATCATCTCGATCCTCGCCGTGGTGCTCGCCCTCATCGTCGGCGCGATCCTGATCGCGGCCACCGACCCCGAGGTCCAGAAGGCGGCCGGCTACTTCTTCGCCCGCCCGGGCGACACGTTCAAGGCGATCTGGGACTCCGTCTCCAGCGCCTACGTGTCGATGTTCCAGGGTGCCATCTACAACTTCCGGCGCCCGAGCTTCGCCGCCGGCATCCGGCCGCTCACCGAGACCCTGACATTCGCGACCCCGCTCATCGTGAGCGGTCTCGGCGTGGCCCTCGCCTTCCGCGTCGGCCTCTTCAACATCGGCGGCCAGGGGCAGATCCTCATCGCCGCCGCCGCCTCGGCCTGGGTCGGCTTCTCGTGGAACCTGCCCCCGGTCATCCACCTCGTCCTCGCGGTCGTCGCGGGAATCGCGGGCGGTGCGATCTGGGCCGGCATCGTCGGCGTGCTGAAGGCCAGGACGGGCGCGCACGAGGTGATCGTGACGATCATGCTCAACTACATCGCCTTCTACCTGATCTCGTACATGCTGCGGACCCAGGGGCTGCTGCAGGCGCCCGGATCGAACAACCCGAAGGCCCCGCCGATCCACGCCAACGCGGTGTTCCCGCCGCTCTTCGGCGAGCAGTACAACCTCACGTGGGCGTTCGTCGTGGTGATCGCCGCCACCGTGTTCGTCTGGTGGCTGATCAACCGCTCGAGCCTCGGCTTCCGCTTCCGCGCGGTCGGTGAGAACCCGAACGCGGCCCGCGTCGCCGGCATCAACGTCAAGAACATCTACCTCTACGCGATGCTCATCGCGGGTGGTCTCGTCGGCATCGCCGGTGCGAGCCAGGCGCTCGGGGTCTTCCCGCAGGGCATCAGCTCGGGTGTGGACGCGGGGATCGGCTTCGACGCCATCACCGTGGCACTCCTCGGCCGCTCCCGGCCGTGGGGCGTCTTCATCGCCGGTCTGCTCTTCGGCGCCCTGAAGGCGGGCGGCTACACGATCCAGGCCGCGAACGACATCCCGATCGACATCGTCCTCGTGGTGCAGTCGCTCATCGTCCTCTTCGTCGCCGCCCCGCCGCTGGTGCGCGCGATCTTCCGCCTCCCGACGCCGGGCAGCACGCCCCGGAGACAGCGTCCCATCGTCACGAAGGAGGTGGCGGCCAAGTGACCACCACGGCCCCCGTCGTCCCCGACTCCGCACCCATCGTGCTGGAGAAGGCCGAGATCCGCTCCTGGAAGGCCCCGATCGCCTTCGCGGTGTTCGTGGTCATCAGCCTCGTCCTCTTCCTCGGCTTCTCGCGCCACGGCCAGAGCACCTTCCGGTTCTCCGAGTCGTCCGACGCGATCAAGCTGCCCAACCTCGTCGTCGACACCTTCTCGACGACCATCGTCGTGATCGTGCTGCTCGCGATCGTCACCGGGTACAGCGCCTGGCTGTCCTGGAACGCGCGCAAGACGCCGATCTGGATGGTCGTCGTGTTCGCCCTCGTGTTCATGTTCGGGTTCCTCTCCTGGGCCGGCTCGGGCGAGCTCCCCGTGCCCGTCACTGGTCTGCTGCTCGGCACGATCAGCCTCTCGGTCCCGCTGGTCTTCGGTGCGCTCGGCGGAGTGATCTCCGAGCGCGGCGGCGTCGTGAACGTCGCGATCGAGGGGCAGCTGCTCGCCGGCGCCTTCGTGTCGGCCATGACCGCGACGCTGACCGGCAGCTGGGTCGTCGGCCTCCTGGCCGCGATGGTCGCCGGTGTGCTCGTGTCGTTCGTGCTGGCCGCGTTCGCGATCAAGTACCTGGTCGACCAGGTCATCGTCGGCGTCGTGCTCAACGTGCTCGTCACCGGGCTCACGAGCTTCCTCTACTCCAAGGTCCTGGCGGCCGACCCGACAGTTCTCAACCACCCGCCGCGTCTGCCGGACTGGCCCATCCCGTTCCTCAGCGACATCCCGATCCTCGGCAAGGTGCTGTTCAACCAGACGATCATCGAGTACCTCATGTACATCGCGATCTTCGTCGTCTGGTTCGGCCTGTTCAAGACCCGGTGGGGCCTGCGCCTGCGCTCGGTCGGCGAGCACCCGGAGGCCGCGGACACCGTCGGCATCAAGGTCAACAGCACGCGGTTCTGGAACGTCTCCCTCGCCGGTGCCGTGGCCGGCCTCGGCGGTGCGTACTTCACGCTGGGCTCGGTCGGCGCCTTCTCCAAGGAGATGACGGCCGGACAGGGCTTCATCGCCCTCGCCGCCGTGATCTTCGGACGCTGGGACCCGATCCGCGCCACCCTCGCCGCCCTGCTGTTCGGCTTCGCGTCGAACCTGCAGAACGTCCTCGGCATCATCGGCTCGCCCGTCCCGAGCGAGTTCATGCTCATGCTCCCGTACGTGGTGACCATCTTCGCGGTCGCCGGTCTCGTCGGGATGTCGCGGGCTCCCGCCGCCGACGGCAAGCCGTACATCAAATCATGACGGAGCAGACCGACGTGACCGCGACGATCGACTGGGAGGCCCTGCGCGTCTCGGCGACCGAGGCGATGTCGCACGCCTACGTGCCGTACTCGAAGTTCCCCGTGGGCGCCGCGGCGCT
Organism: Leifsonia sp. NPDC058194; assembly: GCF_042883605.1. NCBI lineage: Bacteria > Bacillati > Actinomycetota > Actinomycetes > Micrococcales > Microbacteriaceae > Leifsonia > Leifsonia sp. NPDC058194. Next base: position 493,168 of record NZ_JBHVVL010000003.1, on the reverse strand, counting down.
GGTGGACGACGGGCGGATCGTCAGCGGCTGCAACGTGGAGAACGCCAGCTACGGCGTGACGCTCTGCGCCGAGTGCGGGCTCGTCTCGTCGCTCGCGATGACCGGCGGCGGACGTCTCGTCGCCTTCACCTGTGTGAACGGCGGCGGCGACATCCTCATGCCGTGCGGACGCTGTCGCCAGCTGCTCTACGAGCACTCGGCCGAGGGGATGCTGCTGCAGACCGTCTCCGGCATCCGCACCATCGACGAGGTGCTGCCCGACGCCTTCGGGCCGCGCCAGCTCGACGAGTACCGCAACAACGACTAGGAAACAGATCCCGTGACCCAGACTGCAGGAGCGGTCGAGGCGTTCGACGCCGTCGACCTGATCAGGACCAAGCGCGACCGTGGAGAGCTCGGCACCGCCGAGATCGACTGGCTGGTCGACGCGTACACGCGCGGCTACGTCGGCGACGAGCAGATGTCGGCGATGATCATGGCCATCTTCCTCAACGGGATGACGCGCCGTGAGATCAAGGACCTCACGATGGCCATGATCGCCTCGGGCGAGCGGATGGACTTCTCGGGCCTCGACAAGCCGACCACCGACAAGCACTCCACGGGCGGAGTCGGGGACAAGATCACCCTCCCGCTCATGCCGCTCGTCGCGACCTTCGGCGTCGCGGTCCCGCAGCTCTCGGGTCGCGGGCTCGGTCACACCGGCGGCACCCTCGACAAGCTCGAGAGCATCCCCGGCTGGCGCGCCAACCTCACCAACGAGGAGATGTTCGCCCAGCTGCAGAACGAGGGCGGCGTCATCTGCGCTGCCGGATCGGGCCTCGCGCCGGCCGACGGCAAGCTGTACGCCCTGCGCGACATCACCGGCACGGTCGAGGCCATCCCGCTGATCGCGTCGTCGATCATGTCGAAGAAGATCGCGGAAGGGACCAGCGCGCTGGTCCTCGATGTGAAGTTCGGTTCGGGCGCGTTCCTCAAGGACATCGAGAAGTCGCGCGAGCTCGCCCGCACGATGGTCGAGCTCGGCAAGGACGCCGGCGTCGCGACCTCCGCCCTGCTGACGGACATGAACGTCCCCCTCGGCCTCGCCATCGGCAACGCCAACGAGGTCCGGGAGTCCGTCGAGGTGCTGGCCGGCGGCGGTCCCGCCGACATCGTGGAGCTGACCGTGGCCCTCGCGCGCGAGATGCTCGCGCTCGCCGGCCGCCCGGACGAGGACGTCGAGGCCGCGCTGAAGGACGGGCGCGCCATGGACAAGTGGCGCGAGGTCATCCGCGCCCAGGGCGGCGACCCCGAGGCTCCGCTGCCGGTCGCGAAGGAGACGCACACCGTCGTCGCCGAGTCGGACGGCATCCTGGTCGAGCAGCAGGCGCTCCCGTTCGGCATCGGCGCCTGGCGCCTCGGCGCCGGTCGCGCCCGCAAGCAGGACCCGGTGCAGCACGCCGCCGGTATCGACCTGCACGCGAAGCCCGGCGACACCGTCCAGAAGGGCGACCCGCTGTTCACCCTGTCGGCCGACGAGCCCGCGCGCTTCGAGCGCGCGCTCGAAGCGATCGAGGGCGCCTACCGCATCGCTCCCGTCGGCACGCCGTTCACCCGAGGCCCGCTCATCGCGGACCGCATCTCCTGACCGGACCCGCCGACCGATAGATTGAAGGACATGAGCGAACAGAACGCCGGGTACGCACTCGCCGACGGGACCGACATCCGCGCACTGCCGAAGGTGTCCCTGCACGACCACCTCGACGGGGGCCTGCGCCCCTCGACGGTGATCGAGCTGGGCGACACGATCGGCCTCGAGCTGCCGACGACCGACCCGGTCGAGCTGGCGCGCTGGTTCGGCGAGAAGTCGAACTCGGGCTCGCTGGTCGAGTACCTGAAGACGTTCGACCTCACGACCGCCGTGATGCAGACCCGCGAGGGTCTCACGCGCGTCGCGCGCGAGTTCGTGCAGGACCTGGGTGCCGACGGCGTCGTCTACGGCGAGATCCGCTGGGCTCCCGAGCAGCACCTGACCCGCGGCCTGAGCCTGGACGAGACGGTCGAGGCGGTGCAGGAGGGCATCGAGGCCGGCATCCAGGATGTGCGTGCCACCGGTAAGCGGATCCGCGTCGGCCAGCTCGTCAGCGCAATGCGCCACCTCGACCGCGGTCTGGAGATCGCGCAGCTGGCGGTCCGCCACCGCGACAACGGCGTGGTCGGCTTCGACATCGCCGGTCCCGAGGCCGGCTTCCCGCCCGCGAAGCACCGCGCCGCCTTCGACTACCTCGCCGAGAACTTCTTCCCGGCCACCGTGCACGCGGGGGAGGCCGACGGCCTCGACAGCATCCGCGGCGCCCTCCTCGACGGACGCGCCCTGCGGCTCGGCCACGGCGTCCGCATCGCGGAGGACATCTCCATCGAGCGGCAGGACGACGAGAACACCTACGTCACGCTCGGCACGCTGTCGCAGTGGGTCAAGGACCGCGAGATCGCACTGGAGACCAGCCCGACCTCGAACCTGCAGACCGGCGCCATCGCGGCGTGGGGCACGGACATCCTCGACCACCCGTTCGACCTGCTCTACCAGCTGGGCTTCCGTGTGACGGTCAACACCGACAACCGCCTGATGAGCGGGACGACGCTGACCCGCGAGCTGAGCATCCTGGCCGACGCCTTCGCCTACGACCGCACCGACCTGGAGATCTTCCAGCTCAACGCGGCCGCCGGCGCGTTCCTCCCGTTGGAGGAACGTGAGGAGCTGGCGGACATCATCACAGCGGGTTTCGAGGGTTCCTGACCCGGCGGCGGCTACGCTGGGATCATGCCGCTGCCACCGCTGCCCGAATCCGCCGTCACCGTCGGGGCGCACGCCTCCGACTGGCGTGAGGCGGTGCGGCTGGCGGGGGAGGCGCTCACCCGTTCGGGTGCGACCGAGCAGGGCTACGGCGACCGGATGATCCAGGTCATCGAGGAGTTCGGGGCGTACATCGTGATCGCTCCGGGGCTGGCTCTGGCCCATGCGCGGCCGGGGCCCGACGTGAACCACGACGGGCTCGCCGTGGTGACGCTCGCGGAGCCGGTGGTGTTCGGCCACCCGCACAACGACCCCGTCTCCGTCGTGCTCGGCCTCGCGGTGTCCACGCCGGAGGCGCACGTGACGAGCGTCGCGGAACTGGCGAACGTCTTCAACGACCCCGCGGCCATCCCCGCACTCGCAGCTGCGCGCGACGTCGACGACGTCCAGCGGGCGCTGGCCCGCTCGGAGGAGGGGGCCCGATGAAGATCGTCGCGATCTGCGGCGTCGGGCTTGGCACCTCCGGGATCCTCAAGGTGAACGCCGAGCGCGTGCTCGACCGCCTGGGGATCGACGCGGACGTGACCGCGACGGACGTCGGGAGCCTCTCGGCTGCGGCGGCGGACGCGCAGGTCATCCTGTCGTCGCCCGAGCTGGTCGAGCGCATCGGCCGGACGAACGCGGACGTCATCGTCGTCGAGAACTACTTCGATCTCGACGAGCTCGAGCGCAAGCTCGACGAAGCGCTCGGCTAGTCGGTCAGCAGGGCCTCGATCAGCCCCGGGAACCGGGCGTCGAGCTCGGCCCGGCGCAACTGGATGTCGTGCGTGCGGCCGCTCACGATCGTGTTCGTCAGACCGGCCTCGCGCAGCGTCTTGAAGTGGTGCGCCATCGTCGACTTCTGGACGTCGCACCCCCATTCGGTCAGGGCTTTGGGGTGCGGCTCGCCGTCGGCGAGGACGCGCACCATCTGCAGCCGCACGGGGTCGGCCACGGCGCGGAGCAGATCCACCAGCTCGACCTCGTCCATCGGCGGCGAGGGGTATTCGGTCATGCGGCGTCCAATTGTTTGACAATCATCGAACTATCGCCCTACCCTAACCGTATGACGATCATCGAACAATCGTACCGCAGGACCACCCCGGCCCTCGTGGTGCTCGCCCTCGGCCTCTTCGTCGTCGGCACCAACGCCTTCGTCATCGCCGGTCTGCTGCCGCAGATCGCGAGCACGCTCGGCACGACGGCCTCCGCCGTCAGCGTGTCGATCACGACGTACTCGCTGGTCGTGGCGGTCGCGGCGCCCGCCATCTCCATCCTGCTGCCGCGCGTGCCGCGTTCCGCCCTCATGGGCGTCGGGCTCGCGCTGTTCGCCGTCGGCACGGCCGTCGCCGCTCAGGCACCCGACCTCGGCTGGTTCGTCGCGGGCCGGACCTTCTCCGGCATCGGCGGGGCGGCGCTCGTCCCGACCGCGACGGCCGCGGCCGCCTCTCTCGCCGCCCCCGAGAAGCGCGGGCGAGCGCTGGCCCTCGTCGGCGCCGGCTTCACGCTCGCGACCGCCGTCGGTTCACCGCTCGGTACGGCGCTCGGCGGCATCGCCGGCTGGAGGTTCGCCCTCTGGTGCGTCGTCGGGCTCGGCGCCGTCCTCGCAGCCTCGATCCCGCTGCTGGTGCGGCGCATCCCGCTCGCACCTCCCGCGACCCTGCGCCGGCGCCTGGCCACGCTGGCCGACCTACGGGTGCTCGCCCTTCTCGTCACCACCGTGTTCATGATCGCCGGCTTCAACATCGTCTACATCTTCTCCGCGAGCGTCACACACGCCTCCACCGGCGGCTCCGGTCCGCTGCTGGCCGTGCTGCTGCTGGCGTACGGAGTCGCAGGAGTGATCGGCAACGTGGTCGCAGGACCGTTGACCGACCGATTCGGCAGCCGCTCGGTCGCCGCGGTCGGGCTCATCGGGCAGGTCGTCGCGCTGGCCGTGCTCCCGTTCGTCGAAGCGTCCTTCGCGGCGTCTCTCGTGGTCTTCGCGCTCTGGGGCGTGACAGCGTTCGCCATCGCGATCCCGGTGCAGCACCGACTCGTGCACGTCGACCCCGCGTCGTCCGCGCTCGCGCTCTCGTGGTACTCGACCGCGATGTACGTCGGAATCGCGATCGCACCGCCCATCGGGACCCTCGCACTGGGTGCGGGCGGGGCCGAGGCCGTGCCGGTCGCCGGAGCGATCGTGACGGTGGTGGCGCTGGCCGCGTTCCTGCTCAGCTACGCGGCCCGCGCCACCTCCCGGCCGGTCCCTACTCCGTGAGCGCCCGCATCGCCTCGCCGAGGGCGGCGACGCGCGCGGTCGCGGACGCGCGCCGCTCGGCGACCGTCCCCTCGTCGCTCGACGCGTCGATGTAGATCTTGAGCTTGGGCTCCGTGCCGCTCGGACGGACCATGACGCGGGAGCCGTCCGCCAGGGCGATGCGCAGCACGTCGCTCGGAGGCAGCCCATCGAAGCCGTCGCGGAGGTCGTCGATCCGCTCGACCCGCACGTCGCCGACATGGCTCGGCGGCGTCGCACGCAGGGCGGACATGATCTCGTCGATCCGGGAGAGATCGGTGACGCGCAGCGAGATCTGGTCACTGGCGAAGAAGCCGAACCGCTCCGCGAAGGCGTCCAGGCGGTCGGCGATGGTCTGCCCCGCTGCGGCGAGCCCGGACGCCAGATCGAGGAGGGCGGTCGCGGCCGAGATGCCGTCCTTGTCGCGCACGGTCTCCGGGTTGACGAGGTAGCCCAGGGCCTCCTCGAATCCGAAGATCAGGCCGGGAGCGCGCGAGACCCACTTGAACCCGGTGAGGGTGTCGGCGAAGTCGAGATGGTAAGCGCTCGCGACCGCGGCCAGCGCGGGGGAGGACACGATCGAGCAGGCGAGCACGCCGTCGGCGGCGCCGTCGCCTCCGGTCGCCTCGGCCAGCTCAGCGGCGCGCCAGCCGAGCAGCGCTCCCACTTCGTTGCCGCTCAGCCGGCGGTAGCCCGCCTCCGACGACGGGTCCGGGACGGCGACCGCGAGCCGGTCGGCGTCGGGGTCGTTCGCGATCACCAGATCCACACCGGCGGCGCGGGCGGTCTCGAACGCGAGGTCCATCGCCCCCGGCTCCTCCGGGTTGGGGAACGAGACGGTCGGGAACGCAGGGTCGGGATCGATCTGCGCGGCGACGACCTGGGGCTCGGCGAATCCGGCGGCTGCGAATACGTCGCGGGCGGTGCGCCAGCCGACGCCGTGCATCGCCGTGTATGCGTAGGTGACCGCGTCGCGCGGGGCGTTCGTCGTCGCCACGCGGGCGGTGGCCTCGATGTAGGCCCGCTCGACGTCGTCCGACGCGATCTCGTACTGCTCCGAGCGGGGGAGGTCGAGCACGCTTCCGGCGGCGACGTCGAGGATCCGCGCGGCGATCTCGGCATCGGTCGGCGAGACGATCTGCGAGCCGTGGTCCGTGCCGCCCAGGTACACCTTGTAGCCGTTGTCGTTCGGCGGGTTGTGGCTGGCGGTGACCATCACCCCGGCGCTCACGTCGAGATGGCGCACCGCGAAGGCCAGCACGGGGGTCGGCAGGAGGCGGGGGAGCAGCACGGCGCGCACGCCGGCGCCCGCCATCAGCTCCGCGGTGTCGCGCGCGAAGACGTCCGAGTTCTTGCGGCCGTCGTAGCCGATCACGACGGAGGGGATCCCTCCCTCGGCGTGCTCCAGCAGCCAGCGGGCGAATCCGGCGGCGGCCTGCGAGACCAGCACGCGGTTCATCCGATTGGGGCCGGCGGCGATCTCGCCGCGGAGCCCCGCCGTACCGAAAGCGAGCCGCGTGTCGAAGCGCGAGTGCAGATCGGCCAGGGCATCGCCGTCGCCGTCCGCGGCGGCGGCGACCAGGGCCTCCACCTCGTCGCGGGTGTCCGGATCCGGATCCTGCTCCTGCCAGGCGCGGGCCGCCGCGAGCAGATCCGCCGTGTCGAGCGCGGGGCTCACAGCGCCGCCACGATCCGGGCGAGCAGCGCGCTGATCACCGGCTCCGCCGCCTGTCCCGCCTCGATGACCTCGGCGTGGCTCAACGGCGTCTTCTGGATGCCGGCGGCGAGGTTGGTGATGAGCGACATCCCCAGGATCTCCATCCCGGCCTGCCGGGCGGCGATGGCCTCCAGCGCGGTCGACATCCCGACGATGTGGCCGCCGATCGTCTTCGCCATCTGCACCTCGGCCGGCGTCTCGTAGTGCGGTCCGCGGAACTGCGTGTAGACGCCCTGGTCGAGCGACGGGTCGATGGACGTCGCCAGCTCGCGCAGCCGGCTCGAGTAGAGGTCGGTCAGGTCGATGAACGTCGCGCCCTCGAGCGGGGAGTCGGCCGTCAGGTTGATGTGGTCGCTGATGAGCACCGGGGTGCCGGGCGTCCAGTGCTCCTTGATGCCGCCCGCACCGTTGGTGAGGATCATCGTGGTCGCGCCGGCCGCGGCCGCAGTGCGCACGCTGTGCACGACGCGGCGGACGCCGTGCCCCTCGTAGTAATGGGTGCGGGCGCCGATGACGAGGGCGCGCTTGCCGCTCGGCAGCAGCACCGAGCGCAGCGTGCCGACGTGGCCGGCCAGGGCCGGCTTGCCGAAGCCCACGATCTCGGTGGCCGGGATCGTCGCGGTGGTCTCGCCGATGAGATCCGCTGCCTTGCCCCATCCGCTGCCGAGGGTGAGTGCGATGTCGTGCTTCTCGACGCCGGTCTTCTCCGCCAGCTGCTCCGCCGCCAGGCGGGCGATCTCGAAGGGGTCGGCCTGCGGGTCGTCGAGAGGATTCGTGTTCGTTTCGAGCATGAGCCAACTCTACTGAGCGCACTCCGCGCGTCCAGGCGGCACCGGATGCGCATCGGCGCGTGCGCATGCGGAAGAATGGTGCCCATGGCCTTTGAATTCGAGCGCAAGCAGCGCATCGCCGTCCTCGGCGGCGGACCCGGCGGATACGAGGCGGCGATCGCCGGCGCACAGCTCGGAGCCCACGTGACCCTGATCGAGCGCTCCGGCGTGGGAGGTTCCGCCGTCATCACCGACGTGGTCCCCTCGAAGAGCCTCATCGCCACGGCCGAGGCCACCAACTCCATCGCCGAGGCCGCCGACCTCGGCGTCCAGTTCTACACGCGCGGCGCCCACGGCAAGCCCGTGCGCCCCGAGCTCGCCGTCAACCTCGCTGCGGTCAACAAGCGCCTGATGGGGCTCGCCCGCCAGCAGTCGGAGGACATGCGCGCAGAGCTCGTCCGTGCCGGTGTGCACATCGTCAGCGGCGAGGGCCGGCTCGACGGCGACGGGGCCATCATCGTCTCGACGGCCCGCGGCGGCTCCGGCACCGACTTCGACCGCGTGGAGGCCGACACGATCGTCATCGCCGTCGGCGCGCGACCCCGGGTGCTTCCGACCGCGGTGCCGGACGGGGAGCGCATCCTCACCTGGACCCAGCTCTACGACCTCGATGCCGTTCCGGAGCACCTCATCGTGGTCGGCTCCGGCGTCACCGGTGCCGAGTTCGCCTCGGCCTATACGGCGCTCGGCTCCAAGGTCACCCTGATCTCGTCCCGCGACCAGGTCCTCCCCGGCGAGGACGCGGACGCGGCACGCGTGATCGAGAACGTCTTCAAGCGCAACGGCATGCAGGTCCTGTCGAAGTCCCGTGCCGAGTCCGTCGTGCGCACCGAGGACGGCGTCGTCGCGACCCTCGCCGACGGGCGCACCGTCGAAGGCAGCCACTGCCTCATGGCCGTCGGGTCCATCCCGAACACCTCGGGGATCGGGTTGGAGGAGGCGGGCATCCAGCAGACGCCGTCCGGCCACATCCGCGTCAACCGGGTCGCTCGCACGTCCATCCCGAACATCTACGCCGCGGGCGACTGCTCCGATCTGCTGCCGCTGGCGTCCGTGGCATCCATGCAGGGCCGCACCGCCGTCTTCCACGCCATGGGCGATGCGGTCAACCCGATCGAGCTGCGCAACGTGACCTCCAACATCTTCACTCAGCCCGAGATCGCCACCGTCGGGTGGAACCAGAAGCAGATCGAGGACGGCATCGCCCAGGGCGACATCTACAAGCTGCCGCTCAAGTCCAACCCGCGCGCCAAGATGCTCGGGCTGCGCGACGGCTTCGTCAAGCTGTTCGCCCGCACCGGCTCGGGCACGGTGATCGGCGGAGTCATCGTCGCCCCGCGTGCGTCCGAGCTGATCTTCCCGCTCGCCCTCGCCGTGGAGCACCGTCTCACGGTCGACCAGGTCGCGCGTGCCTTCACCGTCTATCCGTCGCTCTCGGGCTCGATCTCCGACGCCGCGCGCGCGATGCACATCGTCCTCTGAGGGAAGGGCCCTGGCCATGGAGATCGGACTCGTCGTCGGAGTGCTCGCCGTCCTGGCCATCGCGGCAGCGACCACCATCGGCCCGAAATTCGGAGTCGCCTCGCCTCTGATCCTGGTGGTCGCCGGCATCCTGGTCAGCCTGCTGCCGTTCGTGCCGGCGCTCGACATCGAGCCGCAGTGGATCCTCGCCGGAATCCTGCCGCCCCTGCTCTACTCCGCCTCCGTCTCGATGCCCTCGATGAACTTCCGCCGCGAGTTCACCGCGATCGGCGGTCTGTCGGTGCTGCTCGTCGTGATCAGCTCCGTGGTGCTCGGCGTGTTCTTCTCCTGGGCGATCCCGGGCCTCGACCTCGCCTGGGGCATCGCGCTCGGCGCCATCGTCAGCCCGACGGACGCGGTCGCGACCTCCATCGTCAAGCGCAGCGGGGTGTCGCCGCGCGTCGTGGCGATCCTCGAAGGCGAGAGCCTGCTGAACGACGCGACGGCGCTGGTCCTGTTGCGCGCGGCCATCGCGGCGGCCGCGGCCTCCTTCGCCATCGGCACCGTCATCTGGACCTTCACGTACTCGGTGGTGATCGCCGTCGTCTTCGGCTGGGTCGTCGGGCGGGTCAACCTGATCGTGCGGGCCCGGGTGACCGATGCGACCGTCAACACGGTCATCTCGTTCACGGTGCCCTTCATCGCATCCATCCCGGCTGAGGCCCTCGGAGCCTCCGGCCTCGTCGCGGCCGTCGTGGCCGGCCTCGTCACGGGCAGCCGCGCGCCGCGCGTGCTCTCGCCGCAGCACCGGCTGTCGGACGCGCAGAACTGGCGCACGGTGGAGATGGTGCTGGAGGGGATGGTCTTCCTCACCATGGGGCTGCAGCTGTTCGGCATCCTGCAGAAGGTCGAGGAGGTGCACGAGGGCGTGCTGCCCGCCGCCCTCGTCGCGGGCGGCGCGCTGCTGCTCACCATCTTCGTGCGGGCGGCCTATGTCGCCCCGCTCCTGCGGTCCCTCGGCAGCCGGGCGCGGCGCAGTGAGAAGATGCGGCCCCGCATCGAGACGATGCAGCAGCGGATCGCGGACTCGGACAACGATCCGGCGGCCCTCGTGCGCTCGAGCGGGCCGGGTTCGGGCCGCGTGCCGTCGGAACGCGATGTGGGGCGGTTCACCACCCGGCTGCGCCGTACGCTCGCCGACATCGACTACTTCACGGGCGCCCCGCTCGGCTGGCGGGAGGGCACGGTCGTCGTCTGGGCCGGGATGCGCGGGGCGGTCACCGTCGCGGCCGCCCAGACTCTCCCCACCGAGGGCACGCCGTCGCGGCCCGTCCTCGTGCTCGTCGCCTTCCTCGTCGCGGCCGGTTCGCTGCTCATCCAGGGCGGGACCATCGGCTGGCTGCTGAAGCTCGTGAAGCCGGCCCAGGTGGACCGCGAGATGCAGACCGCCGAGCGTCAGCGCGTCATGTCGATGCTGCACGATGCCGCGAAGCACATCGCCGTCCCCGAGTCGCGCGAGCGCACCCCGGAGAACATGGAGGTGATGAAGAAGTTCGCGCTCGAGCGCCTGCACGCGCAGCGGACCGCCCTGCTCGACGCCCGCGACGACGGCACCTTCGACGCCGACGTGCTGGCCTCCGCCCTCACCAACCTCGACGCCGACGAGATCAGCATCTCCCTGAAGGGCTCGCCCCCCGAAGACTGACCGGCCGCGCGCCCCGGCCTCCGCCGACGTCAACGGAGGAGATCCTCCGCCAAGCCCCCGAGATCCCCTCCGTACGCGGTTCATTCGCGGTGTGTCATCGCGCGGATCCTCCGTTCCCGGCACCGGCGTTCTCCACAGATCCGCTGTTCTCGTCCCGGGCCAAGCGCGGTCAGCGGGAGCATGGCCGAATGTCATGGACTACTCGACTCGATGAACTCGGCGGCGCTGCGACGATGAAGCAGCTCCGGATGGATGGTGCGGCAGATCGATCGATCCGCCGCGCCCTCGCGAATGGGCGCCTGATCCGTCCACGTCGTGGGGTCTATGCACGGCCCGATCTGCCGCCCACAGCGATCGCGGCCCTGAGAATCGGCGGGAGGATCTCGTGTGTCACAGCCGCTCGGTCGTATGGACTGTGGGGCGGTGTCGACGGTCGCCTCCACGTCACGCTTCCCTCGCATGCAGGACGCGCGGGCGAGGCCGATGTGCGGCACTGGGACGCCATCGAGCCTGACTCCGAACTCTGGAGGGTGTCGATCGCCGATTGTCTGCGTTCGACGGTCAGGTGCGCCGACGAGGAGACCGCCGTCGCTGTGCTTGACACCGCGCTCTCGTCGGGCGCGGTGACACCGGCTCGCCTCGACCGGATCTTCGCGGCGGAGCCGGCACGATGCCGGGCAGTCGCCGGCGCTGCGAGGCCCGGGTCGGACTCGGGTGTCGAGTCCATCCTGCGGCAGCGGTTGGTGGCGCGGGGGCATCTGGTCGAGCAGCAGATCGCCGTCCCCGGTGTGGGGCGTGTCGACTTCCGCATCGGAGGGGTTCTCCATGTCGAAGTCGACGGCTATGCCTATCACTCCGACCGTGCGGCGTTCGAAAGGGATCGCCTTCGGGATACCGCTCTCGAGCTCCAAGGGCTGCGGCGGCTCCGTTTCACTGCTCGGCACGTCCTTGACGACGTGGATGCGGTGGTGGCGACGATCGAGGGAGTCGTGGCGGCAACGGAGGACATACGACCGGATCGAACCCGGAAAGGCAGCTAGCGGAGGAGATCTGCCCCGGATGGGGTCAGATCTCCTCCGCTGCGCGGTCGCCGCGCCGGGCGCTAGACGATGGTGAGGAGGAGGTGGCCGGAGGAGACCGTCTCGCCGACGGCGGCGTTGATGCCGGTGATGGTGCCGTCCTTGTGGGCGGTGAGGGGCTGCTCCATCTTCATCGCCTCGAGCACGAGCACGAGGTCGCCCTTGACGACCTCGTCGCCGTCCGCGACGGCGACCTTGACGACCGTCGCCTGCATCGGCGCGGTGAGCGAGTCGCCCGTCGCCGTGTCGACGGCTCCCGAGACTCCGCGTCGGCGCGGGGCCGGAGCGGTGGCGCCCGAGGCCGAGCCGCCACCGGTCAGGAGCTTCGCGGGCAGGGACACCTCGATGCGCTTGCCCTCGACCTCGACCACGACGCTGCTGCGACGCTCGGCGGGGGCCTGGTCGCCCAGCTCGCCCGACCACGGCTCGATCTCGTTGGTCCACTCGGTCTCGATCCAACGGGTGTAGATCGAGAACGGTTCGCCGTCCTGCGGCGCGAACGCGGGGTCCCGCACGATCGCCCGGTGGAAGGGCAGCACGGTCGGAAGCCCGGCGACCTCGAACTCGTCGAGGGCGCGGCGGGAGCGCTCGAGCGCCTCCTCGCGGCTGGAGCCGGTGACGATGAGCTTGGCGAGCATGGAGTCGAATGCGCCGCTGATCTCGTCGCCCGCCTGGATTCCGCTGTCGACGCGCACGCCGGGGCCGCCGGCGGCCTTGAACACGTGGACCGGGCCGGGGGAGGGGATGAACCCGCGACCGGCGTCCTCGCCGTTGATGCGGAACTCGAACGAGTGGCCGCGCGGGGTCGGATCCGCGTAGTCGAGGGTGCCGCCCTCGGCGAGGCGGAACTGCTCGCGGACCAGGTCGATGCCGGTGACCTCTTCGGAGACGGGGTGCTCGACCTGCAGGCGGGTGTTCACCTCGAGGAACGAGACCGTGCCGTCCTTGCCGATCAGGAACTCGCAGGTGCCGGCGCCCTGGTAGCCGACCTCTTTCAGGATGGCCTTGGACGCGCTGTAGAGCTGCTCGGTCTGGGCGGCGGTCAGGAAGGGGGCCGGCGCCTCCTCGACGAGCTTCTGGTGACGGCGCTGGAGCGAGCAGTCGCGGGTGGAGACGACGACCACGTTGCCGTATGCGTCCGCGAGGCACTGGGTCTCGACGTGGCGCGGCTGGTCGAGGTACTTCTCGACGAAGCACTCGCCTCGACCGAACGCGGCGATGGCCTCGCGGGTGGCGGATTCGAACAGCTCGGCGACCTCGTCGCGCTCGCGGGCGACCTTGAGGCCGCGACCGCCGCCGCCGAACGCCGCCTTGATGGCGACCGGGAGGCCGTACTGGTCCACGAACTCGAGCACCTCGTCCGCGTTCGCCACGGGGTTGAGGGTGCCGGGCGCGAGCGGCGCGCCGACCTTCTCGGCCACATGGCGGGCCGAGACCTTGTCGCCGAGACGCTCGATGGCCTCCGGCGACGGGCCGATCCACGTCAGGCCGGCACCGATGACGGCGCGGGCGAAGTCGGCGTTCTCGGCGAGGAAGCCGTAGCCCGGGTGCACGGCGTCGGCGCCGGACCTCCGGGCGATCGAGAGGAGCTTGTCGATGACCAGGTACGTCTCTGCACTGGTCGTGCCTTCGAGGGCATAGGCCTCGTCGGCGAGCTTCACATGGAGGGCGTCGCGGTCCTGGTCGGCGTAGACGGCGACGGAGCCGATCCCGCTGTCCTGAGCGGCGCGGATGACACGAACGGCGATCTCGCCCCGGTTTGCGATGAGGACCTTGCTGATGGCTGGCACAGTTCTCTAGCCTATGCCGCCGGACACCCCTCGTTTTGGACGATCCTCACAAAAATGGATCAACCGATGGTTGGAGGGTCTACAAGCGGTTCCAGAGGGAGGTCCATTCGACGCCGAGCTCCCGCGCGAGCGAGCGCAGAGTGGAGAGCGAGAGGCCCACCACCGTGCTCGGATCGCCGTCGACGCTCGTGATGAAGGGGCCGCCCAGGCTATCGATGGTGAACGCGCCCGCGACCTCGAGCGGTTCGCCGCTCGCGACGTACGCGTCGATCTCGGCGTCGGTGACGTCCGCGAAGGTGACCGAGGCGACGGCGGTGGCCCCGACCGATCGGTTCTCCCGCCCGTCGCGGTGGTCGATCAGCCAGTGCCCCGAGTGCAGTTGCCCGGTGCGGCCGCGCTGGGCGAGCCAGCGCTCACGCGCGATCTCCGGCCGATGGGGTTTGCCGTGGATGCGACCGTCGATCGCGAAGGCCGAATCGCCTCCGAAGATCAACCCGTCGATGGGCTCGCCGTTCAGCGTGCCGCGGACCGCCTCGGCCTTCAGCCGCGCCAGCAGCTGGACCATCGCGGCAGGCCCGAGGGGTCCGTGCTCCGCCTCCGCAGCGGCGACGGCGGCCGGCTCGTCGACGTGGGACGGCACCACGATCGGCTCGATCCCGGCCGCACGCAGAAGCGCGAGGCGGGCGGGGGACGTGGAAGCGAGGTAGAGGCGCATGGTCACCTGTGGGATGCTCGAAGGATGCCCCAGAACGAAGAGGTCGACCTCGACATTACCAACGTCGCCCACGGCGGCGTGTTCGTCGCACGCCATGAAGGGCGCGTCGTCTTCGTGCCGGACACCCTTCCCGGCGAACGCATCCGCGCCCGCATCTCCGACCGCACCCACGACCGCTTCTGGCGGGGGGAGGCGGTGGAGGTCGTCGACGCCGCGCCCGAGCGCCAGGAGCACGTGTGGGACGCCGCGTCGATCGATCGCGCCCCCGGTCAGCGGGCCGGTGGGGCGGAGTTCGGTCACATCCGCCTCGACCACCAGCGCGAGCTCAAGCGGCGCGTGATCGAGGACGCCCTCCAGCGCACCGCCCGGCTGGACGCCGACGCGATCGCGCAGGTGGGCCCCACCGGCGGCCGCGTCGAGGTGGAGCCGATCTCCGGCGAGTCGCCGGACGGCACCGGATGGCGCACCCGCGTCCGTCTCCAGGTCGGCGAGGACGGCCGGGTCGGCCCCTACGCGGCACGAACCCACAACATCATCCCGGTCCGCAGTCTCCCGCTGGCCACCGAGCTGGTGCAGGAGAGCGCACCGTTCGGCCAGACCTTCCCGGGCGCGGAGTCCATCGACGTGGTCGCGACCGGCTCGGGAGCCGCGCACGTGCTCGTCAACGACGCGCCGATCCGCACGGGCAAGCGGCTCGCGCGGCCCCGCCGCCGCCCGGTCCCGATCCGCGAGCAGGTCGGTGACCGGGAGTTCCGGCTCGACGCGCGCGGGTTCTGGCAGGTCCACCGCGGCGCAGCGGCGACGCTGACCGCCGCGGTGCAGGATGCGGTCGACGAGGCCCTCTTCGACCCGCGGGCGGCGAACCTCGACCTCTACGGCGGCGTCGGCCTGCTGGCTGCCGCGCTCGGCGACAAGTTCGGGTCGACCCTGCGGATCACCTCGGTCGAGAGCGACGAGGCCGCAACGGACGACGCCGCGGAGAACCTCGCCGAATGGGTCGGGGCCTCCGCCGTCACGGCTCGCGTCGAGCACTTCGCCGCCGATCTCGCCGCAAGTGCGAGCGCGACCGACCGGGCCCGCCTGCGGGCGGCGACCGTCGTGCTCGATCCTCCGCGTTCGGGAGCCGGTCGCGCCGTCGTCGACTCCATCGCCTCCCTCCGGCCGGCGCAGATCGTCTACGTCGCCTGCGACCCGGTCGCCCTCGCACGCGACCTCGCGTTCTTCGCCGAACGGGGATACCCGCTGCGGTCGCTGCGCGCGTTCGACCTGTTCCCGAACACCCACCACGTCGAAGCCGTCGCCACGCTGACGCCCTGACGGGGGTCAGCGCCTCCCGCACCACTACGATGAACCACATGGTGCGGGTATCTATCGTCGACGATCACGAGTCGGTGCGTCTGGGGCTGAAAGCAGCCTGTCAGGACGCCGGCTACGAGGTCGTCATCACCGCCGCGACGGTCGACGAATTCGTCGCCGAGCTCGGCGGCCAGGAGTGCGACGTGGTCGTGCTCGATCTCTCCCTGGGCGACGGGTCGAAGGTGACCGACAACGTCAAGCGCGCCCAGGCGACCGGAGCGGCGGTGCTGGTGCACAGCATCGCCGACCGGGTGGCCAGCGTCCGGGAGGCGCTCGCCGCGGGGGCGGCCGGTGTGATCCCCAAGTCGTCGCCGACGACCACGGTCATGAACGCGATCGCCACGGTCGCCCGCGGCGATGTGCTCAACAATCTCGAGTGGGCGACGGCGATCGACGCGGACAGCGACTTCGCCAAGGCCCAGCTCGGCCGTCGCGAGCGCGACGTCCTGCACCTGTACGCATCGGGACTTCCGCTGAAGGCGGTCGCGGCGCAGCTCGGGATCGCGAACTCGACCGCGCGCGAGTACCTCGACCGCATCCGCGTGAAGTACGTGGAGGTCGGGCGTCCGGCGCCGACGAAGGTCGACCTGCTCCGGCGCGCGGTGGAAGACGGCATCCTGCCGGGTCTCGATCCCGACACGGGCAATGAGCGCGTCTGACCTGGCGCGTCCCGGGAGCGTTCCGGGAGCTCCGCGCGAGACATCGAAGCCTCGCAACCCCCTGAGCCGGGCGCGCATCGAGCGCATCGCGGACCGGACCGTCGCCGCGTTCGGCGTGGTCTTCGGGCTGCAGACGATCCCGACGGCCATCGCGCAGCAGCACATCCTCGTGCAGCCGTGGGGTCTGGTGATGACGGCCGTCATCTTCGGCGGCATCGTCGTGACCGTCCTGCTCGCGATCCTCCAGCGCTGGGTCAAGGGCGCCATGGCGATCCTCGCCGTCCTCTACCTCGTCGCGATCGTCACCTGGCCGTTCGTCGTCGCGGATCCGGCCGCCTTCACGGCGGACAAGCCGTGGATCTGGTTCCTGTGCAACGTCTTCACCGCCTTCGCCGCGGTGGCGTATCCGCTGTGGCTCGCCGTGGTCTACACGCTGATCGCGCCCATCGCGTACGGCGTGATCCGCGCTCTTCCGGCCGGCGGCGGGGTCGGTGCGGAGCTCGCCGGACTCGACGCCGTCTACGCGATCATCCTCGGCGGCGCGATCCTCGCCATCATCGCGATGATGCGTCAGGCGTCCTCGGGCGTCGACGTGGCCCAGAGCCAAGCCCTGGCGCGCTACGCGAACGCCGTCCGTCAGCACGCGACCGAGGTCGAGCGCGTCCAGGTCGACGCGATCGTCCATGACAGCGTGCTGACCACCCTGCTCTCGGCGGCCAGCGCCCGTTCGCCCGAGCAGAAGGAGCTCGCCGCGACGATGGCCGCCGATGCGATCGGCCACCTGCACGCGGCCGAGGCGTCCAGTCCGGAGGACCAGTCCCTGGTGGGCCTCGACCGGCTGAGCGACCGGCTGGTGACGGCCGCGAACGCGTTCTCGTCGCCGTTCGTCATCGAGGTGCAGGACGTGGAGGTCCACAGCCTCCCGGTCAACGTGGCAGAAGCCGTGTACTCCGCGAGCGTGCAGGCGATGGTGAACAGCATGCAGCACGCCGGCGGCCCGGAGGTGCAGCGCAGCATCAGCATCCGTGGTGGCAGCCCGGCGGCGACCGTGCACATCGTGGTCCGCGACGAAGGGCGCGGCTTCGCCGCCGAGGAGGTGCCCGCCGAGCGCCTCGGACTGCGTGTCAGCATCCGGGACCGCCTCGCGAAGGTCGGCGGCCGGGCCCGGATCGAGTCCGAGCCCGGCAACGGGACCACGGTCGTGATCCTCTGGCCCTCGTCCGACCGGGAGCAGGAGGTCGTCGAGTGATCACGCTCAACCGCGTCCTCTTCCTGGGCCTCGGCGCTCTCTTCTCCGCCTACCACCTCTTCCTGGCGCTCTCGTCGCTGTCGATCCCGGAGAACCCCGGGCCCCCGATCGTGGCGATGGCGCTCTATGCGGTCGCGACGGTCATGAGCCTCTGGCCGACGAGCCCGACGAAGATGCCGCTCTGGCTGGCGGCCTTCGATCTCGCCGTGTGCGTGGTCATCCCGATCCTCGTGACCAGTCAGCTCGATCCGGCGAAGGACAACGGCTACGGCACCTGGTACGTCGCGGCGGTGGGCACCTTGATGACCATCTGCGCCGTGCGCAGGCAGTCGCTCTTCGCGTGGCTCGGCGTCGGCTTCCTCGCGGTGCAGACCGTCTTCTGGGCCGGGCCCGGCGCACTGGCCGGTATCGGTGTGATCGGTTCGGTCGTGTGGGTCGGCGTTGCCGTGGTGATCGCGGGCTCGCTCGCGAAGGCGGGGCGCGATTCCCTGCAGTTCGCGCGGGCGGAGCGCGAGGCCACCGAGTGGCAGGCCGCTCAGGAGGCCCACGTCATGGAGCGTCAGCTCCGGCTGCGGCAGACCTATCGGGTCGCGGCGCCCATGCTCGCCGAGATCGTGCGGCGTGGAGGAGACCTGACCGAGGCGGAGCGTCGCGAATGCCGTTACCTCGAAGGCGCCATCCGTGACGAGATCCGCGGACGCCGGCTCCTGAACGACGATGTGCGGCGTGAGGTGATGGATGCGCGCCGTCGCGGTGTGGTGGTCAGCCTCCTGGACGAGGGCGGGATCGACGACCTCGACCAGCACGGCCTCGAGACGGTCCTGCGGAGGCTCGCCGAGGCGATCCGCGGGACGACGACGGACAAGCTGATCGTGCGCACCGTGCCCCGCTCGTCGAAGACCGCGGTCACCGTGGTGGGGCTGCGCATGTCCGACGACGGTGCCGCCAATGCGCTCGGGGCCGAGTCGGACGACGACGAGGTCGATCTCTGGCTGGAGATCCCGCGCCCGGTGGTCTGAGGGTTCGGCGGCGGCGCGTGCGCTGTGCCGGAGAACCGTCACCCGGCCCCTGTTCGGGTTAAAAGGGGAAAGGGGCCGACACCCGAATTGTCGGCCCCTTTTCAAACCCCGAGTCAGGGCGACAACCCGAATATCGCCCTGACTCGCCCCCAAAGCACTCGCCTGCTTACCCTAGTCGACGAGTGATTCGGCGGTGTGACTCACGAGGAGAGACACCTAGCAATAACTATATTGACGTCATTCCCAGGGATTACATAGTCGTCATTTTGGAGGACACCGGGGGACATTCGGAGTCCTCCTCGGTCGAGGCGAGCACGAATCCAGGCTGTCCCACATGTGGGGGACGTCCGGTTCGGGGTACAAATCGGGGGACGCCGGCCTGTCGAGGCGGCCTCCGGAGGGGTGTCAGCCCGCGAACGATCTCCAGGCCCCGTCGCCGGGGGTGAGCGGTGTGCGCAACCGGCGCTGGCTGCGTTCCCACGCGTCCGGGCCGGTCGACGGGCGCGCGTCGCCCGCTGCTGCCGCCTGCTCGGCCGCCGCAGCCGTCAGCACGGCGGTGACCGCGGCGATCTCCTCCGCCGTCACCCCGCGGGTGACGAAGCGGATCTGAGACGCGTCGAGCTCGCCGGTCACAGCGGGATGTTCCCGTGCTTCTTCGGCGGCATGGTCGCGCGCTTGGTGCGCAGCGCCCGCAAGGCCTTGATGACCGAGACGCGGGTGGCGGCCGGCTCGATCACGCCGTCCAGCTCGCCGCGCTCCGCCGCGAGGAAGGGGCTGGCGACGTTGTAGGTGTACTCGTTGGCGAGCTTGGTGCGGACGGCCGCGACGTCCTCGCCGGCCTCCTCCGCGCGCTTGATCTCGCCGCGGTAGAGGATGTTGACCGCGCCCTGACCGCCCATGACCGCGATCTCGGCGGTCGGCCAGGCCAGGTTGATGTCGGCCCCGAGCTGCTTGGAGCCCATCACGATGTAGGCGCCGCCGTAGGCCTTGCGGGTGATGATGGTCACGAGTGGGACGGTGGCCTCGGCGTACGCGTAGAGGAGCTTGGCCCCGCGGCGGATGACGCCGGTCCACTCCTGGTCCGTGCCGGGCAGGTAGCCGGGGACGTCGACCAGGGTCAGGATCGGGATGCCGAAGGCGTCGCAGAACCGCACGAAGCGCGAGGCCTTCTCGCCCGCGTCGATGTTGAGCGTGCCGGCCATCGCGTTGGGCTGGTTCGCCACGATGCCGACCGACCGGCCCTCGACCCGGGCGAACCCGATGACGATGTTCGGTGCGAAGAGGGGCTGCACCTCGAGGAACTCGCCGTCGTCGACGATGCCTTCGATGATCGTCTTGACGTCGTAGGGCTGGTTCGGGGAGTCGGGGATGACGGTGTTGAGCCGCCGGTCGGCGTCCGTCGTCTCGAGCTCGGGCTCGGACTCGTACTGGGGGAGCTCGGCCAGGTTGTTCTGCGGCAGGAAGCTGAGGAGGTTCCGCGCGTAGTCCAGCGCGTCCTCCTCGTCGCTCGCGAGATAGTGCGAGACGCCCGAGACCTTGTTGTGGGTGAGTGCTCCGCCGAGCTCCTCGAAGCCGACGTCCTCGCCGGTGACCGTCTTGATGACATCCGGACCGGTGACGAACATGTGGCTCGACTTGTCGACCATGATCACGAAGTCGGTGAGGGCGGGGGAGTACACGGCGCCGCCGGCAGCCGGCCCCATGACGATCGAGATCTGCGGGATGACCCCGGACGCCGCGGTGTTGCGGCGGAAGATCTCGCCGTACTTGCCGAGGGCGACGACGCCTTCCTGGATGCGGGCGCCGCCGGAGTCGAGGATGCCGATCATCGGCACGCCGGTCTTGAGCGCGTGATCCATCACCTTGATGATCTTCTCGCCCGCCACCTCGCCGAGGGAGCCGCCGAAGATGGTGAAGTCCTGGCTGAAGACCGCGACGTTGCGGCCGTGGATGGTGCCGACGCCGGTGACGACGGCGTCGCCGTAGGGGCGCTTGGCCTCCATCCCGAAGGCGTGGGTGCGGTGGCGGACGAACTCGTCGAACTCGACGAAGGAGCCCTGATCCAGGAGGAGGTCGATCCGCTCGCGGGCGGTGAGCTTGCCCTTGGCGTGCTGCTTCTCGATCGCGGCCTGGCCGCTGGCGGTGACGGCCTCGTGGAACCGGTCCTTCAGGTCCGCGAGTTTGCCGGCGGTCGTGAAGAGATCGGGGGTCTGGCGTGCATCGGTGTCGGTCACGCCGTTCACTCTACCGGCCAGTGCGGAGGCCGTGCCGTTGACGGGATCCTACAAATCCGGGGCCTGTCACTGGCAGACTGGGCCAATGCAGCCGAGCGATCCTGTGGACTTCCGTCGGAGCCGAGCCGTCGCCCCCGGGCTGGAGGTGCTGCCGGAGGCGGGGTCGACGAACGATGTGCTGAGCGCGCGAGCGGGCGGCCTGGCGGACCTCGCCGCCGTCGTCACGATGAACCAGACGGGCGGCCGTGGACGTCTGGGCCGGGTGTGGGTGGCGCCTCCCGGGCGCACCCTGGCGATCTCGGTCCTCCTGAGGCCGGAGGGGCTCGCCGTCGACGCGTTCGGCTGGTTCCCGCTGCTCGCCGGGCTGGCGATGAGTCGCGCGATCGCGCCGTTCGTGCCCGGCACGGTGTCGGTGAAGTGGCCCAACGACGTCCTCATCGACGGTGCGAAGGTCAGCGGGACCCTGTCGGAGCTGCTGCCGGATCTCTCGGGCCTCGTCATCGGCGTCGGCGTGAACCTCTTCCAGGAGCGCGACGAGCTCCCGACCGCGACCTCCACCTCCCTCGTGGTGGCGGGCGCGGATGCGCCGGACGCGGATGCCGTGCTCGCGTCGTACCTCACCCACCTGATCACGCTGTACCGCGAATACCTGACGGCCGGCGGCGATCCGGTCCGCAGCGCACTGCGCGACGAAGTCGTCGAGGCGTGCCACACGATCGGCCGTTCGGTGCGCGTGGAGCTGCCCGGGGGTGGCGAACTGCTCGGCACGGCCGTCGATCTCGACATCGACGGACGGCTGATCGTGGAGTCGGATCGGGGGCGCACGGCTGTCGCAGCGGGAGACGTCACCCACCTGCGGTATTAATGGGAGGCATGAGCAACACGACGGACGGGGTGCCCGGCCAGCCCCCGGAGCGGGTCGTGGCGCGGCTGCGCCGAAACGCCCGGGTGCTGTTCTGGCCGAGCCTGGCCCTCATCGCCGCGAGCGGAGGCGTCGGCTACTTCGTCGGGCGCCTCGACGAGGTCTGGGAGATCGTCCTCCTGTGGTCGGCGGCCGCCGCGGCCGTCCTGCTGCTCTTCCTCCTGCCGCTCGCGGCCTGGCTCAGCCGGCGCTACACGATCACCACACGACGGATCGTCATCCGGCACGGCTTCTTCGTGCGCGTGCGCCAGGAGCTGCTGCACAGCCGCGGCTACGACGTGAGCGTCAAACGCACGTGGCTGCAGAGCGCGTTCCGGTCGGGGGATGTGCGGATCAACGCCGGGCTCGACCATCCCGTGGTCCTCAAGGACGTTCCGAAGGCCGATCAGGTGCAGCGCACCCTCGGCGAGCTGATGGAGCACGCGCAGAACGTCGTCGGTCTGCGCCGCCAGCAGTCCGAGTCAGTCTCCGACGAGACCACCGTCTGGGGAAGCCGCTAGCGTCGACCCCGTCAGCACGGCGGGTTCGGCGGGTCGTGCGGCGCCCCGCTTCGCGCGACGGTCGGCGCGATCCGGGGAGAACACCCACCAACGGTAGAAGCCGAAGCGGAAGACCATCCCGAGGGCGAGGCCCACGACGTTGTTGGCGATGTTGTCCGCGAGCAGGGACGTGTAGCCGAGGAGGTAATGCGATACCCACACGCAGAGCAACGGGATGGCCATGCCCGCGAGGCTGACGATGAGGAACTCGGCGCCCTCGCGTGCGGTGTTCGCCTGGCGGTTCTTCGAGAACGCCCAGTAGCGGTTGCCGACCCAGTTGGTCCCGATGGCGACGAGGGTGGCGATGGCGGTCGCGATCAGCGTCTTGTGGGGCACTCCGGAGAGCACGGTGAGCATGAGCCCGTTGAACACGGCGAGGTTCACGACGAAGCCCACCGCCCCCACCGCGCCGAACTTGATCAGCTGGGGGAGGAGCCGCGCCTTGCGCGCTGCGGGAGGATTCTCGATCGTCATGCTCCGGCCGTCGTGATGCGGGAAGATAGGAAGTGCGCTCGCCACGATACGCGAGCCCGGTAGCCCGATGCTGAGAGTTGCCACGGGGTGCATGAAGAGTCGAGGAGAGAGCGTTCGATGGTCAGGAACACAGTCGGAGTGATCGGCGGCGGCCAACTGGCACGGATGATGATCCCTCCGGCGGTGGAGCTCGGCATCGACATCCGCGTCCTCGAGGAGGCCGAGGGGATGAGCGCCGAGATCGCCGCGACGGGCGTCGGCGACTACCGCGACCTCGACACCGTCCTCGCGTTCGCCGAGACGGTCGACGTCATCACGTTCGACCACGAGCACGTCCCCCCGGCGATCCTGCGCGAGCTGGTCGAGCGGGGCGTCCCCGTCCATCCCGGCCCGGACGCGCTGCTGTACGCCCAGGACAAGATCCAGATGCGGGCCAAGCTCAGCGAGCTCGGGCTGCCCGTGCCCGATTGGGCGGCGGTGGAGTCGGCCGACGAACTCGCGACGTTCCTCGCCGACCACGGCGGCCGCGCGGTGGTCAAGACGGCTCGCGGCGGCTACGACGGCAAGGGCGTGCGGGTCGTGTCCGAGGCGAACGAGGCCGACGACTGGTTCCTCGCCCTCGCCGAGGACGGCCGCGGCGGCGCCCTGCTGGTGGAGGAGCTGGTCTCCTTCCGGCGCGAGCTGGCGCAGCTGGTCGCGCGGCGCCCCTCCGGCGACTCCGCCGTCTGGCCCGTCGTCGAGACGGTCCAGAAGGGCGGCGTGTGCGCCGAGGTGATCGCGCCCGCCCCGGGTGCGGCCGGGCGGACGGCAGAAGCGGCGGCCGAGATCGCGACGCGCATCGCGGACGGCCTCGGCGTCACCGGCGTGCTCGCCGTCGAGCTGTTCGAGACCACCGATGGCCGGATCCTCGTGAACGAGCTGGCGATGCGGCCGCACAACAGCGGTCACTGGAGCATCGAGGGCGCCGTGACCAGCCAGTTCGAGCAGCACCTGCGCGCCGTCCTCGACCTGCCACTCGGCGAGACCCGGCCGCGCGACGAGTGGTCGGTGATGGTCAACATCCTCGGCGGTCCGGCCGAGGGCACCCTTCAGGACCGGTACCCGGCGGCGCTCGCAGCGCATCCCGAGGCGAAGTTCCACGGATACGGCAAGGAGCCTCGACCGGGCCGCAAGGTCGGTCACGTGACGGTCGGCGGCGACGACCTCGACGACGTCGTCTATCGAGCACGTGCCGCGGCGGCGTATTTCGAGGGCTGACCCCGTCGGCCGCGATTCGCGCGTGCCGTAACCCGGACGCGGGGGTGCGCGCCCGTACGATTATTGCCATGCCCGAGAACCCCCAACCCCTGGTGTCCGTCGTGATGGGTTCCGACTCGGACTGGTCCGTGATGCAGGAGGCGTCGCGCCTCCTCACCGAGTTCGGTGTCGCCCACGAGGTCGAGGTCGTCTCCGCGCACCGCACGCCGGTCAAGATGATCGACTTCGGCACGGCCGCAGCCGGTCGGGGCATCCGTGTGATCGTCGCGGGCGCGGGAGGCGCGGCCCACCTCCCCGGGATGCTGGCCGCCGTGACGACCCTCCCGGTGATCGGGGTGCCCGTCCCGCTGGCTCGTCTCGACGGGCTCGACTCGCTGCTGTCCATCGTCCAGATGCCGGCCGGAGTGCCCGTCGCCACCGTCTCGATCGGCGGCGCCCGGAACGCCGGGCTGCTCGCCGTCAAGATCCTCGCAACGGCCGATCCTGCTCTGGCCACGGCGCTCGAGCGCTTCGCCGCCGAGCTGGAGGCCAGCGTCGAGCAGAAGAACGCGGCGCTGCAAGCGAAGCTATGAACCCCACGAGCCCGCTGCGTCATCCGGACGCGTCGTCCGCGCCCGCCATGACCAAGCGGGGCTGGTGGCTCGTGCTCCTGAACGTCCTGCTGCCCGGCTCGGTGCAGATCGTCGCCGGCGACCGGCGGCTCGGGCGGATCGGCCTCATCGCGACCGGGCTGCTCTGGCTGCTGGCGATCATCACGCTGGTCGTCTACCTCGTCGCTCCTGCGACGATCTACACGTTCGCCACGCAGGCGGGCAGCCTCACGGTCCTCCAGATCCTCCTGGTGGCCTATGCCGTCCTCTGGGTGGTGCTCACGCTCGACACTCTGCGGCTGGTCCGTCTCGTCAAGACGACTTCGAAGGCACGCGGGATGATCGCCGCCTTCGCGGTGGTCGTGCTCGTCGGCCTGACGGGGACGGCCGGTTACGCCTCCGTCGTCGCCGGCTCCGCCCGGGGCGCCCTGGGCGAGATCTTCTCCGCCGGGCCGTCCGAGCCTCCGGTCGACGGCCGCTACAACATCATGCTGCTCGGCGGCGACGCCGGACCCGATCGTGACGGGCTGCGCCCGGACAGCATGTCGGTCGTCAGCATCGACGCGACGACCGGCAAGGCCGTCACCATCGGACTCCCGCGCGATCTCGACCCGGTCCCGTTCCCCGAGACGTCGCCGCTGCACGCCCTCTACCCGGACGGCTACGGCTACGACGACCGCTGCGACGTCGACGTCTGCCAGCTCAACTCCATCTACACCGAGGTCGAGGTCTACAAGACGGACCTCTACCCGAACGCGACGAAGAACAAGAGCGAGCCCGGGATCGAGGCGATGCGGGACGCCCTCGAGGGAGCGACCGGCCTCACCATCCAGTACTACGTGCTGATCGACATGCAGGGCTTCTCGGACCTCATCGACGCACTGGGCGGCGTCGACATCACCGTGACGGACCGCGTGCCGATCGGCGGCGACGAGGAGCTGAACGGAGTGGCCGAGTGGATCGAGCCCGGCCAGCACCACATGGACGGGTACCACGCCCAGTGGTACGCCCGGTCCCGTCACGGCTCCAGCGATTACGACCGGATGGCGCGGCAGCGTCAGCTGCAGGACGCGATCCTCAAGCAGGTCAACCCCGTCAACGTCGTCAGCAAGTTCGAGGGCATCGCCAAGGCGGGCTCGCAGGTGATGAAGACCGACATCCCGCAGTCGATGCTCGGGTACTTCGTCGACCTCGGGATGAAGACGCGAAAACTGCCGGTCGACCAGCTCGAACTCGTGCCGCCGACGATCGACCCGACGAACCCGGACTACGCCCAGATCCACCAGCTCGTGCAACAGGCGGTCGCCCCCGCGACGCCGTCGCCGGCCGCGAAGTAGGCGCCGCGCATCCAGCTGACCCCTGAACAGGTCACAGATACTGCACAGGCACCACCCGTAGCGTCGCCCGCCTATGACGGGTACAGCTGGAAAAATGGACGAGACGACGACACCCCGACCGGCGAGCAGCCGGCTGACGGCGCTGGACGGACTCCGCGGGCTCGCGGCGGTGATCGTCGTCTTCCACCACGCCATGTACACCAACCCCGACTTCCCGGGGACCCCCGGCGGCGGGAGCGCTCCCGTCGGGTCCGCCATGTGGTGGATCAGCTACACGCCGCTCAAATTCATGACGGCCGGTGTCGAGTCGGTCATCGTCTTCTTCGTGCTGTCGGGTCTGGTGGTCACCCTCCCCGTGGTCCGGCACCGCGGTTTCGACTGGGTCGCCTACTTCCCGCGCCGGGTGGTGCGCCTGATGGTCCCCGTGGCGGCGTCAGTGCTGCTCGCCGCGGCGTGGGTCGCCGCGATCCCGCAGATCTCGACCCAGGCCTCCGGGACCTGGCTCAGCAACTCGTCGACGCCGAACTTCAGTTGGGAGTACATCGTCAAGGCCGTCGATCTGCTCGGCGGTGACGGACAGATCAACAACCCCCTGTGGTCGCTGCGCTGGGAGCTGCTGTTCTCGCTCGCACTGCCCGTCTTCGCGGTGGTCGCCATCGCCGTCCGCAAATGGTGGATCGGCGGCCTGGTGCTCGCCTGCACGCTGACCTGGCTCGGCTCCCGCGCGGGGTCGGGCGAGCTCGAGTACCTGCCCGCGTTCTTCGTCGGAGCAGTGATCGCGGTGCGCATGGACGCCGTGCGCAACGTGGCCGACCGCATCAACGCCCGCTGGTACCGTCACCCGCTGTGGGCCGCGCTCACGGTCGGGAGCGGTCTGCTGCTGATCGCCCCCTGGCTCTTCGGCCCCGGCATCGCCCAGCTTCCCGAACTGGGACACGCGCTCAAGGGTCTCGTGCCGCTCGCGGCGGCCGGCCTGGTCGTCGCCGTCCTCGGCTGGAAGCCGCTGCGAGCCGTTTTCGAGTCGCGGCCCTTCCAGTTCGCGGGGACGATCTCGTTCAGCCTGTACCTCGTGCACGTGCCGATCCTCATCTTCAGCACCTACCTGTTCGCTGGCGAGCCGTGGTTCGTGCCGCTGCTCTTCGGCATCCCGCTGGCGGTCGCCGTCTCGGTCGCCTTCACCTGGCTGCTCGAGAAGCGCAGTCACGGCTGGGCGAAGGCCGCCGGTGTGTGGGCGTCGGAGCGGTATCGTGCCTGGTTCGGGCGCGAGGAGACGGCGCTCGAGGCCGGTCGCCCGGCCGAGGAGCGCGAGGGCTCCCGGGAGTCGGCCGGGCATCGCTAGGGCCCGTCCGGCGCCCGTCTTCGCTACAGGTCGGCGTGCAGCTGCCAGACCCGCTCGGCGGAGTCCCGCCAGCTGAAGGCGCGCGCCCGATCGGAGGCGAGCACGCTGAGCCGTTCGCGCAGAGCCGAGTCCGCGAGCACGCGGCCGATCGCCGCGGCCAGTCGCTCGGCGTACTCGCTCTCGTCGGCGTCCGTCGGGGAGGGACGCTCGATGGCGAGGCTCGCCCCTCCGGCGACCTCGACGAGCGCGGGATCGTCGGAGTGGATGACAGGGAGGCCGAACTTGAACGCCTCCACGATCGGCAGGCCGAAGCCCTCCGCGAGGCTGGGGTAGACGAAGAGGCTCGCCCGGTCGAGCACGACCGCGAGATCGGCGTCCTCCAGTTGACCGAGGGCGCGCACGCGGTCCTCGGGGAGGCCGGCCGCGGCGGCGACGCCGGTGGCCGAGCCCTCGCCGAACCGGTCCGGCCCGGCGATGAGCAGGGGGAGGCCGCCGGCCTCCGGGCGTGCCATCGCACGGATCAAGGGGGCGACGCCCTTGCGCGGCATGATCGAGCCGAGGGTCAGAGCGTACGACTCCGGCAGGCCGAGGCGCGCCGCGCGGGCCTCGGCATCGGCCGGAAGCCGGAGCGCGGTCGCGGGAGCACCTCCGATGACCCGGATGCGATCGCCGAAGTCGAGCTCGTCCGCGAGCCGGGCGGCGACCGCGTGCGTCGGCACCACGATGGCGTCCGCGTGCTTGCGTGCGCGCTTGGCCATCGCCTTCGTCCACATCGCCTGACCCGACCCGAGCGACCCGGGGTGCGTCCACGCGAGGGTGTCGTGGATGGTGACCGCGACCTGATCGTCCTCGTGGCCGCCGCGCCGGCGTCGCAGGGGAGCGAGCAGGGTCGGCGCGTGCACCATCCCGTGGATGCCGCCGAGACCGAGTCCGGACTGCCAGGCGATCGTGAGCTCGCGATGGGCGAGGGGGAGGCGGGTGATGTCGGCGAGGCCGGGCAGGCGCAGACGGAGGTCGTCGAGCTGCTCGTCGGAGACGGCAGAGACGATCCCGATGACGTCGCACCCGCGGGGAGCGGTCGTGATGAGCTGCCGGGTGAGCTCCTCGGTGTAGCGGCGTGCGCCGCCGGGAGCTTCGCCGATCAGCTCATCGATCACCACATGGAGTGACGTCCTGGTCGTGGCCATCCTTCTCCCGTCTCCCGACCGACGACAGCGAGACTATCAGCGGATGCTCGACGTCTCCTCGGCGACCGCCATGATGGACTCGATCTTGCCGGTGTCGGCCCAGATCGCAGGTGAGTCGTACGGACGGTCGGGATACGCGCCGTACTCCAGCGCGATGTCGTACCCGCTGTCGGCGATGTAGCTCTCCACCTGGGCGCCGAGTGAGACGGGGACGCCCGAGCCGCAGTTGATGACGCCGGTCACCGCGTCCTGCAGCGATGTCGCGGCGATCTGCGCGGCCAGGTCCTCGACGCGGATGAAGTCGTACTGCTTCGTCCCCGACGTGAAGGGGAAGGTGGCCTTGCCATCCTCCGCGGCGGCGCGGAGATACGTGAAGATCGACCGGTTGTACGCGTCGTCACCGTAGATGTAGAAGCAGCGCAGCCACTGGAAGACGACCTCCTGCTGCTGGGTGTAGAGGGTGAGCGCGCGGCGGAGGGCGTCCTTGGCGACACCGTAGAGCGACTGAGGATCGGTCGGGGCGTCCTCGGGCAGGCGGCCCTCGAAATAGCCGACCTCGTGCATGGATCCGAGACCGACGACATGTCGCACGCCGGACTCGACGAGTCCCGTGATCAGACGGTAGTGGTCGCTCAGCCGGAGCATGTGCGCTGGCGATGAGTGGACGAATCCCGACTCCCAGGCGAGGTGGACCACGATATCGGGAGCGCCGGAGGCCTCGTACACGTCGACGGAGGCGTCGAGGACGTCGACGGCCAGCAGCTCGGCGCGGGGGTCGATGTGACCGGCCGGCCGCTCCGCTCCGCGCCGGTCCGCCGCTACGACGACGGCGCCTCGGTCGGCAAGGGCGGTGACCACGTGCCGGCCGATGTAACCGCCGGCGCCGGTCACCAGGACCCGCGGAGCGCCGCTCATCGGGCCGCCCCGCGGAACACGCCGGCCGCTGCGGCGTCCTGGAGGGCGACGCGCCAGTCGCGCATGGGCTCGAGGCCCGCCTGCGTCCACGCGTCGTGACCGAGCACGGAGTAGGCGGGACGCGGCGCAGGGCGGACGAAGCTGGAGCTGTCCGTGGGGAGCACGCGCTCCGGATCCAGGCCGGCGAGCTCGAAGACGGCGCGAGCGAGGTCGTACCAGGTCGCGATCCCGCTGTTCGTCCCGTGGTAGACGCCGGCTGGGGCCTCGGCGTCCGCGAGGGCGACGAGCTGCCGCGCGAGGTCCGCGGACCACGTGGGTTGGCCGCGCTGGTCGTCCACGACCGAGACCGTCTCGTGCGAGGCCGCGAGCCTCAGCATCGTCGCCCCGAAGTTGGAGCCGCCGGCCCCGTAGAGCCAGGCCGTGCGCACGACGGAGGTGCCGTCCGGGTGCGCGGCGAGGGCGAGCTCCTCGCCGGCGGCCTTGGTGCGACCGTACGCGTTGATGGGATCGCGCGGCGTGTTCTCGGCGTACGGCTCGGTGGCGAACCCGTCGAAGACGTAGTCGGTCGACACCGTGATGAGTCGGGCGCCGCTCTCGGCCGCGGCGGCGGCGAGGTTCTGCGTCCCGGTGGCGTTGATCGCGAAGGCGTCGTCCTCGTGGGTCTCCGCGTCGTCGACCTTCGTGTACGCGGACGCGTTGAAGACGACGTCGTGCCCCGAGACCGCGTCCCGGACCGCCTGGCGGTCCGTCACGTCCAACTCCGCCCGGCCGAGGGCCGTCACCGCGCGTCCGTCGAGGGCACGCCGGAGGTCTTGGCCGAGCATGCCGCGGGCGCCCGCGATCAGATAGCGCGTCATCGGGCCGGCGCTCAGGCGTCCAGCGCGGCGCGGGCCTTGAGCGGCTCCCACCACTCGCGGTTGTCGCGGTACCACTGCACGACGTCGGAGAGGCCCTGCTCGAACGGGACCTGCGGCTCGTAGCCCAGCTCGTCCCGGATCTTCGAGATGTCGACGGAGTAGCGCAGGTCGTGGCCGAGACGATCGGCGACGCGGTCGACGTACGACCAGTCCTTGCCGGTGGCGTCGAGCAGCAGCTGGGTCAACTCCTTGTTGGTGAGCTCCGTCCCGCCGCCGATGTTGTAGATCTCGCCCGCGCGACCGCCGACGAGCACCATCGCGATGCCGCGGGTGTGGTCGTCGACGTGCAGCCAGTCGCGGATGTTGTTGCCCTCGCCGTACAGCGGGACGTGCTTGTCGTCGATGAGGTTCGTGACGAACAGCGGGATGACCTTCTCGGGGAAGTGGTAGGGCCCGTAGTTGTTCGAGCAGCGCGTGATCGACAGGTTGAGGCCGTGCGTGCGGAAGTAGCTGCGGGCGAGGAGGTCGCTGCCGGCCTTCGAGGCGGAGTAGGGCGAGTTCGGCTCCAGCGGACGGTCCTCCGCCCACGACCCCTCGGCGATCGACCCGTAGACCTCGTCGGTCGAGACGTGCACGAACCGCTTCAGGTCGTTGCGCAGCGCCGCGTCGAGCAGCTGCTGCGTGCCGAGGACGTTCGTCTCGACGAAGATCGACGCGTCCCGCACCGAGCGGTCGACGTGCGACTCCGCGGCGAAGTGGACGACGGCGTCGACGGTGGGGAAGAGCTGGTCGAGCAGCGCGCCGTCGCGGATGTCGCCCTTGACGAAGGTGTAGCGCGGGGAGTCCGCGACCGGGGCGAGGTTCGCGAGGTTGCCCGAGTAGGTCAGGGCGTCGAGGACGACGACCTCCGCGCCTTCCAGGCCCGGGTACGCGTCCTGCAGGGTGCGGCGGACGAAGTTGGAGCCGATGAAACCGGCTCCGCCGGTGACGAGAATCTTCATGGGAGAAATGGGTGCTTTCTGTCGATGAACCGTGCAGGAGTCTACCGTGCAGGCCTGATTGGTAGACTCCCGGGGTGCAGATCCGAGAACTCTCCATCCCTGACGCCTACGAGATCACTCCGAAGCAGCACGCCGACGACCGCGGCATGTTCACCGAGTGGTACCGCTTCGACCGTCTGGAGGAGGCCGTCGGCCACCGCCTGGACCTGAGGCAGGGCAATCTCTCGGTCTCCAAGCGAGGCTCGGTGCGCGGCATCCACTTCGCCGACATCCCGCCGAGCCAGGCCAAGTACGTCATGGCGCCGCACGGGGCCGTTCTCGACTTCGTCATCGACATTCGTGTCGGCTCCCCGACGTTCGGGCAGTGGGACAGCGTGCTGCTCGACGACGTCGACCGTCGCGCGATCTACGTCGCCGAGGGGCTCGGCCACTGCTTCGTCGCCCTCACCGAGGGCGCGACGGTGAGCTACCTGGTCACCGACACCTACAGCCCGACCCGCGAGCACGGGATCAACCCGCTCGACCCCGACATCGCGCTGGTCTTCCCGCCCGAGGCGGGCGAACCGCTGCTGTCGCCGAAGGACACCCAGGCCCCCGGCCTCCTCGAGGCGCGCGACACCGGACTACTCCCCGACTGGGATGCTGCGCGGGCCTTCTACGCGTCGCTCGACAAGAACTGAGGAACGACGAGAACATGCGCGGAATCATTCTGGCCGGCGGATCCGGCACGCGGCTGTGGCCGATCACCAAGGGCATCTCGAAGCAGCTGATGCCGATCTACGACAAGCCGATGATCTACTACCCCCTGTCGACGCTGATGATGGCCGGGATCAACGAGATCCTCATCATCACGACGCCGGAGTACAACGAGCAGTTCCGTGCGCTCCTCGGTGACGGGTCGCAGCTGGGCATCCGCCTCGAATACGCGGTGCAGCCGTCGCCCGACGGTCTCGCCCAGGCCTTCATCATCGGCGAGGAGTTCATCGGCGACGAGTCCGTGGCCCTCGTCCTCGGCGACAACATCTTCCACGGCGCCGGGCTCGGCTCGTCGCTGCGCAACCACAACTCTCTCGACGGGGCACTGATCTTCGCGTACCACGTGAGCAACCCGAAGGCCTACGGGGTCGTGGAGTTCGACGACGACTTCAAGGCCGTCTCGATCGAGGAGAAGCCGGTCACGCCGAAGAGCAACTACGCCGTCCCGGGGCTCTACTTCTACGACAACTCCGTCGTGGAGATCGCGAAGACGATCGAGCCCAGCGCACGCGGCGAGCTCGAGATCTCGACGGTGAACGAACGCTACCTCGATGCGGGCAACCTGCAGGTGCAGGTGCTGGATCGCGGGACAGCCTGGCTCGACACCGGCACCTTCGAGTCCATGATGCAGGCCTCCGAGTACGTGCGCGTGATCGAGGACCGGCAGGGCTTCAAGATCGGCTGCATCGAAGAGATCGCCTGGCGCGCCGGCTGGATCGACGACGCGCAGCTGGCCGAGCTCGCTGCCCCGCTCGTGAAGAGCGGCTACGGCAGCTACCTCCGGAACCTGCTGAACGCATGAGCGAGGTCCGGACCCAGCCTGACGAGCGGCCGGTGCGCGCGGGTGCCGCGAATCGATTCCGCGGCTGGGCACTTCTCAACTGGGTTCCGATCGTTCTCGTCTTCGCCTCGTTGCTCGTCACGGGGATCGTGACTGCACGGCACACGCAGGCCCTGTCGCCGCTCGACGAGTGGGTCTATTACGACTACACGCTCAAGATCCCATCGCAGGGCATCGTGCGCCAAGGCGAGTCGATCGGCGAGGGCGCGCTCGAGCAGATGTCGTGCTACGGCGACTTCTTCGGGCAGCGCGGAGATCCCTGCGGCAGCAGCTATTCGGACGTCAGGTCGTACCCGCAGGACGGCAAGACCACGGCCGACATCTATACGCCGATCTACTTCGCGTTCACCTGGGGCGTCGGCGAGGCCATCCATGCGGTCACTGGGCTGAAATTCCTGACGGCCGCGCGGTTGTCCGGCTTCTTCTGGCTGTCGGGCGGCGTCCTCGTGTTGTACATGTTGATGCGCCGATTCGGCATTCCGAAGCTGGTCACCCTCGGCATCGGTTTGGCGGTCATCGCGTCTCCGTCGACGATCTGGTCGTCCACCTATATTTCGACGGATGCGCCCGCGCTTCTCGCGGGCGGTGCCGCCCTCCTGTTCGCGTTCCGTGCGATCGACAGGAAACGCGGTGCCTGGTGGCTGATCCCGATCGCCGTGGTGAGTATCTGGCTCAAGGTCACGACGATCTTCGGAATCGGCCTGGCTGTTCTGATCCTGCTGATCTATGCGCTCTGGCGGCGAAAGGATCAACCGCTCGAGAGGGACCATCGACGTCGGCTCGTCGTCCTCGGCGTCTCGACCGCCGTTGCCGCTGTCGCAGCCGAGGTGCTCTGGCTGGGAATCCATGCGGCGATCGCCCTCGGGCCGGGTCCGTCGCAGGGCCTGGCAGCTCCGTTCTCCTGGCGCACCCTCCTCGATCTCGGCGCGATCTTCCTCACGCCGGGCCCTTTGATGGCCGGCGGATGGAACGCCGGGTATGGACTGCCGAACCTTCTGATGCTCCCCATGACCTGGGTTCCCGTCGCCGGAATCATCGGCGTGCTCTTCATGGCCACCCGGTCGATCGCCGTCAAGTCGTTCGGGATCGCGACCGCGATCTCGGCCATCGCGTTCGCGCCGGCGTTGTTCTTCGCCATGAACGTGGTGCTCGGATCGGTGTTCCCGGTGATCCCGAGATACGGGATCGCGCTGATCCCGGCGTTCGTCGTCGCGGCGGGACTGATCGTGCGCAACCGCCTCGGCACCTGGGTCACCGTCGTCTACGGTGCGGTCTGCGTCGTGGCGATCATCGCCGCGGCGCTCCTCACCCGCTAGATATCGACAGCGTGGGCGACGACGTCCGGCCACGTGTACAGCGGAGTTCCGAAATCGGACTCCGTATGGATCGCCTTCCCCATGCGGGCGAGCCACTTCTCACGATAGATCGGGAAGTTGTCGACGTAGTAGCGGCAGGTCTCCTCCCACTGCTGCTCCGAGAGGGCCTTTCCGTAGTGCTGGCACTCGAAGCGGTCGATCAGCGGGCCGGTGACCCCTTGGGGCTCGCGGGCATCCTTCGTGGTGAAGTCCACGGAGGCATCCGGCCTCCAGGCCATGAGGATGCGGCGGCGCTCGGGGCCGAACGACGAGCGGAAGTCGAGAAGAGGGACACCCTCACGATGCGGCAGCGCGTCGTCGGCCGTCATGTATGCGTCGAAGAGATTGATCCGTAGTCCTCGGACCTCGGGCCCGGCGTCATGCAGGAAGCCGCGGATATCCCCGACGAAGCGCTCGTCAGCATCGCTGTAGAAGACCCAGGCTGGTCGCAGCCGCTTCGCACGCGCGTAGAGGATCCGACGGTTGGCCGTCTCCTCCCAGATGCGGTTGCGCCGTCGCCAGTGCCGGTTCTGGACGACCTCGACGACATGCCGGTGGGAGAGCGCGATCTCTCGACTCCGATCGGTGCTCGCATCGTCGAAGACGACGATTCCGTCGACGATCGTACTGAGGTGATCCAACGTGTCCTGCAGGAGGTCTTCCTCGTTGCGCAGCCTGATCATGCCGATGATCGATCCCGGCGCAACGGTGCGCAGGCCCTTCCGGATACGGAAGAACGGGCGGGCGTTCCTCAGGGTGACGTTGAGCGTGTAGTCGAGATCTCTCACTTGACCAGTGTCGCACCGCCGGCGGCGGTCCAGCTCACAGTGCCTCCGTCGAAGGTCTGTTGGCAGGCTGTGCCCGTCGCGTTGCATGCGAGCGATTTCGCCGGCCATCCGAGCGAACTCGCAAGGCCGCCCTGTGCGTTGAAATAGTCGCGGATCGGTCCGAGCAGGACGATCGCGTCCCCTCCGGTCTTCTGCGTGACGGCGCCCTTTTCGAAGCCCTGCACAGACCCGCCACCTGCGTAGCCCACCGCGGTCACGTCGGAGGTCGGCCACCCGATGGAACCGCCGATCCCGCCCACCGTGGCGTAGGCCGTGCGGAATGCGCCGCTCAGCACGTGGGCGCCGGCGCCGGAGGTGTAGGTGATCGCAGCGTTCTGGAAGGCCTGCACGAGTCCGCCGTTGGTGCTGATCGGACTGGTCAACGGCCAGCCCACGGGACCGGGGATGCCCCCGGCGGCGTTGTAGGCCGCTCGGATGTCTCCCGAGAGCGGGTAGGCGCCGGAGGCCGTCGTGGCCAGGATGACGCCGTTCTGGAAGCCCTGCACGAGGCCGCCGCCGTTCTGGGGGAATGCGTTGGCCGCGGTTACTGGCCATCCGAATCCACCCGTGACGCCCCCGAGCGCGTTGTAGGCCGCTCGGATGTCACCGGTCAGTGCGTACGCCCCGGCGCCGGGGGTCCAGGCGATCGCGCCGTTCGCGAATCCCTGGACGAGCCCGCCCGTGAAGCTGATGGTCGTGCCGACGGGCGCCCCGAGGGACCCGGATGCTCCACCCATCGAATTGTAGAGGGCAAGGATCTCGGCGGAGATCGCCGAAGACGAACCGTTCTTGTCTGCGTAGATCGTGCCGCCCTGGAAGGCCTGAGAGCACGTGTTGGAGGCATCGCACGCCATGTCGCCGGTCGGCCAGCCGAGGTAGCTGCTGAGGCCACCCAGTGCGTTGAACATGGAGCGGATGGAGCCGCTGAGCGAATGAGCTCCGCCCGTCGATGTCGACGTGATGACCCCGTTGGCGTAGGCCTGGATGAGGCCGGTGCCCGAGGCGAGGTTGGCGGTCGTGACGCCGACTGCGGCTCCCAGTGCGCCGGATGCTCCGCCGGCCGCCGTGTAGGCAGCGGCGATCTTCGCGCTCGCGATGGTGTACGAGCCACCGCTCGTGCTCAGAGTCGCCTGCTCGAAAGACTGTTTGCACGTCGAGCCGGAGCAGGACGCGTCTCCCGAAGGCCAACCGAGCGGCCCGGAGAGCCCACCCGTGGCGTTGTATGCGGTGCGCAGGGCTCCACTCAGCACTCGTGGGCCGGTCGCGGAGGTGTAGGTGATCGCGCCTCCCTGGAAGCCTTGCACCAGACCGGCGCCCGCCGTATTGGCATTGCTCGTGGGCCAGCCGAGGCTCCCGCCGATTCCGCCGTTGGCGTTGAAGTAGTCGCGGATGGGATTGCTGATGATGAACGCTCCGTACGCCTTCGTCCACGCGATTGCGCCTCCGGCGTAGCCGCGAACCATCCCTCCGCCGTTGTCGCTGAGCGTGATGTACCCCGTGGCCGGGTCGCCGAGGGGCCCGCCGGCGCCGCCGGTGGAGTTGTACAGCGCGTCGATGAACGACGGACCTGCATTGCCCGTGGAGCCGAACCAATCGGTGAAGTACATGAAGAAGTTGCGGTTGCCGTAGCTGGCGCAGCGGTCCGATGATGCTCCGTAGCCGGCCGCAAGCGCGTTGTTGTTCGGCTGATAGGGCGTGTAGTAGTACAGGGCGGCCGTCGCCTTATTGGAGATGTACACACGGCTCGAACCGCACGACGAGTCCGGGTTGTAGAGAACGTTCGCGTAGCCGCCGACGGGGTACCAGGTGAAGAAGTTCGACGTCCCCGGCGGGTTCCCGTAGCGCTTGAACTGCCACGAGCCGGAGTAGACCTGATTGTAGAAGCCGTAATACTGCGTGTCGCAGGCGGCCGTGTCCGGGCAGGCGTAGCCCATCGACGCCTTCCAGGCCCAGGCGCTCGGAGCAGTGGATGTGACGAGAGCCTGTTCCTTCTGGAGTGTCGCAAGGATCACCTGAGGATTGATGCCGCAGGCCTGGGCGACCTTCACGATGATGCGAGCGGCGGGCTCGTTGGGGGCGCCCGCGTACGGCCCGCACATCGCGTCGCCTCCACGCGAGGTGGTCGTCTGGCTGAAGTTCTTCAGGCAGGTGTAACCCGCCGAGCAATTGGGGACGATCGCATTGAGGAAGGCCTGCACGCTGGCCTCGTTCATGGTGTTCGGGTTGTAGAACACATCGTCGCTGATGATGTTGCTGGGGTTGAAGTCGAAGGCGTTCGCCGCCTCTGTGCGCGCTGGCGCGGCGAATTGAAGGGCGCCGACAGCCAGCACGAGGACGAGGACGAACCCCAGAGATCGGATCAGGCTGCGCAAGAGAACCCCTTTAACGTGTGAATGCAGCCCATGCTAGGACGAACGCCAACATCCAGCTAGAACGCACCGCCGACGTCTTCGAACTCCGGTATGCACCCCGTTGGGGGGCGGCGACCCCGTCGCTCAGAAGGAGGACTTGTAGGCCGCGACGGTCGATTCGGTGTCGCCTACGGCTCGGAGCGTCCCGTTCTGGAGCCATGCGGCCCGGTCGCACATCCGTTCGACGGTGTCGAGGGAATGGCTCACGAGGATGACGGTCTTCCCCTCGGAACGGAGGTCCTCGAACTTCTGCTGGCACTTCTTCTGGAAATCGGCGTCGCCGACCGAGAGGACCTCGTCGACGACGAGGATCTCAGGCTCCACGCTGATCGCGACCGAGAATCCCAGACGGACATACATGCCGGACGAGTAGTTCTTCACGGGCTGGTCGATGAAGTGCTCGACCCCGGAGAACGCGACGATCTCGTCGAACTTGCGGTCGATCTCCTTGCGTCCCATGCCGAGGATCGAGCCGTTGAGATAGATGTTCTCGCGTCCGGACAGCTCGGGATGGAATCCGGATCCGACCTCGAGCATGGCTGCGAGCTTGCCGTGCGCGGTGATGCTCCCGGTCTCGGGGTAGAGGATCTTCGCCAAACACTTCAGGAGCGTGGACTTGCCCGACCCGTTGCTCCCGATCAGTCCGAACGTGGACCCGGCGGGAACCTCGAAGGAGACATCCTGAAGCGCCCAGAAGTCTTCGTGCACGGATACCCGGCGTCGCATGACGGCGGACTTCAGGCTCTGGTTTCGTTCGTGATAGAGCCGGAACTTCTTGCTGACGTTCGACACGTCCACGGCGATGTCGGTCACAGGAGCTCTGCCAATCTCTTCTCCTTGCGGGAGAAGACCCAGGCGCCGCCGACGAGGGCGACGAGTGCCCACACGATGCAGGCGATCACATCGGGGAGCATCGGCCAGGTGTTGTCGTACAGCAGTGTTCGGAAGACTCCGACGAAGTGGAGCATGGGATTCAGTTCATAGATGTCGAGGATCGTTATCGGGGTGCCGAAGATTCCGCCGATGCGGTCCGACTGACCGGCCACGAGGGAAACCGGGTAGACAATGGGGGTCAGATACATCCAGATCTGAAGGATGATACCCAGCAGGTACTGCGTGTCGCGGAAATACACGTTGGCGATCGACAGCAGCAGGCCGACGCCGGTGGCGAAGACCGCCAGCACCACCATCATCAGGATGACGAACGGCAGCCACGGCCAGACGAATCCTCCGACGACCAGGATCGCGACGACCAGGATGATCATCTCGAATCCCCAGTTGTAGGCGACGGAGAAGACCGAGGAGACCGGCAGCACGAGACGGGGGAAGTAGACCTTGGTGATCAGCCCGGCGTTGCTGACGAGCGAGCCCATCCCCGCGTTGACCGCGTTGGCGAAGAACGTCCACGGGAGGAGACCGCACAGCAGCCAGACCGCGTAGAAGTCGAGTCCACTCGGGTCGCCCTTGGCCGGCTGGACCTTGAACACGAACGAGAACACGAACGTGTAGACCAGCATCGACGCCAAGGGGCTGATCAGGGACCACAGCCGGCCGAAGATCGTACGCTTGTACTGTCCTCTGACCTCTCGGAGCACGAGGTTCGACAGGAGTTCTCGCGCGCCGAGGACTTCTCTGATGTAACTCATCCACCCTCGTTCTGACACTGGCCGACATGGCCGAAAGACACTCCAGCTTACAACTAGGATTGATCAGATCATGACCGAGTCCGAGCCAGGCGCATTGAGCCACGTCGCCGTCGTGACGGTCAGCTTTCACTCAGAGTCCGTCTTGCCGGCCTTCCTCGCAGGACTCGCGGAGGCGCAGGCGGCCGGAGCCCGCGTGATCGTCGCCGACAACGCGGCCGAGTCCGGCTCCACCATCGAGCGGATGGCGACGGCGGCCGGGGCCGAGTACCGGCCGCTGGACGCCAATCGCGGCTACGGCGGAGCTGTCAACGAGGTTGCCGCGTCCCTCCCCTCGGAGATCGAGTGGATCCTCGTCAGTAACCCGGATGTGGTGCTCGAGCCGGACGCGGTCTCGAGGCTGGTGTCCACCGGCAACGAGGCCGACGAGGTCGGCAGCGTCGGTCCCACCGTCCTCACCGCCGAGGGCGAGGTGTATCCGTCCGCGCGGGACGTGCCCTCCATCCGCATCGGGGTGGGGCACGCCCTCTTCGCCAACCTTTGGCCGGAGAACCCGTGGACTCGCCGTTATCAGCGTTCCTCAGAATCGGGAGTACGGCGCGATGCGGGCTGGCTCTCCGGGTCGTGCGTCCTCGTTCGCCGCACAGCTTTCGACGGCGTGGCCGGATTCGACACCGGATTCTTCATGTATTTCGAGGATGTTGACCTGGGATACCGTCTCGGCAAGGCCGGGTACCGCAACGTCTATCAGCCGGCCGCCGTCGTGACCCATACAGGCGCGCACTCTACGCGCT
Organism: Leifsonia sp. NPDC058194; assembly: GCF_042883605.1. Lineage (NCBI taxonomy): Bacteria > Bacillati > Actinomycetota > Actinomycetes > Micrococcales > Microbacteriaceae > Leifsonia > Leifsonia sp. NPDC058194. Next base: position 453,219 of record NZ_JBHVVL010000003.1, on the reverse strand, counting down.
CCAACCAGGCTGCGATGGTCGCGGCCCATCACGACAGTGCGCGGCGGTTCCTCCGTAAGAAGTACAGTGGATGGCAGCTGGCCCCGGTCCGCTGGGTCTTGGGGGTGGGCCTCGCCGCCCGATCATGGCTCGCCGAGCGCAGAGCGGACACCTGATCGCCGCGCTCGCCACCGGAATTCGAGGAGACGAGCAATGACGCTTCCATTCGACGGCACCACCGTCCTGATCGGCCAAGCCTCCCTGTTCGACATCGCGGGCTCGGAGGTCGTCACCTACGAGCTGGCCCGGCACTTCTCCCGGAACGGCGCCTCGGTCCTGGTCGTCGTGTTCGGGGCGTCCGACGAGTGGCGTGCCCGTCTCACGGAGCTGCCTCGCGTGGACATGATGCGGTACGACGACCCGGAGCTGTCCGCCCGGATCGCCGACGAGCGTCCCGACCTCGCCTGGATCCACCACGGTGTGATCCCGGAAGCGCTCCTTCGCGACCCGGGCGACACACGGTTCGTGTTCCACCACATGTCGGCCTACCAGTTCCAGGAGTTCCCGCACTCGCCGATCGTGGAGGCCGCCCTGGCGTCGGCGATCGTGTTCCCGGCCCCGGAGTCGCGTGATGCGCACCTCGCCAGCGGGCTCTACGAGGGGGTCGAGCCGTCGCTGCTGACCGTGCTCGGGAATCCCGCGCCGGACGACTTCGCCCGCGTCGCCCCCGACGGGCCGGCGCGGCTGCGGCGGATCCTGCTGGTCTCCAACCACCCGCCGCAGGAGCTCCAGGAGGCGCTCGACCAGCTCTCCGCGCGCGGCGTCGAGGTGGTCCGCTTCGGCGGCTCCCCGACCGATCCCGCGCCGAAGCGACTCGTGACGCCGGCGGACATCCATGGTGTGGACGCGGTCGTCTCCATCGGCAAGACGGTCCAGTACTCCCTCGTCGCCGGAGTGCCGGCCTTCGTGTACGACCACTTCGGCGGCCCCGGCTGGCTCACGCCGGAGGCCTTCGACGCCGCGCGGGAGACCAACTTCTCCGGCCGCGGCTTCTCCTCGCGGGAGGCGGGAGAGCTCGCCGACGAGCTCGTCGAGGGATTCGACGCGGCGGCGGACGCGGCCACCGCGCTCCGTGAGCGGTACGGGGACGAGTTCCTGCTGAGCTCCGCCGTGGCCCGGATCATGGAGGCACCGGCCGTCCAGCACCAGTCCATCGATCAGCGGGAACTCGCGGCGGCGGTCCTCCGGTCCGAGCTGATGAACGGACTCGTCAACGCCGTCGAGGCGCGGACGCTCAGCGTGAAGGACCTGACGACACGGGTCGGTCTGCTCGAGGCGCAGAAGGCCGAGCTCGAGCAGACGCTCGGCTCGCGCGACGCCGAGATCGCCCACATCCGCAGCACCCCGGGGTTCGAGGCCGCGCGGAAGGTGTTCGACACCGCCAGCCGGGCGAAGCGGCGCATCACGCGCAGCTGAGCGCGGTCAGCGTCGGCGCAGGCGCTGGATCGCGTCCTTCGCGGAGCGGATCGGCTTGGTCATCCGCCAGGACGTGCTCGACTCGATGCCGTCGATCCGCGTGCGCAGGTCGTTGACGATCCTGTTCCGCGGCGTCTCGAGCGTGAGCGGGGAGTCCGGCGCGGGGTGGGGGTCGACGACGAAGTCGAGCAGCGGCTCGAGCACCTTCCGCCAGCGCATCGTCTCCGCGAACTCCCGGATGTTGGCCTGCGCCTCGGCGTGCGCGGACTCGTCGTAGAGGAGCGCTTCCAGCGCGTCGGCGAGAGCATCCGCGTCGGTGGGCGGCACTACCCGTCCGAGACCGTGCTCCTGGACCAGCGCCGCGAACGTGTCGCCGCCGGTGGTGACGATGGGCAGCGTCGCCCACAGATAGTCCAGGATCCGCGTGCGGAAGCTGAAGGCCGTCTCCAGGTGGTCGAAATGCGTGCTCGCGCCGAGGTCGGCGTCGAGGAGGAAGTCAGCGCGCTCCTCGTAGGGCACCCAGTCGTCGTGGAAGAACACGAAGCGATCGGTGAGGCCGCGCTCTCCGGCGAGATCGCGGGCCCGTGTCACCATCTCCATCTTCGGCACGTGCCGGTTGGGGTGGCCGGCGCCGAGGAAGAACAGGCGCACGTCGGGGTGCGTGGCGCTGAGTTTCTCCACGGCCTCGATGAGGGTGATCGGATCGAACCAGTTGTAGATGCCGCCGCCCCAGAGGATGACCTTGTCCGTCGGGGCGATGCCGGGGACGGTACCCTTGATCCCGTGGGAGCGCTGGAGAGGCGCGGCGTCCTGGAGGCCGAACGGCACGACGGAGAGGAGCCGGCGGAGGCTGGCGTCGTCGCCGTAGGTCAGCGGATTGATCCGGAAGGTCGCCGCGAGCTGGCCGAGCCAGAAGTCCCGCTGCTTCTCCGAGGCGCACATCATGAAGTCGGCGCGCTCGATCTGGTCGTTGAGGACCTCGGCGGTCTCGAGGATCGCCTTCAGGCGGCGCTCCTCGGGCATTCCGACGGTCTGCTCCAGCTGCTCCAAGTGCATCGGATCGTAGATGTCGGCGACGATGATCTTCGCGTGCCGCTTGATCCACGGGTAACTGGAGAGCGTGTGACCCTGGAACACAAGCACGTCGGACCAGGCGACGAGCTCCCGCAGGCTCTTCTCGTCGGTGAAGGAGACCGGGAAGTCGTCCGACTCCAGATCGGCGGCCACGGTCGAGACCAGGCGCACCTCGGCGACCGTGTGGATGGCCTTCGCCATCTCCCATGCGCGGATCGCGGGACCCGCCATCCGCTTGCCGAGCGAATCGGGGGTGACGACCAAGACTTTTGTGCGCTTCCGCGCATCCACATCTGACACTTGAGTTCCGTATTCTCGTTCGAAGAAGTCCGCTAGGGACAGTAGCACGCGCGTCTCGGGCGCGGCTCTACCGGCTTTGCTAGAATCGTCGCCATTGCCCGCAATGAAAAGGATGCAATGACAGCGAGGAAACCTGGCGTCGTCTCGGTAGTGCTGGTGAACTTCCGGGGGACGGAGGACACGCTCCAGGCGCTCCGCCATCTGCGGGAGATCGACTGGCCCGCCGAACGTCTCGAGATCGTGGTCGTCGAGAACGGATCGGGGGACGACAGTCTCGAGCGACTCCGCGCCGACGCCGACCCCGGGGTCGTGATCGTCGAGTCGCAGGAGAACCTGGGATTCGCCGGCGGCTGCAACCTGGGAGTCGCGCGCAGCAGCGGCGAGTTCGTCGCGTTCCTCAACAACGACGCGCGCCCCGACACCGCCTGGATCAAGGCGGCCGTCGCCCGTTTCGGTGAGAACGCGCGCATCGGCGCGATCGCGAGCAAGGTCCTCGACTGGGAGGGCGAGAAGGTCGACTACATCGACGCTGCCCTCACCTGGTTCGGGATGGGCTACAAGCCGCTCACCGCCGAGCCGGCGCCCGCCGAAGACGGCCGGGCCCACGACGTGCTCTTCGGCACGGGGTCGGCGATGTTCGTCCGGCGCGACGTGTTCGACGCCCTGGGCGGCTTCGACGAGGCGTACTTCATGTTCTTCGAGGACGTCGACCTGGGCTGGCGGCTCAACCTCGCCGGGTGGCGCTACGTCTACGAGCCCGGCTCGGTCGCATTCCACAAGCACCACGCGTCGATGGGGGGATTCGGGGCCTACAAGGAGGATTACCTCCTCGAGCGCAACGCCCTCTACACCCAGTACAAGAACCTGGGCGACGAGATGCTCGGCACCACGCTGCAGGCCACGATGGCCCTCAGCGTGCGCCGCGGCATCGAGAAGGGCGGCGTCGACACGACCGTCTTCGACCTCCGCTCCGGCGACGACGACTCGGCCGAGAAGGCGGACGTGCCGAAGGTCGCGCTGTCGAGCCTCTACGCGATCGACCAGTTCGTGTCCCGCCTCCCCGAGCTGCGCGCCCAGCGCGAGGAGATCCAGGCCACGCGGGTCGTCTCCGACGCCCAGATCTGGCGCCTGTTCGGGCAGAACGACGCTCCGTCGTTCACCACCGACCGCTACCTCGAGGGCTACGAGTCCCTCGTCGAGTCCTTCGACGTGCTCGACGGGCCCGTCGGCACGAAGGTCCTGGTGATCACCGGCGATCCGCTCGGACAGCGGATGGCCGGACCGGCGATCCGCGCCTGGAACATCGCCGAGGCGCTCTCCGCCACGCACTCGGTCACCCTGGTCTCCCTCGAGGGGGTCGGCGACATCACCGCGCCCTTCGACCTGGCCCACGTCCGGCCGGGCGACGACCGCGCGATGAAGGCCATGGAGCAGTGGGCGGACGTCATCGTCTTCCAAGGGCTCGCGATGGCACTCTTCGAATCCATCCGGACGTCGTCGAAGATCATCGTCGCCGACATCTACGACCCTATGCACCTCGAGCAGCTCGAGCAGGCCAGGCAGCTCCCAGAAGCGCAGTGGAAGCGGCAGGTGGCGGACGCCACGGAGGTCCTCAACGAGCAGCTCGCCCGCGCCGACTTCTTCCTCTGCGCGTCCGAGAGGCAGAAGCACTTCTACCTCGGTCAGCTGGCCGGACTCGGCCGGGTCAACCCCGCCACCTACGAGGGGGACCCCGACCTCGACGGACTCCTCGCGGTCGTGCCGTTCGGTCTCGCGAGCGAGCCGCCTGTCCACGTGAAGCCGGTGCTGCGGGGCGTCCGCGACGGCTTCGGCGACGAGGAGAAGATCCTCATCTGGAGCGGGGGCCTGTACAACTGGTTCGACCCGCAGACGCTCATCAGGGCCGTCGCCGTCGTCGCCGAGAATCATCCCCAGGTCCGGCTGTTCTTCCAGGGGGTGAAGCATCCCCACCCGGGAGTGCCCGAGATGGAGATCGTGGCGGAGTCCCGTCGCCTCGCGAAGGAGCTCGGCGTGCTCGACAGCATCGTCGTCTTCAACGACACGTGGGTCGATTTCGCCGATCGCCAGAACTACCTGCTCGAGGCGGACGCGGGCGTCAGCACGCACCACGCCCACATCGAGACGACCTTCTCCTTCCGCACGAGGATCCTCGACTACCTGTGGGCGGAGCTCCCGATGGTCGTCACCGAGGGCGACCACTTCGCCGACCTGGTCCGGGCGGAATCGCTCGGGATCGCCGTGCCCGCCGGAGACGTCCCCGCTCTGGCGGAGGCGCTGGAGCGGGTGCTCTTCGACGACGCGTTCCGGCGCAAGGCGGTCCGCAACCTCAAGCGCGTCCGGCAGTCCTACACGTGGGAGTCGGTGCTCGAGCCGCTGGTCGCGTTCGTCGACGCCCCGCACCATGCCGCCGACCTCGTCGCCGACGGAACCTTCCAGCCGGGCTTCGTCCCCTCCGCGCGACCCGCGCGGCGGAAGAAGCACGGACTCCGCCACGACGCCGAACTGGTCGTGCACTATCTCCGGAACGGCGGCCCCCAGGTCGTCGTCCGCAAGGTCCAGAACCGGCTGCGCCGGAAGAAGTAGGCGACTCATGGCAATCAGCACCCCGGAACGCGAAGAGGACGGGCTCGTCCCGTCCTCCGCGCCCACGACCACGGTCACGTCCGACCCGGGCACTCCGGGGCGCCCGGCGCGCGCGCTGGCGTCGACGCGCGGCTGGCTGCGCTCTGCCGCCGCCGCGGTCCCGCTGAACGAGGGGCTGAGCGGTCGCCACAACGCCCTCGGCCTCATCCGCATCATCCTGGCCGCCGCGGTCATCGTCTCGCACGGGTTCCCCCTCAGCGGCCGTGGCGAGGACCCGGTCCAGCGCTGGAGCGAGAACCAGCAGAACCTCGGCGGGTTCGCCGTCATCGGGTTCTTCGCAATTAGCGGCTACCTGATCACCAAGTCGGGCACCCGGAACGACATCCTGCAGTACATGTGGGCGCGGATCCTCCGGATCTTCCCCGCGTTCCTGGCGGTGCTGGTCCTCTCCGCCTTCGTGATCGGCCCGGTCTTCTGGCTCGCCGAGGGGCGCAGCCTCCAGGAGTACTTCACCGCCTATCCGGCGGGGCCGCTGCAGTACATCACCGGTAACTGGCAGCTGACCATCCACCAGTGGGGCATCAACGACATCTTCGCGCAGACCCCGTACGGACAGGCGGTCGGCGGCGGCAGCGTGTTCAACGGGTCGCTGTGGACGCTCACGTACGAGTGGACCTGCTACCTCATCATCGGCGCCTTCGTGCTCTTCGGCGTGCTCAAGCGGTTCCGCATACTTCTGCCGCTGCTGACGCTCGTCCTGCTCGGGATGCAGATGGCGCGCTTCTCCGGAGCGGGCTTCAACAGCATCGTTCCCTACCTCGGCGACCAGTTCTTGGTGAACCTCGGCTTGATCTTCATGATCGGCGGAACCTTCGCGCTGTACGCCGACAAGATCGTGCTGGATTGGCGGCTTTTCCTCTTCTGCAGTGCGATCAGCGTCTTCACTGCGTTCAAGGGCGGCTTCCAGGTCGTCGGATTCCCCGCGTTCGCATACGTGCTGTTCTGGCTCGCCGCCAAACTGCCGGACGCGTTCAAACGGCTCTTCGCGAAGAACGACTACTCGTACGGCCTGTACGTGTGGGGATTCCTCGTCCAGCAGATGGTGGCGCAGCTCGGCTGGTACCGGTTCGGGTACGTCCCGTACACCCTGATCTGCCTGGTGATCGCCGGAGCCTTCGCCTGGGCGAGCTGGCACGGCGTCGAGAAACACGCTCTCGCGATCAAGAGCTGGGGACCTGGACGAGGACTGCGGTACTGGTGGTCTCGTGTGCGGCGCACCGCGCCCGCCGCATGAGCCGCCGCCTCGCTTACATCCCCCGCATCTCGGAAGCAGGTTCACGATGAGCAACTCGAGCGGAGATGTCCTGGTCACCGGTGGAGCCGGTTTCATCGGCTCCGCGCTGTCTCAGCGATTCGCGGGAGAAGCCGGGCGGTGGGTGGTCCTCGACAACCTCCACCCTCAGGTCCACGCCGATTCGGGCCGGCCGGCGAGCCTGCACCCGGACGCGGAGCTGGTCGTCGGCGATGTGACCGACGCGGCCGTCTGGGATTCGCTCCTGAACGATTTCCGTCCCGACGTCATCATCCACCTGGCCGCGGAGACGGGGACCGCCCAATCGCTCGAGGCGGCGAGTCGCCATGCAGAGGTGAACGTCACGGGGACGACGCGAATGCTGGATGCGCTCGGTCGTGCCGATGCGATCCCAACCCGGATCGTACTGAGCAGCAGCCGGGCCGTCTACGGCGAAGGGCGCTGGCAGCGGGAGAGCGGAGAGACCTTCTATCCGGGCCAGCGCTCGCACGCACAGTTCGAAGCCGGCGAGTGGGACTTCCGTGACGCGAGACCGCTGCCGTCCAGCGCGGGAACGACGACACCCGCGCCGACGAGCGTCTACGGCGCGACGAAACTCGCACAGGAGAACATCCTGACGGCGTGGGCGGGAGCGAAGGAGGCCGAGGTCTCGGTGCTGCGCCTGCAGAACGTCTATGGGCCCGGCCAGTCATTGATCAACTCGTACACCGGAATCGTCTCCCTCTTCTCACAGCTCGCAGAGGCGGGCCGGAGCATACCCGTCTACGAAGACGGCGCGATCACCCGCGATTTCGTCTTGATCGACGACGTCGTCTCGGCCTTCGCCGCCGTTCTCGGAGCCCCGGGCTCTGTCGTGGATCGTGCCGTCTTCGACGTCGGCTCGGGCACGGCGACGACAGTCCTGGAGCTTGCGACGGTGATCGCGGCGTACCACGGCGCGCCCGAGCCGCACATCACCGGGCAGTTCCGCGACGGGGACGTCCGCAGCGCATCGTGCGACATCGGGTCCACGGTCGAGAGGCTGGGTTGGCGGCCGGTCAACGGGCTTTCCGAGGGCGTGGCCCTGTTGCAGGACTGGATGGCGGGGCAGAGTGACCGCATCCGCTGACGGGCCGCCCCCCGCCGCACCGGCGAAAGCCTCACCCCGATTCGGTGGCGCATCGGCGATCCTCATCGCCACCGTCATCGCAGGTGGGCTCACCTACCTCCTCCAGGCCGTCGTCCTCGCTGCGCTCTCCGACGTCGAGTACCTGCAATACAGCATCGTGTGGTCCGTGCTGTATCTGGTCGTCGGTGCTCTGGCGGGCATCCAGCAGGAAGTCTCGCGGGCGACCGTGGTGGTCGCCCCTGGTGCCCCGCACCCCCGCGGCTCGGTGACGGGGAGGTTCGCGGCGACGGCTGCCGTCGTCGCCTTCGTCGTGTTCGTCGTGGCCGGGCTGTTCTGGGCTCCCGACACGATCCGCACGGATCCGGTCCTGATCGTCGTCCTGGTGGGTGCCGGGGCGGCATCATATGTTTTCGTCGCCGCCTTGAGCGGCACCCTCTACGGGCTCCATCGCTGGATCGTGCTCGCGTGGATGATCACCATCGACGCGGCCCTGCGAGCGATCTTCGTCGCGGTCGGTGCCTGGACCGGCTCCTCGCTCCTCGTCCTGGTCGTCGCGATGGTCCTGCCCTTCCCTCTCTCGATCGCCGCGACCTGGCTGATCGTGCGGTCCAGCATCCGAGGACGCACCCGACTGGACGTCGGATTCCGTGGACTGGCATGGAACGCATCGCGGACCGTCGTGGGTTCGGCTGCGACCGCCATCATGGTCAGCGGCTTTCCGTTCCTCCTCGGCGTGACGTCGCCGGGACAGCCGGTCGCTGCTGCCGCGGTCATCGCGGTCGTCACATTGACCCGCGCACCGCTCGTCATACCCGTTCTCGCGATGCAGAGCTTTCTCGTCGTCTACTTCCGAGACAATTCGGCGCGTCTAGGACGCACGCTCGTCACGATCCTCGGCGGGGTGGCGATCGTCACCGCGATCGCCGCCCTTCTTGCCTGGTGGATCGGGCCGGAGGTGCTGCACTGGTTCGGCAAGGACTTCCCGATCAGCGCGTGGGAGATCGCGTTGATCGTCGCCTCGGCCGGTGCGACCGCCGCGCTGTGCGTCACCGGGCCGGCGACGCTCGCCCGGAACGACCATGTCGGGTTCACGACGGGATGGGTGATCGCTGCGCTCCTTGTCGTCGGGGCTTTGCTGCTCCCGCTGGACCCGGCGGTCAAGAGCGCGGTGGCGCTCTGCGTCGGGCCCCTGGTGGGTCTCGCGACCCACCTGTTCTTCCTTGGCAGGAACCGGGGTCGGCGGCCCGCTGCCGTATGAGTGCGTTCTGGCGCGCGAGATGGTCGTCGGTCCTCTTCGCGGTGCTCGTGGTGGCATCCGCCGGCTGTGTCGCCGTCGGGTGGCCGATCTGGTTCCATCTGATCCTCTGCGCGGTTCCCGTCTTCCTCGCACTGCGCGGGCGTGTCGGATGGACGCTGGCGTTCGCCGTGACGGTGACCGGCCTCTTCGCAGTGGTCCAGCTCTCGCTCGTCCTCGCGGCACGAGTGCATTCCGGGATCCTCGTCACCGTCGTGGTGGCCGCGACCAGCGCGGCGGTGTGGGCATGCCTGGCTCCGCAGGCGCATTCCCCTGTCTCCCGCACTCCGGTTCCTCCGCGCATCGTCTGGCTGGGCGCGCTCCTGGGGCCCCTGACCTGGTTCCTTGCGCTCGGCGTCGGCAGCCTCCTCACCGGCGGCCCCCGTATCGCGTGGACGATGCGGGGGGACTCCGCGAACAACCTCCTCATTGCGCGCGACCTGGTCACGGCCGGAGGCATCCCGACCGGCGCCGACGGGAACCCCGCGCCATTGGCCCCTGCATTGCTGGCACTCGGTCTCGTGTCGGGCCGGCGCGGGGGGACCGGGTCCTTGCTCCAGGCAGACATCGGCTCCTTCGCTCTGGTCTGGTTGCTGGTCATCGCACTCACGTGCTTCGTGGCCGGGATCGTGGCTGCGAGCCTCGCGGTCGGCGGTCCGATCTTCGTCTCGATCGTCGCGGCTGCCGCCTCGTTGCTCCCCTTGTCGTGGTTCGTCAGTGGGTACCAGATCGAGTTCGGGTTCTTCAATGCGGACATCGTGATCGTGATCGCGCTTCTGTCCTGGCTCGCCTACGTTCGGTTCGCCGACAGCCCGGCTACAGCTCTGACGACTCTCTTCGTGAGCGGGACGGTGATGCTCGGGTGTTGGGGCCCGCTCGCCGTCGTGCCCGCCGTGTTCGCCCTGGCGCTCGTTCTCACCCGCTGGTCTGTCATCAAGCGGATGCGCGGGGCTGCTCTGACCGTGGTGGCGCTGTCTCTTCTGCAACTCATCGGGTACTCCGTTTTCGTGGCCATTCCACCCGCGCTCGCGTCCGGCAAGGCGCTCACCGCCGCCGGTGCCATCTACGTCTTCGAACCGTTCGTCCCTCTCGTCGTGGTGACGGTGTCGGTCGTTCTCGCGATCGTGCGGATGCTCCTGCTCCGAGACGGGAGAGGATCGAGCGTGCTTCTTCTCGCGCTCGGCCTCGCGGTCAGCCTCGGTGCACTGCTGTTCCTCAACCGTCACGGCGCGAATCCGTGGACCTACTATCCGGTCAAGTGTCTGTGGCTGGGCACGGTCGTCCTGTTGATCGTCACGGTGGGGCTGGTGGCCGGGCTGTTGGGCGGGGTCTCCCGCCGATGGCTGCGCGCGGTCGCGTCCGCCGCGGTCGTGGTCCTCGCCGTCGGCTTCCTGTCGTCGACGCAGACAGTGCCGACGTATCGAGCGTCGTCGGCCGTCGCTCACGCGCTGGCAGACGAGGAGCCGTTCATCGACGACGCGCGCCTTGCCGCGATCTCCCAGTCATTGGACGGCGGCGGCCCCATCGCCTATTGGCGCTCGGGGCTGCCGGGGGAGAAGTACCTGAACTTCTGGCTGCTGCAGATGCACGCGGGACTGTCGCAGGAATCGTTCCCGATCCGTGTCGCCGCGTACGGCCTCGGGCCTTCCGACACGGCGAGCCTCTGTGGACTGGCGGAGGTCCTCGGTCCGGGTCTCCGTGTGCGTACCGCCGACGCCGGGCTCGCCGGAGAAATCGGTCAGACCTGTCCGTCCGCCGCAATCGAGATCTCGGTGGTACCCGTTCGCTGACTCGGTCGGGTGACGGGATCCTTTATTCCGTCGCGCGATCGTCCACGGGTATGGAAAGGTCCCGCGGTCGTTTCGTCCCAGCACGCGACGATCCCCACGACTACTGCGGTGGCCGCGAAGGCGAGCGCTGCGAGCGCGATGAGGCCGATCGACCCGCCGAGTGGCTCCCAGAGAGGGTGGCGGAAGAACTGCACCCAGCTCGCATCGTAGCCAGCACCGTATCGCTTCAGGGCGACGGCGAATGATGCGACCTGCCCCACCCACCACCCCGTCGCGACGGTGGCCACGAGCACCCTGCCGCGAGAGCGAGGCGGCGGCAGCATCGCCGACACGAGCATGACCAGGCACACGAACAGTGGAAGCGCGTAGCGCCCCTGCCAGATGTACCCGCCCTTCGTGACATAAAGGCCGGCAACCACCGCCGGAAGCGCGACGAACACGCACATCCCGACGATGGCCAGCACACGGCGACGACGCCGGAGGGCGATGAGGGAGGCAGCCGCCCCCGCCCCGATGAATGCCGACCAGAGGAAGAACACGATGAACGGAGCGGGCGTGTCGAGCCAGCCGAACAGCGCAACCATCTCACGGCCGTAGTCGAACGTATTTCCGACCGTCACCAGGAAGCCGGCGAGCGGGCTTGTCCCGACACCGGGGTACGTGGCGGTCCCGTCCGGGGAAGGGAGCGAGCCGCTGTAGAGGGTCCACCCGACGGCGAGGACCGCGCCTGCGACGACGACGCCGATGGCGACGAGTACCGAGCGGGTGCGCAACACCTGCCGGATGCGCACCGGCCGCGCGACGAACAGGCAGGAGATGAGCACGACGGCCAGCCACAGCGGAGAGAGCCCCCGGGCGTTGGCCGCCACGAAGCCGGAGACCGCGAGCACTGTCGCCGCCGTTCCGGGGTGGGCCCGGTCGGGATGAAGCACGAGCGTCAGCGCCGCGACGAACGCGGCCAGCATGGTCGTGACCTCCAATGCGTTCGGATTCACCATCCCGCTCAGGAAGAGCAGGGTCGGAGTCGAGGCGACGAGCAAGCCGAGCATCGGCACGAGACGACGGCGCCAACCGGCGATCAGCATGACACTCGCCGCCACGAATACCGACACGAGGATGCCGCTCACGATGCGCATCGCATAGAGTGCGGCCGGTCCGTCGAGTAGGAGACTGGGCCATCCGACGAGGGCGTAGTAGAGGGGGTCGTACCGGTTGGCGGAGGTGTCTGCCGCCACCAAGCCGTGCGGCGGCCGCGGCGCGCTCGTCTGGCACGAAGCCGGCTTGTTGTCGTCGAAAGCAGTGCAGGTCAGGGCGTGGGTGTTCGCGACCACACCCGGCACCTCCACTCTGCCCGGCTGTCCGGCCGGACCGGTGGCGAGGATGTCGCCTCGTGCGACGGATGCCGCCCTGATGAAATGCGCGGGCTCATCGGGAGAAGCGGCGAGCGGCGTACCGATCGCCCAGATCGTCGCGATCAGGGATGTCAGAGCCCACGCGATGAGGAAGGTGGGTAGACGCCGGATGCGTCTGGCTCGGATCGTGTCTTCGGGTCTCGGCACGGGGAAAGAGTACCCGCAAAGGCTGCTCATACCCCGTTCACAGGGTGCGCGTCGGCCTAGTCGGAGGCCTTGTGCTCCATCCGGCCTTCCAATTCGCGGACCCGCAACTCCAGAAGCGCTACGTCTTCCGCGAGCACTCGCGTCTTGTTCTCCAGGCGGGTCGCTTCCGCGCTCTGCTGCAGTGAAACGAGGAAGAGAGCGATGATGCTCACGAAGAAGACGAGGTTGATGGGGATGGCGATGCCCACGAGCCCCGCGAGCCAGACCAGGACAGAGGGGAAGACGGCGATGATCAGGACGAGCACGCCGAACACCAGCCACCAGACGATGTGGCGCTCCCGCAGCCTGCGCCTGCGAAGGAGCTCGATCACCGTCACGAGCGTGAGGGAGGCCGCCACGATCCCGAAGATGTAACTCGCGGTGCTCATACGGGTACCGCCTCGTCGGAGATCACGACACGCGGTCGGAGAAGGGAGATCGTGAGCGCCAGGCCGGCTCGTCCGAGGTAGATCGCGGACTTGAACGGGTTGTGCGACGGCGTTCCCGCGGAGCGCTCGCGCATCGCGACCGGAACCTGGCGGATGATGCAGCCGGCCCGTGCAGCGATCACCAGCGACTCGACCGTGTCGCCGAGGTACTCGGCCGGGTAGTGGCGAGCGAAGAGCTCGACTGCTCGGCGGCCGCTGGCCCGGAAGCCGCTCGTGGTGTCGGTGAGAGTGGTCTTCGCGAGCCTGCTGAGAACACTCGAAAGAACGACCATTGCCCAGTGGCGGGGGCCGCGGACCCGGTATGTCCCGACCCCGGCGAACCGTGCCCCGAGGACGAGGTCGGCGGTCTCGAGCTGGGTGAGCAGCGCCGGAAGGTCGCCGGGGTCGTGCTGACCGTCGGCGTCGACCTGGACCACGTTGCGGAAGCCGTTGGCCAGCGCGAATCGGAATCCCGCGCGCATGGCGCCGCCGACCCCGAGGTTGAAGGGCAGCTGCAGGACCAGGGCGCCTTCGCGACGGGCCACGAGAGCGGTCCTGTCGATCGAGCCGTCGTCCACCACGAGCACGGCGATGCCGGGCAGCTTCTCCTGGACCTCGCGGATGATGGCTGTGATCGCCTCTTCCTCGTTGAGGGCCGGCATCACGATGAGCGTGTCGGCATAGGGGGAGCTCATGACATCCGATCCTATCGACCGAAGACGTGTCGAAGCAGCGACCGCCGGCCGTCGGCGTTCTTGGCACGCAGCGCTGCGGGGATCTCGGTGGCGGCGCTGAGCCGCGACGACCAGTGCCGGCGAGCAGCTCCGGCGGCGCGTCGCCAGCCCAGTGCTCGACAGCGCCGGTCGAACTCCTGGAAGAGCTCACGCTCCTGGGCGAACTTGGAACCGTCCGGGCCCGTCACCGCCGAGACCGACGTCGCGTGTCGCCGGTAGGCGAACACGACTTCGTCGTCGAGGACCAGCGTCCCGCCGTCGAGCGTGATGTCCAGGAGCATGGCAAGGTCCTGCACCACGTCGAGGTCGAGCCGGAACAGGTGGGTGCGAAGCGCCTCCGTCTTCCACACGAGCGACGGGAAGTAGGTCCAGTTGCCGCCGAGAAGGCTGCGCGCAAGTCTTTCGCCCCCATAACTGCGCGGACCGCTTCCGCTCGGGCGCAGCCACGACTTGACGCGATCACCGATCGGACGGTGCACGTGCCCATCCTCGTCGACGACCTCGACCCCGGGCTGGAGGATGTCGGCGTCGGGGAATCGATCGAGGAGTTCCGCGATCCGGCGGACGTAGCCCGGGCGCATCAAGTCGTCGCAGCCCATGATGACGACGTGCGATGTGCGCGCCAGAGAGACGCACTTGCGGTAGTTGCGGCTCGGGCGCAGGTTCTGCTCGTTGCGGATGTACTCCACGCGGGGATCGCCGAGGGACTGCGCCCATTTGCCCGGTGCGAGGTCCGGATAGACATCGTCGACGATGACGAGACGCCAGTCCGGGTCGTCCTGTGCGAGGACGCTCTCGACGGCCGCCTTGAAATGGTCGAACCGCCCATAGAACGGCATCATGATGTCCAGCGTCACCCCGGTACGGTAGCAAGGTCGCCCCGCCAGCACGAATCCGCGTGGATCGCCGGGAGGAGCGGCGCCGACCGCTTCGACTATGCTGGCTGGTGTTTTGGCGCGATGCGCACGCGCTCATCAGGGATTCGGAAAAGGTTGGTCATGACGGAAAGCACGCCGAAGAGAGCCCTCATCACGGGCATCACCGGGCAGGACGGCAGCTACCTCGCCGAGCTCCTGCTGTCGAAGGGCTACGAGGTCCACGGCCTGATCCGCCGCGCCTCGAACTTCAACACGAACCGGATCGACCACATCTACCAGGACGACCACACGGACGACCAGCGCCTGAAGCTGCACTTCGGCGACCTGACCGACGGCTCGCGGCTCGTCACCCTCCTGAACGAGATCCAGCCGGACGAGGTCTACAACCTCGCGGCGCAGAGCCACGTCCGGGTCAGCTTCGACGAGCCCGAGTACACCGGTGACGTGACCGGGCTCGGAACGGTGCGACTGCTGGAGGCGATCCGGTCGGCCGGCGTCCACCCGCGCTTCTATCAGGCGAGCAGCTCCGAGATGTTCGGTGCGACTCCGCCGCCGCAGAACGAGGAGACCCCGTTCTACCCGCGCTCGCCTTACGGCGTCGCCAAGGTGTACTCGTACTGGATCACGCGCAACTACCGCGAGGCCTACGACATCTTCGCCTGCAACGGCATCCTCTTCAATCACGAGTCCCCGCGCCGCGGCGGCACCTTCGTCACCCGCAAGATCACCCGCGCGGTCGCCCGCATCGCGGCGGGCGAGCAGAGCGAACTCTTCATGGGCAACCTCGACTCCGTCCGCGACTGGGGCTACGCCCCCGAGTACGTGGAGGCCATGTGGCGCATGCTGCAGGCCGACGAGCCGGCCGACTACGTCGTCGCCACCGGGACCGCGTACACGGTCAAGGACTTCCTGCAGTTCTCATTCGAGCGCGCCGGTCTCGAGTGGGAGAAGTACGTCCGCTTCGACGACCGCTACCTGCGTCCGACCGAGGTCGACTCCCTGATCGGCGACTTCTCGAAGGCGCAGGACGTCCTCGGCTGGACGCCGAAGGTGCTCACGCCCCGCCTGGCCGAGATCATGGTGGACGCCGACATCGCCGCTCTCGCGGCCGGCGGTTCCTCGTGGATCGACACCGTCGAGCCCGCGTGAGCGGAGCCGTCGACCGGGCCGACGGTCCGCTGCGCGTCGCCCTCTCGATGCTGACGCTCGTCCGTGGCGGCATGGGCGGGAGCGAGACCTACGCGCGCGCCCTCACCGAGCAGCTTTCCGGTCGGGATGACGTCGACGCCTCGGTGTTCCTCACCGAGGCGTCGAAGGGGTTCAGCCAGGGGATCCCCGAGGAGATCGTCGCGGGGGTCCACGCCGGCGGGGGAACCGTCGACCGCCTGCGCACCGTGGCGGGTCTGCAGCTCCGGGCGGCGTCGATCCGGCGCCGGTTCGAGGCGTTCGACGTCGTGCACTACCCGTTCACCGTCCCGGCGCCGAAGCCGGGGAAGGGACAGTCCACGGTCCAGTCCCTCCTGGACATCCAGCACCTGGAGCTCCCCGAGCTCTTCAGCAGGGCGGAGCTGCAGTACCGCAAGCCGTTCTACGAGGGATTCGCCCGACGCGCCGACGCCATCGTGACGATCAGCCGGTTCGCCAAGGACGGCATGGTCGAGAAGCTCGGACTCGATCCCGAGCGGATCTTCGTGGCCTACCTCGGCGTCGACACGTCCCGCTTCGTGCCCCACCTGGGCGAGCGCGAGAATTTCGTGCTGTATCCGGCCCGCGGCTGGCCGCACAAGAACCACGCCCGCCTGTTCCAGGCCGTGGAGATCGCCCGACGCTCGAATCCGGAGCTGACGCTCGTGCTGACCGGGGGAGGTCTCGACACCCTCGGGGACGTCCCCGACTGGGTGGACCGGCGCGGCCTCGTGTCGGACGAGGAGCTGCGCGACCTCTACCGACGTGCCGGCGCGATGGTCTTCCCGAGCCTCTACGAAGGATTCGGACTGCCGCCGCTGGAGGCCATGGCATCCGGGTGCCCGGTGGCGGCGTCCGACGCCGGTTCGCTGCCGGAGGTGGTCGGCGACGCGGCCGTGGTGTTCGACCCGACCGATCCGGACGCGATCGCCGCAGGCATCCTGTCGGCGCTGGAGCGTTCGTCGGAGCTCTCCGAGGCGGGCGTCCGGCACGCGCAGTCCTTCACCTGGGAGCGCTGCCGCGACATGCACCTCGACGCCTACCGGTTCGCGCACGAGCACCGGCGATGAGCGCCGAGCGGTTCCTCGTCACCGGCGCCGGCGGGCAGGACGGTCGCTACATGCTCGGCCGTCTCGCCGCTGACGGGGCCGAGGTGCACGCGATGGTGCGCACCCGATCGAGCGCGGAGGAGCTCGCGCGGCGCGCGCCCGTGGCCGTCGGCCATGTCGTCGACCTGACGGACGCGGCCGCGACCACGGCTCTGGTCGCCGAGCTGCGCCCGACCCACATCGTCAACCTTGCCGGGATCACGTCAGTGGCGCGATCCTGGGCGGAGCCGGCCGAGACGGCCGACGTCCTGGGCGTCGGCCCGGTGTCGCTCATGGAGGCCGCCTGGGACCTCACGCAGAGCGGGCACGACGTGCGTTTCGTCCAGGCATCGAGCGCGGAGGTCTTCGGCGACGCCGAGGAGGTGCCGCAGACCGAGCAGACGCCGCTGCGCCCGGTCTCGCCGTACGGGGCGGCCAAGGCGTTCGCGCAGACGATGGTGCGGGTCTTCCGTGACCGTGGGCTCTTCGCCTCCTCGGGGATCCTCTACAACCACGAATCCCCGGAACGACCGGAGAGCTTCGTATCGCGCAAGATCACCCGCGAGGTGGCCAGGATCTCGCGAG
The DNA here is from genome assembly GCF_042883605.1 of Leifsonia sp. NPDC058194. NCBI lineage: Bacteria > Bacillati > Actinomycetota > Actinomycetes > Micrococcales > Microbacteriaceae > Leifsonia > Leifsonia sp. NPDC058194. The sequence continues at coordinate 435,786 of NZ_JBHVVL010000003.1, read as the reverse complement.
GGCTGTCCGACGGGCTCACGCTCGGCAACCTCGACGCCGAGCGCGACTGGGGCTACGCCCCGGACTACGTCGACGCCCTGCTCCTGATCGCCCGCGCCGAACGCCCCGGCGATTTCATCGTCGCGTCGGGGGAGTCCCACTCGGTGCGGGAGTTCGTCGACGCCGCGTTCCGGCACGTCGGCATCGAGGAGTGGGAGCCGCTGGTCGGCGTAGATCCCGCCTTCTTCCGTCCGGCGGAGCCCAACCGGCAGATCGGCGACGCAGCGCGTCTGCGCGCGCTCGGCTGGCGACCGTCCCTCGGCTTCGCGGAGCTGGTGGGCCTCATGGTCGACGCTGATCTGAGGGCACTGGACGGATGAGCGACCTCCGCCGGTCGGTCTCCGTCGCGTTGTGCACCTACAACGGCGAACGGTACGTCGAGGAGCAGCTGGGCAGCATCCTGGCGCAGTCGACGGCCGTCCGCGAGATCGTGGTGTCGGACGACGCGTCATCGGACGGGACGATCGCGCTCGTCGAGAAGGCGGCGGCGGCGATGCCCGGCGATGTCGCGTTCCAGCTCCTCCGCAATGCGCCGGGCCTCGGTGTCGTGCGCAACTTCGAGCAGGCCGTGAGCGCCACGACCGCCGAGATCGTCGCGCTGAGCGATCAGGACGACGTCTGGCATCCCGACAAGCTCGACACCGTGCTCGGCGTGCTGGAGGCGCACCCGGAGGTCGCGTTCGTCCACACGGATGCGCGGCTGGTGGATGCCGACGGGGCCCCGCTCGGCAGCACGCTCTTCGACTATCTCGAGGTCTCCGCCGACGTCCTCGACGAGGAGGAGTCGGCGCGCGGGTTCGAGACGCTGCTCCGCCGCAACCTGGCCACGGGCGCGACGGTCGTCTTCCGCCGCAGCCTTCTCGAGCAGGCCCTGCCGTTCCCCGAGGAGTGGGTCCACGACGAATGGCTCGCCGTCATCGCGGCGGCGACCGCGCGGGTCGGAGTCGTGCGTCGCCCGACGGTCGACTATCGGCTGCACGGCTCGAACGAGATCGGGGTGGCGGCGCCGACCCTGAGGAACAAGGTCGGGCGTGTGCTCGACGCGGACGGATCCCGGAATCGGCTTCTCGCGGCCAAGTTCGCGGTGCTCGCGGAACGGTTGCGGGCCCTGGACGTCGCACCGTCCCTCGTCGAACTCGCCGACGCGAAGGCCGCATTCGAGCGGCGGCGTGCCGAGCTGCCCTCATCGCGGCCTCGGCGGGTCCCCACGGTGCTCCGGATGGCGCGCGCCGGGCTGTACGGGAGCTTCGCGAGTCAAGGCCGGATGGACGTGGTGCGCGACCTCCTCCGTCGCCCCTAGACGGTCAGGACCCGTCGCTCACGCACCGTCGCGGCGGGGCAGCCGCAACCGCCAGCTCATCCCCTGCGAGGCCTTGACCGTGCAGACGATCAGAAGCATCCAACCTGCCTCGACCAGGATCGAGCTCTCGAAGACGCTGGTCACCAGCAGGGCGACGAGTACGAGGGGAGCCCACGCGTACACGACGCTGCGCCGGTTGGAGGCGAGTAGCCACGAGCGAACGAACGCGAGTGCGACGAGCGCGATGAACAGCAGGAGACCGATGATGCCGACCTGCAGGTAGACATCGAGGTAGGCGTTGAGGCCGTCCGAGTGATACGCCCCGGTCGCCGACTGGATCGCGGTGAAAGGGTACAGGTCGGTCGGCCATGCTCCGGCCCAGCCCCAGCCGACTCCTTGTTGCACCGGGATCAGCTCCCAGATCTGGATCCAGAGCTGATAGCGCACTTGGAAGTCCGCGCGGGCGTTCAGGAGATCGATCACCCGGGTGCGATAGATGTAGGCGACCACCAGGGCCGCGATCGTGAGCACCGCGAGGCCCCACTGCACGTACGGACGCTGATGCGCGGGGACCTTGCGCATCAGGTACAGCGCCAGGGTCGCCAGGCCGACGACGAGGGACACCGCGGCGATGACGGGGGAGTGCGCCAGCAGGATGCAGAGCACGGCGAGAGTGATCGAGTACGCGGCCTTCGGAGGCCGCACCGAACGCGTGCGCAGCTCGACGAGGAAGGTGACGAATGCGATCAGCGCGACGATGCTGAGCTGATTGCGCGTGCCGAAGAGTCCCTGGATGGGCCCGCCCGAGGCGATGTTGCCCTGGATGCCGAGGAAGGCGATCGGCAGGTCGAGCAGGAGCCCGCTCAGGACTTCGAGGGCGAGCGAGACGGTGAGCAGGAATCGGAGGGCGTCTCCGACGACGCGCACGATCTGGATCGCATCGCGCACCAGCGCGATGTACACGGCGAGGAACGCGAACAGCAGCTGATAGATGACCCCGGCGAGGGTCGCCCACTGGTACTGGCTCCACAGGATCGACAGCGCGCACCAGCCCACGAAGAGCAGGGCGGAGACCGGGAGGAGGCCGTGCCATTCGATCAGCCGCCACTGCGCGACGAACGACAGGGCGGCGAGCACGGCGAGGACGGAGAGCGCTCCGATGAGGCCCGGCCAGCCGATCAGCGCGCGGATCGCGTGGGTGGAGAACGCGGTGCCGACCGCGAGCACGGCGAGCGCGGAGTTGAAGCGTGCCGATCCCAAGAACTCGGTCACCGCGGCGGGGACCCGTGGGCTGCGCGGTTCGGCCATACCTGGAATCCTACGGTGCGGCTTGTTTCGTCTTCACCGCGAGCACCACCAGGAGGGTCCAGCCCGCCTCGATCAGGATGCGGCTCTCGGCGAGCGACTGGGCGAGCAGGGCGGCGAGCAGGAGCAGGGGGAGCAGCGTGTAGGCGGTGTACGGGAGGCGGTCGGCGACGTCCACCCGGGGCCGGTCGACGGCCGTGAACCACGAGCGCCACAGGGTGCTGATCACGAGCAGCGCGAAGAACACCAGACCGACGATGCCGACCTGGAGCCAGACGTCGAGCCACGCGTTGTGCGCCTGGAGGTAGACGACGCCGTTGCGTTCGGCAAGGTCGTGGAACGGGGACACCCACGGGGCCCAGTAGCTCACCCAGCCCCAGCCGAAGACGGGACGCTGCTGCGCCAGGCCGATCACCTTGTCCCAGATGTCGAGCCGGCCGGTGAGGTCCTCGCTCTTGCCCAGGAGGGCCGGTATCCGCGAGGCGAAGACCGATACGAGCACGACGACGGCGACCGCGGCGACCGCGGCCGTCACAGAGACGGGGCGCCGCCGTTCCGGGCCGACCCGACGGGTCCACAGGGCGAAGCCCAGCACGACGGCCGTGACCAGGGCTGCGACGATGACCGTCGACGACCGGGTCAGAGCCAGCGTCAGCGCGGCCACGACGAGCCAGGCGATCACCACGCCGCGCCGAGGCGCCCGGTCCGCGAGCTGGATGCCGAAGACGATGAGGGCGAGGAGCGCCACCATCGCGAGGAGGTTGCTGTTGCCGAGGATCCCCTGGATCGGCCCGCCGTGGAAGAGCAGGTCGCGACTCCAGTAGAACGCCGACGGCAGCTTGCCGGAGGGGACGGGCTGGATCGGCGTGAGCGGCAGCACGGGCTGCCGGACGACGATCGCGACGACCAGCTCGAACACCAGCGAGAGGCCGAGGACCCATTTGAACGCATTGCTCAAAGCGGCGACCAGGCCCTGCCAGCTGAGGCACAGCGCCAGGAAGACGGCACCCGCCGTCGTGGCGAGCTGGGCGAGCACGCCCAGGGCGCTGGCGCCGGGATACGCCGACCAGGCGATGGACACGACCGCCAGCAGCAGGAAGAGCAGCAGCGTCTTGGGAGTCTTGCGCCACCGGAACGCCGGCCGCAGACGAATCAGGAACACGACGCTCCCGGTCGCGAGCAGTGCCGCGAGGACGAAGTAGCCCGGCCAGCTGATGAGGTTGCGCCAGAAGTCGCCGGCGAACAGCGTGAAGAGCAGCAGCGAGGCGAAGACGGAGGCGGCCGTCCCCGTGGTCGCCCGGGCGGCGCGGGCGCGCGCGTCGAGCGGCGAGGAAGCGGTGGTCACCCGGGCAGGATAGCCGACACGGCCGCGCGGGTTCACCGGTTGGGGGTCGCGACGAAGAGCGTTCCCGCGCCGGTGACGGTCAGCGGGCCTTCGTCGGCGGTCACGACGGCGGCCTCGCCGCGGGCCAGGCCGAGGGCTCCGGTCGACCCCGTGAGCTCGACCGCGCCGGACGTGCACAGGGCGAGCGCGGTGCCGGGAAGCTCAACCGGGGCGGATGCCACGGCGCCGCCGACGACCACGTGGTCGAGGGCGAAGTCGGGGACGTCGGGACGGAAGACCTCGACGCCGGCGGCCGGCTGCTCCGGTGCGAGCGGCGTCGCCACGATGGGGGAGAAGTCGAGCACGCTTACCAGCTCGGGGACGTCGATGCGCTTAGGCGTGAGCCCGCCGCGGAGCACGTTGTCGGAGGCGGCCATCAGCTCGATGCCGAGACCGTCGAGGTAGGCGTGGATGTTGCCCGCCGGCAGGTAGAGCACCTGCCCCGGCCGGAGGGTCGCCCGGTTGAGGAGCAGGGCGAGGACGATCCCGGGGTCGCCCGGGAAGGCGGCCGACAGCATCCGCACCGTGCCGGCGTCGCGATCGACCGGGTCCTGCGCGGCGGCGACCACGGCCTCCACCAGGCCTGCGACGGCGGGGTCTCCGCCGAGCAGCCACTCGGTGGCGCGGCGCAGCACGACGTCCGGCTCGCCGTAGAGGGTCTCGGCGAAGGCTGCTATCCGCTGGTCGCCGGACACCGCGGCCAGGGAGTCGAGCACGCTCCGGCTGACCGCCGGGTCGCGGAAACCGCACAGTGCCTCGAACGGATCGGAGAGGGCGAAGATCAGCTCGGGCTTGTGGAACGGGTCCTTGTAGTTGCGTTCGGGGGAGTCCGGGGCGAGCCCCGCCGCGTTCTCGCGCTCGAAGCCGGCGCGCGCCTGCGCGGAGGACGGATGCGCCTGCAGGGACAGCGGACCGGCCGCGGCGAGGACCTTGAGCAGGTACGGAAGGTGGGCCGTCTCCGGCCAGGCCGCGAGGTCGGCCGCCCCGCCCGTCTGAGCGGGGTCGAGGATGCGCGCCGGCGACCCGGCGTGCGCACCGAGCCACAGCTCCGCCTCCGGCGCGCCGCTGGGCGTGGTGCCCAGCAGGTCGGCGATCGCGGTGCGCGATCCCCAGGCGTAGTCCCGCGGCGTGTTGCCGATGCGCACAAACATCCGTCGTCTTCCCTTCGGTCCGGTTAGATCAAACTACCAACGGCTTTGTGCGAGCCGTCGCCGGTCCCTAGGCTGACGCTGGCCGCATCGCGGCCCGCCGACCCCTGGACGCACTGGAGCAGACATGGCCTTCGAGACACTCGCGAGCGACTTCTACGGCTTCGAGGACCTCCTCGGCGAGCGGGAGAAGGAGTTCATCGTGAACCTCCGCTCCGAGCTCGAGACGAAGATCAAGCCGATCGTCAACGAGTACTGGGAGCGCGCGGAGTTCCCGCACCAGATCGTCGAGGTGCTGCACGGCACCGGGACGATCGGCCTGGGCTTCCCCGAGACGGCGGCGTTCGAGAACTCGGCCGTGTTCCGGGGCTGGGTCGCTCTCGAGCTCGCTCGAGTGGACGCGTCGGTGAGCACCTACGTCGGCGTGCAGAACGGACTGGCGCTGGGCGCCGTCGGCGTCTGCGGCTCCGACGAGCAGCGTGCCGAGTGGCTCCCGAAGCTCGCGAGCGGCGAGGTCATCGGCGCCTTCGGGCTCACCGAGCCGACGTCGGGCTCCGATTCGGCGCAGGGTCTGCAGACCGTCGCCACCCGTGACGGCGACAACTGGATCCTGAACGGCTCGAAGCGCTGGATCGGCAACGCGACCTTCAGCGACATCACGGTGATCTGGGCGAAGAGCGCGGAGGACGGCCAGGTCAAGGGCTTCATCGTCCCGACCTCCACCCCCGGCTACACGGCGACGAAGATCGAGGGCAAGCAGTCGCTGCGCATGGTGCAGAACGCCGACATCACCCTGGAGGACGTGGTCGTCCCGGAGTCGCTGCGACTGCAGAACGCCAACAGCTTCAAGGACACCGCTGCCGTGCTGCGGCTGACCCGCGCCGAGGTGGCGTGGGCGTCGGTGGGTGTCGCGATCGGCGCCTACGAGGCCGCCTTGAAGTACTCGAAGGAACGCGTCCAGTTCGGCAAGCCGATCGCCAAGCACCAGCTCATCCAGGACCTCCTGGTGAAGTCGATCGGCAACATCACCGCGTCCATCGCGCTGTGCATCCGGGTCTCCCAGATGCTCGACGACGGCAAGCAGCGCGACGAGCACTCGGCACTCGCCAAGGCGTTCGCCACGTCCCGCATGCGCGAGACCGTCGCGTGGTCCCGCGAGATCCTCGGGGGCAACGGCATCGTGATCGACTACGACGTCGCCCGGTTCTTCGCCGACGCCGAGGCCCTCTACTCGTACGAGGGCACCCGCGAGATGAACACTCTGATCGTCGGCCGCGCGATCACCGGGGAGGCGGCGTTCGTCTGACCCGCCCGCGATAGGGTTTCCCCTGCACTCAGTTGGTGAGCAGAGCAGGAGGACCGTCGTGGCGTGGTTGGTGACCGGAGGAGCAGGCTACATCGGCTCGCACGTGGTGCGGGCGTTCCGCGACGAGGGCATCGACGTCGTGGTGGTGGACGACCTCTCCAGCGGCCACGAGGACTTCGTTCCGGCCGGCGTGCCGTTCTACCGCGGGACGATCCTCGACGGGGCGCTCCTCGAGAAGGTCTTCGCCGAGAACGCGATCAGCGGCGTCGTGCACGTCGCGGGGTTCAAGTACGCAGGCGTGTCCGTCCAGCGCCCCCTGCACACGTACGAGCAGAACGTGACGGCGACCGCCGTGCTGCTCGCCGCGATGCAGGAGGCGGGCGTCGACGCCGTCGTCTTCTCGTCGTCGGCCGCGGTCTACGGCACCCCCGACGTCGACATCGTGACCGAGACGACGCCGAAGAGCCCGGAGTCGCCGTACGGCGAGTCGAAGCTCATCGGCGAGTGGCTGCTGCGCGGTCAGGGCATCGCAGCGGGCCTGCGCCACACTTCGCTGCGCTACTTCAACGTCGTCGGCTCCGGCGATCCCGCTCTGCGCGACACCAGCCCGCACAACCTCTTCCCGCTGGTGTTCGACGCGCTCGTCGATGGCCGCGCTCCGCGGATCAACGGGACGGACTACCCGACGCCGGACGGCACGTGCGTGCGCGACTACATCCACGTGGCCGATCTCGCCGTCTCGCATGTCGCCGCGGCCAAGCGGTTGGACGCGGGGGAGTCGATCGAGCCCGTCTACAACCTGGGCAGCGGTGACGGGGTGAGCGTCGGGGAGATCATGTCGACGGTCGCCGATGTCACCGGTATCGCCTTCACCCCAGAAGTGGGGCCTCGACGTGCGGGCGACCCGGCGAGGATCGTGGCTTCCGGTGAGCTCGCCGCGCGCGATCTCGACTGGAAGATGCGACACAGCCTCGATCAGATGGTGCGCAGCGCCTGGGAAGCACGCCAGGCAGCATCCTGAAGCCGCTTCGGCGGGGGTAGAACGCCCGGGCGTGTCGCGATTGTTGTCGACCCTCGGCGCGTCGTGAAGTCTCGACTACGGCTTAAGGCTTTACGATTCGCGACTTGACGGGAGCGAATGACAACGGTGTAATTATCCCGACACGTCTTTCGCGTGTCCCAGCAGTTGAGGGGTGGGGAGACCGATATGACAGTTCCTGAATATCGTTCTGGGGTACCCGACGACTGGTTCATCGATCCGGTCCGGCTCGGGGTGCCGGGAGTGCGGTCGAACGTCGAGGACGCGGAGGAGAATCCGCTCGCCTGGCAGACGGACGCCCTGTGCGCGCAGACCGACCCGGAGGCCTTCTTCCCGGAGAAGGGCGGCTCGACGCGCGACGCCAAGCGCATCTGCACATCGTGCGAGGTCCGGTCGCAGTGCCTCGAATACGCTCTTGCCAACGATGAGCGGTTCGGCATCTGGGGCGGCCTCTCCGAGCGGGAGCGCCGCAAGCTCCGCAAGCGCGCCGGCTGACCCGGGCAGAAGCTCGTCGAATCCACGCCGCGCCCGACGCACTACCGGGATCGGCGTGACCCCAACTTAGGCTGACTCCGATGTATCCGAGAGTCACCGCCATCGTCGTCGCCCACAGCGGCGGCCCCCGCCTCCAGCGCACTCTCGACGCCCTCGCGGCTCAGACGAGGAAACCCGACGCCGTGATCGCCGTCGACTGTGCGTCGACCGACGACGCCGCCCGCCTGCTGGCGGAGTCCGGGCCGACGCAGCTGCTCTCCATCCCCGAGAGGCTCGCCTTCGGAGCGGCCGTGGGGACGGCGATCCGTGTCCTCCCCCCGACGACCTCGTCGGACGAGCTGATCTGGCTGCTCGCACACGACACGGCTCCCGAGCCGGAGGCCCTGGCGGCTCTGCTGGCCGCTCTCGAAGTCTCCCCGTCGGTCGCCGTCGTCGGGCCCAAACTCGTCGACGCCGACGACCCGGCGTTCATCCGCGAGTTCGGCGAGGCGATGACGCCGTTCGGCGCAGCGGTGCCCCTGGTCGAGAACGAGCTCGATCAGGCGCAGCACGACGGCCTGAGCGACGTGCTGGCCGTCTCGTCCGCCGGGATGCTCGTGCGGCAGACCTTGTGGGAGGCCCTCGACGGCTTCGACCCGGCGCTTCCCACCGCCGACGACGGTCTCGACTTCTGCACCAGGGCGCGCCTGGCCGGTTACCGCGTCACGCTCGTCGCACAGGCCCGGGTCGCCATCGGCGGCGACGGCCTGGCCGGTCCCAACCTCTCCCCGAAATGGCGCACCCGGCGACGGCTGGTCACCGAGCGCCGCGCCGCGCAGCTGCATCGCCGGATGGCGTACGCGCCGGGGTGGGCGGTGCCGTTCCACTGGCTGAGCCTCGTCCCGCTCGCGATCCTGCGGTCGCTCCTGCGTCTGCTCCGCAAGGAGCCGGGATCGATCGGCGGCGAGCTCGCCGCGGCGTTCCGGGTCGCGTTCTCCGGCATGGCGGTCGGCAACGCACGCCGCCGGCTGGCCAAGAGCCGCACGGTGACGTGGGCGGCGGTGGCGCCGCTCCGCATCCCGTTCGCCGAAGTGCGGCGGGCTCGCGCGCTCAAGCGCGAGGCGGCGCTCGTCTCGCAGCAGGGCGAGAAGCAGGACCTCGACTTCTTCGGCACCGGAGGCGGCTGGACCGTGCTGGTCGCCCTCGTCGCCGGTGCGCTCCTGTTCTTCCCGCTCGCCGGTTCCGGGGCGCTCGGCGGCGGCGGCCTCCTCCCGCTCGACACGTCGGTCGGCCAGCTGTGGGCGAACCTCGGATACGGCTGGCGCGATGTCGGTCTCGGATTCACAGGCGCCGCCGACCCGTTCTCCGCCGTCCTGGCGGTGCTCGGCTCACTGACGTTCTGGCAGCCGTCCCTGTCGCTGGTCGTCCTGTACATCGTTGCGCTCCCACTCACCGCACTCGGGGCGTGGCTCGCCGCAGCACGGCTCACCTCCCGCACGATGCTGCGGGTGTTCGGGGCGCTCGTGTACGCGTTCGCGCCGACGATGTTCATCGCGATGCAAGATGGCCGCCCGTCGGCCGTCCTCACGCATCTGCTGCTGCCCTGGGTGTTCTTCGCCGGGCTCGCGGCCCGACGGTCGTGGGCGGCGAGCGCGACGACCGCCCTCCTGGCCGCCGCGACGGCGGCCTGTGCGCCCATCCTCCTTCCCGCCCTCCTCGTCGTATGGATCGCCGCGATCGTCTTCGCAGGGCGGCGTGCCGCGCGGATCGTCTTCATCCCGCTGCCGACGATCGTGCTGTTCGCCCCGCTGATCTGGCAGCAGGGTTCGCGCGGGGCGTGGCTGTCGATCCTGGCCGATCCCGGTGTCCCCGTGGATGCGCGTCAGACGCCTGCGTGGCAGCTCGCCCTCGGGTTCCCGGACGGACTCCTCGGCGGCTGGCACACCCTGCTGAGCGTGGACGCCTTCTCCCACGCGCCCACGATCGCCGTGGCGATCCTGCTCGCGCCGCTCGGTATCCTGGCGCTCCTCGCTCTGTTCCTGCGTGGGACGGTGCGCGCCATCGTGGCGCTCCTGGTCGCCCTCGCCGGGTTCGTGACGGCCGTCGGCGCCCTGCACCTCCAGGTCGCCGTCACCGGCGGCACCGTCGTGCCGATCTGGCCGGGGACCGCCGTCAGCCTCTATTGGCTCGGCCTCACCGCCGCCGCCGTGCTCGCCCTCTCCGCACTCGGCCGCGCAGCGGTCTACCCCGCATGGGTCGCCCTCGTGGCGATCGCTGCGGCAGTGGCGCCGGTCGCGATCCTGACGGTCCAGGGCAAGGCCGTCATCGCCGAGAGCGACGGACGCACGATGCCCGCGGTCGTCACGGCCAAGGCATCCACCCAGCCGCGGACCGGGACGCTCCGCCTGACTCCGCAGCCCGACGGCGGCATCGCCGCCGAGGTGGTGCGCGGCGCCGGGCAGACACTCGACGATCAATCCACCCTCAGCTCGACCGAGCGCACGGTGACCGCGGAGCAGAGCGGCCTGGCGACGCTCGCGGGCAACCTCGCCTCTCGGAGCGGCTACGACGCCACCAAGCAGCTCAGCGATCTCGGCATCGACTTCGTGCTGCTCTCGCCGCCCGCCACCGCCCTCGACGGCGGCGACACCACCACAGGGGCGGCCACGCAGACCCGTGCCACCGTCGCCCTCGACGCCAACCCGGTGCTGGCGACCGTCGGCGACACCGCCACCGGACGTCTGTGGGCGTTCGACCGCGGAACGGGTGCGGTGCCCGCCGCCGCCGCCATCCCCGCCGACGCCGGAGGGATCTGGCGGCTCCTGGTCCTGCTCGTGCAGGGCGTCGTCATCGGGGTGACGTTGCTCATGTCCATCCCGACGACGCGTTCGGCCGACCGCGTTGCCGAGCTGAACGCCCGGCGTGCGCAGGGCCGAGGCCGCGACGTCGTCGCGGTGGAGCCCGACGATCGGCCGGAGCATCCCGTCGAGGGCGAGGAGACGATCGCCGACGAGAGCCTGGACTCCTACGACGCCGAGCCGGACGACGAGGCGGCGATCGAATCGGCCGACGAGGACGAGGCCCACATCGCGGAGCCCGCCCCTGAGGCCGAACCCGTACCCGTACCCGTACCCGAACCCGAACCCGAGCCCGACCTCGAGCCCGAGTCCGAGCACAGCCCGGAGCCGGAGCCGGAGGCGACGTTGCAGGCTGGACCGCCCGCAGTGCCGCCCACACCGCTCGTGGCCCCGCCTGCCGCCCCGCCCGTGCCTGCCGCCGCCGACCGGGTCCCGCTCGTCGGGCAGGCGCCCGTCGCCGTGGTCCTCCCCGTCGCAGCCCCGGTCTCCGACGAGGCCGCGGAGCCGCCCGCGGACGACGAACCGCGCCTCCCCACCCGCCCGGTCCCCATCGTGGACGAGCAGGCGACGACACTCGAAGACGGACTCGAGGAGACGATCATCCGACCCCGCCCCGTGACCGACGAAGGAGGCGACCGTGGCTGACAGACGTGGACTCGCCCGGATCGGCGCCCGCGCGCTCGGAGGCCTCATCGGCGCCGCCGTCGCGGTCGTCGCCATCGCCGGAGCGACCCTGCTCCCGCTGCCGGACTTCGCCATCGGTGCGCCCTCGAAGACGGTCCGGCCCGTCGCCGCCGACCAGCAGCGCGTGTGTCCCGGGCCCGTCCTCGCCCTCGCAGCGGATGCCGGATCGGCGACACAGGCGAGCCCGATCGGTCAGGCGAGCAGCAGCTACGGCACGGACGGCCCGGATGTCCAGGTGCGCAGCCTCAAGCCGGATTCCGACGCCGACTCCCGCGACCAGGCGCCGCAGGCCCTGACGGTCTCGACGCCCCAGGGGGCCACCGCGCCTCCGCTCTTCGCGGGCGCTCAACTCGAGACGGCGGCATCCGACGACCTCGCCGGCCTCGCAGCGGCCGCCTGCGCCGAGCCGTCGGCCGACAGCTGGCTCGTGGCCGGATCGACCGCTCTCGGTCAGACCAGCCTCCTGCTGCTCGCGAACCCGACCTCGGTCGACGCGACGGTGTCGCTGAGCATCTACAGCGAGACGGGGACGATCAGCGCCCCCGGCGCGACCGGGATCACCGTCCCCGCCGGTGGGCAGAAGGTCGTCCCGCTCGCTGGTCTGGCCCCGGGGGCCGCTGCGCCCGTCGTGCACGTGCAGACCTCCGGCGGCGAGGTCGTCGCCACCATGCAGCAGAGCTACGAGCAGGGCATCCAGCCGCAAGGCGTCGAGCTCACCGGCGCGACCGGTGGCCCCTCGCGCCAGCAGATCATCTCCGGTGTGACGATCGCCAGCCTCGCCGCGGTGACCGCCGCCGAGTCCGGCGAGAGCGTCGGGGTCGAGTTCCCTGCTCTGCGCATCTTCGTGCCGGGAACCACCGACGCCGATGTCACGGTCGGCGTCGTGGGGGAGGAGGGCACCGCCGCGGGAACCTCGCACGCTCAGACCGTGAAGGCCGGAAACGTGGCCGAGATCCCGCTCGATGATCTCAAGGACGGCAGCTACACGGTCACGGTGAACTCGTCCGTGCCGGTCGTCGTGGCCGCCCGGACGACCACCATCGCCGGTGCCAAGCGTGACTTCGCGTGGTTCGTCTCCTCGGACCCGCTGGCGTCCACGCTCCTCGCCACGGTGCCGGACGGCGCCCCCGCGACCCTCCATCTGGCCAACCCCGGCGAGGAGGACCGCACGGTCAGCGTCCAGTCCGTGTCCGGCGCGCCGGCGCGGCTCGTCGTGCCGGCCGAGGGCGCAGCGAACATCGCCGTGCGAGCCACCCAGTACACGATCTCCGACGCCGACGGATTGCGCGGCAGCATCAGTTTCGACGCCCCGGGTGCGAACGCCACGCTGCCGCTGGCACCGCCCGGTCCCCTCGCGTCCCCGATCGTGGTCTACCCGCGCTGAGCGGACTCCGCGTCAGAAGTGACGGAACCGATCCGGGGCGAGGTCCCACGGGTCCTTGCCGAGCAGTTCGGCGACGGCGCGGAACACGCAGCCCTCGATGTACATGCGCCGATGGATGTCGTCCTCGCGGTGCAGCTTCGTCAACCGCTGGATCGGGACGCGGTAGAGCACGACGCGCCGGCGCGCGTGGTCGACGCGCCAGCGGTCCACCCCGTCGGTGCCGGTGTTGCCGATCGGCGTCGCCGCCACCTCGAAATGGACGTCGGCCAGTTCTTCCGGCCAGACGCCCTTGAGATAGTCGGCGGTGGAGGCGACCGTCATGTCGAAGAAGTCGATGCGGTTCTGCAGCATCGGCAGATGCGGTCCGGTGACCGGCCCTCGCGCGCCGCGCCCGTGCCGGCTGCGCCACCGGCTGGTCGCCGGCGGTTGGCTGCTGGTGCGGCGATTGCGGGGCATGTCGCCATCCTACGTCGGACGGGCTCGGGTAGTCTGAGCGCGATGTTGAGCCGTCCGTGTTCCCGTGTCGCGTGCCCGCGCGATGCCGTTGCGACGCTCACCTACGTATACGCGGACTCGATGGCCGTTCTCGGCCCGCTCAGCCTCTCGCACGAGCCGCACACCTACGATCTCTGCGCTATCCACGCCGAGCGCCTGTCCGCACCCCAAGGCTGGAGCATCGTGCGACACGAGGTCTTCGGTGAAGTAGGTTATGGGTCGTGAACCGACGCGATACCGACTCCCTCCGCCGCCAGCTCGACGCCGTCGTCAAGACCTATGACATCCGGGGCCTGGTCGGCGACCAGCTGACGCCCGAGGTGGTGGAAGCGGTGGGAGCCGCCTTCGTCGACGAGGTCGGCGCGGCCGGCGGCGACCTCGTCGTCGGGCACGACATGCGCGACTCCTCGCCGGGATTCGCCGCGGCGTTCGCGCGCGGCGCCCAGGCGCGTGGCGCGGACGTCGTCTCCATCGGCCTCTGCTCGACCGACGAGTCCTACTACGCCTCCGGCGCCTTCGCTGCCCCCGCCGCGATGTTCACGGCCAGTCACAACCCCGCGACCTACAACGGGATCAAGCTCTCCCGTGCCGGCGCACAGGGGCTCAGCATGGAGACCGGGCTCGGCGGGGTGCGCGATCGCGCGGCAGCGTTCCTGTCCGACGGGATCGTCCCCGTGGCGGCGACGGGCTCGTACCGCGAAGAGGACGTGCTCGCCTCCTACGCGGCGTACCTCCGCTCGCTCGTCGACCTGCGCGGCATCCGGCCGATCACGATCGTGGTGGACGCGGGCAACGGGATGGGCGGGCTCACGGTCCCCTCCGTCCTCGGCGAGACCGCGGGCCTCCCCGCTCTGCCGATCACGATCATCCCGCTGTACTTCGAGCTCGACGGCACGTTCCCCAACCACGAAGCCAACCCGCTCGAGCCGTCGAACCTCGTCGACCTGCAGAAGGCCGTCGTGGAGCACGGAGCCGATCTCGGCCTCGCCTTCGACGGCGACGCCGATCGCTGCTTCGTCGTGGACGAGAACGGCGACGCGGTCACCCCGTCGGCCGTCGCCGCGATCGTGGCGCTGCGCGAGATCGCCCGCGCACGCGCGGCCGACCCCGACGCCGAGATCACCGTCATCCACAATCTGATCACCTCCAACATCGTCCCCGAGACGATCGAGGCGGCGGGCGCCACACCGCTGCGCACCCGCGTCGGCCACTCCCTGATCAAGGACGCGATGCGCGAATCGGGAGCCGTGTTCGGAGGCGAGCACTCGGCGCATTACTACTTCCGGGACTTCTGGAGCGCCGACAACGGCATGCTGGCCGCGATGCACCTGCTCGCGGAGTTCGGCGCTCAGGAGCGGCCGCTCTCCGAGTTCGCCGCGGCCTTCTCGCCGTACGCGATGTCGGGGGAGATCAACTCGACCATCGAGGACGTCCCGTCGGCGTTCACGCGCGTCGTCGAGGCGTTCACCGGCCGGGCCGAGTTCGACGAGCTCGACGGCCTCACGGTCATCGGCCAGGTCGGCCAGGATGAGCCGTTCTGGTGGTTCTCCGTGCGCTCCTCGAACACCGAGCCGCTGCTCCGGCTCAATGTGGAGGCCGCCGACACCGCGACGATGGCGCGGATCCGCGACGAGGTGCTCGCGCTCATCCGAGCCTGACCGGCTCCGCTCGTCACGGAGCACACGCGCCCGCCCGCGCAATGCGAGAATGGGTGCCATGCCAGCTTCGACCGTCTCCGAGACAGCCCTGCCCTTCAAGGTCGCCGACCTCTCCCTCGCCGCCGCTGGTCGTCACCAGCTCCGCCTCGCCGAGAACGAGATGCCGGGACTCATGGCGCTCCGCGAGGAGTTCGGTGCGTCGCAGCCGCTCGCCGGCGCGCGGATCGCCGGGTCGCTGCACATGACCGTCCAGACGGCGGTGCTGATCGAGACCCTCGTCGCCCTGGGCGCCCAGGTGCGCTGGGCGAGCTGCAACATCTTCTCCACCCAGGACGACGCCGCGGCCGCCGTCGCGGTGGGGCCCGAGGGAACACTGGCGGCCCCCGCCGGCGTGCCGGTGTTCGCGTGGAAGGGCGAGACTCTCGAGGAGTACTGGTGGTGCACCCAGCAGATCTTCGACTGGAGCGCGGAAGCCCAGGCAGCGGGCGCCGACTGGACCGGACCGAACCTCATCCTCGACGACGGCGGCGACGCCACGCTGCTGGTCCACAAGGGCCGTGAGTTCGAGGCCGCCGGTGCCGTTCCCGACGATGCCGACGGCGACAGCCACGAGTACCGCGTCATCCTCTCCGTGCTCCGCGAATCGCTGGCGGCGTCGCCCGATCGCTGGACGCGCGTGGCCGACGGGATCATCGGCGTGACGGAGGAGACCACCACCGGCGTCCACCGCCTGTACGAACTGGCCAAGACGGGCGACCTGCTCTTCCCGGCGATCAACGTCAACGACTCGGTCACCAAGAGCAAGTTCGACAACAAGTACGGCATCCGGCACTCCCTCCCCGATGGCCTCAACCGGGCGACCGACGTGCTGATGGGCGGCAAGGTCGCGTTCGTCGCCGGCTACGGCGACGTCGGCAAGGGAGCCGCAGAGGCGCTCCGCGGTCAGGGAGCGCGGGTGATCGTCAGCGAGGTCGACCCCATCAACGCCCTGCAGGCGGCCATGGACGGCTTCCAGGTGGCGCGGCTGGAATCGGTGGTCGACCAGGTGGACATCCTGGTGACCGGCACGGGCAACCTGAACGTCGTCACGCTCGACCACCTGCTCGGTCTCAAGCACCTCGCCGTGGTCGCCAACGTCGGCCACTTCGACAACGAGATCGACATGGCGTCGCTCGAAGCCCTCCCGGGAGCCGAGAAGATCGAGATCAAGCCGCAGGTGCACGAATGGCGGCTGCCGACCGGGCGCAGCGTCCTGGTGCTCTCCGAAGGCCGGCTGATGAACCTGGGCAACGCCACCGGTCACCCCAGCTTCGTGATGAGCAACTCCTTCGCGAACCAGGTGCTCGCACAGCTCGAGCTCTACGTGTCGAGCGAGAACTACCCGGTCGGCGTGTACGTGCTGCCGAAGCATCTCGACGAGAAGGTGGCGCGGCTGCACCTCGATGCCCTCGGCGTCGAGCTGACCGTGCTCACCGACGAGCAGGCGGCGTACATCGGTGTGCCGGTGGACGGCCCGTACAAGGTCGATCACTACCGCTACTGATGACACTCGAATTCGACGATCGCGAGCTGCCCGGCGGACTCACCCTGCGCGTACGCAGAGAAGAGGATGCCGCGGCCCTCGCCGCAGCCTATGTCCGCAACCGCGGTCACCTGGCGCCGTGGGACCCCACCCGGACCGAGGAGTTCTTCACCGCGCCCGGGCAGCTCGCGCGCACCCGTGAGCTGCTCGCTCTGCGGGATCTCGACTCCGCTCTGCCGCTCGTCCTCGTCGACGGCGATGAGATCGCGGGCGGCGTCGACCTGAGCAACGTCGTCCGCGGCGCGTTCCAGAGCGCCATGGTGGGCTACTGGCTCGACCGGGGGCACACGGGCAAGGGACTCGCATCGACGGCGCTCTCCGCCGTGCTCGAGGCGGCACTCGGATACGGACTGCACCGCGTGCAGGCGGCGACCCTGCTGGCGAACCACGCGTCGCAGTCCGTGCTCACGCGGGCCGGCTTCGAGCGCATCGGGGTCGCACCGCACTACCTTCAGATCGCCGGGCGCTGGCAGGATCACGTGCTGTTCCAGCGCATCCTGCACGACTGACCCGGGTCAGAGTTCCGCGAACGCGCGGACCGGGAACGTCCCGAAACCCTCGACCGCCGGCGGTGCAGCCGTGAAGCGGGCGCCGCGGGCCGGAAGGCCGCCGAGGCCGGTGAGATGCTCGACGACGTGCACCCCGGCGGCCAGGAGCGCGGAATGGACGGGGCGCGCGCCGCCGCCCTCGGTGTCGTCGATGTTGAGCGAGTCGATGCCGACCAGGAGCGCGCCCTGCGCGACCAGGTACGAGGCCGCCTCCTCCCCGAGATAGGGAGCGCCCGAGGCATACGCGGGCGTGCCGAAATGCGCGTCCCAGCCGGTGTGCACCAGCACCGCCGCACCGGCGACGTCGCGGTCGTAGAAGACGGCGGCAGAGACCTCACGGTCGGTGGCGTCGGCGACGTGCACCACCTCCGCGCGCAGGCCGACCAGGGTCGAGAGATCGAGGGAGGCGAGATCGCCACCGTCCGCGTAGCGGTGGAACGGGCTGTCGAGATAGGTCCCCGTGTTCCCGATCATCGTGATCACATCCATCGCGAACTCGGTGCCCGGAGCGTACTTCGAGCGCGAATCCTCGCGAGTGAGGTGCGGGGTGATGACCGGCGCGGGAAAGCCGGGGTAGGTGATGAGACCGGCACGGATGGGATGGCTGAGATCGACGATCCGCCGCTCCCGGGGAGCCTCCGGCGGTTCGATGCCGCGACTGCCCCGGTGCTGCTCCTCCACGATCCGCACCCCGTCCAGGCGAACCTCGGCCACGAGCGCGAGCCCGAGATGCTGGACGAAGAGGCGTGCGATGTCCTCCTCCGTCAGATCGGGGGAGGGCAGGTCGAGCCGGAAGCCCTGGGCGCTGAGGCCGCCGCCGTTCGCGAAGGCGACGGTCGCGTCGAAGTGCGCGCGGAACTCGGTCGGTGAATTCTCGGTCACGATGCTCCTAGCGGTCGGGGAAGGCGTGCGGAAGCCCCTCCAGCACCGGGGCGAGCCGATCGAGCCGCTGCTGCTCGAGGGCGAGGCCGCGGGCATCCCGCTGGCGGCGCAGCAGCGCGACGCCGACGAGGAACGTCTCGGCGTCGACGTCGGGCAGGGGCCACACGAACGAGGACGCCTCGCGCGCGAGCTCGGTGCTCAGCCCGTAGCGCGCCGCCGGCGTGAGCTGGGGGGCCTGGCGGACGAACTGCGCGATCCGGCGCGAGAGCCGATCGGGCAGACGACCGACGTCGGCCGTCGTGGCCCACGCCGCGAGCGCGGGAGACAGATACAGCGGGAGCGGCTTCGGCACCGGCACGCGGATCAGCTGGCTGTAGGTTCCCGCGAGCAGGTCGCCGAGCCGCTTGGACTTCGTGTTCAAGAGGCCGGCGAGCGCTGCGATGCCGCCGACGGTGAGGAAGATCTCCAGCACTCCGGTGAGCGCCCGGATGAACGCGTGGCGGAAGCCGATGGCACCGCCGTCGTCGCGCACGATGCGCGCACCGACGGCGAGCTTGCCGAGGGACCGCCCACGGGAGGCCAGCTCCACGGTCATCGGGATGACGACCGTCCCGAGCACCAGGATCAGGATGACGAGTGCCCGGACCAACGCCTCGTCGAGGCCGCCGCCGGTCGCGACCAGCAGCAGGACGCACCCCAGCATGACGAGCATGTAGACGACCCAGTCGATGAAGGTCCCCGCGGCGCGCAGGATGTAGCTGGCCGGCTTGACGTCGAGGGTGACGGCCTCGCCGGTCACCAGTTCGCGCTCGACCGGCTGCGGGAACGCGTCCGTCGCTGCCGTCATGGCTATCATTCAAGCAGATGGATCTCGACGCATACACCGCAGCGCGCAGCGCCGACTGGGACCGGCTGGCCCAGCTGGCGAAGAAGGGGCGCCTCGACGGCGCGGACGCGGACGAGCTCATCGACCTGTACCAGTCCGGCGCCGCGGACCTCTCCGCCATCCAGACCAGCGCCGGCTCGACCGCCGTGGGCGACAGGCTCTCGCTGACGCTGTCGTCCGCACGGCTGCGATTCACCGGCGCCGGCGCCAACCTGTTCTCGCAGATCCCTCGATTCTTCGCCTTGGAGCTGCCGGCGGCCCTTTACCGCATCCGGTGGATCGTGCTCGCCGTCGCGGTGGCCACGATCGTGATCGCGACCCTCTACGCGCTGTGGATCACGGGCAACCCCGACGTGCTGCGCAACCTCGGCAGCGACGCGAACCTGAGGCAGTACGTCGACCACACCTTCATCGACTACTACTCGAACAACCCGGCATCGTCGTTCGCCGGCCAGGTGTGGACGAACAACGCCTGGATCGCCGCCCAATGCATCGCCTTCGGCATCACCGGCCTCTGGGTTCCGTACGTCATCGTGCAGAACGCCGTCGGCGTCGGCACGGCAGCCGGGGTGATGTTCGCGTACGGACGCGGAGACGTGATGTTCTCGTACATCCTCCCTCACGGCCTCCTGGAGCTCACGAGCGTCTTCGTCGCCGCCGCGGCCGGGCTCCGGATCTTCTGGGCCTGGATCGCGCCGGGGGCGCGGACCCGCGGGCAGGCGCTCGCCGAAGACGGTCGTGCCCTGTTCACGGTGGCGGTCGGCTGCGCCATCAGCCTGTTCGTCTCCGGACTGATCGAGGGCTTCGTCACGCCGTCGTCGCTCCCGGTCTGGGCGAAGATCTCGATCGGGGCGCTCGCGCTCGCCGCGTTCCTCTTCTACATGCTCGTCGTCGGTCGCCGCGCCGTCCGGCTCGGCGAGACGGGCGACCTCGCCGAGTTCGACGCGGGAGCCCGCCGTATCGTCGCCGCCTGACGCGGCTCTCAGAGCCTCCCGGCCGCCTTCAGCGCCAGGTAGCGGTCGGAGAGTGCGGGAGGGAGGTCCTCCGGCGATCCGGTCACGACCTCGCCGCCGAGCCGCTGGACCGCGGCCGTCACCCGGCCGATGTCGAGCAGGGACCGCTCGGCCGCCGCGGCCCGATACGTCTCGGTGCGGTCGCTGCGCCGGCCGGCGGCCTCGAGAGCATCCGGATCGGTGACGCTCGCCACCACGACGACGTGCTTCCTGGTGAGCTGGGGGAGGACCGCGAGCAACCTGCGGGAGGCGCCAGGAGCGTCCAGGGAGGTCAGCAGCACGACGAGGGAGCGCTGACTCGTCATCGCCGCCACCTGTGCGGGCACCGCGGACCAGTCCATCTCGATCAGAGCCGGGTCGATCGTGGCCATCGTATCGACCATGCGGGAGAGCAGCTCGGGCCCGTTCGCCCCCTGCACGCGACCGCGGACCCGTCGGTCGTAGGCGAGGAAGTCGACGCGATCGCCGGCACGGGTGGCGAGTGCCGCAAGCAGCAGCGACGCCTCGAACGACGTGTCGATGCGCGGTTCGTCGGCGATTCGTGCCGCAGAGGTGCGTGCGGTGTCGACCACGACGACCACACGTCTGTCGCGCTCGGGCCGCCAGGTGCGCACCATCACGCGCGCGCCTCGTCCCGACGTCGGGTCGTGGCGACGGGCCGTCGCACGCCAGTCGATCGAGCGCACGTCGTCGCCGCGCACGTACTCGCGGAGGGAGTCGAACTCCGTCCCTTGCCCGCGCAGGAGCACGCTCGTGGTGCCGTCGAGCTCGCGCAGCCGGGCCAGCCGGGACGGGAGGTGCTTGCGCGAAGAGAACGGCGGGAGGACCCGGATGCGCCCCGGCGCGGCGAGCGTGGCCTGCCTGGCCCAGAGGTGGAGCGGGCCCCAGGCGCGGACGGTGACCTGAGCGACCCGGCGCTCGCCGCGGCGCCACGGTCGCAGAGTGGTCGTCAGCCGGCGGCGTTCGCCGGCGGGGAGCACCAGCGCCTGGCGGGTCGGAGACGCACTCGCGGACGGCTCCCAGGCGTCGCGGAGGGTGCCGTGGATCCGCCGCCGGCCCGTGTTCGTCACGTACAGCTCGGCGACCGCTTCCGCTCCGAGCCGCACCCGTCCCGGGACCGAGCGCTCGAGGACCACACGCCGGGGTGACGCGGCGACGGCGAGATCGACGATGCCGAGGATGGCGCACAGGACGACCCAGCCGCCGAGAGCGGCATACGCGAGGGCGGCCTCCCCTCCTAGCACGACGACGGGGACGACTCCCAGCGCGAGCAGGGCGACGAAACGTCCGGATACGGTCATGGGGCGTCCTAGATCGGGACCTGGACCTGCTGGAGGATCGAGCGCAGGATCGCGTCGGCGCCGACCCCCTCGAGCTCGGCCTCGGGGCGCAGCTGGATGCGGTGCCGCCAGACGGGTACGAGCATCGCCTGGACGTGGTCGGGCGTGATCGAGTCGTATCCCGAAAGCCACGCCCACGCCTTGGCCGCCGCGAGCAATGCCGTCGTGCCGCGCGGGCTCACGCCCAGGCGAACCGACGGGCTCGTGCGCGTCGCTCGGGCGAGA
Organism: Leifsonia sp. NPDC058194; assembly: GCF_042883605.1. Taxonomy (NCBI): domain Bacteria; kingdom Bacillati; phylum Actinomycetota; class Actinomycetes; order Micrococcales; family Microbacteriaceae; genus Leifsonia; species Leifsonia sp. NPDC058194. Next base: position 414,236 of record NZ_JBHVVL010000003.1, on the reverse strand, counting down.
TCCACGATGTAGGCGAGCACGTCGGGGTTCGCCCCGACCGCCGCCGCCGATTCGCGCGCGGCATGCAGTTCGGCCGCGGACAGGACCGGGGCGACTCCCGCCGCGGACAGGTCGCGGGGGTCGAATCCCGCGGCGTGACGGCGCAGGACCTCGACCTCGGCCTCCCTTTCGGGCACGTCGAGGGTGAGCTTGAGCAGGAACCGGTCGAGCTGCGCCTCGGGAAGCGTGTACGTGCCCTCGTATTCGATCGGGTTCTGCGTCGCTGCGACGATGAACGGGTCGGGCAGTCGCCGGCTCACGCCGTCGACGCTCACCTGACGCTCCTCCATCGCCTCGAGCAGGGCGGACTGCGTCTTGGGGGGCGTGCGGTTGATCTCGTCCGCCAGGAGGATGTTCGTGAACACCGGGCCTTCGCGGAAGACGAATCCGCCGGTCTGAGCGTCGTAGACGAGGGAGCCGGTGACGTCGCCGGGCATGAGGTCGGGCGTGAACTGCACGCGTTTGGTGTCGAGGCTGAGCGCCTGGCTCAGGGAGCGCACCAGGAGGGTCTTGGCGACTCCCGGGACCCCCTCCAGGAGGACATGGCCGCGCGCGAGCAGGGCGATGATCAACCCGGTGACGGCGCCGTCCTGCCCGACGACGGCCTTGCCGACTTCGGCGCGCACGCGGGCGAGCGTCTGGCGCAGGGCGGCGGCGTCCGCCGTGGGTGCGGGGGAGGCGGGGACTCCGGTCGTGACGTCGGTCATGGCTCCATTCTTCCGGTCGGGCCCGCCTCGGCGGGGGAGAGGGCTGCTGCGGCGGCTCGTTCGAGCGTCGCGAGGTGGTCGGAGAGAGCGATCAGGTCGCTGTCGGTGCGGGGGACGTCGTCGACGAGCAGACCCCGGACGTGCTGACGGTCCTGCCCGACGAGCGCAGCGATCGCGTCGGCGACCTCCGTGACGCTCGCGGTGCGCGGAAGGCCCGCGACGGCGGCGAGCCGGCCGATCGCGCCGATGCGCAGCGCGTCCGCGGCGCGCAGCCGGGCGGACGAGCGCTGGTACAGCCGGGCGCGGCCCTCGCGGGTCTCCCCGGCGCGGACGACGACGGGGAGGTTCTCGACCACGAGGGGACCGAGCCGCCGTCCGCGCCACACCGCAGCAGCGATGAACACGAGGACGAGCAGCAGGAGGACGGGCGTCACCCAGCCGGGCGTGAGCGCGGCGATGTCCGGCGGCCCGGTGACGGGCCGGTCGTCGAGGCCCGGGAGGTACCACACGAGCGTGCGATGCTGCCCGAGGAGGTTCAGGCCGAGCGCGGCGTTGCCCGCCCGGTCCACCCCGTCGTTCATCAGGAGCGGCGCCGATCCGACGAGGTAGAGCGTCGCGCCCTTGAACATCGTGCGCACGAGCGAGGACGCGCCCGAAGCGTCGGCGAAACACGCGGCACCGTCGTCCTGCACGCGGAAGGTTCCCGGGACCGTCGCTCCGGCGGTGTTGTCCGTGGGGCGCGGGTCGATCCGCCCGGCGCGCTCTGCGGCGGGGACCGCGCATCCGGCGTCCATCGGCCCGGAGGGCTCCCCGCTCGCACGTGCCCCGGGGGCCACCTCGCCGAGAGTCTGGAACGACGGTTCGACGATGACGATCGTCTTCGCGATCTGCGCGAGCTCGTCGTAGGCGGAGGGCGCGAGGTTGCCGGCGTCGTCGAAGACGAGAACGGTCGCCTCGTCGCCGCCCCAGGCCGCCGTGCGCACCTGATCGAGGGATGTGGCGCTCTCGACGTCCACTCCGCGCGCGTGGAGGACCTGCGCGAGAGCCTTGCCCCCGGTCGGTGCGGCGCTCGCGGGGTCGAGAGGGGCCCCGGAGTGGGAGCGCCCCCCGGTGAGCAGGATCCCGGCCAGGGCGACGACGACGGCGATCGCGCCGAGGACGATCCAGGGCACGGCGCGTCGTCCGGTCTGTCTCAACGTCGGCGAGACCGGTGTCGCATCAGCGGGTGCGGCCGGACCGGCCGCCCCGCGGTCGGGCGATCGTGTCGAGGTCATGGCACCGCCACCGGGAGGGTCGGACGTGCTTCGAGCAGACGCTGATCCAGCGCGACCAGCTGCTGGTAGGCCGCGGCGGTCCCCGGCCGGTCGAGGTAGCGCACGGCGTCGAACGCCCGGGAGGCGTCCGTCAGGGAGTGTCGTTCGTTCGGGAGGACCTCCGCTGCAGCGGCTGCGAAATGCGTCGCGGTCGTCCCCGGAGTGACGGTCACCAGCGTCCGTTCGTCGAGACCGACCGCGATGGCCCGGAACTGCTCCTCGATCGCGAGCACCCAGTCGCCGCCGTTGGCGGCCGCCTGCGCGGAGCGCCGGAGCTCGTCGGCCGAGCGAGCGTCATCGGCGCCGAACACGGGACGTCGGTCGAGCGCAGAACGGCGGTTGACGCGCGGGCGCCCGAAGATGACGAATGCGACGACGATGAGCGCCACGATCACGAGCACGACGACCAGGAGCAGCACGGGCCAGGCATCTCCCGTCGGGCCTCGGAGCAGCGAGTCGATCCAGTCCTGCACCGCCTTGGAGGCGATGTCGAACCAGGTCGGCTTCGCGGCCTGGTACTCGGGCTTCGCGAGCTCGCCCCGGATCCACTCCTGGCCCTGCGGTCCTGTCGGGTCGACGGGGATGTCGAAGCGCACGGCCCTCAGCTGCCCGGCCAGGGCGGAGTCGCCGTCTGCGGAGCCGTCGGCGCCGCAGGAGCCGGCACCAGGTACGGATCGGGCAGCTCCTGACCTGTCTGGCGCCCCTCGACGAAACGGACGAGCTGCAGGTCGAGCCCCTCTTTGCGCATGCGCAGATCGATGTAGAGGAGGGAGACGGCGGCCGTCTCCACGACGCTGCCGATCGCACCGACGACCGCTCCGACGATGCTCGACAACACGTTGACGCCGAGCTGCCCGACCAGGATCTGCGTGAACTGCGAGGGGTCGTTCGTGCTGAGGGAGGTGGGGGCGAAGACTCCGCCCAGCATGCCGCCGATGACGCCGAAGGGGATCGCGACGATCTGGGCGACCATGTAGATGATGACGCCGATGAGCGCGATCAGACCGAACGTCTTCCAGAAGTAGCCGTTCGTGAGCCGCCACGACCGGGCGAGCGCCTCGCCGATCCGCAGACGTTCGAGCACGATGGCGCTGGGCACGAGAGCGATCTTGGTGTTGATCCAGATCGCCAGGGCGATCAGGCCGAATCCGCCCAGGATGCCGACGGCGACCGCACCGACGATGCCGGCCGGGCCGCCGAGGGCGGCGAGCACGACGATGACGGCGACGACGAGGGCGATCGCCACGAACCAGGCGAACGAAACGAGGAACGTCCAGCCGATCAGCGCGCCGATGCGGCCGCGCACCAACCGCCACAGCGATCGGAACGTCAGCTTCTCGCCGAGCGTCTCGCGGGCGACTTCGCCGACGACGACTCCCTGGAGGAGGGCGCTCGAGATCGCCGAGACGACGACGGAGAGGAGGCCGAGCACGATGGTGCCGCCGATGGCGCCGGCGAGCAGGGTGTTCTGATCGGCGGCGTCGGCGTTCAGCGCACGCTCCACCAGGAGGTACATGGCCCCGGTCAGGATCACGGTGACCAGGATGGTCGGGATGCCCTGCAGCAGCAGCGCCGAGCCGACCGTGATCTTCGGATTGCGGCGGAGCGCCTGGAACGGCGCGCCGAGGAGCGTCCCGAACGGCATCGGCCGCAGCGGCACCAGCCCCGGCTTGGGAGGTGGTGCCCAGCCCTGCTGGGGACCGGGCTGGACGTACTGCCAGCCCTGCTGCTGCCAGCCCTGCTGCTGCCAGCCCTGCTGCTGCGCAGGCGGCTGCTGCCACGCCGGCGGCTGCTGCCCGTAGCCCGGCTGCTGCCCGTAGACCGGCGGCTGCTGCCCGTACCCGGGCGCATACTCGCCGTACCGGGGCTGCTGCGCCCCCGATTCCGCGGGAGGCGTACCTCCCTGGGGCGCCGTCCCCTCGGCTCCCTGCGGTGTCTGACCGATCTGCTCGTCGCTCACGCCGTGCCCTCTCATCCCCGCCCGTCGCGCGTTGGTCCCATGCTGGCACATCCATCGCGCGGACACTGTCCCGCCCACAGGGGGTGGGCGGACTCCCGACTTCTCCACAGGGCACCCGCGGCTGCCTTCCACGGCTCGACCAGGGGACTCGACTACAGTTGTGCCGTTGCATCCGCGGCCGCCGGCCGCCCGAGAGAGGTTCAGGGGAACTTCGCACATGACAAGTCGCATCCTGGTGGTCGACGACGACACCGCCCTCGCCGAGATGATCGGCATCGTGCTCCGCACGGAAGGGTTCGACCCGGTGTTCTGCGAGGACGGCGCGCAGGCCGTCGAGACCTTCCACGCCGCCAAGCCCGACCTCGTGCTGCTCGACCTCATGCTCCCCGGCCTCGACGGTATCGAGGTGTGCAGCAGGATCCGCGCCGAGTCGGGTACGCCGATCATCATGCTGACCGCGAAATCCGACACCGCCGATGTGGTCAAGGGCCTCGAGTCGGGGGCGGACGACTACATGGTCAAGCCCTTCAACCCGAAGGAGCTGGTCGCGCGCATCCGTACCCGTCTGCGCCCCGCCGCGTCGGCTCCGGCAGCGGAGCAGCTGCGGATCGGCGATCTCGTCGTCGATGTCGCCGGTCACGAAGTGCGCCGCGGCGAGCAGCGGATCGCCCTGACACCGCTCGAATTCGATCTGCTCCTCGCCCTGGCGTCCACGCCGCAGCAGGTCTTCACCCGGGAGATGCTCCTCGAACAGGTCTGGGGCTACCACTACAAGGCCGATACCCGTCTGGTGAACGTCCACGTCCAGCGGCTGCGCGCCAAGGTCGAGCAGGACCCGGACAACCCCAAGATCGTCATGACCGTGCGCGGCGTCGGCTACCGCGCCGGCGCTGCGACCTAGCGCGGGGCGATCGCGATGCGGTTCCGATGGCCGGACAGGGAGTGGTGGCGGCAGCTGCCGTCGCGCCTCTCCCGGCAGTGGCGCCGGTCGCTCCAGCTGCGCACCGTCACCATCACCCTCGCGCTGACCGGCGTCGCCATCCTCGTGACGGGGATCTACATGGCGCTCAGCATCTCCAACGACCTGTACCAGTCGCGGCTCGATCAGGCGCTCCGGGACTCGAGTCGGGCGACCACCGCCGCCCAGTCCACGATGAACGCCTCCGACGTCTCGTCCGCCGACGGCGGCCGCAACCTCCTGAACTCCGCACTGCAGTCGGTGCAGACGTCGACGTCGAGCCGCCTGGTCGCCGCGTACCGCGTCCCGGGGCAGGACACAAGCGTGCTCGCGCCCCCGGACCGCGGGAGCCCGGCTCTCAACTCGGTCATCTCGGAGCAGCTCCGGACCAAGGTGCAGAAGGGAGGGACCGAGCAGTTCTACCAGTCGGTCGCCCTGCCCGCGGGAACCGACTCCACCGATCCGGGCATCGTCGTCGGCACCCAGCTCACGCTGCCGTCGTACGGCCGCTACGAGCTCTACATCGGCTACAACCTGCGCGACTCCGAGAACACGCTGCTGTTCGTCCAGAACACCCTCCTCCTTGCGGGTCTCGCCCTCATCGTCCTGATCGGAGCGATCACCTGGGTGATCGTGCGGTTCGTGATCGAACCGATCCGTGTCGCAGCGCGCACCAGTGAGAGACTGGCGGCCGGGGATCTCGCGGTCCGCATCCCCGAGCGCGGCGAGGACGTCTTCGCGACGCTGGCCCGTTCGTTCAACGGGATGGCCGACAGCATGCAGAGCCAGATCAACCAGCTCGCGACCCTGTCTCAGCTCCAGCAGCGATTCGTCTCCGACGTCTCCCACGAGCTGAGGACGCCGCTCACGACGATCCGCCTGGCCGGCGACGTGATCTACGACCAGCGCGCGACATTCCCGCCGGCGACCGAACGCACTGCGGAACTGCTGCACACCCAGATCGAGCGTTTCGACCGTCTGCTCTCCGACCTCCTGGAGATCAGCCGGTACGACGCGGGCTCCGTCGTCCTGGACCCCGAACCCACCAACCTCGTCCGGCTCTCCGAAGACGTCATCGACGAATTGCGGTCCATCTCCGAGCAGAACGGGTCGCCCCTGGTGCTCGATGCGCCGGGCGGCTACTTCGACGTGGGGATGGATCCCCGCAGGATCCGCCGGATCGTGCGCAACCTCATCGGTAACGCGATCGAGCACGGAGAGGGCCGACCCGTCGTCGTGACCGTCGACAGCAACGAGAGCGCCGTCGCTCTCACCGTGCGCGACTACGGAATCGGGATGAGCCACCAGGACGTGAACCACGTCTTCGACCGCTTCTGGCGCGCCGATCCGTCCCGCAAGCGGACGCTCGGCGGGACGGGCCTCGGTCTGGCGATCTCGCTGGAGGACGCCACCCTCCACTCGGGATGGCTGCAGGTGTGGTCCATGCCGTCCCAGGGGTCGTGTTTCCGCCTCACGCTGCCGCGCGTCCCGGGACGCGAGATCGTCGCGTCGCCGCTCCCGCTCCCCCCGACCGACGCGGGGGAGATCCCCGCGGCCTCCTCCTCGGACGAGGACGAGCAGCCGCTCTCAGCGAAGGAGGCCCGCGCATGAACGGCAGGCCGGTCCGTGCGCTCGCCGTCCTGTTGACAGCGGTGCTCGCACTCGTGCTCAGCGGCTGCGTGAGCATCCCCGACGCCGGCCCTGTGCGGCAGGGCGGCCCGGTGACACAGGTGGACGATCCGCTCGACCTCGACTTCAACCCCTCCACGCCGGAGAAGGGCGCATCGCAGCAGCGGATCGTGCAGGGCTTCATCGACGCGGCGTCCAGCCCGAAGAACAACTTCCAGATCGCGCGCGAGTACCTGACCAGAGGGATGGCCGCGACCTGGAACCCCGATGAGTCCGTCACCGTCGACGACGGGCGCAACCGGACGTACGACCACGACGGCGACCAGTGGAGCGTCGAGGTCAACCCCATCGCCAGCGTCGACTCGGTCGGGGCCTTCCATCCCGTGACGACCCGGGCCCCGATCGGGCTGCGTTACGAGCTCGTCAAACAGGACGACGAGTGGCGCATCGCCGTCGCACCCAACGGCGTCGTCATCGACGATCCGACCTTCCGTGCGGTGTACACGCAGCAGACGCTCTACTTCTACAGCCCGGATTTCGGCTACCTGGTCCCGGACGCCCGATGGTTCCCCGCGCGGGTGGCGACGTCGGCCACGCGCGTGGCGAGCGCCGTTCTGGCCGGCCCCGCGAAGTGGCTGCAGGGTGCCGTGGTCAGCGCCTTCCCGGACGGGACTCAGCTCGCCGTCCCCTCGGTGACGACGGCCGGAGGTGTCGCCCAAGTGGACCTGAGCTCCGAGGCGGGGCGCGCCGACGCCGTCCAGCTCCAACGCATGCAGCTGCAATTGGAGCAGAGCCTCGGCAGCCTCGCCCAGTCCGTCCAGCTGTCCATCGAAGGCAACGCGGAGCAGATCGCGCCTCTCAGCTCGGGAGCGGCACCACAGCAGGACCCGTCGGTCGACACGCACCCGATCGTCTACCGGGAGGACGCATTCGGGCTGTTGACCGGATCGAGCGTCGCGTCACTGAGCGGGCTCGGTGACCGCGTCGTCGCTCTGCAGCCGACGGCGGTCGCGCTCGATGCCGCACGCGATCAGGCCGCCGTGCTCTCCGCGGGCGGGGCGTACCTGGTCCGCCGCTCCGGTGACACGGTGCGCGTGGATGCCCGGGCGGGCTTGATCCCGCCGACCATCGACAACAACGGCTGGGTGCTGTCGGTCCCGGGAAGTGCTCCGGCCGGGCTCCAGGCCACGGGGGCCAACGGGGAGGCGCACGCCGTCGCCACCGACTGGCCGGGTGCGATCGGGATCCAGTCGCTCGCCGTCTCGCGCGACGGCACCCGGGTGGTCGCGCTGCTGCGCACCGCCACCGGATACTCGCTCGTCGCCGCGGGGATCGTCCGAGGCTCCGGAGGGGTGCCCGCATCGCTGACCCAGCCGGTCGAGCTGGCGGTCGGCGCGGGAACTCCGCTCTCGGTCGCGTGGACCGGGGAGCTCAGCGTCGCCCTGCTCAACTCGACGAACGGCGACGGGACGAGCATCGTCGAGCAGACGATCGGCGGCGAGCAGACCGTCACGACCGGGCCCGGGGGAGGGCGCACGATCGTCGGGGCGGACGGGCTCGCGCGCTACCTCGTCCTCACGGCGGACGGCAGCCTCCAGGCGCCGACGGGCACGGGGTGGCAGGCGCAGACGGACAAGGTCGGGGCCGTCGCGGTTCAGCTCGGACAGCCGTAGCCGCTTCTCCACAACCCTGTCGCGACGAGCCTCCTCCACACATTTCGTCGTCACCGCCCAGCGTCGGCCGCCGTTCGCGAGGCTGGATCCATGACCTCGATCTCTCTCCTCACCGATTCCCTCCGCGACGCGGCCGCCGTCCTGCTCCCGGTGCGCTGCGCCGGATGCGGCGACCCCGATCGCAGCCTCTGCATCGGCTGCCGACGTGCGCTCGCTCCGGACGTCTCAGCCACGACGGTGGGCGGCGTGCCGGTCTGGTCTGCTCTCGAGTACTCGGGAGCGACGCGTCGCGTCCTGCTGTCGTTCAAGGAATCCGGCCGGGTGGATGCAGCCCCGGCCTTGGGACGAGCGCTGCGAGCAGCGATCGTCGAGGCTCAGCGGTCCGTCCCCGCGCCGCGGAGCGGTCGCCCGGACGCACTCCTGCCGGTTCTCATCCCGTCGACGGCGGTCGCGCGCCGACGCCGCGGATTCCATCCGTCCGGACTGATGCTGTCCCGTGCCGGAATCCTCGTCCCCCCGCTCTGGCGGGCGCTGCGGCTGACCCGCCAGACGCATGACCAGGCCGGCCTCTCGTCGGCGGGCCGCGCGGACAACCGGAGCGGCAGTCTCGCGGCCTCCAGCCGCCTCCGCGGGCGACGTTGCCTGATCGTCGACGACATCGTGACGTCGGGCGCGACCGTCGTCGAAGCCGCGCGCGCGATCACAGCGGCCGGGGGGTTCGTCGTGGGTGCCGCGGCCGTCGCGCGAACGCCACGCCGGAGCCCGACCGGGCTTTCGGAGGGATTCCGGCCGGTTCCCAGCAAATAACATGCGGTTTCCGGTTCCGTTCCCCAGAGGGGAGCACTACGGTTGTCGAAAAGGCGCGAGGGTCGCCCGTGATCAGGACGACACCGCGTCGGATCAGGGAGGTCTCCATGGACATCAACATCATCGGACGCAACCTGGGAATCACCGATCGTTTCCGTGAATACGCGACTGAGAAGTCGGACAAAGTCGCGCATCTGGCAGAGCGGGCCATCTCCTTCGAGATCAAGGTCAGCCGCCACAACGAGAAGCTCGGCGGTCAGAACGGGAACGACCGGGTGGAGCTGACGCTTGTCGGGCCGCGGGCGGTGGTCCGGTCCGAGGCGACCGGAACCGACAAATACGCGGCGTTCGACCTCGCCCTGGGGAAGCTTCTCGAACGCGTGCGCCGGGCGAAGGACCGCCGCAAGGTGCACCGCGGACAGCATCGGCCGACCTCGCTGCGCGAGGCGAGCACGGACGGCTTCAGCGCCGTCGGCCTCGCCGCGGCACCCGTCGCCGTGCTCGACCAGGTGAGGACGGGCAGCGTCCCGGTGGTGCAGGATGCCGAGTCCGGCGACGAGGTCGCCGAAGACGAGTACTGCCCGGTCGTGATCCGCAAGAAGGTCTTCGCGTCGCTCCCGATGACGGTCGATGATGCGCTCTACTACATGGAGCTCGTCGGGCACGACTTCTACCTGTTCGTCGACCAGGAGACCGAGCGGCCGAGCGTCGTGTACCGCCGCAAAGGCTGGGACTACGGTGTGATCTCGCTCGACGACGACGCGGACGAGCTCCAGGAGGTCGCGACCGCCAGCCGCAAGCTCGGCTGACGACGCGCGCCGATGGCGTCCGCCCAGGCGGCGGCCGCCATCGGCGCATCCATGTCGCGGATTCACCCTCCATTCGGCTGGCTTTCAGCTGCCGCTGGAGGAACCCGGTGGCTGATCCCGTACGATGTCTCTAACGTCGCACGGTGCCAGCCGTTCGGCGTGCGTCCGACACGGACGCGGGCACGATCGGCCCGACCGAACACAAGTGGAGTGCATCAGTGGCCTCAGTTCTGGAAAAGGTTCTCCGTCTCGGCGAGGGACGGACTCTCCGTCGTCTCGAGGCGTACGCGAAAGCCGTCAACGCCCTCGAAGACGACTTCTCGGCGCTCACCGACGAAGAGCTCATGCACGAGACCGTCGAGCTCCGGGAGCGGTACAGCAACGGAGAGTCGCTCGACGACCTCCTGCCGGAGGCGTTCGCCGCCGTCCGCGAGGCGGGAAAGCGCACGCTCGGCATGCGGCACTTCGACGTGCAGCTCATGGGCGGCGCCGCCCTCCATCTCGGCAACATCGCCGAGATGAAGACCGGTGAGGGCAAGACCCTCGTGGCGACCACGGCCGCGTACCTCAACGCCATCGCGAGCCGCGGTGTGCACGTCATCACGGTCAACGACTACCTCGCGAGCTACCAGTCGGAGCTGATGGGCCGTGTCTTCCGCGCCCTCGGTATGACGACCGGTGTGATCCTCGCCGGCCAGACCCCCGAGGAGCGCCGCGAGCAGTACGCGGCCGACATCACCTACGGCACCAACAACGAGTTCGGCTTCGACTACCTGCGCGACAACATGGCGTGGCAGGCGCAGGACATGGTCCAGCGCGGCCACTACTTCGCGATCGTGGACGAGGTCGACTCCATCCTCATCGACGAGGCGCGCACCCCGCTGATCATCTCCGGGCCCTCGTCCGGCGAGGCGAACCGCTGGTTCGTCGAGTTCGCCAACCTCGCGAAGCGCCTCACCGTGGGGGAGGACTTCGAGGTCGACGAGAAGAAGCGCACGATCGGTGTGCTCGAGCCCGGTATCGAGAAGGTCGAGGACTACCTCGGCATCGACAACCTGTACGAGTCGGCGAACACTCCGCTGATCTCCTTCCTCAACAACGCCATCAAGGCCAATGCGCTCTTCAAGCGCGACAAGGACTACGTCGTCATGAACGGCGAGGTGCTCATCGTCGACGAGCACACCGGCCGCATCCTGGTAGGGCGTCGGTACAACGAGGGCATCCACCAGGCGATCGAGGCCAAGGAGGGCGTCGAGGTCAAGGCCGAGAACCAGACCCTCGCCACCGTGACCCTGCAGAACTACTTCCGCCTCTACAAGAAGCTGTCCGGCATGACCGGAACCGCCGAGACCGAGGCCGCCGAGTTCATGAGCACCTACAAGCTCGGCGTCGTCCCGATCCCCACGAACAAGCCGATGCAGCGCATCGACCAGCCCGACCTCGTCTACAAGAACGAGCAAGCCAAGTTCGAGCAGGTCGTCGAGGACATCGCCAAGCGTCACGACAAGGGCCAGCCGGTGCTCGTGGGCACCACCAGCGTCGAGAAGAGCGAGTACCTCTCGCGCGCGCTGGCGAAGAAGGGCGTCCGTCACGAGGTCCTGAACGCCAAAAACCACGCTCGTGAGGCGGCGATCGTCGCGCAGGCCGGTCGACTCGGTGCTGTCACCGTGGCGACCAACATGGCCGGCCGCGGTACCGACATCATGCTCGGCGGCAACGCCGAGTTCATCGCGGTCGCCGAGATGAACTCGCGCGGACTCTCCCCGGTGGAGACGCCGGACGAGTACGAGGAGCAGTGGGACGAGGTCTTCTCCGACGTCAAGGCGAAAGTCCAGGAGGAGGCCGACAAGGTCATCGACGCCGGCGGCCTCTACGTTCTGGGCACCGAGCGTCACGAGTCGCGCCGTATCGACAATCAGCTCCGCGGTCGTTCCGGCCGTCAGGGCGACCCGGGGGAGAGCCGCTTCTATCTGTCGCTGACGGATGACCTGATGCGCCTGTTCAACGCCGGTGCGGCCGAGAGCCTCATGGGGCGCACGAGCGTCCCCGACGACATGGCGATCGAGTCGAAGGTCGTCAGCCGCGCCATCCGGAGCGCCCAGTCGCAGGTCGAGGCGCGCAACGCCGAGATCCGCAAGAACGTCCTCAAGTACGACGACGTCCTCAACCGCCAGCGCGAGGCGATCTACGGCGACCGCCGCCAGATCCTCGAGGGCGACGACCTGCACGAGCGCGTGCAGAAGTTCCTCACCGACGTGATCGACGACATCCTCGAGCAGCACACGGGCGAGGGCAACGGGGACGACTGGGACTTCGACGCGCTGTGGGCCGAGCTCAAGACGCTCTACCCGATCGGCGTCAGCATCGACGAGGTCATCGCCGAGGCCGGCAACAAGGGCCGCATCAACCGCGACTTCATGCGCCGAGAGATCCTCTCGGATGCCCGCATCGCCTACCAGCGGCGTGAGGAGACGCTCGGCGCCCCGGCCATGCGTGAGCTCGAGCGACGCGTCGTCCTGTCGGTCATCGACCGTCGCTGGCGCGAGCACCTCTACGAGATGGACTACCTCAAGGACGGCATCGGCCTGCGAGCGATGGCTCAGCGCGACCCGCTGGTCGAGTACCAGCGCGAAGGCTTCGCGATGTTCCAGCAGATGATGGGCGCGATCCGGGAAGAGACCGTCGGGTTCCTGTTCAACCTCGAGGTGGAGGTCAACCAGGCCGCCGGCGAGGTCGAGTCCCCGTCCGTCGCGGCCAAGGGCCTCGCCCGCGGCGAAGGCGCTCAGGCGCTGAGCTACTCCGCTCCCGGCGAGGGCGGCGGAGTCGAGGTCCGCAACCAGCGCGGTCAGATCGAGAAGGCCGCCACCGCCCGGGCGCAGCGCGCCCAGCAGCAGGCGGCGCCCCAGGCCGCCCCGCCGCAGCAGGCGGCGACTCAGCGCGGGGCGTTCGGACAGGCCGTGCCGGCCGACGCCGAAGCCGACGAGGCTCCGGCGAACCGCGCCGAGCGCCGGGCGCAGTCCAAGAAGCGCTGACCCTCCGTTCCCGAACGCCGTATGGCGGCCTGAGCAAGGCCGCCATACGGCGTTCTGCATCGGCGGGCGTCAGAGGACGCTGATGGCTGTGGCGCGCCAGCGTTCCCGATGCCGTTCGAGCCGCAGGGCGATTGCGCGGGAGCGTGTGGGCTGGTGCACCATGACCACCGCTTCGACGATTCCGTCGGCGGGGTGGGACAGCAGGGGCGCCCCGATGCGGAAGCGCGGCCGCATCGCCTCCTGGGCGGCGACGGCGCGCGAGCGCGCTGCGATCACCGTACGACGCAGCAAGTGGACGAACACCGAATCGGTGACCCACCGGCCGATCTGATCGAGTGCGCGGGCACCCGCGAGGATCTCCACGACGCACAGCGCCAGGTTCGCGCACAACAGCGCGGGGTCTTGATCGAGCGTCGCCACGTCGGCGTCGGCGTCGGCCCGACGACGAGTCCCCGCCGGCCGGTCGTCATCGCCTGCGGATTCGAGAGTGGTGCGGGTCTCGATCCCCTGCGGCCGCGGGTGCGGTCGGTGGTTGGCAGGGTGCGCCGCGAACGAGCGCCGTGCCGCCTCCGGAAGTGCCTCGGCGCGGTCGCCGGCCGATCCAGGCCGATTCGGCATCATCAGGTCCGTCGCTCTCGTTGGTGCGCTCGAAGCGGGCTGTTCGATCGTCGTCGCTCTCGTCGACATGGTTCTCCTTGTGCTGTGCTGGATGTGGTGCTGCGTGTGCCGCGGTCGGCGGTGATGTCCGCCGGCGGCGACCGGGCGCCTCCGCCGGTCCGCTCTGGAATCCCTGTGCTCACGCCGCCCCCGATCTCTGCCACGGCCCCCCGGCCGCTGTCCGCACGGACTCACTCAAGCAGTGGGGAGCAGGGGAGTCCAGGGTGCCAACGCGCGTGTGGATAACCGGCGTTCGGCTCGAAGGGTCCGCCTACACTAGGGGGGTGTCGACGCTCAGTGATCTCATCCATGCTCAAGGCCGTTCGTCCGAGGTCGACGTGGAATGGCTCCACGGACTCGTGGGGGACTGGCAGCTGCTCGCCGACCTCGCTTTCGCAGACATCGTGCTCTGGGTCCCCACGAACGACGACGACTTCGTGGCCGTCGCGCACGCCCGGCCGTCGAGCGCTGCGACGCTCTTCTACCGCGACTTCGTCGGCCAGCACATCAAGCCCGAGTGGAAGCAGCAGGTGACCGATGCCTTCCGCACCAAAGCGATCATCGACACCTCCGCGCCCGACTGGTACGAAGAGACGCCGACGCGTGTGCGCGCGGTTCCGGTCATCCGCCGTCTCACGGTCCACTCGCCCGACACCGCGGACGAGCCGATCGCCATCATCACGCGGCACACGAACCTCAGCGAGGCTCGCACGCCGAGTCGGCAGGAGCTGACCTTCAACGAGTGCGCGAACGATCTCTTCAGCATGATCGCGACGGGGGACTTCCCCGACCTCGGCGCCCCCGCCGCCCCGCGCCGGGGCGCCCCGCGCGCGGCCGACGGACTCATCCGGCTCGACGTCGACGGCACGACCACGTTCGCGAGCCCGAACGCCCTGAGCGCGTTCAACCGGATGGGGTTCACCGGCGAACTGGAGGGACAGTCACTGGCCACCGTGACCACCGGTCTCGTGGCGGGGACGCTGACGGTCGACGAATCGCTCCCGCTCGTGGTGACCGGCCGCGCGCCCTGGCGGACCGACATCGAAGCGCGTGGGGTGACGGTCTCGCTGCGTGCCATCCCGATCCGCAACCGCGGTGAGCGCGTGGGCGCGATCGTGCTCTGCCGCGACGTGTCCGAGCAGCGGCATCAGGAGCGCGAGCTGATCACGAAGGACGCGACGATCCGCGAGATCCACCATCGCGTCAAGAACAACCTCCAGACGGTGGCGTCCCTCCTGCGCATCCAGGCCCGCCGTACGCACTCGGAGGAGGCGCGCGAGGCCCTCAGCCAGGCGATGCGCCGGGTTGCGGCGATCGCGGTCGTCCACGACACGCTCTCGACCGGTCTCGCCCAGATCGTGAACTTCGACGATGTCTTCGACCGGGTGCTGCTGCTGGTGGCCGAGGTGGCGGCCAGCCACACCACCACCGTGCACCCGAAGAAGACCGGGTCGTTCGGAACGCTTCCGAGCGAGTACGCGACCCCGCTCGCGCTCGCCCTGACCGAGCTGGTCACGAACGCGGTGGAGCACGGGCTCGCCGGACGCGAAGGTCAGGTGGAGATCATCGCCCATCGCTCGGCCGAGTCCCTGACCGTCAAGGTCGTCGACAACGGCTCCGGTCTGCCGGAGGGCAAGGTCGGCACGGGCCTGGGGACGCAGATCGTGCGGACTCTGATCCAGGGCGAGCTCGGTGGAGCGATCGACTGGCACACCCTGATGGGGCAGGGCACCGAGGTCACCATCGAAGTGCCGCTGCGCTACCTCACGACCGTCTGACGACGGCCCCGGGCATGGCGGAGCCCCGGACACGGAAATGCCGAGGGGCGCTCCGCGATGTCGTTGCTGTTCGGGGTGCTAGGTGTCCGTCCAGCTGGATGCGGAGCGCCGCCTCGGCGGTGCTGTGGTGCGTGGTGACGAGTACGTTCTGTGGAGCTGTGCCTCAGGAGGCGCGGCGGGCGCGAGCCGCGCGACGCTTGAGCGCGCGGCGCTCATCCTCGGAGAGTCCACCCCAGACGCCCGAGTCCTGGCCGGTCTCGAGTGCGTACTGCAGGCAGATCTCGGTGACGGTGCAGCGAGCGCAGACCGCCTTCGCCTTGTCGATCTGATCGACAGCGGGACCCGTGTTTCCGACGGGGAAGAAAAGCTCGGGGTCCGCGGTCAGGCAGGCGGCTTTGTCGCGCCAATCCATGAAGATATGCTCCTTGTTCGCTGAATGTTTCCTGGCCTGAATGGCCTAGAATGCAGGTAAGCAGTCGGGTTACAGGGTTCTTCAGATCCGTTTGGGAAAAAGACCTGCCCACCACCCTGTGAGCACTAACTCGACCTCCAATATGCTCCCATAGCGCTTAACTCGAATCAATAGTTTTGTATGGGATAACGCTGAGAACACAAGACGGAAATGGTGGGGTGGTATAGTGCCCGGTTCGGCCGTGCGTCCTCCGGCGCTCCTGGCGCTCGCGGTGATCCTGTTCCTGGAGGCCGCGCTGGTCACCGGTCTGGCCGTCTGGCTGCTGATCGATCTACTGACCCTGACACCGCAGTACCTGACGACCGCGATCGCCATCTTCGTGCTGACGGCGCTGGCGGCCGTCTGGGTCATCATCACCGCCGCAGGCATCCTGCGCCGTCGCGCCTGGGCGCGTGCGTCGACCGTGACCATCCAGATCCTGCAGATCGCGGTCGCCGTCGGCTGCTTCCAGGGCCTGGTCGCGCGCCCGGACGTCGGCTGGGCGCTGCTCGTGCCGGCCGTGGTGGCGGGCGTCCTGGCGCTGACCCCGTCGGTCGTCCGTGCCACCGTGCGCAACACAGAGCAACACGAATGAGCACTCCGGGGGAACAAGACGCAGACTGAGTGCGTTATGCCCGATATCGTGACTGATCCCTCCGCCCCGCAGCAGACCACCGTGCCCACCGCCGCAGCCGCCGCCGCAGCTCCCGCCACCATCGATGCAGCCCGTTCCGGGTACGACGCGTGGCGCGCCGGGCGGCTCGCGTCCGTCGTCGCCCCGACCGGCAACCTCGCGCTCGTCGAGACCCGTTGGCTGACGCCCGGCGACGCGACGACCGTCGACGATGCGCTGGAGGGCCGGCCCGACACGGTCACCGCGACGGAGCTCACCCGGCGCAACCTCGAGACCGGCGAGCCCGAGCGCGGAATCCGGCTCTGGGACGCGGACTCGCCCGCCATCCGCGCGTTCGACACCATCGAGGCGTTCCCGTTCGACCCGGCATGGGTCGTCGAGGCGGAGTTCCACCCGGTGTCCGCCGACCGCACCGTGCCGTTCGAGCACCTGCGCGACAACGGGCTCACCCGTGAACTCGTGGTGCCGGGCGACATCACCTTCCGTCTCGACGGGGTCGAGCACACGCTGAGCGCGTTCGACGACGACGGCACCCTGCTGCTCGTCTTCGCCGACGCGACCAACGGCGCCGAGGGGGACGACGGGACCTACGCGTCCGGCCGGTTCCTCTTCGTGCAGCGCGACGGCGATCGCGTCGTCCTCGACTTCAACCGCGCCTTCGTGCCTCCCTGCGGCTTCTCGGACCAGTACAACTGTCCGCTGCCGCCGCGGAACAACCGCTTCGCCGTGCCCGTCCCCGCGGGTGAGAAGCGCGTCGTGCTCCGCACGGGCGGCGCGCTCTAGCGCATCCGGCTCCACCTCCCTTCCCCCTCCACACAGCACAGGAGAACTCCGTTGAGAAAGACCCCCCTTCTCGCCACGCTCGCGATCGGCCTCGCGGCAGCACTGGCTCTCGCCGGCTGCTCGGGCGCCTCGTCGTCCTCGTCGGCGTCCGGCACCGACGCGACGATCGCCGTCGGCTCCCAGAACGAGCCCGTGCACCTCGACAACACCGCCGGCAGCGGCAGCGGCGTCACCGAGGCGTTCAACGGCAACGTCTACGAGGGCCTCTTCAAGCTCACCGACGACGGCAAGGTCGAGCCCCTCCTCGCCACCAAGTACACGACGAGCGAGGACGGCCTCACCTACACGTTCACGCTCCGCGAGGGAGTGAAGTTCCACGGCGGCTCCGAGTTCACCAGCGCCGACGTGAAGCGCAGCATCGAGCGCGTGACCGCGGACGACTCGCAGTCGGCCCGCAAGTCGCAGCTCGCGGTGATCTCCGGTATCGAGACGCCCGACACGCACACCGTCGTCATCACGCTGAAGAGCCGCTCGATCTCGCTGCCCTACAACCTCAGCTACGTCTGGATCTACGGCCCGGGCGTCAAGGACTACAAGACGGCGGAGGACGGCACCGGTCCGTACACCCTCGGCACGTGGAAGCGCGGCAGCTCGCTCAGCATCGAGCGCTGGAGCGGCTACTGGGGCGAGAAGGCGAAGAACAAGGAGGTCGTCTTCGACTACTTCACCGACGCCTCGGCCCTCTCGAACGCGCTGCTGACGAACCAGGTGGACATCGTCACCAACATCCAGAGCCCCGACGCCCTGGCGCAGATCAAGGACAACAAGGATTACACGATCAACGACGGCAAGTCGACGGTCAAGGAACTCCTCGCGTTCAACGACCGCGTCGCACCGTTCGACAAGGCCGAGGTCCGCAAGGCCGTGTACTCCGCGATCGACACGAAGAAGCTGCTGAACTCGATCTGGGGCGACTACGGCACCCTGATCGGCTCGATGGTGCCGCCGAGCGACCCCTGGTACGAGGACCTCACCAAGGTCAACCCGTACGACACCGCTCTCGCCAAGAAGGAGCTGGCCGACGCCGGCTACCCGAACGGCTTCACGTTCACCCTCGACACCCCGAGCTACGACCCGCACCCCGCGGTCGCCGAGTTCGTGAAGAGCGAGCTGGCGAAGGTCGGCATCACCGTCAACATCACCACGATCTCCGCCGACGAGTGGTACTCCAAGGTCTTCAAGGAGAAGAACTTCGAGGCGACCCTGCAGGAGCACGTCAATGACCGCGACGTGGTCTGGTACGGCAACCCCGACTTCTACTGGGGCTACAACAACCCGCAGGTGACCCAGTGGGTGAACGAGGCCGAGCAGTCGTCGACCACGGCGGAGCAGACCGCGAAGCTGAAGCTGGTCAACGAGCAGATCGCCAAGGACGCCGCCAGCGTCTGGCTCTACCTCACCCCGCAGATCGTGGTCGCGTCGAGCGACCTCTCCGGGTACACCGTCAACGGACTGAACTCGACGTTCTACACGTACGACATCGTCAAGAAGTAACGCTCCGAGCGAGTTCTCCACCGATCGCCCGGGGAGTCCCTGACGGACTCCCCGGGCATCTACGCTGAAAAGACCATGGCCCCTTATCTGTTGCGTCGCACCGCGTTCCTCGTGGTGTCGCTGCTGCTCGCCATGGTCGTGCTCTTCTTCCTGCTGCGCGTGCTGCCGGGCGACCCGGCGAACGCGCTGCTCTCCGTCAACGCGACGCCGGAGCAGATCGCCGCGGCGCAGGAGCAGGTGGGCAGCAACCGTCCGCTGATCGAGCAGTTCTTCACGTGGTTCGGCAGCCTCCTGCGCCTCGACCTCGGCACGTCGTTCATCAGCTCCCTGCCCGTGGGGCCCGAGATCGTGTCGCGGCTGGCCGTCACCGTCCCGCTCACGATCCTGTCGTTCCTGCTCGCCCTCGTGATCGCGCTGCCCGTCGGCTTCGTCGCAGCGTGGAAGGCCGATCGCTGGTACGGGATCGCGCTCTCCGCGTTCTCGCAGCTCGGCATCGCCGTCCCGGTGTTCTGGGTCGGGATCCTGTTGGTCAGCGCCTTCTCCATCAACCTCCGCTGGTTCCCGTCGGGCGGCTTCCCCCGCGACGACTGGGCCGATCCCGCAGCCGCCCTGGAGTCGCTGGCGCTGCCCATCATCACGATCGCCATCGTGATGAGCGCATCCATCGCCCGCTACGTGCGCAGCGCGACGCTCGACGTGATCGGGAGCGACTACCTGCGCAATGCGCGCGCACTCGGCTCCGGCTTCGGCACGGCCATGTGGCGCCACGGCCTGCGCAACGGCGCGGTGCCGGTCATCTCCATCCTGGGCATCGAGCTGGCCACCACCTTCCTCGGCGCCGTGGTCGTCGAGAGCGTCTTCACCCTTCCTGGGCTCGGAAGCATGCTGCTCCGGGCGATCGAGCAGCACGACTTCCAGAGCATCCAGGGGATCCTCTTCGTGTCGACGTTCGCCGTGCTCATCATCGGCTTCGCGGCCGACGTCGCGCAGCGGCTCGTCGACCCGCGCCTGCGTCACAGCATCTCGGGGAACCGATGAGCGCGGTCGTGGATCAGGCCGCGGCGCAGGGCGCCGCTCCGCAGCGGGCGACGCGACGCCGCGCACGGCGCTCGGTCACGCTCGGCATCGGGCTCACGCTCGTCGGTCTGGTCGTGATCGTCGCCCTGGTGTCGTTCTTCTGGTTGCCGTACGCGCCGAGCGACACCGCGGGCGGGAGGCTCGAGCAGCCGGGCCCGGAGCACTGGCTCGGCACCGACAAGCTCGGTCGCGACCTGCTGTCGCAGCTGATGGTCGGCGCGCGGATCGCGCTCGCGGTCGGCGTCGGCGCTGTCGCCATCGGAGCGCTCGTCGGCATCACGATCGGCCTGCTCGCGGCCTTCGCATCGACCTGGCTCGACGACACGATCTCCGCCGTCCTCGACATCCTGATCGCCTTCCCGACCCTGCTGCTCGCCATGCTCATCGTCGCGGCCCAGGGAGCATCGCTCGGCACCGCGATCCTCGCCATCGGCCTGGCGATGTCGGCTGTGATCGCGCGACTGACACGCGTGCTGTCCAAACGCGTCCTCTCGCAGCAGTACGTCACCGCGGCGCGGACGTCCGGCACGAGTTGGCCCGGAGTCGTCGCCCGGCACATCCTGCCCAACATCTGGCCAACGCTCCTGGTCAACCTCGCCCTGCAGTTCGGCATCGCGGTGCTCGCCGAGGCGAGTCTGTCGTACCTGGGGCTCGGCGCCCCGCCGCCGAACGCCTCGTGGGGCCGGCTGCTGCAGGAGGCGCAGGGGACCGTCGCCGTCGCGCCGGTGGGCGCGATCGCCCCGGGTGTCGCCCTGGTCGTGCTGGTGATCGGCGTGAACCTGGTCGCCGACGGCCTCCGCGACGTCGCCGACCCGACTCGGAGGAGGTCGCGATGAGCCTGGATGTGCGCAACCTCTCCGTCGCGGCGCGCGACGGGTCGCCACTGGTGCACGACGTGTCGTTCTCGATCGGCGCGGGTGAGCGGGTCAGCCTGATCGGCGAGTCGGGGTCGGGCAAGTCCCTGACCTCCTTCGCGGTCGCGGGTCTGCTGCCCGACGGCTTGACGGCAGGCGGCAGCGTCGACCTGGACGGTGTCCAGGTCGTGGGCGCCAAGGAGCGGGATCTGGTGCCGCTGCGCGGGAAAGCCGTCTCGTTCGTCTTCCAGGAACCGCTGACCGCGCTCGATCCCCTCATGCGTCTCGGCCGACAGGTCGCGGAGCCGCTGCGGCGCCATCTCGGCCTGCGCGGAGGCGAGCTCCGGGCGGCCGTCCGTGAGGCGCTGGACGAGGTGCGTCTGCCCGACCCCGATCGGATCGCCCGCGCGTACCCTCACGAGATCTCGGGGGGCCAGCGTCAGCGGGTCGCGATCGCCGCGGCTCTGGCCTGCCGTCCGCAGCTCCTGATCGCCGACGAGCCGACGACCGCGCTCGATGTGACGGTGCAGGCCGACGTGCTCGCGCTCCTGGATTCCCTGATCGCCGAACGCGGGATGTCCCTCCTCTTCGTCAGCCACGATCTGGCCGTCGTCTCGCGGATGACCGACCGGGCGCTCGTGCTCCGTGCCGGCCGCGTGGTGGAGGAGGGCCCCATCCTGAGGCTTCTCGAGGCACCCACCGACCCGTACACGATCGAGCTCGTCCGCAGCGCCCGCGAGCTCGACGCCGCCCTGGAGGTGCCGTGACCGCCATCCTCGAGCTCCGAAACGCCGGCTTCCAGTACCGGCGTGCCACCGGCCCCGCCCTCGAAGGCGTCTCGCTGACGGTCGAGGCCGGCCGCAGCGTCGGCCTGGTCGGCGAATCCGGCGCGGGCAAGACGACCATCCTCTCCCTCCTGCTCGGACTCACCGGGCCGACCAGCGGGGAGGTCCTCTTCGACGGCAATCCGCTCGATCGGCGGGACCGTGATCGCATGCGGGAGTTCCGCCGCAGTGTGCAGACGGTCTTCCAGGACCCGTACTCGTCCCTCGACCCCCGACAGAACGTCGGCCGTATCGTGGGGGAGCCGCTGACCTCCCTCCGGCTCGCGACCGGCTCCCAGGCCCGCGAACGGGTCGCGGCCGCCCTCGAGGCGGTCTCGCTCCCGGCAGACGCGGCGAAGCGGTTCCCGCACGAGTTCTCGGGCGGCCAGCGCCAGCGCATCGCGATCGCGCGCGCCATTGTCTCGAGGCCGCGGGTGCTCCTCGCCGACGAACCGGTGAGCGCTCTCGACGTGACGACGCGCATCCAGATCGTCGAGCTTCTCGGTCGCCTGGCCGCGGACGAGGGCATGACCGTCGTGATGGTGTCGCACGACCTCAGCGTCGTCGCGTCGCTGTGCGCCGACACGGTCGTGCTGCGCGGTGGCCGCATCGTGGAACAGGGGCCGACCCGGGAGGTCCTGCGCTCCCCGGCCGACCCCTACACGCAACGGCTCCTGGCGTCGGTCCCGCGGCTCCCGGCCTGACCGGTCCGGGTACCGCTCGTGTCAGTCGAGACCGAGCTTCTTCCGGAGCGAGGCGACGTGACCGGTCGCCTTCACGTTGTAGAGCGGCAGCCGCACGGAGCCGTCGGGGTCGACGACGAACGTCGAGCGGATGACGCCCTGCACGACCTTGCCGTAGAGCTTCTTCTCTCCGTAGGCGCCGTACGTGTTGTGCACGGCGAGGTCCTCGTCCGAGAGGAGCGGGAAGTTCAAGCCCTCCTGCTCCTGGAACTTCTTGTTCTGCGCGGGGGCGTCCTTGGAGATCCCGATGACCCGGTAGCCGCTCGACTTCAGCGAGTTGAGGTTGTCCCGGAAGTCGCACGCCTCTTTGGTGCAGCCCGGCGTCATCGCCGCGGGGTAGAAGTACACGATGACGTTCTCCCCGGCGTAGTCGCCGAGCGAGACGGGGGAGCCGTCCTGGTCGGCAAGGGTGAACGCGGGGGCCTTCTGGCCGGCTTCGAGTCGCACGTCAGTCATGTCACCATTCTGGCGCACCCGGCGACGGATGGCGCCGTGCCGGTCAGCGTGCGAACGTCGTCAGCAGGCGTTGCAGCGAGTCGAGCCGGGCGCGTCCCGCGTCGCCCAGGGCGCCGGACTCGACGGCCTCGACGATGGCGCAGTCCGGCGCATCCAGGAGGTGCGTGCAGCCGCGCGGGCAGTCCTCAGCCAGCTGAGCGAGGTCGGTGAAGGATTTCAGGATGCTGTCCGTGTTCACATGCCCGAGGCCGAACGAACGAACGCCCGGGGTGTCGATCACCCAGCCGTGGCCCTCGCCGTTCTCGACCCTCAGCGACACCGTGGAGGAGGAGGTGTGGCGCCCGCGGCCGGTCACGACGTTCACATGGCCGGTCGCCCGGCGCGCGCCGGGGACCAGCTCGTTGACCAGCGTGGACTTGCCGACCCCGGAGTGCCCGACGACGACGGTGTCGTGGCCGACCAAGGCCGCCTTGATCTCGTCGACCGGGATGCGGTCCTCCCGGCTGGTGAAGACCGGCAGGTCCAGCCCGGCGAAGTTCTCGAGGAACGGGCCGGGGTCGGCGAGGTCGATCTTGGTCACGCAGAGCATCGGCTCGATTCCCGCATCGTATGCCGCGACCAGGTAGCGGTCGACCAAACGGGTGCGCGGCTCGGGGTTGGCCGCGGCGACCACGATCAGCATCTGGTCCGCGTTGGCGACGACCACGCGCTCGACCTCGTCCGTGTCGTCGGCGCTGCGGCGCAACAGCGTGGATCGCTCCTCGATGCGCACGATGCGCGCGAGAGTCCCCTCCTCGCCGGTCGTGTCGCCCACGACGGCGACGCGGTCGCCGGTGACGATCGGCTGGCGGCGCAGTTCGCTCGCGCGCGCAGCGGTCAGCTGGTGCTCGTCGCCGGTGTCCTCGTCCAGCAGCACGGTGTAGCGTCCGCGGTCGACGCCCAGCACGCGGGCGATACGGGCGTCGGCGTGCTCCGGGCGGGTCTTGGTGCGGGGACGATTGCCTTTCGGGTTCGGCCGCGTGCGGATGGTCGACTCGTCGTAGACGTCGTATTCGTCGTCCTCGTCGTCGTCCTCCCACCAGGCTCCCGTGTTCTCCGTCACTGCGGGCTGGTGCCTTCCGCGAGCATCCTGGTCCACAACTGGGTGAACTGGGGCAGCGTCTTCGCCGTCGTCGCGACGTTCTCGATCTCGACACCGGGGACCACGAGCCCGACGATCGCGCCGGCGGTCGCCATCCGATGGTCCTCGTAGCTGCGCCACACGCCTCCGTGGAGCGGGCGCGGCTCGATCCGGAGGCCGTCCTCCAGCTCGGTGACCGCACCGCCGAGACCGTTGATCTCGGCGGCCAGCGCGGCGAGCCGGTCGGTCTCGTGGTGGCGGATGTGCCCGATGCCGGTGATCTCGCTCGGCCCATCGGCCAGCGCGGCGATCGCGACCAGGGCCGGGGCGAGCTCGCCGCCGGTGGTGAGGTCGAGGTCGACGGCGCGGATGCGCTCCCGTCCCGTCACGGTCAACCGGTCGCCGTCGCGGCTCACGGTCGCGCCGAAGAGCGGCAGGAGGTCGGCGAGGTCGGCACCGACCTGCGTGGTCGTCTCGGGCCATCCCGTGATCGTCACGGAACCGCCGGTCACGACGGCCGCGGCGAGGAACGGAGCGGCGTTGGACAGGTCGGGTTCGATGTCCACGTCGAGAGCGCCGATGGCGCCGGGGCGCACGATCCAGCGACCGACCTCGGGAGACTCCACCCGCACTCCGCGCGCGTCGAGGGCGGCGATGGTCATCTCGATGTGCGGGAGGCTCGGGAGGCGCTCGCCGGAATGCGTCAGATCCAGCCCCTCCTCGAAGCGGCTGGCCGAGAGCAGGAGCGCGCTGACGAACTGGCTGGAGCTGGAGGCGTCGATGCCGATGGCTCCGCCGGTGACCGTCCCCGTTCCGTGCACGGTGAAGGGCAGGGAGCCGCGGCCGTCGTCGTTCACGTCGACGCCGAGCGCGCGGAGGGCAGCGATGATCGCGCCCATCGGCCGGCCGCGCGCGGAGTCGTCCGCGTCGAACGAGGTCGGGCCGAGGGCGAGCCCGGCGATCGGGGGCACGAACCGCATCACGGTGCCGGCCTGTCCGCACTCGATGGTGGTGCTGCCGAGGAGCTCGTCGGCCGGCGTCACGAGCAGGTCGGCGCCGAACTCGCTGTCGCCGCCCTTCTCCTCGATGCCGACGCCCAGCGAGCGCAAGGCCTCGACCATGTTCGCGGTGTCGCGCGAGTGCAGCGGGGCGCGCAGCAGCGACGGGCCGTCGGCGAGGGCGGCGAGGACGAGCTCGCGGGCGGTCAACGACTTCGATCCCGGCAGCGACACCGACGCCGAGACCGGCCCGGATGCGACGGGAGCGGGCCAGAGCAGGTTCGGCTCCTCCGTGCGGGCATCGCCGTACGGATCGAAGTCGGGAGCGGAATATTTCGAGATCAGCATTGTTGTCAAGGGTATCCGTGTTCCCGTCTGAAGGAAGGACATCCCGTGGCATCAAGGACCGCCGTTCTCGACGCTCCGCCTGCGGCGACGACCCGTCGCCCGGCCGCCGGGACCCGATCCGCAGGGACGGTGCGGCGCCGCCGGAACGCTTCGGCCGTCGCGCAACTAGACTTGCCCCTGATGAGCACCGAAACCGAGGACAGCGGTCGCCTCTTCGAGGAGCAGGCCCTGCCGTTCATGGACCAGCTGTACGCAGCGGCCCTCCGCATGACCAGGAATCCCTCCGACGCGCAGGACCTGGTGCAGGAGACCTACGTCAAGGCGTACGCCGCGTTCGCCCAGTTCCAGCAGGGCACGAACCTGAAGGCGTGGCTGTACCGCATCCTCACCAACACGTTCATCAACACCTATCGCAAGAAGCAGCGCGAGCCGTATCAGGGGACGATCGACGAACTCGAGGACTGGCAGCTCGGCGGGGCGGAGTCGATCTCCGCGTCGTCCAGCCGGTCGGCTGAGGCGGAGGCGATCGACCATCTGCCCGACAGTGCCGTCAAGGACGCGCTGCAGGCCATCCCGGAGGACTTCCGGCTGGCCGTCTACCTCGCCGACGTGGAGGGGTTCTCCTATCAGGAGATCGCCGACATCATGAAGACCCCGATCGGCACGGTGATGAGCCGGTTGCACCGCGGCCGCAAGATGCTGCGGGAACTCCTCACCGACTACGCGCACGAGCGCGGGCTCTCTGCTGTCCAGCCCGCCGCCGTGCAGACCACCAGGAGCACGAAATGACGGACTGCGGCTGCGACAAGGCCAAGAAGGACCTCGAGGAATACCTGCGCAACGAGCTCTGCCGCGAAGATGCGGCGGACATCCGCGAGCACCTCGCGAACTGTGACGGCTGCACCAACGAGGCGCACCTGAACGTGGTGCTGACCGAGGTGGTTCAGCGGGCGTGCAAGGAGACGGCGCCCGAGACGCTGCGCACCGAGGTGCTGCTGCGCATCCGGTCGTTCCAGGCGACCGCCCACTGAGCGAGTCCGGCGGTCAGTCGGTCCACTGAGGGGTCGGCTCCCCGGCTCCCGAGAAGCGCGCGTCCCAGATGGCGTCGAGTTCGGCCACGGTCGTCTCGTCCAGCGTGATGTCGCCGACGGCGACGTTCTCGGCGAGGTGCTCCGCGCTCGATGTGCCGGCGATCAGCAGCGTGTTCGGCGCGTGGCCGAGGAGCCAGGCCAATCCGACCTGTGCGGGCGTCGCCCCCAGGCGCTCGGCGGCCGCGATGACCTCGGGCTGCTCGGTCGCCTTCGGGATGCCGGGAAAGCCGGAGCCGAGCGGGAAGAACGGCACCCAGGCGATCTCGTTCTCCGTGCACAGCTGGAGCATCGGCTCGAACCGCCGTGCGACGACCCCGTAGGCGTTCTGAACGCACGCGATCCCCACCGGGAGGGCGCGGCGGAGTGTGTCGATATCGACGGCGCTGAGCCCGATCGCTCCGATGAGCCCGGCATCGCGGAGCGACACGAGCTCGGCGAGCTGGTCGTCGAGGTCGACGACCTGGTCACCCTCGGCGGTGATGCCCGGGCCGACGTCGAGCCGGCGCAGGTTGACGACGTCGAGGCGGTCGCGTCCGAGAGAGCGCAGGTTGTCCTCGACGGCACGGCGGAGCTCGTCGGGCTTCTGGCCGGGGCGCAGCGGGATCGGTCCGCCCGGGTTCTTGAGCGCGCCCACCTTCGTGACCACCAGGACGTCGTCCTCGGGGCGGAGGGCGCGACGGAGGAGGTCGTTCGAGACGCTGTCGCCGTAGAAGTCCGCGGTGTCGATGTGGTCGATCCCGAGGTCGACCGCCCGGCGCAGCAGCCGTTCGCCTGCGGCCGGGTCGGAGGCGAAGCGCTCCAGCGCCATGGCGCCGTAGCCGATGCGCGCGACGGGCCGTCCGGCCAGGTCGTAGGTGCCGCCGGGGTGGATGGAGGTGTCGCTCATGATGGGTGCGTCCCTATACTCGTCAGAGAGCGGAGGATCCTCCGCTTATAGATTCACTATACGGAGGGGTCTCCGCTTTGTCATCCCCTGAGCCGACCGCGATCCGATCCCGGGCGCCGCGCGCCGATGCGGCGCGCAATCGCGCTCTGCTCGTGGAGGCCGCCCGCGCGGCGTTCGCGGCGGGCGGAGACCAGGCCTCCCTCGACGCGATCGCCCGAGCGGCTGGGGTCGGGATCGGCACGCTCTACCGCAACTTCCCGACCCGAGAGGACCTCGTGGCTGCGGTCTACGCGAGCGAGCTCGACGCCGTGATCGCGGCCGCGGCGGAGGGCGGCGACACGGGGCCGGACGAGGGCCGGCCGGCCGATGCAGGCCTGCGCACCTGGATGGACCGGTACGCCGAGTTCGTGATGGCGAAACGCGGGATGGCGGAGTCGCTGCGCGCGGGGGCGCTCGCCGACGCGGCGAATACGGCGCACACCCGCGAGCGCGTGAACGGCGCGATCGCGGGCTACCTGAAGGCGGGAGCGGCGACGGGGGTTCTGCGGGGGGACCTCGCGGCCGACGATGTCACGACCGCCCTCGTCGGGGTGTTCCTCGCGACGCGCGACGTCGCCGACCGGGAGCAGATCGCCCGCCTGCTCGACCTGCTCGTCGACGGCCTCCGCCCGCGCAGCTGACGCGGCGTCGGGCGGCTCAGGCCCCCGTGCCGACCTGGTGGAGGAAGAAGAGGCCGCCGAGCGGATCGGTCGCCTGGGCGAATCGGCCGAACTCGCTGTCCCACGGATCGCGCACGACGGATCCGCCGAGCTCCACCACCCGCTGCGAGGCGGCCTCGGCGTCCGCGACACCGAAGTAGACCACCCAGTGGGAGGGGACTCCGGGCGGGAGCATCCCGTCGGCGTCGTAGACCCCGCCGCTCGGCGACTCCGGATCCCCGAACGTCGCGTAGCGGAAGTCGGCGGTGTCTCCGAGGACCTGAGTCTGCCACCCGAACACCCTCGTGTAGAAGTCGATCTGCGCCGGGTAGGCGCGGGCGTAGAGCTCGTGCCAGGCGATCCCACCGACCTCGTTGACGAGCTCGAAACCACGGTGCTCCCGCGGCTCCCACAATCCGACCACGGCGCCTCCCGGATCGGCGATCACCGCGAGACGCCCCTCTGTGCCGACATCCATGGCGGCGGCGATGGTCTGCGCGCCGGCCTCCACCGCCTCCCGTTCGGCGTCCTCGGCGTACTCGACGAGCAGATGCGTCAGCCAGGCGTCCTGCTGCCCGCCGGGCATCGCCGGTCCGATGCCGGCGACGGTGCGGCCGTCCTTCCGCATCGTCAGGTAGCCGCCGTACTCCGCGCCGGCTTCGTCGAAGGTCCATCCGAACAGGGCCGAGTAGAAATCGCGGGCGCGTGGCACATCGGAGGAGGCGAGGTCGACCCAGCAGGGCTCGCCGAGACGGTGTGTGGTCAGGACGGTCATGCGGCCACCGTACGCCCGGTGGAACCGGGTGCGGAAGGCCCGCCGGAACGCGAGAAGCGGGGGGGGGGGGGGGCGGCCGGCGCCGTCGGGCCCCCCCGCCGCGCGCGCCGCCTCGGCGAACCCCCCCCGCGGCGGAGCAGGCGGACCGAGGCCGACGAGCCGGAGTGG
>NZ_JBHVVL010000003.1:0-385404 GCF_042883605.1 Leifsonia sp. NPDC058194 | reverse complement strand
GCCGGCCTGTGGGGGTGTGTGTCCCGCCGGGCCCGCGGCCCCCCGCCCGGCGGCTGCGGGGGGGGGCGGCCGCCCCGCCGCCCCGCGCCCCGGGGGGGGGGCGGCCCCCCCCCCCCCCGCTTCTCGGCACGACGCGCGGAGCCGCTAGAGCGTGAGCGCCCGCTGGATCAGGACCGACTGCTCCTGCGCGTGACGCTTTGCCGAACCCGCGGCCGGCGAAGCCGACGGCGGGCGGGAGACGACGCCGAGCGGGCGCGGGCCCAGCTTGGAGGTCTCCAGGATCATGTACGGCCAGGCGCCCTGGTTCTCGGGCTCGTCCTGCACCCACACCAGCTCGGCGTTGGGGTACGAGTCGACCACGGCCTTGATCTCGGCGCCGGGGAGCGGGTAGTACTGCTCCACGCGCACGAGGGCGATCTCGGGGTTCGGGTTCTTGTCGAGCTCGTTCAGCAGGTCGTAGTACAGCTTGCCCGCCAGGAGCAGGACACGCTTGACCGCCGACTTGTCGGTGATGCGGGCATCGTCGATGACCGGCTCGAACTTGCCCGACGTGAAGTCGGCCACATCGCTGGTCGCACCGCGGAGCCGCAGCATCGCCTTCGGAGTGAAGACGACCAGGGGACGACGCGGGCGTGCGTACGCCTGACGGCGCAGGAGGTGGAAGTACGACGCCGGGGTCGACGGGCGTGCGACGGTCATGTTGTTCTCGGCGCACATCTGCAGGTAGCGCTCGATGCGGGCGCTGGAGTGGTCCGGTCCCTGACCCTCGTAGCCGTGGGGGAGGAGCAGGACGAGCGACGACCGCTGGCCCCACTTCTGCTCGGCCGAGGAGATGAACTCGTCGATGATGATCTGGGCGCCGTTGGCGAAGTCGCCGAACTGCGCCTCCCACAGCACCAGGGCGTCCGGCCGCTCCACCGAGTAGCCGTACTCGAAGCCCATGGCCGCGTACTCGCTCAGGAGCGAGTCGTAGATCCAGAACTTCGCCTGGTTGTCGCTCAGGTTCGCCAGCGGCAGCCATTCCTGGCCGTTCACGCGGTCGTGGAGCACGGCGTGGCGCTGCACGAACGTCCCACGGCGCGCATCCTGGCCCGCGAGGCGAACCGGGGTGCCCTCGAGGAGCACGGTGCCGAGGGCGAGCAGTTCGCCGAAGCCCCAGTCGATGTTGCCGTTGCGGCTCATGTCGCTGCGCTTGTTGAGGAGCTGCTGCAGCTTCGGGTGCACGGTGAAGCCCGCGGGCGGGTTGTTGAACGCGTCGCCGATGAGCTGGATGACCTGCTCGGTGACGGCCGTCGTCTCGGGCTCGCCGACGTTGTCGTCGCTCTGCTGAGCGGCCGGCTGCTCGAGGCCGGCGGCGACGCCGTCGGCGGTCACGATCGGAGTCGAGTTGGTCTGCGCCGCGTGGGTCTCCATGAAGGCGCGCTCCAGGCGCTCCTGGAAGTCGCGGTGAGCCTGCTCGTACTCCTCCTCGGTGATGTCGCCGCGGCCGACGAGGGCCTCGGTGTAGAGGCGCCGCACCGAGCGCTTCGCCTCGATCAGGTTGTACATGAGCGGCTGCGTCATCGACGGGTCGTCGCCCTCGTTGTGACCGCGGCGGCGGTAGCAGATGAGGTCGATGACGACGTCGCGCTTGAACTCCTGGCGGTACTCGAAGGCGACCTGCGCGACGCGCACCACGGCCTCCGGGTCGTCGCCGTTCACGTGGAAGATCGGCGCCTGGATCGTCTTCGCGACATCGGTCGAGTAGACCGACGTGCGGCCCTCGCCGGGGGGCGTGGTGAAGCCGACCTGGTTGTTGATGTTGACGTGGATGGTGCCGCCGGTGCGGTAGGCCCGCAGCTGCGACATCTGCATCTGCTCGACGACGATGCCCTGGCCGGCCATCGCGGCGTCGCCGTGGATGAGGATCGGCAGGGTGAGGAACGTGCCGGCGGGGCGGCGGTCCTGCTTGGCGCGGACGATGCCCTCGAGCACGCCGTCCGCGGCCTCCAGGTGCGACGGGTTCGCCGCGAGGTAGACGGGGATCTCCTCGCCGGCGGCGCCCTTGAACGTGCCCTCGGTGCCGAGGTGGTACTTCACGTCGCCCGAGCCCTGGACCGTGCGCGGGTCCTGGGTGCCCTCGAACTCGCGGAAGATCTGGCCGTAGGTCTTGCCCGCGATGTTGGTCAGCACGTTGAGGCGGCCGCGGTGGGCCATCCCGATGGCGGCCTCGTCGAGCTGGGCCTCGGCCGCGCCCTGGAGGATGGTGTCGAGCAGAGCGATCGTCGACTCGCCGCCCTCGAGACTGAAGCGTTTCTGTCCGACGTACTTGGTCTGCAGGAAGGTCTCGAACGCCTCGGCCTCGTTGAGCTTGCCGAGGATGCGCAGCTGCTCGTCGTGGGTCGGCTTCTCGTACGCGCGCTCCAGCTTGTCCTGGAACCACTTGCGCTGCGCCGGGTCCTGGATGTGCATGTACTCGATGCCGACGGTGCGGCAGTACGAGTCACGAAGCACCCCGAGGATGTCGCGCAGCTTCATCGTGCGCTTGTCGCCGCCGAACTGGCCGGTGACGAACTCGCGGTCGAGGTCCCAGAAGGTGAGGCCGTGGGTCTCGATCTCGAGGTCGGGGTGCGACCGCTGCTTGTACTCGAGCGGGTCGATGTCGGCCATCAGGTGGCCCCGCACGCGGAACGAGTTGATGAGCTCCTGCACGCGGGCGGTCTTGTCGACGGCGCTGGCCAGGTCGACGCTGATGTCCGGGTTCCAGTGGATCGGGTCGTAGGGGATGCGCAGCTCGGAGAAGATGTCCTCGTAGAACGTCCGCTTGCCGATCAGCAGCTCGTGCACGATCTTCAGGAACTCGCCCGAGCCGGCGCCCTGGATGACGCGGTGGTCGTAGGTGCTGGTGAGCGTGATCGTCTTGCCGATCGCGAGGCCGGCGAGGGTCTTCTCGCTCGAGCCCTGGAACTCGGCCGGGTACTCGAGGGCGCCCGCGCCGATGATCGCGCCCTGCCCCTTCATCAGGCGGGGCACCGAGTGCACGGTGCCGATGCCGCCGGGATTCGTGAGGGAGATGGTGGTGCCGGCGAAGTCGCCAGCGGTCAGCTTGTTGGCGCGGGCCTTCTGCACCAGCTCCTCGTACGCGGCGAGGTAGTCGCCGAAGCGCATGGTGTCGGCGCGCTTGATGCTCGGGACGAGGAGGGCGCGGCTGCCGTCCGGCTTGGGGATGTCGATCGCGATGCCGAGGTTGATGTGCGCCGGCGCGACGACGGAGGGCTTGCCGTCGACCTCGTCGTAGAACACGTTCTGGCTCGGGAACTCCTTGAGCGCCTTGATCAGCGCCCAGCCGATGAGGTGCGTGAACGAGACCTTGCCGCCGCGGGCGCGCTTGAGGTGGTTGTTGATGACGATGCGATTGTCGATCATCAGCTTGGCCGGGATGGTGCGCACGCTCGTCGCGGTGGGGACCGTGAGCGAGGCGTCCATGTTCGTGGCCAGGGACTTGGCCATGCCGCGCAGCGGGGTGACCTTGTCCTCGGACTCGTCGCCGTCACCGACGACGGAGTTGGGGGAGGTGACGGGGGCGTCGGCGGGCACGGGGGCCGGCTTCGGCGCGACCGACGTGGTGCGCGCGACGGGCTGGTTGCCGATCACGGGGATCGGCGTGGTCACCGGGTGGGCGTCCGACGGCGTCGTCGGCTCCGCGGGGGCGGGGACCGTCGGCTCCGCCGGGGCGGGGACGGTCGGCTCGGCGGGCGTCGGCACCACGGGCTCGGACGGCGTGGGCGCCGGGCTCTCGTCGGGCGAGGGGAGGGAGGCTCCCGGCTCACCCTCCTTGACCGTGGGACGGTAGCTCTCGAGGATCGGCCACCAGGACTTGTCGACCGAGTTCCTGTCCTTGACGAACTGCTCGTACAGCTCGTCCACGAGCCATTCGTTGGCTCCGAACTCGCCCGACGATCCGTCGTCGGTTCCCACTCCGGTCAATTGGCTCGACACAGCCGATCGCCCACTCTCTCCGTTGATTTCGTCCGATCGGGCGGCTTGTGGCCACCCGCTTCCATCCGATCATCAAGCCTAATCCCATCGGCGCACCCGTGCAGTCGCCCAGTCGGGGGCGATACCGTTATTCCCATGCAGTTCTATGGAACGACGCCACGGCACGACCTCACCTACTCGGACGTCTTCCTCGTCCCCTCGCGATCGGATGTGACGAGCCGTCTCGACGTCTCGCTCGCTCCCGGCGACGGGACGGGCGCGACCATCCCCATCGTGTCGGCGAACATGAACTCGGTGACGGGCAAGCGCCTCGCGGCCACCCTCGCCCGTCGCGGCGGCCTGGGCGTGCTCCCGCAGGACATGCACCTGCAGGACCTCGACGAGGCGATCCGCTGGGTGAAGGCCCAGCCCGTCGCGTTCGACACCCCGTACCCGGCCACCCCGGAGGAGACGGTGGCGGACGTGCTGCGCCGCATCCCCGCCGTCGAGGGCCACGGCATCGTCGTGCACGACGCCTCGGGCGCCTTCCTCGGCTGCCTCGCCGCCGTGCAGCTCGGGTCGGCGCTGCCCGATGCGCGCATCGGCGACCTCCTGCACGGGACGCTGACCTCGCTCGACGCGGAGGACCTCGCCGACGGCCGCTCCGCGTTCGAGGTGATGGACGCGGCCGGGCTGGAGTTCGCCCCCGTGCTCGACCATGGCCGGCTCGTCGGCACCCTGAGCAAGAAGAGCGCGCTGCGGTCCACCATCTACACGCCCGCGGTCGACGCCTCCGGCCGGCTGCGCGTCGCTGCCGCCATCGGCATCAACGGCGATGTGGCGGGCAAGGCGAAGGCGCTCGCCGCGGCCGGCGTCGACGTGCTCGTCATCGACACCGCCCACGGCGACCAGGACGGCATGCGCCGCGCCATCCGGACCGTGAAGGACCTCGGCCTCGGCCTCCCGATCGTCGCGGGGAACGTCGTCACCGAGCAGGCCGTGCGCGATCTGGTCGCCGCGGGCGCCGACATCCTGAAGGTGGGCGTCGGGCCGGGCGCGATGTGCACCACGCGGATGATGACCGCGGTCGGCCGCCCGCAGTTCTCGGCGGTGCTCGAGACCAGCGAGACCGCCCGCGAGCTCGGCGCGCACGTGTGGGCCGACGGCGGTGTGCGCTACCCCCGCGACGTCGCGCTCGCCCTCGCGGCCGGCGGTGCCTCCGTCATGATCGGCTCCTGGTTCGCCGGGACGATCGAGGCTCCCGGCACGCTCGACCGCGACGAGCGCGGCGCGCTGTACAAGGAGAGCTGGGGCATGGCGAGCACCAAGGCCGTCAACGGCCGCTTCGAACGCCTCGACGCCTACGAGCTGGCCCGCAAGACGCTCTTCGCCGAGGGGATCTCCAGCTCGCGCATCTACCTCGACCCTCTGCGCCCCTCCGTCGAGGATCTGCTCGACATGATCACGACCGGCGTCCGCAGCTCCTTCACCTACGCCGGCGCGCGCAGCGTCGCCGAGTTCCACGAGCGCGCCCTCGTCGGCATCCAGTCCGCCGCAGGCTACGAGGAGG
This sequence comes from Leifsonia sp. NPDC058194, assembly GCF_042883605.1. Classification (NCBI taxonomy): domain Bacteria; kingdom Bacillati; phylum Actinomycetota; class Actinomycetes; order Micrococcales; family Microbacteriaceae; genus Leifsonia; species Leifsonia sp. NPDC058194. Next base: position 379,877 of record NZ_JBHVVL010000003.1, on the reverse strand, counting down.
GCAAGGCGCTGCCGGTCAGCTGGTAGGTGTCGTCGCCCGCCGTCGACCACTCGACGCGACCATGTGGACCTATCGAAGGGCGTGACCCGGCGTGAAGATCGAGGACAACGATTGGCGTACGACCGATTGGCACGATGAGGGCCACTTCCGGATCATCCTGTTCGACGGCCCGGCGGGAGCGGGCCTTCCGGAATGGGCCGTCTTCCTGCCGACGGCCGACGTGCTGAGCGCCTTCGCTGCCCTCCGAGAAGAGGACCTCGTCCCCAGCGGATACAACACGGAGATCGTCGATGTGCTGGACGCCGACTTCGTCGACGTCCATGAGCTCGCGAGCAGGTTGGCAGGCCAGTCGAAGTACTTCGCGATCACTCTCGTCGTGCCCGAGTCCGCCGGCGGCCCCGGCGAGATCTGGCTCACGGGCACGGACCTCAATCGGGCCGGTCCCGACAACGCGACCCAGGCGCGCCAGCGCGAGATCATGCTCTCCCGTCCACGACGCGCCGACGAGGAGGCTGAACGAGCACTGGAATGGCTTCGAGACCAGCCGTAGCTGGTGAGGGCGCCCCCTGCTTCTACTTCAGCGCCTGCCGGATCGCCTTGGCGTCGGACGCCGCCTTCTTCGCCGCGGTGCGGGCGGCGGCGAGCTCGGACTTCGCCGACGACAGGGCCGAGTGGTTCGAGTCGTATGCGCTGGGCGTGACGTCGAGGGCCGCCTGGGCGACGCCGCCGGCATCGTGCGAGGCCGTCGAGATCTGCTTGCCCATGTCCGACAGATCCGCCTGGAGCGCCGAGGTCGACTTCGCCTTGTCCTTGCCGGAGAGCTCGGCGGACAGTGCCGACTGCTCCTTCGTCAGGGCGGGCAGTCGTGCACCGGTGATGCGGTCGGCGCCGGCAGCGAGCCGGGCCTGGGGGAGGGCGACGGCATCCACCCGGTACTTCTCGAAGACGGTCTTCAGGTCCGCCGCCGCCTGGGTCGTGGTCGTGTCCGCGGCGATCGCGCCCGCCTGGGACTTCATCGCGGCGAGGTCGGCGTCGAGCGTGCCGAGGATGGTGCTGCGGTCGTTCGAGGTGAGGCTCTTGTCTGCCGTGATCTTCGTGATCGCGGCCGTCAGCTTCGTCTCCCGGTCGCTCGTCGCCTTGGCTCCTGCCGCCTGGATCTGGGCGAGCGTCTTCGGAGCGTGTGTCGAGGTGGACGCCGGGGTCGGGCTGGACGTGGCGGGCGGTGTGGTGGCGGCAAAAGCCGGGCCGGCGACGAGTGCGAGGCACGCGGCTCCGGCGGAAGCGGCGGCGATGAGGCCGGCGGATCGTTTCGACATGATTCTCCTTCACGGGTGGCGGCCGGAGGATGCTCCGACCTGGATCCAGCGTGGGCGATCGATGTTCGGGGACCGTAAAGGCCGTGTTCGGGGCTCGCGAGACGACAGCGGCTCCGGCTGAGAAGCGTCTGTGAGCGGGTCGCCGGTGGAAATGCGAAACTCTGGCGAACGGGTTGCCCGTAATGACCCCACCCCTGTCGGAGCGTCGCTCCACGTCGAAATGAGGCCCACCGTGACCCCATCCCCGTCCACTCCGAACCGCAAGCAGCGCCAGGCCGAGGCCCGGGCGGCGAAGCTCGAGCAGTTCAAGAAGGAGCAGGCGCGGCGCAAGCGCAACCGCTGGATCGGGATCGGGGCGGCCATCGCCGGCGTCGTCGCCGTCGTGGCACTGGTGGCCACCATCATCGTGACCGCCCCGAAGGCCGCGACGTACGAGGCGGGCGGCAAGAGCATCTCCATCGAGGGCGTGAAGACGTTCGACAATACCGCCGGCCACGTGACCGGCTCCGTCACCTACAAGCAGACCCCGCCCGCCGGCGGCGAGCACAACCCGATGTGGCTGAACTGCGGCGTGTACGACCAGCCGGTGCCGAACGAGAACGCGGTCCACTCGCTGGAGCACGGTGCAGTCTGGGTGACGTACTCGCCCGACCTGTCCGCCGAGCAGCTCGACCTGCTGAAGACCAAGATCCCGCGCACGTACGCCGTGCTGTCGCCCTACGACGACCTCCCGGCCCCGATCGTGCTCAGCGGCTGGAACGTGCAGCTGCAGGTGCAGAAGGCGGACGACCCGCGCATCGCGAAGTTCTTCGAGGCGTACTGGCAGAGCTCGTCCGTGCCGGAGCCGGGCGCGTCCTGCACGGGCGCGTTCGACGCTCCCGGCAAGGTCTCCTGACCGATGGGCCGCGCGCCGGGACGGGCGTGGCCGCTCGTGCTCGCCGGACTGGTGGTCCTCGTGGTCACCGGAGTCCTCGCCTTCTCGGCGGGCCGGCTGAGCGTGGGCGCGCCCAGCACGCCGGGGACGACGAGCGCCGAGGCCGGGTTCGCCCGGGACATGCAGGAGCACCATCAGCAGGGCGTCGAGCTCGCCCTGATCGTGCGCGATCTCACCGACGATCCGGAGACGCGCCTCCTCGCCTACGACATCGCCACCACCCAGGGCCAGCAGTCCGGCCAGCTCTACGGCTGGCTGACCGGCTGGGGGCTCCCGCAGGCGGCGGCCGAGCCGTCGATGACGTGGATGACGCGGCCGGCCACCGTCGGAACGGCGGCCGGCTCGCACGATCACGGGGCGGGCGGCGACCACCGCCCCGGGGAGCCCATGCCGGGTCTCGCGACGCCGGAGCAGATCGCGCAGCTGCGCGCCACCTCGGGCGTCGAGGCCGAGCGGATGTTCCTCACGCTGATGATCGCCCATCATCGCGGGGCCGTCGAGATGGCCGACGCCGTGCTGGCGCGCAGTGAGAACCGGACGGTGCGCACCTTCGCCGACGGCGTGATCGCGAGTCAGAACTCCGAGATCCAACTGATGGAGTCGATGCTCGCCGCGCGCTCTTAGGAGCCGCCGCCCTGCTGGGTCATGCCACCCGTGCCGCCGCCCTGCTGGGTCGAGCCGCCGCTGCCGCCGGTACCCCCGCCGAACTGGCGCGGGTCGAAGTTCTGGTTGGTGCCGAATCCGCCGCGCTGCCCGCCGTCGGTCGCGTGACCGGTGAAGAAGCCGGCGAAGAAGACGATCGCGAGCACGGCGACCGCCCCGACGACGATGGCGGTGTTCTGCGCCCAGACCGGCCAGCGGCGCAGGATGCTCCCGCCGGCGGCCGGCCTCGGAGCGTTCGGCTGCTGCCAGGGCTGTTGCGGGGCGTAGTGCGGCGCCTGCTGCTGCGGCGGCTGCTGTTGCGGCGGTACGGGCTGCTGCGGCCAGGCGGCGGGGACGTCCTGGTTCGGGTCTGCGGTGGTCATGACGGGTCCTCTCGGTGGATGCTGACGTCACTGTCCGCACCAGCCCTGCGCGCCGACTATGGCGGGTCGATGGGAACGCTGGGAATCCGCCCCGGATCCACTGCGATCCCTCGCAGGCCGCGCCGCTATACTGACCGGGAAATGGACGACCCTCCTTCTTGTAGCCCATTCCAGCTCCCGAGTCCGCCGTGCCGGCGCGAGCGGGGTGACCACCGTGCTCACTGAGTGGCTCCTGCTCGGCGTCGGATTGCTGTTGACCATCGGCACCGGCCTGTTCGTGGCGAGCGAGTTCGCGCTCGTCAACCTCGACCGCGGAGACCTCGAAGCGCGGCGCGCCCGCGGCGAGTCCCGCCTCGGCATGACGATCGCGGCGCTGAAGATCACCTCGACGCACCTCTCCAGTGCGCAGCTGGGCATCACGCTCACCACGCTGCTCACCGGTTACACGATGGAGCCGGCGATCAGCTCCCTCCTGCGTGGACCGCTCCTCTCGATCGGCCTGCCCGACGGAGCCGTGACGCCGATCGCGACGATCGTGGCCATCCTGGTCGCGACGCTGCTGTCGATGATCCTCGGCGAGCTCGTGCCGAAGAACTTCGCACTGGCGCTCCCGCTCGCGACGGCCAAGCTGGTCATCCCCTTCCAGACGGTGTTCACGGCGGTGTTCCGGCCGTTCATCGCCGTCCTGAACGGCACCGCGAACGGGTTCCTGCGACTGCTCGGCATCGAGCCGAAGGAGGAGCTCTCCGGTGCGCGCACGGCCGAAGAGCTCTCCTCCCTCGTCCGTCGCTCCGCGAGTGCCGGCGTGCTGGAGGCGGACACCGCCACGCTGCTCAGCCGCACCCTCGCCTTCTCCACCCGCACCGCCTCCGACGTGATGACGCCGCGCCCGCGGATCGAGACGATCCGCCGCACCGACCCGGCGCAGGCCGTGATCGGCCTGGCCCGTACGTCGGGCTTCTCCCGCTTCCCCGTCGTGGACGAGGATGTGGACGACGTCGTCGGGTTCGTTCACGTCAAGCAGGCGGTCGCCGTGCCGCGCGAGCGCCGGGCCAAGGTGCCGGTCTCCGCACTGCAGACCGACGCGCTGCGCGTGCCCGAGACCATGAACCTCGAGACCCTGCTCGGCGAACTGCGCGGCCGCGGCTACCAGATGGCCGTCGTCGTCGACGAGTACGGCGGCACCTCCGGCATCGCGACCCTCGAGGACCTCGTCGAGGAGATCGTCGGCGAGGTCGCCGACGAGCACGACCGCACCCGTGCGGGCGTGGTCCGCGGCCGCGACTCGATCACCTTCCCCGGCATCCTCCGACCCGACGAGCTCGTGGAGCGCGCCGGCGTGACCGTTCCGGAGGAGGGTCCGTACGAGACCGTCGCCGGGTTCGTCATGAACGAGCTGGGGCGCCTCCCGAAGGTGGGCGACGAAGTCGCGATCGAGGGCGGGACGCTGCGCGTCGAACGCCTGGAGGGGCGGCGCGTCGACCGCATCCGGTACACGCCTGACCCGGTGACGGACCCGACCGCGGAGGGGGTGCGCCATGAGTGACTGGATCGGAATCCTCTGGCTGGTCATCCTCCTGATGATCAACGCCTTCTTCGTCGGCGCCGAGTTCGCCGTCATCTCCGCCCGCCGCTCCCAGATCGAACCGCTGGCGGAGCGCGGCAAGCGCAGCGCCAAGACCGCGCTCTACGCGATGGAGCACGCCACGCTCATGCTGGCGACGACGCAGCTCGGTATCACCGTCTGCTCGCTGCTCATCCTGAACGTCTCCGAGCCGGCCATCCACCACCTGCTCGAAGTGCCCCTCCACGCGACCGGATGGTCGGAAGAGGTCATCGGCACCGTCGCGTTCATCGTGACGCTGGTGCTGGTCTCGTTCCTGCACGTCGTCTTCGGCGAGATGGTCCCGAAGAACATCTCGTTCTCGATGCCCGACCGCGCGGCGTTGCTGCTCGCACCCCCGTTGGTGGCAGTCGGCCGCGCGGTGCGGCCCATCATCGTCGCGCTCAACGCGACGGCGAACGGCGTGCTGCGCCTCTTCGGCGTCGAGCCGAAGGACGAGGCGGCGAGCACCTTCACGCTCGACGAGGTCGCCACGATCGTGAGCCAGTCGACGCGCGAAGGCGTGCTGATGGATCGCAACGGCGCCCTCACCGCGGCGTTCGAGTTCACCGAGAAGAAGGTGCGCGACGTCATGGTGCTGCCCGAGACGCTCGTCTCGCTCCCGTCGTCGCCGACCCCGGCGGACGTCGAGCGGGCCGTCTCGAAGCACGGCTTCTCGCGCTACGTGGTGCCGGACGCCGACGGCGAGCCCACCGGCTACCTGCACCTCAAGGACGTCCTCGACCTCGAGGAGACCGGCTTCGAGCTCCCCGTCCCGGCCAAGCGCGTGCGCCGGCTGGTGACGGTCTTCGTCGACAGCGACCTCGAGGACGCCCTGGCGACCATGCGCCGCTCGGGCAGCCACCTGGCGCGCGTGGTCGACGCGGAAGGCGAGACGGCCGGCGTGCTGTTCCTCGAAGACATCATCGAGGAGCTCGTGGGCGAAGTGCAGGACGCGACCCGGCGCACCTGAGCGCCGGGCCGCGTCAGCGGTCTAGGACCGCGTTCTCACCGCCGCTGCGTTCTCACCGCCACTGGGCCCGCAGGTACTGCGGCGGCCAGTAGTCGACGGTCACGCCGAGTTCGTGCGCGGCGCGGAGGGGGAAGTGCGGGTCGCGCAGGATCTCGCGGGCCAGCATCACCGCGTCCGCGGCTCCGCTCTCCACGATGTCCGCGGCCTGCTGCGGCGTGGTGATGAGTCCGACCGCGCTGACCGGCACCTCCGCCGAGGCGCGCACGTGCTCGGCGAACGGGACCTGGTAGCCCGGTCCGATCGGGATGCGGATCCCGGTCTGGATGCCGCCGCTGGACACGTCGAAGAAGTCGGCACCGGCCTCCTGTGCCCATCCGGCGACGGTCGCGGTCTGCTGCTCGTCCCAGCCTCCCGGAGTCCAGTCGCTGCCGGAGAAGCGGACGAAGAGCGGCACGTCGTCACCCACCTCTTCGCGGATCTCGGCGACGATGCGCAGGAGCAGACGCGCGCGGTTCTCGAGAGACCCGCCGTACTCGTCCTCGCGGTGGTTGGCGAGCGGCGAGAGGAACTGGTGCAGCAGGTACCCGTGCGCTGCGTGCAGCTCCAGGATGCGGAAGCCCGCATCCACGGCGCGGCGCGCTCCGGCGCGGAAATCGGCGACGATCTTCTCGATGCCGGCGGGACCGAGCGCGAGCGGCGCGTCCATGTCGCCGAACGCCTCCGCGGAGGGAGCGACCGTGGTCCAGCCTCCCTCGTCCGCCGGGACGGAACCGGTGCGGTCCTCGTAGCCCCACGCCGGCCAGCTCGACGCCTTGCGGCCGGCGTGGGCGAGCTGGATGCCCGGAATCGCGCCCTGCGACGCGATGAACGCGGCGATCGGACGCCACGCGTCGGCCTGCTCGTCGGTCCAGATGCCCGTGTCCTGCGGCGAGATGCGACCTTCGGGGCTGACCGAGGTCGCCTCGGTGAACACGATGCCGCTGCCGCCGGCGGCGATCGAGCCGAGGTGCACCAGCTGCCACGCCTGCGGCACTCCCGAACGGTCGAGGACCGAGTACTGGCACATCGGGGAGGTCCAGAGGCGGTTGCGCGCCGTCACGCCGCGCACGGTGAAGGAATCGAAGAGAGTAGTCATCGTCAGTACTAAGCCGCGAGGCCCTCGAGATATGCCCGGAGGTCCACGGCCGTCGTGAAGACGTGCCCGGAGATCCCCAGCGATTCGGCGCCGCGCACGTTCTCCTCCTTGTTGTCGATGAAGACCGTCTGGGCGGGGGTGACGTCGAGCGCGTCCAGCACGTGCTCGAAGATCGCCGCGTCCGGCTTGATCGTGCCGAGCTCACCGCTCACGAAGACCTGCTCGAACAGATCGCCGAGCGTGCCGTGCCGGAAGTACGAGCCGAAGTCGCGCCCGGCGTTCGAGAGCAGGGCGAGGCGGGTGCCGCCGGCGCGGAGGTCGAGCAGCACGTCGAGGGTGCCGGGGTCGATCGTGAGCCAGCTGCGGAAGTCGGCGAGCCACAGCCGGTGGATCCTCGCGTCGTCCCACTGCTCGCCGAGCTCGCGCTCGATCCCGCGCCAGTACTGCTGGATGCCGAGGGTGCCCTGGTCCAGATCGTGGCGGTGCCGCCAGTAGGCGGGCCAGAACACGTCGTGATCGCCTCCCGCCAACTCCACCAGAGCCGCGCGGTCCGCCTCGGACGGGGTGACGGAGATGACCTCGCCGTAGTCGAAGACGATGACCCGGCCGGGGATGTCGATTCCCATGCCCTCAACCTATCGCGGGCGGTGAGCGTGTCGCGGGCGGACGACCTATCGTGGGGGAAGGAGGCACGATGAACGACGCGCAGGGGACCCGGGTCCGCGAATGGGGAGAGGCCGACGCCGCAGACCGGATCGCGGTGCCGACCGAGTCCAGCGACAAGTACTCGCGGGGAGTGCTCGGCGTGGTGACCGGATCGGACCGCTACCCCGGGGCCGCCGTGCTCGGTGTGGAGGCCGCTGCACGCACGGGAGTCGGCATGATCCGCTACCTCGGCGCACCGCGCCCGGCGGAGGAGGTGCTCCGCCGCCGTCCCGAGGCCGTCTCCGCGGGCGGCCGCGTGCAGGCGTGGCTCATCGGCTCCGGGATGGACGCGAGCGCCCGGCCGTCCGACGACCTGCTCCGGCTCCGCGCCGCGCTCGCCGACGGGACGCCGCTGGTGGTCGATGCCGGAGCGCTCGACCTCGTCCGCTCGGCCGCCGGACCGGTCGTGGTGACCCCGCATTACCGGGAGCTCGCCGGCATGCTGGCCGCCCGGGCGGACGACGACTCCGACGCCGTCACGGCTGCCGAGATCGCGGCGGATCCCGCAGCCTGGGCCGCTCGCGCCGCACGCAGCCTCGGCGTCACCGTGCTGCTGAAGGGGCACACCACGCACATCGCAGTGCCCGCCGGTGCCCGGTTCACCGTCACCGCCGGCCCGGCCTGGCTCGCCACCGCAGGCAGCGGCGACGTGCTCGGCGGCATCCTGGGGGCGCTCCTCGCCACCCACGCCGACGAGATCGCCGCGCACGGGCACGAGGCGCTCGCCGCGCTCGCCGCGACGGCCGCCTGGGTGCACGGCCGGGCGGGGGAGCGGGCCTCCGACGGCGGCCCGATCGTCGCCCTCGACATCGCCGAGGCGGTGCCCGGCGTGATCCGCGATCTTCTCAGACAGCGGGGCGGCGCTCCCAGGGGAGAGGCCTGAGCCATCCCCTAGGATGAGGCGCATGGGGATGGACGCAGCGCCGATATCGGCGTCGGCCACTCCGGCGGCGGGTCCGGGGGCGCTGCGCCGGGTGCTCGCACATCCCCTTTCGCTGTGGATCGGCTTCCTCCTCGTCCACCTGGTCATCGGTGCGCTCGCGCTGCACGAGGGCAAGGGTCTCGGCGACGTCTACTTCGTCTACAAGCCGTGGGCGCAGATGGCGGCGCAGGGCACCGAGATCGTCGGTGTGAACGCGGACTGGGTGTACCCGTTCGGCGCGCTGGTGCCGGTCATGCTGCCGTTGCTGTTCGGGGTCGACAACTACGTCGGCGGCTGGCTCACCCTGGTGCTCCTGCTGGACGCGGCGGCATTCGCGACCCTCGTCGTCGGGCGCGACCCGCGGCGCCTCACGGCCGCCTGGTGGTGGCTCGGATTCCTCCTGCTGCTCGGGCCGATCGCGGTCGGCCGGCTCGACTCGGTCGCCGCGGCCCTGGCGATCGTGGGGCTGCTCTGGCTCGCCGTCCACGAGCGGGCGGCCGTCGTCGTGCTCACCGTCGCGACCTGGATCAAGGTCTGGCCGGCCGCGATCCTGGTCGCCGCCGTGGTCGCACTGCGCTCGCGCCGGCACGTCGTGGTCGTCGCCGCCGTCACGACGGCCGTGATCGTGGCCGTGCCGCTGATCTTCGGCGCCGGGATGCACCTGCTCAGCTTCATCACCATGCAGACCGGTCGCGGCGTCCAGATCGAAGCCCCGGTGAGCACGTTCTGGATGTGGCAGGCCGCCTTCCACGTGCCGGGAGCGGCCGTCTACTACGACTCCCAGCTGATCACCTTCCAGGTGAGCGGCGCGGGCACCGAGCTCGCCGGCTCCCTGATGAACCCGCTCCTCGCGATCACCTGCCTGATCGTCGCGCTGCTCGGGATCCGCGCGCTGCATCGCGGGACCCCGTACACGCGCATCCTCCCGGAGCTCTCGCTCGCGATCGTGACGGCGCTCATCGCATTCAACAAGGTCGGCTCTCCGCAGTACGTCACGTGGCTCGCAGCGCCGGTGGTGATCGGGCTGGTCTACCAGGGGCGCGGATTCCGCACCCCGGCGATCCTCGTCCTTGTCACCGCGGGCCTCACCCAGGTCTTCTATCCGTTCCTGTACGACTACCTGCTGGTGCCCGACCCGGGAATGGTCGCCGTGCTGACCGTCCGCAACCTGATGTACTTCGTCATCCTCGGCTGGGCCATCGGTGCGCTCTGGCGTCACCGGCACGCCGATGACGCCGTCTTCGATACCGTGCCCAGCAGGGTCTGGCCGTTCCGGGCGCCCGTCGCCGCACCGGCCGCGGCCCCGAACGGTTTCGCAACACGAGAGGAAACACCATGATCGTCGCCTTCTCCGTCGCCCCGAGCGGCGGCACCGACGGCTCCGACTCTGTCCACGACGCGGTCGCCGCAGCGGTCCGCATCGTCCGCGAGTCGGGTCTGCCGAACCGCACCTCGTCGATGTTCACCGAGATCGAGGGGGAGTGGGACGAGGTCTTCGACGTCGTCCGCCGCGCCACCGAGGCCGTCGCCGCGTACGGCACCCGCGTCTCGCTCGTGCTCAAGGCGGACATCCGCCCCGGGCACACCGGCGAGATCGACGGCAAGCTGGAGCGCCTGGAGGCCGCGCTCGACGCTCAGCAGTAGGACGGCCTGCGGCGCGAATTCATGTGATCGTTACACGGGAGGTCGCCTCCGGGCGTCGGGTCGAAACGATTCGATATAGGCTGTGCGAGTGAATCCCGTCATCGACGGGCCGACGCAGCTGTCGTCGGCCCGTACTCGTCTTGCCCTGCTCGCCCTCGCCCTCGGCGGGTTCGGCATCGGCTCCACCGAGTTCGTCGCGATGGGGCTGCTGCCCAACATCGCCCACGACCTCCTGCCTCAGGTCTACGCCGCGTCGTCGACCGATGCGATCGCGCAGGCCGGGTGGATCATCTCGGCCTACGCCCTCGGCGTCGTCGTGGGCGCGCCCACGATCGCCGCCGTCGCGGCACGTCTGCCGCGCAAGAAGCTGCTGCTCTGGCTGCTGGTCGCCTTCACCGTCGGAACGATCGCCTCGGCGCTCGCCCCCACCTTCGGCCTGGTGCTCGTCGCGCGATTCATCTCGGCTCTTCCGCACGGCGCCTACTTCGGGATCGCGTCGCTGGTCGCGGCCTCCCTGATGGGCCCGGGCAAGCGCGGGCAGGGCGTGGCCTTCGTGCTCTCCGGCCTCACCATCGCCAACGTCATCGGCGTGCCGTTCATCACCTGGGTGGGCCAGACGACGAACTGGCGCATCGCGTACCTCGTCGTCGCCGCGATCTTCGCGCTCACGTTCGTCGCGATCGCCTTCCTCGTGCCGTGGCAGGCGGGCGACCCGAAGGCGACGCTCCGCAACGAGCTGCGGGCGTTCGGCCGCCTCCAGGTGTGGCTGGCGCTGCTGATCGGAGCCATCGGCTTCGGCGGCTTCTTCGCGGTCTACACCTACATCTCCCCGATGGTGACGACCGTCACCGGGCTCCCGGAGTCGGCGGTCCCGCTGGTGCTCATCCTGATCGGCATCGGCATGACCGTGGGCAACATCCTGGGCGGCTGGATGGCGGACCGCAGCGTCGAACGCAGCATGATGCTCTTCTTCGCGGTGCTGCTGGTGGGCCTGGCCGTGCTGTTCTTCACGGCGGCGACCCTGGCCGGCCTGCTCATCTCGGTGTTCGTCATCGCCGGTGCGGCCTCGGCGCTCTCGCCCACGATCCAGACCCGGTTGATGGATGTGGCGCACGACAGCCAGTCCATCGCGGCCGCCCTCAACCACTCCGCCCTCAACATCGCGAACGCGTCCGGAGCCTTCCTGGGCGGCCTGACGATCGCGGCCGGGTTCGGCTACGTCTCGCCGGTCGCAGTGGGCGCGGTGCTCTGCGTCGCCGGCATCGTGCTTGCGCTGGTCTCGTTCGGGATCGACCGCTCGCGCATCCACCGCGGCGTCGACACCGGCGTCGTGCACGCTCAGCGCCCGAAGGTGCCGATCGACTGACGGACGCGCGGGGCGTCAGTCGTTCTGGAGCAGGATGCCGTCCTGAATGGCGCGCTTGCGCAGAGCGACCTTGGTGCCGACGTCGTAGCCGGCGACCCGGTACTTCTCGCGGATGCGCTTGAGGTAGCTCTTGGCGGTCTCGTCGGAGATGCCGAGCTGGAAGGCGACGGCCTTCACCGGCTCTCCCGCGCCGTAGAGCGCCATCACGCGGCGTTCCTGCGCGCTGAGCTTCGGGGCGCCGCCGACCTCGCCGGCGTTGAGAGCGAGGTCGAGCTCGGCCGAGATGAACGACTCGCCCTTGCTCGCCGCACGGATCGCCTCGACGATCATCTCGGCGTCCTCGCTCTTCACGAGGTAGCCGAGCGCGCCGGCGGCCAGGGCCTCGCGCACGACGGCCGGCTCGGAGTACGTGCTCATCAGGACGGTGCGCACACCGGTCGTCTTGAGCGTCGACAGCTTGAGCGAGACGGGGATGTTGTCTTTGAGATCGAGGTCGAGCAGCACCACGTTGACCGGGAACTCCGGGTGGGTGAGCAGTTCGGGCCAGCTGGCGACGGCGGCGACCATGTTGATGTCGTCCGCAGCGTTGCGGATCCATTCGGTCAGTGCACCGAGCAGCATCTTGTGATCGTCCACGATGGCGATTCTGATGGGGGGAGCCTCGCTCACGAGCAGCCTCTCTTCGGTTCTGGTGCGGTCGGCCGTCAGGTCGGGTCGGCCGTGGTGTCGCTGACAGTGGTGATGTCGATCCGGAGCGTCGAGCCCGAGAACGACTCGACGAATCGACCCACTTTACGGATAGCTTGCCACGCCGCAGGGTCTACCCCGTTTCGCGGCACACCGGTAGTCACGATAGCGATGCCCATGGTGGTGCCGGAGACGGGGGAGCCCGCCGGCTCCGCGACGGGACGCGCGATGTCGAGGGTGAGGCTGCGCGGCTGCCCGGCACCGGCACGGACGGGGTCGCTGATCAGCAGCCAGACCGCCGTGAGCAGTCCGTCCCGCTGATCCCGCTTCAGCCCCGCGGCGAGGCCCTCGGGGTCGGCCAGGGTGACGGTCGGCCCGAGCAGGGCGCTCTCGGTGACGGCGTGGTACAGCCAGGTCTCCTTGCGGCCCTGGATGAGGTGGAGGCGCAGCTCGGTGGCGATGCTCGCCGCGGCGTCCGCCGTGGCCTCATCGAGGGGGAGCGGGGTGCGTCCCGTGGCGACACCGTCGAGCAGGCGCTCCGCCGCGAGGTCGAGGCGGGCGAGCTCCTCCGACGCCATCATGCCGACGGCGTAGCCGGGCGAGGACACCGTGCTCTGCACCTGGACGAGGTCGAGCTCCAGCTGGACGAGTGTGCGCAGCGAGCGGATGATCTGCATGCTGATGAGGGGAGGCCCGACCGCGATCGCGATCGTCACCACTCCCGGCCCGAGCATCCGGATGTCGCCCTCCGATCGCAGCACGAGCACGATCGCGAGCACCACGCCGAGGACGGCGGAGACGATCGCGATGTCGCGCGGCGGGCGGACGGGCACGCAGAGCAGGAGGGCGGGCCCCACGGCGGCCGCGGCGGTGAGCGGAACCCAATCGGGAGAGGACGTCCCGGCGATGTCGAGGCCGACCGCGGCGGCCCACAGCACCAGCGCACTGACGAACAGCCAGAGCGGAAGCTCGTCCGGAAGGCGGAACCGCAGGACGAGGGCGGCCACCAGCGTCGCGGCGAGGAGCGCCCAGGCGGAGATGCCGAGCGGCAGCACCGGGTAGGAGCCGACGTTGAGCAGGAACAGCACGAGGAGGAAGGCGATCAGCGCCAGGGACGCGATGTTGAAGCCGAGGTCGAGGCGCGCGCGGCCGAGGGCGTCGCGTTCCTCCCCGACGGGACGGGCGAGGGGCGAGTGCGGGATGGTCGCTTCGTCCGCGCGTCTCATTTCGGCACCTCCAGCACCACGGTCGTCCCGCTGCCGGGAGAGGAGAAGAGCCGCGCGTTGCCCCCGACGTCGCGCAATCGGGCGACGATCGACTCGGTGTAGCCCAGTCGGCCCTCCTCGATGGTCGCGACATCGAAGCCCTTGCCCGCGTCGGTGACCATCGCGCGCACGGTGGTCTCGTCGTCGGTGATGGTGACATGGGCCTCGTTCACGCCCGAGTGCCGCCGGACGTTCTCCAGGCACTCGCCCAGGGCGAGCAGGAAGGAGTCGAGCACGTCGCTCGGGAGCAGGACTTGGCCCGAGCCGTGCCAGTTGACCTCCAGGCCCATGCGCCGGAAGCGCTGCTTGACCGACTCGAGGGTGTTGCCGAGCGTGGACTCCTCCACCGGCTTCAACCGGTAGTCGCCGGACCGGGTGGGGTCGGGGGTGAACCCGAGACGCAGCTGGCGCAGGAGCGCCGCATCCTCGGCCGCCTGTTCCCGCAGGGCGCCGACGCCGACGCCGACGCCCGAGTGCGCCAGCAGGGTGAGGGTGGCAAGCACGGTGTCGTGCAGCAGACGGGCGCCCTGCCGGCGGCGCGCCTCCGTCTCGCTCGCCTGGCGTTCGACGCGGTAGGCGCGGCTCATCGTCGAGATGCGCTTCAACGTGCGCGGCACGGTGCGCGCGAGCCAGACGCCCGTCGCCGTCAGCGCGACCCAGCCCGCGACGATGAGCAGCAGCGGCTCGGCGAGCCGGGACTGCGTCAGGGTCAGCGTCGCGACGGTCGCCGCCAGGGTGACGACGGCCTCCACGATCAGCAGCACCAGGCGGCTGCGAGAGGTCACCGAGAGCACCGACACGCACGCGATGCCGACGGCGCCGACGACGCCGACCGCACTGAGCGCCGAGGGGCCCAGGGGCTCCATCGGCAGCAGGTTGAGCAGGATGATCGACGCGCCCGCGACGACGATCACGCCCATCCAGAGCGTCGGCCGCGACAGCGACGTCAGCTGGAACTGGGCGAACGCCAAGCAGGCGAGGAGCACGAGGGACGCGAGATAGAGGGGAAGCGGCAGCGTTCCGGGGATGCTCAGGCAGACGAGGGCGGTCGCGCTCGCGGTGAGCCCGACGGTCCGGGCGGTCGCTGCGAGGAGCCGATCACGCTCCTTCTGGATGCGCGACATCCTCCTCCGTTCCGCTCAGGCCGCGAACAGGCGCCTCAGGTGCTCGCTGACGGCGTCGTCTTCGATCAGGAACCCGTCGTGACCGAAGTCCGACCGGATCACCACAGGAACTCTACCGTCGATCGTGTCGGGCAGGTGGGAGGCGATGACCTCCTGTCCCTCGACCGGGAACAGGCGGTCGCTGTCGATCCCGAGCACCAGCGTGCGGGCGGTGACGCGGGCGAGCGCCGCAGCGACGCCTCCGCGGTCGCGCCCGACGTCGTGGGAGTTCATCGCCTGCACGAGGGTGATGTAGCTGTTCGCGTCGAAGCGCCGGGTGAACTTGTTGCCGTGGAAGTCGAGGTACGACTCGACGGCGAAGCGGCCGCCGCCGCCGAGCGGGCTGATGCCGCTCTGCCAGGTGCGTTCGAAGCGGGCGTTGAGCTCCGAGGGGCTGCGGTAGTTGAGAAGTGCCATGCGCCGGGCGAGGGCGAGTCCGCGGTGCGGTCCGTCGCCGTCGCCGGCGTCGTAGTAGACGCCTCCGCGGTGCAGCGGGTCGGTGCGCACGGCCTCGATCTGCACCGAGTTGAGGGCGACCTGGTCGGCGGTCGAGAACGGAGGGGCCGCGAGCACGGCGAGCCGCTCGACCCGCTCGGGGAACGACACGGCCCACTCGAGTGCCTGCATCCCGCCCATGGACCCGCCGACGACGGCGGCCCAGCGCTCGATGCCGAGCGCGTCCGTGAAGGCGGCCTGGGCGTTCACCTGGTCGCGGATGGTCGTGAACGGGAACCGGGGGCCCCACTCCGCCCCGTCCGGAGCGATCGAGGCGGGACCTGTCGTCCCCTGGCACCCGCCGAGCATGTTCGGGGCGACGACGAACCAGCGGTCGGTGTCGATCGCCTTGCCCGGCCCGATGATCCCCGACCACCAACCGGCGGTGGGCTGGCCCGGACCGGACGGGCCGACGGCGTGTGCGTCGCCGGTGAGCGCGTGGAGGACGAGGACCGCGTTGTCGCCACTGGGGGAGAGCTCGCCCCAGGTCTCGTAGGCGATGCGGACGTACGGGAGGGACTCGCCGCTCTCGAACGAGAACGCCCCGATGCCGGCGAACCGGCGGCCGGCCTCCGGGTCGGTCTCCTTCCAGGCGCCGCTCGCCGGGGGCTTGCCGAGCAGCGAGCGGGCCTGGGCCTCCGTGATGAAACTCGACGGGGCCGTATCGGCGGATGTCTGCCACTCCATGGCCCCATTCTCTCGGAGTCGGAGGCGCGCCCGCGCTCTGTTACGGCCGCGCCCGTGCTGTAGGCTTCCTGGGATTCGGCTTTCAGTGCGATGAAAGTCTCTACATGTGGTGCGGGGTGGGCAGATCATGATCGTCTTCCTGATCATCGGCGGCGTCGGCCTGGCGCTTCTCCTGATCTCGATGCTGTTCGGCGAGCTCGTCGACCTGCTCGACGGGGCCCTCTCGGGCACCGGTCTCGGGGCGGGTCTCACGATCTTCGGCGCGTCCGGGCTCCTCGTGCTCGCGAACGACTGGCCCATCGGCTTCGCCTACGTGATCGCCGCGGCCGCGGGACTCGTGACGCTCGTCGGCGTGCAACTGCTCGTGCGCCGCTTCCAGAGCAGCGAAGACGGCGTGCCGTCGAACCCCGCCGACCTCACCGGCGTCGCGCGCACGCGGATCACGCCCAACGGCGGCGAGGTCAGCCTCGACGGTCCGCACGAGCTGGAGTCCCGGTTGGCCTACTCCGACGACGAGATCCCCGCCGGGACGGTCATCCGCGTCGTCGAGACGCACGGCTCGCGCGTCAAGGTCTCGCGCCTCGCCGCCGCCTCCATCCCCGGACCCACCGACCCTGAGAAGGACTGAGAAATGGACACTCCCTCCTCCATCGCCGGCATCATCGCCGTCGTCGGCATCATCGTCGCCGTACTCGCGGTGTTCCTCTTCATCGCCAGCCGCATCCGTCGCGTCGCACCCAACGAGGCGCTCGTCATCGTCGGCCGCGGCGCCGGCCGCCCGTCCGCGGCCGCCACCGCCTCCGGCGAGCACGACGGCGGCCAGCGGGTCGTGATCGGAGGCCGTGTCTTCATCTGGCCGATCCTGCAGCAGGGCTTCGCCATCTCGCTCGAGCAGCGCCAGATCGGCATCGTCGTCGAAGGCGTCGACAGCAACTTCATCAAGCTGGCGATCCAGGCGAGCGTGAACTTCAAGGTCTCCGGGACCCCCGAGGGCGTGCGGCGCGCGGCCCAGCGCTTCCTGTCGCAGCAGAACTCCCTGACGGAGATCATCCAGCAGTCCCTCGAGGGCTCGCTCCGGTCGATCATCGGCAACATGCCGGTGAAGGACATCATCTCGAACCGCAACGCGCTGTCGGAGGCCGTGGTCGAGGCGACCAAGGTCGACCTCGCCGAGCAGGGACTCCAGGTCGACCTGCTCAACATCTCCGACATCTCGACGCCCGGCACGAACTACCTCGCCGACCTCGGTCGCGCGGAGGCCGCCCTCGCCAAGCAGAACGCCGAGATCCGCGAGGTCGAGACCGCCCGTGCCAGTGAGTTCGCCCGCATCGACGCGGCCGAGCAGATCGCCGAACGCCAGAAGGCGCTGAGCCTCAAGCAGGCGAGCATCAAGGCCGAGACCGATCGCGCCAACGCCGAGGCGGAGGCCGCCGGCCAGCTCGCCCAGGCCGAGCAGGAGAAGCTCGTCGCCACGCAGGAGCGCGACGCCCTCGCCGAGAAGGCGAAGGTGGAGCAGGAGCGCCTCGACATCGAGGTCCGCAAGCCGGCAGAGGCCGACGCGTACGCCACCGTCCAGCGGGCGCAGGCCGAGCGCGACGCGGCGAACGCGGCGACCGAGGCCGACGCGTACAAGCGCCGCACGATCGCCGAGGCCAACAAGGTCGCCGCCGTGCAGGACGCCCAGGCCGCGGCTGAGTCCGTCCGGCTGGCCGGTGACGCGGAGCGCGACCGGCAGATCGCCCTCGCAGACGGTGTGCGGGCCGACGGTGCGGCGCGAGCCGCCGCGATCGAGGCCGAGGGACTCGCCGAGGCGCGGGCGACCGACGCCAAGGCGGATGCGCTGCGCAAGTTCGGCGAGGCCGGGCTGGCCTCCGAGATCATCGGCCGCCTGCCCGAGATCACCCGCGCCGTCGCCGAGCCCCTCTCGAACATCGACAACCTCACGGTCATCAGCACCGACGGCGCGTCCGCGGTCACGAAGACGGTCGGTCAGGTCGTGAGCGAGGTGCCCAAGGTCGTGAAGGACCTCACCGGGCTCGACCTGGGTGCGATCCTCGGTTCGCTCGCGGGCGGAGCGCTGGGCACGAGCGCACTGAGCGCCGCCGCACCGGGCACCGCGACCCGCGTCGACCGCGGCACGACGAAGGCCGCGGCGGCCGGCGAGTAGCTACTCCTCGCGCTTCGGCGGAATGGGGTCGTCGTCCCGCGGCAGGCGCAGCTCGCGACCGGAATCGGCCGGGGGCCGGTTGCGCAGGTGCTGCGTGCGCTCGTTCAGGTACGAGACGATCGTCGCGCTGGCGGTTCCGACGATGGCGATGCCGCCCATCATCAGCACGACCGCGAGCACCCGGCCGGTGACCGTCACGGGATAGTAGTCGCCGTAGCCGACCGTGGCCATCGTCACACAGGCCCACCAGACGGCGTCGCCGAAGCTGTGGATGTTGCCGCCGGGGGCATAGCGCTCCTGCCGGTACACGGCGAGAGCGATCGTGTAGATGAACATCACGACGAACGCCGCCGCGATGATGATCACCCGCCGGCGCAGATGCGCGGCGGTGTCCCCGCGGAACGCGCGGATCCGGCTGATCCCCGTCAGCAGGCGGAAGGGGCGCGCCATCGGGAGGAAGACGGAGAGCAGGTCCACCTTGTTGCGCCGCACGAAGCGCGCCTTGTCCTGCGCGAGCACCAGCCGGACGACGTAGTCGACCAGGAAGAACAGCCACACCGCCAGCAGCACGACGACGAGCAGTACGTGGAGCCAGGGGGCGGGATGCTCCTCCAGGATGTCCCAGGTGTAGGCCACCAGGAAGGCGACGCTCGCCACGACGGCGGGCCAAGCCGTCGCCCGTTCCCACCGCTCGCGCGCGGCGTCGTCCGCCATCGTCGCTAGTCCTTCACCCGCAGGGCGCCCTTGTGGAACCGGTACGGAGCCGCCTGGGCGACCGGTTTCACCACGATGAGGTCGAGGTCGACATGCGCAGGGAGCTCGAGCGCGTGGACGATCGTCTCGGCGACGTCCTCCGCGGTCAGCGGGTCGGGGACGTCCTCGTAGACGGCGTCGCGCTTCTGCTGGTCGCCGCCGAAGCGCACGAGCGAGAACTCCTCGGTCGCGACCATGCCGGGAGCGACCTCCACGACGCGGATGGGCTCGCCGTTGAGCTCGAGCCGGAGGACCTCGGTGAGCGCGTGCTGCGCGAACTTCGCCGCGTTGTAGCCGCCGCCCCCCACGTAGGCCTGATGGCCGGCGATCGAGGTGAGGTTCAGGATGTCGGCGTGGCCGGTCTGCGCCGCGCCCTCGCGCAGAAGCGGAAGCAGGGCGCTGATGACCCGCTTGGTGCCGAGGACGTTGATCTCGTACATCCACGCCCAGTCGTCGACACTCGAGCCCTCGACCGAGTCGAGCCCCTTGGCACCGCCCGCGTTGTTGACGAGAGCGTGGATGCCGCCGGTGGCGACGAGGTGATCGCGCAGGGCGTCCACGTCGGCCTGCTGCGTCAGATCGGCCGCGAAGACCTCCGCACCGGTCTCGTCGGCCAGCTCGCGCAGCCGGTCCTCGCGCCGGGCGACCCCCACGACCTCCCAGCCCCGCTCGCGGAAGAGGCGGACCGTCGCCGCCCCGATGCCCGAACTCGCTCCCGTCACGACCGCACGTCTGCTCATGGACCCTATTCTCACGGGTTACGGCGTGTTTCGGGTGCGTTGCCCGTGCGCGAGGCGCGCCTCTACCCTGGTCAAGAGGCGGTGGCAGGGCCGCTCGACGATTTCCACCCGAAGGAGCTACGCCATGACCGACGCCGCCGACTGGCAGTTCGAGACCAAGCAGATCCACACCGGTGCTGCGCCCGACCCCGTGACCAACGCCCGGGCCACACCGATCTACCAGACCACCTCCTACGTCTTCAACAACGCGGAGCACGCCAAGAACCTCTTCGCCCTGGCGGAATTCGGCAACATCTACACCCGCATCCAGAACCCGACGCAGGCCGTCGTCGAAGAGCGCGTCGCCGCGCTCGAAGGGGGCACCGGCGCCCTCCTCGTCGCCTCGGGCCAGGCCGCCGAGACCTTCGCCGTGCTGAACATCGCGCAGGCGGGCGACCACATCGTCTCGTCGAGCTCGATCTACGGCGGTACCTACAACCTCTTCAAGTACACGCTCGCGAAGCTCGGCATCGAGACCACCTTCGTCGAGGACCAGGACGACGCCGACGAGTGGCGCCGCGCGGTCCGCCCGAACACGAAGCTCTTCTTCGCCGAGACCATCGGCAACCCGAAGATCAACATCCTCGACATCGCGCTCGTCGCCGACGTCGCGCACGAGGCCGGAGTGCCACTGATCGTCGACAACACGATCGCGACGCCGTACCTCATCCGTCCGTTCGAGCACGGCGCCGACATCGTCGTGCACTCGGCCACCAAGTTCCTCGGCGGTCACGGCACCGTCATCGGCGGCGTGGTGGTCGACGGCGGCCGTTTCGAGTGGTCGAAGAACGTCGAGAAGTTCCCGGGCCTCACCGAGCCCGACCCGTCGTACCACGGCGCCAGCTACACCGCGGCGGTCGGCGACGCTCTGGCCTACATCATCAAGGCGCGCGTACAGCTGCTCCGCGACCTCGGCTCGGCCATCGCTCCGGCCAG
The DNA here is from genome assembly GCF_042883605.1 of Leifsonia sp. NPDC058194. Classification (NCBI taxonomy): domain Bacteria; kingdom Bacillati; phylum Actinomycetota; class Actinomycetes; order Micrococcales; family Microbacteriaceae; genus Leifsonia; species Leifsonia sp. NPDC058194. Next base: position 359,322 of record NZ_JBHVVL010000003.1, on the reverse strand, counting down.
CGCCTGGCAGCTCATCCAGGGCATCGAGACCCTGTCCCTGCGCGTCGAGCGCCACGTGCAGAACGCGCAGGAGATCGCGGAGTTCCTCGAGAGCCACCCGGACGTCGCCACGGTGAACTACTCCGGTCTGCCCACGAGCCCGTGGTACGCCGCCGCCAACAAGTACGCCCCCAAGGGCGTCGGCGCGGTGCTGTCGTTCGAGCTCAAGGGCGGCGTGGACGCCGGCCGTGCGCTCGTCGACAACCTCGCGCTGTTCAGCCACCTCGCCAACATCGGCGACGTGCGCAGCCTGGTCATCCACCCGGCGTCGACCACGCACTCCCAGCTCACCCCGGAGCAGCAGCTCACTGCGGGCGTCACCCCGGGCCTGGTGCGCCTCTCGGTCGGCCTGGAGAACATCGACGACCTGAAGGCGGACCTGTCGGCCGGCCTCGCCGCCGCCCGTTCGGTCGCCGAGGCCGCGCGCGCGTAGCCTCCCCGCACCACCTCGCGAGACGTGAGTCGTCGCGGGTCCCGGAGCCTCCGGACCCGCAACGGCTCACGTCTCGTTTCAGTTGGCGGGAGGTTCCGCGTCGGCGAACGCCAGCTTCGGCACGAAGAACAGCAGGACGGCCGCGACCAGCGCTCCCAGACCGCAGATCGTCCAGACGAGCATGTAGCCGAAGAGGCTCGCCGCCGTCGCGGTGACGGTCGCCGCGCCCGTGAGCAGCACGACGCCGAACACGGCGGAGGCGAAGGAGCCCCCGATGGTCTTCGTCGTGTTCGTCATGGCGGTGGCGATGCCGGTCTGTCCGCGCGGCGCGGCGGCGGCCGCAGCGGCGGGCAGCGCGCCGACCAGGGCGCCCGAGCCGATGCCGGCGATCGCCATGTTCGTGAACACCTGCCACGTCTCCATGTGGAAGGGGAGGAACAGCAGATAGCCGATCGCGACCAGGAACGACGCGATGATCAACGTGATCCGCGGGCTCAGCCACGACGAGACGAGCGGGAACAGCACGGCGCCGACGATCATCGAGATGAGATAGGCGCCGATCAGGATGCTGCGCTGGCCGGCCGAGAGGCCCAGCCCGTAGCCGTTGACCGGGTCGGTTCCGGCGAACGTGCTGAGCGGGGCCTGGGCGCCGAGCAGGCTGATGCCGACCAGGCCGGCGGTGAGCTGGATCGGCCACATGTTCGGTCGGCGCAGCACGCGCAGGTCGATCGCCGGGTCGTCCTGCTTGAGCTCCCACTTGCCGAAGGGGATGAAGGCGAGCAGGCCGGCGACGATGAGCACCCACACCCACCAGGTGCCCACGCCGTTGATGCGCAGGAAGGTGAGGCCGGAGGTGATGAGCAGCAGGCCGAGGGTGAGCAGGATGAATCCCACGCCGTCGAGCTTGCGATCGGGCGTCGGCTCCGATTCGGGCACGCCGAAGAGGATCGCGAAGAACACGAGCGTCACGGCGACGGCGGGCACCATCAGGGTGACGGAGAGGTTCTGGCCGACGGCCTCGAAGAGCAGCCCGGCTCCGACCGCGCCGAGGATCGCGCCGAGCTCGAGGGCGACGACCAGCAGTCCGGCCGCGCGGCGGGTCTGGGAGGCGCCGGTGCCGGTGCGTCGGCCGCGGTCGAAGATCAGCGCCACCTCCAGCGGCAGCCAGACGACGTAGAAGCCCTGCAGCGCGAAGGCGATGAGGAAGGTCGTGAAGTTGCCGGAGAACGCCAGCGCCCACGTGGCGAGGGCGGTGATGACCGTCGCGATCAACAGGATGCGCTTGTGCCCGAACATGTCGCCGAGCTTCGCCAGCGGCGGCACGACCAGGGCGGAGAGCAGCAGCTGCGCGGCCTCGAACCAGTTGTAGTCGGCGTCGTGGATGCCCAGATGCTTGACCGTGTCGGAGATCAGGGGCACGTAGTAGCCCTGCAGGATCCCGCTCGTGAGTTCGACGAGCGCGAGCCACCCGATCAGGCCGGCGGTGACGCCGATCGCGACGGTGGCCCGGCGAGGAGAGACGGTCTTCTCTGAGGTCATGCTGGATGCTAGCACCGGTCGTGGGCGGGTAACGTAGGGGGGTGGCCAGCGAACTCGACGACTCAGGTACAGGTGTTCTCGCAGAGACGGAACGGGAAGTTCTGGGCTGGTTGGAGTTCGGCGACGCCGCCCGTCATCTCGCGGGCGAGGTGCTGGAGTCCGGGTTCGAGCCGGACATGGTCATCGCCATCGCGCGCGGCGGACTGCTGCTGGCCGGAGCGGTCTCGTACGCGCTCGGCATCAAAGCCTGCGGTGCGCTGAACGTCGAGTTCTACACGGGCGTGGACGAGCGCCTCCCCGAGCCCGTCGTGCTGCCTCCGCTGCTCGACTCCGCCGCCCTCGACGCCAAGCGCGTCCTGCTCGTCGACGACGTGTCCGACTCGGGCCGCACCCTCGCGATGGTCGTCGACCTGATCGCGGCCTCCGGCGCCGAGGTGCGCACCGTGTGCCTCTACTCCAAGCCCCGCACGGTGCTCGAGCCCGACTTCGTCTGGCGCCGCACCGACCGCTGGATCACCTTCCCCTGGTCGGCCCTGCCGCCGGTCACCGCGGCCCACTGAGCGCAGCCGTGGCGAAGACCCTCGCCGAGCTGGCAGCCGACGGCTCGATGGACCCGGGCTGGGCCGACGCTCTCGGGCCCGTCGCCGATCGCATCGCGGCCATGGGCGAGTTCTTGCGCGCCGAGACGGCGGCGGGACGGCCGTACCTCCCCGCCGGCCCCGATGTGCTGCGCGCATTCCGGGCTCCGCTCGACGGGGTGCGGGTGCTCATCGTCGGCCAGGACCCGTATCCGACACCCGGCCACCCGATCGGGCTGTCGTTCGCGGTCGAGCGGCACGTGCGCCCCGTGCCGCGCAGCCTCCAGAACATCTATCGGGAGCTGCACGACGACCTGGGCGCGACGCCTCCCGCGCACGGCGATCTGAGCGCGTGGTCCGACAACGGCGTGATGCTCCTCAACAGGGTGCTCACCGTGCGTCCCGGTGCTCCCGCCTCGCATCGCGGCGCGGGATGGGAGGCCGTGACCGAGCACGCCATCCGCAGTCTCGTGGCGCGTGATCGTCCGTTCGTCTCCATCCTGTGGGGGAGGGACGCGGCCACGTTGAAGCCCCTGCTCGGCGACAACCCGGTGATCGAGTCCCCGCACCCGAGCCCGCTCTCGGCCTCCCGCGGCTTCTTCGGCTCACGGCCGTTCTCGCGGGCGAACGCCCTGCTCCAGGAGCGCGGGCTGGCTCCCGTCGACTGGTCGCTCGAACCGTAACGCGCGCGCAATCTGGGCGACGTAGGCTTGTCGTCGTGCTGGAAGAGGAATACGAGACGCGCCGCGAGCTGCCGCGTCATCTGCGCAAGCCGGCGGCCGCCGAGCCCGTGTTCGAGTACGCCCTCCGCGAGGCGCGCCCGGAGGACCTGCCGCACATCCGCGAGATCTACAACCACTACGTGGCGAACAGCACGGTGACCTTCGACGAGGACGCCATGACCCTCCGCGAGTGGCGGAGCAAGTACGCCTACCTCCACAAGCTCGGAATGCCGTTCATCGTCGCCGAGTCGCCGAGCGGGCAGATTCTCGGCTACGCGCTCGTCTCGCCGTGGAAGCAGAAGCGCGCCTACCGTTTCACGGTCGAGAACTCGATCTATCTCGGCGCGGCCTCCACCGGCAAGGGCCTCGGGCCGGTGCTGATGCAGGAGCTCATCGACCGCTCGAAGGCCGCCGGCCTCAAAGAGATGATCGCCGTGATCGCCGACAAGGGCGCCGAGGCGTCGATCAAGATGCACGAGAACTTCGGCTTCGAGGAGATCGGCCGCATGGGCCGCGTCGGCTTCAAGTTCGACCGCTGGCTCGGCACGGTGCTGCTGCAGAAGTCGCTGAAGTAACGGTTTCGCATCCTCGCGGAATCGCGGCTCCGGCCTGCGATATCCTCCGATGACCAGCGCGGTTCGTGCTGCATGCCTCAGGGGGAATACATGTCTGCTCGTCGTGTCCGCATCGTGGTCGTGACTGTCGCCGCGCTCGGTGCCCTGGGCTTTCTGAGCGGCTGCTCGGCGCCGGCGCCGGCGAGCACACCGACACGAAGCCCGGTCGCGACATCGACGACGGCGACGCCGGTCGCGGAAGCCGCGCCCACCGTTCGCGTTCCCGCCACGTGCGATCAGTTGGTGCCGGCCGACGCCGTCACGGGTGCCTTCCGGATCGCGGTCCAGCCTGTCGAATTCGAGGCGTCACGTGTTCCCGCTGCGTATGCAGATGCCAGGGCCGGCGTGCTCACCTGCGCATGGTCGAGTGTTCCGGCCGACAGGATCGCATCCGACAGGGCCTTGTACGGCTGGGTGACCGTCGTTCCCGGCGCGACGCGCGCCGATGTCGACGTCGAGCTCGGCGGGAGCATGTTCGGTGGCAGTGTTCCCGTGGCGGGTCTTTCCGAGACCGTCGAGTCCTGCAGCGAGTCCGGATACCAGTGGTGTGGTTTCGTCTCCTATCCCGGGAACTACGCCGTGATCGGGGGTGTGTGGGATTACGGAGATCCGACCTACGAATCCCAATCGAAGACGATCGCCGCGCTGGCGACGTCGTCCGTCCCGGTCGTGCGTGCACTCGCCGCACCCGCACCGCTGTGGCAGCCCCAGGGGGTCACACTGAAGGGCGCCGCCGACTGCGATGCGATGCTGACCGGGGACCAGATCCAGAACGCTACGGGGCTGACCGGCGTCCACGTCGTCAAATCGGATGATGGCGAGAACGCGCTGTCGACCCTGCGCACGAACGCGCGAGTCGGCTCCTACTCCTGCACCTGGACCGCCGACCAGCAGGCCGGGATCGGCGCGTCCGTCCTTCCGGGCGGGGCCGGTTATGCGATGTCGAGCCGGCCGGCCGATGCCGTCGACGTCAGCGGCCTCGGCGACTCCGCCTTCCGGTCCGGCAACACGCTCGACGTGATCGCCGCCGGAGGCTGGGTGCAGGTCACGTTCACCGGAGCCTCGGCGGACCCGGACGTCCTCGTCCAGCTCGCGAAGCACGAACTCGCCAACGTCGGATACCCGGGCTGAACCGAACGGCGGGGCTAGGCTCGCGCTGTGAGCACAGTGACTTCCGGCACCGGCCAGGTCGCACCCGCCGCTCCTGCGACGCCCGCGAACCTCCCTCTGCGCAAGCGCCCGATCGACATCTTCTTCCTGGTGATGTTCTCGCTGTTCGTCGTGACGTGCATCATCAGCGATGCCATCCCGACGCTCGGGATCCCGCAGACCGCCACGACGACGAACATCCTGGCCCAGTGGAACTACACGTACTCGTCGCAGTACGACCCGCTCTATCAAGCCGAGCCGCTCTGGCTGCGGTTCATCACCGGCACGAGCGCGTTCGTCTATCTGCCGTTCTACGTGCTGCTGATTGTCTGCCTGGCCAAGGGCTTCAACTGGATCCAGATCTTCGCGGTGATCTACGCGACGATGATCATCAGCCTGACCGCCATCCCGATCTTCGGGGTCGAGTTCTTCGGGCCGGTGGGGGAGCGCACCCCGCACCCGATCATCTTCCTGCTGTACAACGGGCCGTACGTGCTCGTGCCGCTCCTGCTGCTCATCCGGATGCGGAAACCGCTGCCGTTCACGAGGAGGTTCTGAGATGCCCCTGCTGGAAGACCTGACCGTCTATGAGGACGGCGATGTCTACAACGTCTACGACCACACACTCCTGGACGGCGACACGATCGGCCGCGGACGTCTCCTCGGCACGATCACGGTCGCGGAGGACGGCACCTACCAGCCCTCCGGCGTCGGGGCGGTCTTCGACCACGTGGTGCCGGCGTCCACGATCGACGACGCCCTGGCGGCCTTCGTCGGCTCGGCATGACGCCGGCCGCGGCGGAGTCTAGGAACAGGCTATGAACTGACTACGCATCCGGTGCGCGGCCCGTTCGGGGCGCCCGGATCGCCGTAGTCTCCAAGAGACGACATCGTCGGACGGCGCTCGACACAGCGCCGGCCGAGTGAGGCCGATGAACAATCGTGGCCCGGTCATCCCGCTGTGCGAGGAGGGATGACCGGGCCACGTCCATGTCCGGCGGGCGGATGTCGTGGGTCAGCTCTTGGGTGTCGCCCGGCTGAGCACGAGGTGGCCGGCCAGGGCGGCCAGGACGGTGGGCACGAGCAGCCACGCGGCCAGGCCGAGGGCGCCGGTGGTGGCGAACCAGTCGCCGACGGCCTGCCAGCTGTCCGTCAGCGTCACCAGGGCGATCCCGCCGACGAGGAGCAGCACGAGCACCGCCCCCGCGCCGAGGATGCCGTTCATCCGCCAGCGCATGAAGAGCGTGGCCGAGAAGGCGCCGACGGCGAAGAAGAACAGCATGCCGCACAGGACCATGAAGAAGCGCCCGGGGAAGCTCTGGCCGGCGAAGTACACCGAGGTGTAGAGGTGGCCGCCGAGACCCCACCCGTTGGTCCACTCCTCGATCGCGGACAGCGTGGCGAACCCGAGCGCGTACCCGATCGAGAGGAGCAGGAAGGTGAGCCCCGATCCGAGGGAGAAGTGCCGGCGCGTGGTTCCGTAGCCGAGGGCGAAGGGGAACGTCGCCGAGATCACCTGGATGCCGATCACCAGCATGTAGACGAAGACGTAGAAGGCGCCTCCGCTCCACTGCGTGCCCTGCAGCGCCGTCGCGCGGTCGGGGCCCGCGCTCGCCGCCCAGATGATCCACCAGATCAGCCAGTTCACCAGCCAGATGAAGCCCATGATCATGATGGGCAGCCAGATCACCGTCCACTTGTTGACGAGGTTCAGGCGGACGATGCGCCACACCCGATGCTGGCGAGGGCGCGAGGAGGGGAGCGCGATCGCTCCGGGATCGATGGCGGTCATGCGCTCTGCTCGAATTCTGTCTCTCGGACGTTGGTCTTGCGGACGATGAGCTGCTGGAGGGAGACCGGGGCGAGCTCGAGGCCGGCGGAGGCCGCGGCGGCCCGGTCGGAGGCGCTCAAGCCGGCGACCGTAACCGAGGCGAGGCCGCCGATCCCGTCGCGATGCAGCACCTCGTGGGCGGCGACGAAGGCGTCGACCGCGGTGCGCGGGCCCACCACCGTGGTGGCGGAGCTGCGGAGCACCTCGGCGTCCTCGTCCATCAGGATGCGACCCTGGTCGATCACGATGACGTGCTCGAGCAGGTTCGCGACCTCGTCGATGAGGTGGGTCGAGAGGACGACGGTGCGGGGGTGCTCGGCGAAGTCTTCGAGCAGGCGGTCGTAGAAGATCTGCCGTGCGACCGCGTCGAGGCCGAGGTAGGGCTCGTCGAAGAAGGTCAGGGGCGCCCGCGAGGCGAGCCCGACGATCACCCCGACGGCGGACAGCTGCCCCCGGGAGAGCTTCTTGATCCGGCGGTTCAGCGGCAAGCGGAAGTCGTCGATGAGGCGTTCCGCGAGCTCGGCGTCCCAGTTCTCGAAGAACCACGGGGCGCTTCGGAACACGTGCTTCGGCTGGAAGTCCTCCGGATAGCGCTGGCTCTCCTTGATGAAGCAGACGTGGGAGAGCACCTCGGCGTTCTCGGCGGGGTTCTCGCCGAACACCCGGACGTCGCCCGAGCTCGGGAAGTCCTGACCGGTGATCAGCTGCATCAGGGTGGTCTTGCCGGCGCCGTTGCGGCCGAGGAGGCCGTGGATGCGGCCGGGCTTGATGGTGACGGAGACGTCGTCGATCGCGGTGAACGACCCGAATCTCTTGGTCAGTCCCGAGACCTGCACGGCCGGAGCGATGGAGGTCGGGACGGGGGCGGCGCTCATGCGCGCACTCCTTCCGTTTGGATCATCTGGGCGAGCTGGGAGGGGTCGATGCCGAGCTTGGCGGCCTCGGCCAGGAGAGGGCGGAGGTATTCGTCGCGGAACGCCTCGCGCCGTTTGGCGACGAGCCGCTCCCGAGCCCCCGTGGAGACGAACATTCCGATGCCTCGTTTCTTGTAGAGGATCCCCTCGTCGACGAGGAGGTTGACGCCTTTGCCGGCCGTGGCCGGGTTGATGCGGTAGAAGGCGGCGAACTCGTTCGTGGACGGCACCTGTCCTTCGGCGGGGTAGACCCCGTCGATGATGTCGTCCTCGATCTGCTCGGCGATCTGCACGAAGATCGGCTTGCCCTCTTCGATCATTCGAACCTCTTTGGTTCATTACTCATGTAACTAACCAACCAGGCTGGTCGGGATTTGTCAAGAGCGGATGCGCGCGCCCGGGGGATAGCCTGGCGGCATGGCCGACCTCCACGAGCTCACCGCACTCGCCCTGTGGCAGGAGCTGCAGAGCGGGCGCGTCTCGCCCCGCGAACTGACCGCCCACTACCTCGACCGCATCGAACGGCTCAACCCCGAGCTCGGCGCGTTCGTCACGGTCACCAGGGAGCAGGCGCTCGCCCGCGCCGACGAGGTCGCGGAGCGGGTTCCGAAGTCCGCGCCGCTCTGGGGCCTGCCGTCGGGGGACAAGGACCTCTGGCGTCGTGCGGGGGTCCCCGCCGGGTTCGGGTCGCGGGCCTTCGTCGGGTATGTGCCCGACACCACGGACGAGATCGTCGAGACCCTGGACGCCGCGGGTGCCATCAGTCTCGGCAAGACCAACGCGCCGGAGTTCGGCCTCCCCGCGTACACCGAGTCGCTCGCGGCGCCTCCCGCACGCAACCCGTGGAACCCGGAGCTCGGCGCGGGAGGCTCCAGCGGAGGGGCGGCCGTCGCGGTCGCGAGCGGGATGCTGCCCTTCGCTCCCGGTTCCGACGGCGGCGGCTCCATCCGTATTCCCGCGGCGGCATGCGGGCTCGTCGGCCTCAAGCCCACGCGCGGTCTGGTGCCCGCGGGGAGTGGGATCGCCTCCCTCGGCGGCCTCGTCGTCGACGGACCGCTCGCGCGCACCACAGCCGATGCCGCGCTCCTCCTCGACGGGATGATCGCCCGGGTCGGCGACCGGATCGACCACCACTACACGCTGCGCGCACCGTACGACGACGACGGCCCGTTCCTCGGCACCGCTGTCCGCGGCGAAGGGCGCTTCCAGCTCGGCGTCATGACGACCTCGGCCTGGGACGACGCGTACGAGATCAGCATCGCCCCCGAAGCGCGTTCCGCCCTTGACGCCGCGGTCGAGGCGTTCGTCGCGATGGGGCACGGGATGGAGGAGACCGCGCTCCGCCCCGACCCGACCTACGCGCCCGCGTTCCGGACGATCTGGCAGGCGGGAGCCGCGGGCGTCCCGCTCGAGGGCGAGGCGCTCGACCTCCTCGAGCCCCTCACCTCGTGGCTGGTCCGCCGTGGTCGCGCGCTCGGGGCCCGGGAGCTCGGCGAGGCGCTGTCGGCGCTCACGGCGTACGAGCGCTCGTTCATCGCCCAGCTCTCGTCGTTCGACGCCGTGCTCACGCCGGCGCTGGCGATGACGCTGCGTCCCGTCGGCTGGTACGACGCCGAGGACGGCGAGCACAACTTCGCCCAGCAGGTGCAGTACACGCCGTTCACCTCGATGGTGAACGTCACCGGCCTCCCGGCGATCGTGCTGCCGATCGCGCAGACGGAGGACGGCCTCCCGATGGGCGTCCAGCTGATCGGCCGACCCGGGGGAGAACGCACCCTGCTCTCCCTCGCGGCCCAGCTCGAGCGCCGGGTGGGCTGGGAGAGGCGGCGGCCGGGGACCTCGAAGGGATAGGGTCGGGCCATGACCGTCCGGCACGACGCACAGCGCCGCTCCCGCATCCGATCGCAGACGGTTCGAACGTCGCTGGCCGCGCTCGCCGTCATGCTTTCAGCGGCGCTGTCCGCGTGCACCGCGACCGACGCCACCCCCACGCCCTCCGCGACGACCAGAGCGGATGCCAGGGTGACCCGGATCGTGCGGGACGCGATGGCGCAGCACAACCTCCGATCGGTGATCGTCGAGGTGACGAAGGACGGCAAGACCCTCGCCCGCGAGGCGTTCGAGGACTCGATGACGGGGGAGCCTGCCACGACGGACATGCACTTCCGCAACGGCGCCGTCGCATTCGCGTACATCGGGACGCTCCTGATGCTCTACGTCGAAGAAGGGAAGGTCCGCCTCGACGACACCATCGACCGCTGGGAGCCGACGCTCCCCGAGGCCGGCACGGTCACGCTGAAGATGCTCGCCGACCAGACATCCGGGTACCCGGACTACGAGACGGACCCGGCATGGACAGCCGCGTTCAACGCCGATCCGTTCCACATGTTCACGTACCAGGAGCGGATCGACGCCGCGTTCGCGCGTGCCCCGCAATTCGCGCCCGGCGCGAACTGGAGCTATGCGCACACCAACTTCATGATCCTCGGCGACATCCTCGCCAAGGTCGGCGGCGCACCGCTCCAGACACTCCTCGCGCAGAAGGTGCTGGCCCCGATGGGGCTGCACGACACCGTCGCAGACGAGGGGTCGGCGATCCCGGCGCCCGCACTGCACACGTACAGCTCGGAACGGCGCGGCGCCCTCGGCATCCCCGCCGCCACTCCCTTCACCGAGGAGGCGACCTTCTGGAACACCCAGTGGGGGACGCCCATGGGCGCCAACCAGACCACGACCATCGACGACCTCACGACCACCGCGATCGCGGTCGGCACGGGTGCGCTGCTGTCGAAGGCGAGCTTTCACGCGATGACCGACCCTGCTCTCATCGGGTTCGGACAGCGACAGCCCTCGTGCGCGCCGAGCTGCTTCCCGCAGACCGAGCGGTACAACTACGGACTCGGCGTCGTGCGCTCCGGCGACTGGATCCTGCAGAACCCCTCGCTGAGCGGTCTCAGCGCGACGGAGGCCTACCTGCCGTCGGAGAAGGTGTCGATCGCTGTCGTGGTGACCTTCGAACCCGACGCCTTCGACGCGGACGGGAACTATCAGGCGTACCAGAGCACACAGCTCTTCCAGGAACTCGGCGCCGCCCTCGCACCCGACCACGCCCCGCCCACCTAGCCGGCGGTCCGTCCTCCGCAGCGGTCGCGGGTCCTGGCCGCCTCAGTCCAGGCTGCGGCGCAGGGCCGCGGGCGCCCGGTTGCGCCACGCGTCCGTGACGAGCTCGCGCAGCAGCGCCGGCTCGATGGTCGCGAACTCCACCCGAGCCGCGGCGAGGCGGCCGGCGAACCAGCGCTCCGAGCAGTGCTCCGGCCACGCCGCGGCGGCCTCGCGGATCCCCGCCTCGCCGAGCATCAGGTTGATCGTCGACGACTCGGCGTCGAGCATCGTGGCGAACCGGGAACCGCGCACGCGGAACGCCGGGAAGCCGCCGTGCTCATACTCCTCCGTCTCGGGGAGGCCGAGGGCGAGTGCGCGCACGGCGGCGGCGTCCATGAGGTCGGTTCAGCGGTTCAGTTGACGGGGCCGGTGTACTTCTCGCCCGGGCCCTTGCCGATCTCGTCGGGGATGGGGGAGGCCTCGCGGAAGGCGAGCTGCAGCGACCGCAACCCGTCGCGCAGGCTGCGCGCGTGCTGGTCGCCCAGGTGGGCGGCGCTCGCGGTCACCAGGCCGGCGAGGGCGTCGATGAGCTTGCGCGCCTCGTCGAGATCGGTCTGCGCCTCCGGGTCGTCGGCGAGCCCGCACTTGACCGCCGCTGCGCTCATCAGGTGCACCGCCGTGGTGGTGATGACCTCGACGGCGGGCACGTCCGCGATGTCGCGCGTGGCCTCCGCGATCGCCTCGTCGTGGTGCTGGGGGTCCGCCTCCTGATAGGCGAAGGCCGGGGATGTGTCGCTCACTGCATTCCTCTGTTAGAATCGTTCGGGCTCCGGGACAACAGTCCCGGTACGAAAGTGGAGATTCCTCCCACCCGCGCTTGACCGCTTACAGGTTACCGGGTTGTTGCACTCCGCCGATGCGCTCCGGCGCGGAGGTAGTCAAGGGTGCTGTACCAAGCACTGCGATTCATCGCAGGGCTGTGCTGGTGCGTGGAACCTCCTCTTTCGCCGGATCGTCTCCCGATGATCCGCGGCTGTGAAGCATCGCTCGATCAGAGGAGACAAACATCAGCGATCCCCGTACGAATGACCGTATCCGCGTCCCCGAAGTTCGACTCGTCGGCCCCAGCGGAGAGCAGGTCGGTGTCGTCAAGATCGAGGTCGCCATCCGGCTCGCTCAGGAGGCGGATCTCGACCTCGTCGAGGTTGCGCCGAACTCGAAGCCGCCGGTCGCGAAGATCATGGACTACGGCAAGTTCAAGTACGAGGCTGCGCAGAAGGCCAAGGAGGCCCGGCGCAACCAGGCGAACACCATCCTCAAAGAGGTGCGTTTCCGCCTCAAGATCGACAAGCACGACTACGAGACCAAGCGCAAGCGCGCCGAAGGCTTCCTGAAGGCCGGCGACAAGGTCAAGGCCATGATCCTCTTCCGAGGCCGCGAGCAGTCGCGCCCGGAGCAGGGTGTCCGCCTCCTGCAGCGCTTCGCAGAGGATGTCGCCGAGCTGGGCCAGGTCGAGTCGAACCCGACCATCGACGGCCGCAACATGGTGATGATCATCAGCCCGCTGAAGAACAAGTCCGAGGCCAAGGCCGAGGCCAACGCACAACGTGCCGCATCGAAGGCGCGCGCCCAGGGGCGCGACACCGATGAGGTCGCTGACGCAGACGACGCTGCTCAGCCCGACGAGAGTTCGCCCGCCCAGGCGACCAACGAGGAGAAGTAATGCCCAAGCAGAAGACCCACTCCGGCGCCAAGAAGCGCTTCAAGATCACCGGCACCGGCAAGGTCATGAAGCAGCAGGCCGGCATGCGCCACAACCTTGAGGTCAAGTCCAGCGACCGCAAGCGTCGCCTGAACGCCGACCAGGTCGTGCCCGAGGTGGACGCCAAGGTCGTCCGCCGGATGCTCGGCAAGTAACCCCACCCGCACGTTTTAAGGAAGTTTGACTAATGGCAAGAGTGAAGAGGGCTGTCAACGCCCACAAGAAGCGTCGGGTCATCCTCGAGCGCGCCGAGGGCTACCGCGGGCAGCGGTCGCGCCTCTACCGCAAGGCGAAGGAGCAGGTCACCCACTCGCTCGTCTACTCGTACCGTGACCGCCGCCAGCGCAAGGGCGACTTCCGCCGCCTCTGGATCCAGCGCATCAACGCCGCGAGCCGTGCCAACGGCCTCACCTACAACCGTCTGATCCAGGGCCTCGGCCTGGCGGGCGTCGAGGTGGACCGTCGCATCCTCGCCGAGCTGGCCGTCACCGAGCCCGCGACCTTCGCGGCCCTCGTCGAGACCGCCAAGAAGGCCCTCCCGGCCGACACCTCGGCTCCGAAGGCCGCCGCGTAAGCAGCTGCATCACCACGAACGGCCCGGTCGACTCACGTCGACCGGGCCGTTCTGCGTGTGCGTGGAGCGATCCCCGCGATGGGACGTTGCCGGATCAGTCGTCGCCGCCGTGACCGCCGTGACCGGGCTCCGCGCCGTGGTCGCCGTGATCGTCGCCGACGTCGTGTGTGGCGGGGTCGTCTGCGCCGTGGTCGTCTCCGACGTCGTGGGTGGTGGGGTCGTCTGCGCCGTGGTCGTCGACCACGGGTGCGGGCGCAGGCGCAGGCACCGCGTCGGGGGTCGGTCGTGGCGCGGGCGTGGTCGGCGCGGGTGCGGGTGTGCCGACGTGATCCTCCACGACGCTCGGCGGATCGTCCGACCCTCCGCGTCCTGTCGCGGCCAGTGCTCCGGCCGTCCCCGCGCTCAATGCGAGTGCGACCGCACCCACGATCATGGTGACTCTGACTCCGGTTCTCATCGTCCTGCCTCCTTCGGCGCTTCCCGTACAGCTCTCCCATACACACGAGACGCGACGCGAAAGGGTTCGATCCGCTGCGTGCTCGGCGACGGGCTGCCCCTAAGCTGGTCGCATGCTTGACAATCCGCGCTCTCCGCGCGTCCGATCCGTTGCGAAGCTGGCGAAGCGGAACGCACGGTCAGAGACCGGTCTCTTCCTTCTGGAGGGACCCCAGGCCGTCGCCGAGGCGCTCGGCTTCCGGCCCGAACTCGTGGTGGAGCTCTACGCGACCCCCACGGCGCTCGAACGGTACACGGACATCGCCCAGACCGCCGTCGAGGCGGGCGTCGACGTCGAGTTCGTCACCGAGCAGGTGCTCGCGACGATGGCGGACACCGTCACCCCGCAGGGCTTCGTCGCGGTCTGCCGGCAGTTCCCGACCTCGGTGAAGGACATCTTCGCCGACGGACCGAAGCTCGTCGCCGTGCTGGAGGAGGTGCGCGACCCGGGCAACGCCGGCACCATCATCCGCGCCGCCGACTCGGCAGGCGCCGACGCCGTCGTGCTCACCGGCCGCACCGTCGATCTCTACAACCCGAAGGTCGTCCGCTCGACCACCGGCTCGCTCTTCCATGTGCCCGTCGCCGTCGGCGCCGACCTGGCCGACGTGATCGGCCGGGCCCGCTCGGCCGGGCTCACGGTGCTCGCCGCCGACATCAAGGGGGAGGACCTCCTCGCCGCCCGCAACGACGGCCTCCTCGCCCGTCCGACCGCCTGGGTCTTCGGCAACGAGGCCCACGGCCTCGACGACGAGCAGCTCGAGCTCGTCGACCGCGCCGTCACCGTGCCGATCTACGGCAAGGCGGAGTCGATGAACCTCGCCACGGCGGCCTCCGTCTGCCTCTACGAATCGGCGTTCGCGCACCGCTCCTAGCTCCGATCGGCGGGCCGATCCCGCGGCCCTCGGCGGCTAGACTTGGGAACCGTGTCTGAAACCACCGAAATCACCGAAGGCTCGGTCGAAGCGGCGGTCGAGGCGGCCCTCGCCGCGATCGACGCCGCGGCCGACTCGGCCGCGCTCAAGGCCGTGCGGCACGAGCACACCGCGGAAGGGTCGCCGCTCGCGCTCCTGAACGCGAGCATCCGCTCCCTCCCCGGCGATCAGAAGGCCGCCGCGGGCAAGCTCGTCGGCGGTGCCCGAGCCCGGGTCGGCCAGGCGTTCGCCGCCAAGGAGCAGGCGATCGCCGCTCAGGAGGAGGCCGCCGCGCTCGCCGCGGAGACGCTCGACGTCACCGCCGTCGCCTCCCGCTGGACCCCCGGCGCACGCCACCCGCTGTCGCTCCTGCAGGAGCGCATCGCCGACAGCTTCATCGGCATGGGCTGGGAGGTCGCGGAAGGCCCCGAGCTCGAGAGCGAGTGGTACAACTTCGACGCCCTGAACTTCGACGCCGATCACCCGGCGCGCGCGATGCAGGACACCTTCTTCGCCGAGCCGACGGACTCGCACCTCGTGCTGCGCACCCACACGTCCCCGGTGCAGCTGCGCGCGCTCCTCGGAAACGACCTCCCCGTGTACCGGATCGCCCCCGGGCGCGTGTTCCGCACCGACGAGTTCGACGCCACGCACCTCCCGGTCTTCACGCAGACGGAGGGCATCGCGGTCGACAAGGGCCTGACGATGGCGCACCTGCGGGGCACGCTCGACCACTTCGTGAAGACGCTGTTCGGCGAGGAGGCGAAGGTGCGCCTGCGCCCGAACTACTTCCCGTTCACCGAGCCGAGCGCCGAGCTCGACCTGTGGCACCCGACCTTCAAGGGCGGTGCGCGCTGGATCGAGTGGGGCGGCTGCGGCATGGTCAACCCGAACGTGCTCCGCTCCGCGGGCATCGACCCCGACGTCTACTCGGGGTTCGCGTTCGGCGTCGGCGTCGAGCGGGCCCTGATGTTCCGCAACGACGTGAAAGACATGCGCGACATGGCCGAAGGCGATGTCCGCTTCTCCCAGCAGTTCGGAATGGTGGTCTGATGCGCGTCCCCCTGAGTTGGCTCGGCGAGTACGTCGACCTCGAGCCCGGCACGACCGCGGAGGAGGTGCACGCCGCCCTCGTCGCCGTCGGCCTGGAGGAGGAGGACATCCACACCTTCGAGATCTCGGGACCGGTCGTCGTCGGCGAGGTGCTCGACTTCGACGAGGAGCCGCAGAGCAACGGCAAGACCATCCGCTGGTGCCGGGTGCGCGTCGCGCCCGAGGGCCAGACGGCTGCCGACGGCGGCGAGGACGTGCGCGGCATCGTCTGCGGCGCGAGCAACTTCCTCCGCGGCGACAAGGTCGTCGTGACGCTGCCCGGTTCGGTGCTGCCCGGCCCCTTCCCGATCGCGGCCCGCAAGACCTACGGCCACGTATCGGACGGCATGATCGCATCCACGCGCGAGCTCGGCCTCGGCGACGACCACGCCGGCATCCTGCGCCTCGTCACCCTCGGTCTCGACCCCGAGGTCGGGACCGACGCGATCTCGCTGCTCGGCCTCGACGACACGGCGGTGGAGGTCAACGTCACGCCCGACCGCGGGTACGCCTTCTCGATCCGCGGCATCGCGCGCGAGTACTCGCACGCCACCGGCGCGGCCTTCCGCGACCCGGCGGACGCGGTGGCGGTCGCACCGGCGGGCTCGCACGCCCGCGGCTTCTCCGTCTCCATCGACGACCGCGACCCGATCCGCGGCCGCATCGGCTCGAGCGTGTTCGTCACGCGCGTCGTGCGCGACGTCGACGGCAGCCGTCCGACGCCGCCGTGGATGGTGTCCCGGCTCAAACTGGCCGGCATCCGCTCCATCTCGCTCATCGTCGACATCACGAACTACGTGATGCTGGAGCTCGGCCAGCCGATCCACGGCTACGACCTCGACAAGGTCACCGGCGGCATCGTCGTGCGCCGGGCGCACCCGGGCGAGACCCTGGTCACTCTGGACGAGCAGGCCCGCGCGCTGCACGTCGAAGACCTCCTGATCACCGACGACTCCGGCGCGATCGGCCTCGCGGGCGTCATGGGCGGCGCCTCGACCGAGATCGGCGAGGGCACGACCAACGTGCTGATCGAGGCGGCGAACTTCGACCCGGTGTCGATCGCGCGCACTGCACGGCGGCACAAGCTGCCGAGCGAGGCCTCCAAGCGCTTCGAGCGCGGCGTCGACCCGCGCGTCGCCGTCGCGGCGGCGGCACGGGTGGTGCAGCTGCTGGAGCAGCTCGCCGGCGGCCGCGCGGACGAGCTCGGCTCGCTGCACGACGAGGCGGACGAGGCGGCGGCGATCCGTCTTCCCGACGGGTACATCGCGGGCCTCATCGGCGTCGAGTTCACCGCGGACGAGGTGCGCGGCGCCCTCGCCGAGATCGGCGGATCCGTCTCAGAGACGGCCGGCGCGCTCCTCGTCGTGCCGCCGAGCTGGCGTCCCGACCTGCTCGACAAGTCGGACCTCGCGGAGGAGGTCGCCCGCATCGTCGGGTACGACCGCATCCCGTCGGTGCTCCCGATCGCCCCTCCCGGTCGCGGCCTCACCCGCGAGCAGAAACTCCGGCGCGCGGTCGCCCAGATCCTGGCCGACAACGGGGCGACCGAGGTGCTCGCGTTCCCGTTCGTCAGCGAGAAGCAGAACGACCTCTTCGGCTCGCCGGAGGCCGGGGGAGTCCTGGCCGTGAAGCTGGCGAACGCGCTCGACGCGACGGCGCCGTACCTGCGCACCTCGCTCCTCCCGGGGCTGGTGGACGTCGCCAAGCGCAACCTCGCCCGCGGACTCGTCGACCTGTCGGTCTACGAGATCGGCACGGTGTTCATCCCGGGAGCCGGCCGGCTGGGCAGCGAGACGCTCCCGCCCGGAGCGGTGCTCCCGGCGGACGAGACCCTCGATGCGCTGAACGCGGGCATCCCGGCGCAGCCGCGGCACCTCGCCGGACTGGTCGTCGGCCACACGGTCGAGAAGCAGCCCGGGGTGGAGGCCGTCTCGGCCGGCATTGCCGACGCGCTCGCGATGGCGGCGCAGACCGCAGCGGCGGTCGGCGTGCAGGTCCGTCCCGAGCAGGGCAGTCACCAGGCCCTGCACCCGGGGCGCACCGCCCGACTGATCGCCCGCGGCCGCGACGGCGTCGACACCCTCGTCGGATACGCAGGCGAACTGCTGCCGGCCCTGGCCGCGGAACTCGATCTGCCGCGCGTGGTCGCGGTGTTCGAACTCGATCTGGATGCGCTCGTCGCCGTCTCGTCGGACGACATCGTCGCCCGTGTGATCGCCGGCTTCCCGGCCGCGACCCAGGACCTCTCCCTCGTGGTGCCCGTGGAGGTGCCGGCGGGCGAGGTGCTCGCCGCCGTGCAGGAGGGGGCCGGTGCGCTGCTCGAGGACATCCGCCTCGTCGACGACTACCGCGGGAGCGGCCTGCCGGAGGGACGCAAGAGCCTGACCTTCGCGCTGCGGTTCCGTGCGGAGGACCGCACGCTCACGGCCGCCGAGGCCAGCGAGGCGAAGCTCTCCGGTGCGGCGATCGCCGCCGAGCGGTTCGGTGCGGCCATCCGCGAATGACGCTGTGCGACGCCCGCCGAGTGGCGGCGGGCGTCGCACGGCCGCTAGGGTGGACGCATGCTTTCCGTCCGGTGCACCGCGAGCTCGCGTGCGGCCCTCGCCGCCCGTGCCCTGCGCCGACGCCTGCGCGACCGCCGAATCTAGGCGGCGTTCGGGCGACCCTTCGTGGGTCGACGTGGGCGTCGCCGTCGCCGAGGCCCCTGTCGTCCATTCACTAAGGAAGTAGCATGACCTTCTCGGTCGCCGTCGCCGGCGCATCCGGATACGCGGGTGGAGAGCTCCTCCGCATCCTGGCCGATCACCCCGATTTCGAGATCCGCACCGTGACCGCGCATCAGAACGCCGGGCACCCGCTGATCGCACACCAGCCGCACCTGCGTTCCCTCGCGCACCTGACGCTCGTCGAGTCGACGGCGGAGAACCTCGCGGGCCACGACATCGTCTTCCTCGCTCTGCCGCACGGCAAGTCGGGCGAGATCGCCGCGCAGCTGCCGGACGAGACGCTCGTCGTGGACTGCGGCGCCGATCACCGCCTCGAAGACCCGGCCGACTGGGCCGCGTTCTACGGCGGGGAGCACTTCGGCTCGTGGGCCTACGGCGTCCCCGAGCTGCCCGCCGGCGACGGCCGCCAGCGCTCCCGCATCGTCGGGACCACGCGCATCGCCGCTCCAGGCTGCAACGCGAGCGCCGTCTCCCTCGCGCTCGCCCCGGGCATCCACTCCGGACTGATCGAGGAGCAGGACATCGTCGCGGTGCTCGCGGTCGGCCCCTCCGGTGCGGGCAAGAGCCTCAAGACGATGTACCTCGCGAGCGAGATCCTCGGCTCCGCGAACCCGTACGCGGTGGGCGGCACGCACCGGCACATCCCGGAGATCCAGCAGAACCTCCGCACGGCGGGCGCCTCGGACCCGACCGTGTCGTTCACCCCGGTGCTCGTCCCGATGTCGCGCGGGATCCTGGCGACCTCCACCGCTCGGGTGAAGCCCGGCGTCACGGCCGAGCAGGTCCAGGCGACGTGGGAGGCGGCGTACGCGGACGAGCCGTTCGTCCACGTGCTCCCCGCCGGGACCGTGCCGCGGACCGCCGACGTGCTCGGCTCCAACACCGTGCTGATCGGGGTCGCGATCGACGAGGCGGCTGGCCGCGTGGTGACCGTGCTCGCGCTCGACAACCTCTACAAGGGGACCGCGGGCGCCGCCATCCAGTCCGCCAACATCGCCCTCGGTCTCGACGAGACCGCGGGCCTCGCAGTGAATGGGGTCGCGCCGTGATGAGCACCTGCGCACCCACCGGATTCGTCAAGATCGGAGCCACCTCGTGAGCGTCACGTCAGCATCCGGATTCGCCGCCGCCGGCGTCGTCGCCGGTCTCAAGTCCAACGGCAAGCGCGATCTCGCGCTCGTGCGCAACCTCGGCCCGCTCACCGCGGCAGCGGCCGTCTTCACCACCAACCGCTGCAAGGCCAACCCGGTCCTGTGGAGCGAGCGGGTCATGGCCGACGGCGTCGTGTCCGCGATCGTCCTCAACTCCGGCGGCGCCAACTGCTACACCGGTGCACAGGGCTTCCAGACCACGCACGCGACGGCCGAGGCCGTCGCCGACCGGCTCGGCGTCTCCGCCGGGGACGTGCTCGTCTGCTCGACCGGGCTGATCGGCGATCAGCTCGATCTCGGCAAGCTGGTCGCGGGTGTCGAGGCGGCCTCCACCGCCCTGGCGACCGACGCCGGCCTGGGCGCGGCCGAGGCGATCATGACGACCGACACCCGCCCGAAGGAGGCCGAGCACCGCGCACCCGAGGGCTGGACCGTCGGGGGCATGGCGAAGGGCGCCGGGATGCTGGCGCCGGGCCTCGCCACGATGCTCGTCGTGCTGACCACCGACGCCGTACTCGACTCGGACCAGCTGGACCGGGCGCTCCGGGCCGCCACGCGCGTCACCTTCGACCGCCTCGACTCCGACGGCTGCATGTCCACCAACGACACCGTCGCCCTGCTCGGCTCGGGTGCGAGCGGCGTGGTCCCCGACGAGGCGGCCTTCGCACTCGCCCTGACCGACGTCTGCCGGAGCCTCGCGGAGCAGCTGCAGGCCGATGCCGAGGGCGCCTCGCATGACATCGCCATCCAGGTCGTCAACGCCCGGTCGGAGGACGACGCGGTGACGGTCGGCCGCGCGGTCTCGCGCAGCAACCTCTTCAAGGCCGCGATCTTCGGCAACGACCCCAACTGGGGCCGGGTGCTCGCCGCCGTCGGAACGACCGACGCCGAGTTCGACCCGTACGGGATCGACGTCGCCATCAACGGCGTCCAGGTCTGCACCGCCGGGGAGCCGGACCAGCCGCGCGATCTGGTCGACCTCACCCCGCGCGCGGTGCACATCCTGATCGACCTGCACGCCGGCGACGAGACCGCCACCATCCTCACCAACGACCTCACCCACGACTACGTGCACGAGAACAGCGCGTACGCCAGCTGATGACGACACCTGCGAATTCGGAGAACGACGCCATCGACGAGGCACTCGACGAGACGCGCGACGAGGCGGAGGACCAGTCCGCCGCCGCGGCCAAGGCCGCCACCCTGATCGAGTCGCTGCCGTGGCTGAAGCGCTTCCACGACCAGATCATCGTGATCAAGTTCGGCGGCAACGCCATGGTGAACGAAGACCTGCAGCGGACCTTCGCCGAGGACATGGTCTACCTGCGCTACGCCGGCATCCGCCCGGTGGTCGTGCACGGAGGCGGCCCGCAGATCTCGGCGATGCTCGACCGGCTGGGCATCCACTCGGAGTTCCGCGGCGGCTACCGCGTGACCACCCCCGAGGCGATGGACGTCGTCCGCATGGTCCTCACCGGACAGATCAGCCGCGACATCGTCAGCAACATCAACAAGCACGGCCCGCTCGCCGCCGGACTCTCGGGGGAGGACGCCGGACTGTTCCAGGGGCGCCGGCGCGGAGCCGTCATCGACGGCGACGAGGTCGACCTCGGACTGGTGGGCGACGTCGTGGGCGTCAACCCGGAGGCGGTGCACGCGCAGATCGCGGCCGGCCGCATCCCGGTCGTCTCCTCGATCGCGCCGGACATCGACGACCCCGGGCAGGCGCTCAACGTGAACGCCGACGCCGCGGCCGCCGCGCTTGCCGTGGCGCTGGGGGCCGCGAAACTGGTCATCCTCACCGACGTCGCCGGTCTCTACAGCGACTGGCCGGACCGCGACTCGCTGCTGTCGAAGATCGACTCCGACGACCTGCGCAAGCTGCTGCCCTCCCTCGAGTCGGGCATGATCCCGAAGATGGCGGCGTGCCTCGACGCGGTCGACGGCGGGGTGTCCAAGGCGGCGATCATCGACGGACGCGTGCCGCACTCGATCCTGCTCGAGGTCTTCACGCAGTCCGGAATCGGAACGGAGGTGGTGCCCGCGTGAGCGAGCAGACACAGGGATACGAGCAGACACAGGGACACGAACTGACCCAGGGTCAGTGGAAGGGCCGCTTCGGCGACGCCATGATGCGCACGCTGGCGACGCCGAAGCTCATGCTGACCCGCGGCGAGGGCTGCCGCGTCTGGGATGCGGACGGGGTCGAGTACCTCGACTTCCTCGCCGGGATCGCGGTGAACTCGCTCGGCCACGCCCACCCTGCGCTGGTGGAGGCCGTGAGCAGCCAGATCGGCACACTCGCCCACGTCTCCAACTACTTCTCAACGCCGCCCCAGCTGGAGCTCGCCGAGCGTCTGCGCGCCATCACCGGTGCGGGGGAGCAGGGCCGCGTGCTGTTCGGCAACTCGGGTGCCGAGGCCAACGAGGCCGCGTTCAAGCTCGCCCGCCTGAACCGCGGGCCGCACGGCAAGCGCACCCGTGTGCTCGCGCTCAACAACGCCTTCCACGGCCGGACCATGGGCTCGCTCGCCCTCACCGGCAAGCCCCCGATGCGCGAGGCGTTCGAACCGCTGCCGGGCGGGGTCGAGCACATCGACTCCACGATCGCGGCACTGGAGGCCGCCATCGACGACCGCGTGGCCGCCCTCTTCATCGAGCCGATCAAGGGCGAGGCGGGTGTGCTCGAGCTGCCCGACGGCTTCCTGGCCCGCGCCCGCGAGCTCACCGAGCAGCACGGCGCCCTGCTGATCCTCGACGAGATCCAGACCGGCGTCGGTCGCACCGGCCGCTGGTTCGCCTACCAGCACGAGGACATCCTGCCGGACGCCGTGACCGTCGCGAAGGGCATCGCGGGCGGCGTCCCGATCGGCGCCCTCGTCACCTTCGGGTGGGCGTCGGAGCTCTTCACCCAGGGCCAGCACGGCTCGACGTTCGGCGGAAACCCGCTTGCGACCGCAGCGGGCAACGCCGTGCTCGGCGAGATCGAGCGGTCCGGCCTGGTCGAGAACGCCGCCCGCCGCGGCGAGGAGCTGCGCGCCATCATCCGCTCGTACGGGTCGCCGCTGATCGGCGACGTGCGGGGAGCCGGCTTGCTGGTCGGCATCGGGCTGACCGAGGGGGAGGCGCACCGCCTGTCGGACGCCGCCCTCGCCGAAGGCCTCATCATCAACGCACCGAACGAGTCCAGCATCCGGCTGGCGCCGCCGTTGATCGTGGGAGACGCCGAACTGGCCGACTTCCGCGAACGCTTCGGCCGCGCCCTCGCCGCACTCTGACCTCGCGAGACGACCACCCCTTCTGGGACGAAAGGCACCGATGACCAGGCACTTCCTCCGCGACGACGACCTCTCACCCGCAGAACAGGCCGAGGTCCTGACCCTGGCCGCCGAGCTCAAGCGCGACCGCTTCTCGCGCAAGCCGCTCGACGGGCCGCAGACCGTCGCCGTCGTCTTCGACAAGACCTCGACCCGCACGCGCGTCTCGTTCGCGGTGGGCATCGCCGACCTGGGCGGCAGCCCGCTCATCATCTCGAGCGCCGACAGCCAGCTCGGCGGCAAGGAGTCCATCGCCGACACCGCGCGCGTGCTCGAGCGGATGGTCGCCGCGATCGTGTGGCGCACCTTCGCGCAGTCGGGACTGGAGGAGATGGCGGAGGGCACCCGGGTGCCGGTCGTCAACGCCCTCTCGGACGAGTTCCACCCCTGCCAGATCCTGGCCGACCTGCAGACGGTGCAGGAGCACAAGGGCTCCCTCGCCGGTCTGACGATGAGCTACTTCGGCGACGGCGCCAACAACATGTCGCACTCGTACCTGCTCGGCGGCGCGACCGCCGGCATGCACGTGCGCATCGCGGCCCCGGCGGCGTACGCGCCCGACCCGGCGATCCTCGCCGACGCCCGCCGCATCGCCGAGAGCACCGGCGGCTCCGTCGCCATCTTCACCGAGGCGGCGGCCGCCGCCGCCGGTGCGGACGTCGTGGTCACCGACACCTGGGTGTCGATGGGGCAGGAGTCCGAGAAGGCCCAGCGCCTGGCCACGTTCGGCGACTATCAGGTCGACCAGGCGATCATGGCGCAGGCCGCACCCGACGCGATCTTCCTCCATTGCCTCCCCGCGTACCGCGGCTACGAGGTGGCGGCGGAGGTCATCGACGGACCGCAGTCCGTGATCTGGGACGAGGCCGAGAACCGCCTCCACGCCCAGAAGGCGCTGCTGGCATGGCTGCTCGCGAAGAACCAGGAGGAGGCCGCATGAGCGGAACGACGGACGGCACAGGAGTCGGCAAGACCGGGGAGGGCTCCCTCTGGGGCGCCCGCTTCGCCGGAGGACCCTCGCCGGAGCTCGCGGTGCTGAGCAAGTCCACCCACTTCGACTGGGCGCTCGCCGCGTACGACATCGCCGGGTCGCGCGCCCACGCCGCCGCGCTCGCCGCAGCGGGCTACCTGGACGACGCCGAGCTCGCCGGGATGCTGGATGCCCTCGACCGGCTCGACGCAGACGTGGTCTCGGGGGCGCTCGTCGCCGCGGAGTCCGACGAGGACGTGCACGGCGCCCTCGAACGCGGACTGATCGAGCGAGCGGGTTCCGAGCTCGGCGGCAAGCTGCGCGCCGGCCGCAGCCGCAACGACCAGATCGCGACGCTCGTGCGCCTCTACCTGCGCGACCACGCCGGTGTCATCGCCGAGCGGCTGATCGGCCTCATCGACGCGATCGCGTCGCAGGCGGACGCGCATCCCACCGCGATCCTCCCGGGCCGTACGCACCTCCAGCATGCCCAGCCGGTGCTGCTGGCGCACCACCTGCTGGCGCACACGTGGCCGCTCGTTCGCGACCTGGAGCGCCTCGCCGACTGGGACAAGCGCGCCGACGTCTCGCCCTACGGGGCGGGAGCCCTCGCCGGCTCGACGCTGGGCCTGGACCCGCTGCTGGTGGCGCGCGAGCTCGGCTTCTCAGCCAGCTCGGAGAACTCCATCGACGGCACGGCCGCGCGCGACGTGGTGGCCGAGTTCGCCTTCGTCGCCGCGCAGATCGGCGTCGACCTCTCCCGGTTCGCGGAGGAGATCATCCTCTGGAACACGCGCGAGTTCGGGTTCGTCACCCTCGACGACGCGTACTCGACGGGCTCGTCGATCATGCCGCAGAAGAAGAACCCCGACATCGCGGAGCTCGCCCGCGGCAAGGCGGGCCGGCTGATCGGCAACCTCACCGGTCTGCTCACGACCCTCAAGGGCCTCCCGCTCGCGTACAACCGCGACCTGCAGGAGGACAAGGAGCCGGTGTTCGACTCGGTGCAGACCCTCGAGATCGTGCTCCCCGCCTTCGCGGGCATGGTCGCGACCCTGCGCTTCCACACCGACCGGATGGCCGAGCTCGCGCCGCAGGGCTTCTCGCTCGCGACGGACGTCGCGGAGTGGCTGGTCAAGCAGCACGTGCCGTTCCGCACCGCGCACGAGATCACCGGCAGCCTGGTGAAGTTCGCCGAGGAGAACGGCCTCGAGCTGCACGAGGTGGGCGACGACCAGCTCGCCGCCGTCTCGCCGCTGCTCACTCCGGAGGTACGCACGGTGCTGACGGTCGAGGGCTCGGTCGCCAGCCGCACGGGCGCGGGAGGCACCGCTCCCGAGCGCGTCGCCGAACAGCTCGCCGCCCTGACCGAGCGCGTGCGCGCCCTCACCGGCGCGATCGCCTCCGCACGACGGGACCTCGTCTGATGGCCCGCCCGGACCAGACGCCGTCCAAGCGTCCCTGGCTGATCCCGCTCATCGTCGTGGTCGCCGCCGCGGTGATCGTCGTCGGACTGGTCGTCGCGGTCGCCGCCGGCGGTCGCATCTTCTGACCACGGACCGCCTCGAGATGCCGCTGCATCACCCCCGACGCGAGGCCTTCGAGGCGTCGTCCCTGGAGGTCGCGCCGCGGCTCCTCGGGGCGGTACTGCGGCACACGACCGCGCAGGGCACGGTCGGGCTGCGCATCACCGAGGTGGAGGCGTACATCGGCGACGGCCTCGACCCGGGGTCCCACGCGTTCCGCGGTCGCACGAAGCGCAACGCGGTGATGTACGGGCCGCCCGGGCACCTGTACGCGTACTTCACCTACGGAATGCACGTGTGCGCCAACATCGTCTGCTCGCCCGAGGGCGAGGCGACGGCCGTGCTCCTGCGCGCGGCCGAAGTGGTCGAGGGCGAGGCGCTCGCAGAGGTGCGCCGGATCGGGGCGACCGGCCGCAGCATCCCGCACCGCGATCTGGCACGCGGCCCGGCCCGCATGGCGGTCGCCGCGGGCATCGCGCTCGCCGACGACGGTGCCGACCTGTTCGGCGGACGCTTCGAGCTGCTGCTGCCGGACGATCAGGCGGAGTACGTCACCGGCCCGCGCACCGGGGTCTCGGGAGCGGGCGGGGGAGCGGCCTTCCCGTGGCGCTTCTGGCTCCCGGGGGATTCGACGGTGTCGCCGTACAAGCGGCACCCGAAGTCGGACGACTGAGCCTCGGACGACTGATTCAGGCCGCCACGAAGCGGAACAGGCCCGCGCACACGCACGCCCAGGTGATGCTGACGAGTGTGCCGATGATGAACCGCTCGCGCGCCTCCGCGGTGTCGAGCTCGGTGAAACGGCCGACGCCCTTGATCGCGATGAGCACGCCGAGCGCCTCCGGGAAGCCGGCCATGATCGCGCCGCTGGTCGCGAAGCGTTCCAGGAAGCCGATGGTCGTGCCCCCGCGCAGCACCTCGTGGGTCGCATCGAGGGCTGAGCCCGTGGAGCGGTCGTGCACGACGATGCCGCCGTGGTCGCCCGCCACCGTCGTGCTGCGCGTGGCGAGGGTGAGGACGAGCTGGGCGGCGGGACCGCCTCCCGCGACGCTGAGCGCGAGCGCGGCTATGCCGATGAAGACGCGGAACTCCAGGGGCGCCTGCTCCTGCGGCAGGACCGCGAGGAGGAACGCGAGGGCGAGGAGGCCTGCCGCCGTGTAGACGAGCGGGCGGCGGGGAGTTCGCAGGGTGGCGACCATGCAGCCGAGCGCACCGATCGTCAGCAGCAGGACGAGCACCCAGAGGAGGTGCGGGAAGAGGAAGGCGAGGATGGCCGCCGGGGGCAGTGTTGTCATTCGTCCTCCGTGTCGGGTGCGGTGGTGGCAGGAACGACGCGCTGGGCGGCGTCGGCGCTCGCCAACAGCCTAGTCAGCGCGGGCACCGCCGCCAGCTCGACACGGAGACCCGCGACGCGTGCACGATCGCTCACGGACTGGGGCGTGATGCCGAGTCGGGCGCCGGCCTCCGCCTGGGTGAGGCCGGCGGCGATCAGGTCGTAGAGTTCCCAGCCGGCCGGGGTGCGACCGCCCCGCAGAGTGAGCAGGAGGTCGGCCAGCGCCTCCGCGTCGTGCGCGGCCTGCTGCGCGGCGATCGCCTCGACCGCGAGTCGTGTCGGGGACTTCTTGGCGCGGCCGACGGCGGTGCGGGCCGCGATGAACGCATCGCCGGCGGCGGCACGGGTCTGGTCGGGGAGCGGGAGGCGGACGGCCCCGATGCCGACGCCGACGCTCCAGAACCCGTCGCGGGTGAGCTCGAGCACGAGGGAGAGGGCGGTGGCGGCGTCGCCGGTGAGGGCCTGGAGCTCGTCGCCGGCATTGCGGTCGACGGGGAGGGCGAGCCGGTCGCCGTGCCGCTCCTGCACGGCGCGGAGCGTCCCGGTGGCGAGATCGGGGCCGGTGCGGCTGCCGACCTGGTCTGCGGTGATGACGAACATCGCGCCTCCTCGATCAGGGTTGATGACCTGATCTGCACTATAACAGGCTTACGGACCTAATTGTTGGCGAATCAGGATCTGTGGCCTGATCGCAGTGGGGCGAGGCGCGCCTCCTCCCGCTGATAATCTGGGCAGATGTCCGAATCCGCCACCCTCGAAACGCAGGCCATCGACCCGTCCTTCGACGACATCTGGGATGAACTCGTCTGGCGCGGTCTCGTCCACGTCTCCACCGACGAGGCCGCCCTCAAAGAACTCCTGGCGGGCGGACCGGTCACGTATTACTGCGGCTTCGACCCGACGGCGGCGAGCCTCCACCTCGGCCACCTCGTGCAGCTGCTCACCATGCGCCGCCTGCAGCTCGCCGGGCACAAGCCCCTCGGTCTCGTCGGCGGCTCCACCGGCCTGATCGGGGATCCCCGCCCGACCGCCGAGCGCACGCTCAACACGCGCGAGACGGTCGCCGAGTGGGTGAGCTCGCTGCAGGGCCAGGTGTCGAAGTACCTGAGCTTCGAGGGCGAGAACGCCGCCCGGCTCGTCAACAACCTCGACTGGACGGCGCCGCTGTCCGCCATCGACTTCCTGCGCGAGATCGGCAAGCACTTCCGCGTCGGCACCATGCTCAAGAAGGACGCCGTCTCCGCGCGCCTGAACTCCGACGAGGGCATCTCGTACACCGAGTTCAGCTACCAGATCCTCCAGGGCCTCGACTTCCTCGAGCTGCACCGGCAGTACGGCTGCGTGCTGCAGACCGGTGGCAGCGACCAGTGGGGCAACCTGACGAGCGGCACGGAGCTCATCCGCAAGGTCGAGGGCGTGCACGTGCACGCCATCGGCACGCCGCTCATCACGAACAGCGACGGCACCAAGTTCGGCAAGAGCGAAGGCAACGCGATCTGGATCGACGCGGAGCTGACCAGCCCGTACGCGTTCTACCAGTTCTGGGTCAACACCGACGACGCCGACGTGATCGGCCGGCTCAAGGTGTTCACCTTCCTCACCCGCGACGAGATCGCCGACTACGAGCGCGCGGTCGCCGACGAGCCGTTCCGCCGTGCGGCGCAGCTGCGGCTCGCCCGCGACGTGACCACCCTCGTCCACGGCGTCGAGCAGACCGAGGCGGCCATCGCGGCGGCCGAGGCCCTGTTCGGCCAGGGCGACCTCGCCGCTCTCGACCGCGGAACCCTGGAGTCGGCGCTGCGGGAGCTGCCGAACACGACGACGGCGCCGAGTGCGACGATCGCCCAGGTGCTCGTCGACACGGGGCTCACCAAGAGCCTCGGCGAGGCGCGTCGCGCCGTCGCACAGGGCGGGGTCTACACGAACAACGCGAAGGCGGAGGACGCCGAGGCGGCCATCGGCGACGCGGTGCTCCCGGGCGGGATGGTCGTGCTGCGGCGCGGCAAGAAGACGCTCGCGGGCGTGTTCGTCGAATAGGCGCGAGTAGTCTGAACGCATGCCCGATCAGGACCGTGACGACAGCGATGCGCTGGTGGCCCGCCTCGAGGTGATCGAGGAGCAGCCGCTCGCCGCACGCGCCGACGCGTACGCCCAGGTGCACGCCGAGCTCTCCCAGCGGCTCGAAGGAGCCGACGCGCCACGGCATGACTGAGCGGCTCGACGTGGCCCTCGCCGCGCGGGGGCTGGCCCGTTCGCGCACGCACGCGGCGACGCTGATCGCGCAGGGTCTGGTGACGGTGGACGGCGCACCCGCCGTGCGCGCCTCGACCAAGGTCGGCGAGACCCAGACCGTCGAGGTCGCGGGCGCGGACCACTACGTGAGCCGCGGAGCCCACAAGCTGATCGCGGCGCTCGACGCCTTCGAGGTCCCGGTGCCGGGGCGTCTCGCGCTCGACGCGGGCGCCTCCACCGGGGGCTTCAGCCAGGTGCTCCTCGAACGCGGCGCGACGCGGGTGATCGCGGTCGACGTCGGCCACGGGCAGCTCGCGCCCGAGCTCGCGCTCGACGAGCGGCTGTCGTCGTTCGAGGGCGTCAACGTGCGCTCCTTGAGCGCGGAGCAGCTGGAGGGGCTGACCGGATCGCCGGCGCGGCCCGACCTCGTCGTCGCCGACCTGTCGTTCATCTCGCTCGGCCAGGTGCTCCCCGCCCTGCGCGGCACGGCGGAGCCGGGGGCGGACTTCGTCCTGCTGGTCAAGCCGCAGTTCGAGGTCGGGCGCACCGGCGTCCGCGAAGGCATCGTCCACGACCCGGTCCTGCGGGCGGACGCCCTCACCGGGGTGCTCTGGGCGGGGTTCGATCTGGGACTCGGCACGGCGGGCGTGATCGCGTCGCCGATCGCGGGATCGCACGGGAACCGCGAGTTCCTCATCCACCTGACGGAGCGCGGGGCCAACCCGACGCAGTGGCTCGACCGGGCGCAGGAGCTCGCCGGCTGACCGCGGGAGGCACGGGCCGCAGCGCACGCGGAACATCCCGTGAATTCTCCACAGGTGCGAAGGAACGGCCCAGACCGGGCCGATTCTCCGACAGAATGGAAATGACGAAGGCGACCGGAGGGAGAGTGTCGGGTATGGGAGCAGCGACGCGATACATCCTCGTCGTCGCGCACACCGGTCGTCAGGACTCCCTCGCCGCAGGCGTGCGCGTGTGCACCCAGCTGCTCGAGGCGGGCGTCGTCCCGGTGCTCAGCGCGGACGAGCGACGCGACCTCCTCGCGGCGGAACCGGGGCTCGACCGGATCGCACTCCTGGGCGAGGAGGTGCCGGCGAGCGAGCTGGAGCTGGTGATCGTGCTCGGTGGCGACGGCACCATCCTCCGCGCGGCCGAACTGGTCCGCGGCTGCAGCGCCCCCCTGCTCGGTGTGAACCTCGGCCACGTCGGCTTCCTGGCGGAGAGCGAGCGCGACGACCTCGAGATCGCGGTCGCCCGCGGTCTCGCCAAGGACTACGAGGTGGAGGAGCGCATGACGCTCTCCGCGCGCGTGAAGGTCGGCGAGATGGTCGTCTACGAGAGCTGGGCCCTCAACGAGGCGACGGTCGAGAAGGCCAGCCGCGAGCGCATGCTCGAAGTCGTCATCGAGGTCGACGGCCGCCCCATGTCGAGCTTCGGGTGCGACGGCGTCGTGATGTCGACTCCGACCGGCTCGACCGCCTACTCGTTCTCCGCGGGGGGACCGGTCGTCTGGCCGGGCGTCGCCGCGCTGCTGCTGGTGCCGCTCAGCGCCCACGCCCTGTTCTCGCGACCGCTCGTCGTCGACGCGGAGTCGTCACTCGCGGTCGAGCTCCTGGACCGCACCGGCGGCGCGGGCATCCTCTGGTGCGACGGCCGCCGCGCCTTCGATCTGCCGAGCGGTGCCCGTGTGGTCGTCCGCCGGTCGCCCATCCCGGTGCGACTGGCACGCCTGCACCCGGGGCCGTTCACCGACCGGCTGGTGCACAAGTTCGATCTTCCCGTCACGGGATGGAGGGGGCCCGCCGGCCGTGACTGACACGCGTGGAGCGATCGAGGAGATCTCGATCAAGGACCTGGGCGTGATCGCCGACGCCTCCCTGCCGCTGGGCTCGGGATTCACGGCCATCACCGGCGAGACCGGCGCGGGCAAAACCATGGTGGTGTCCGCGCTCGGACTGCTGCTCGGCTCGCGGGCCGACACCGGCGCCGTGCGCCTCGGCAGCGGCCAGGCGTGGGTGGAGGGCCGCTGGCGCGTTGCCGACGCGGGCGACGTCGTCGAGCGGGTCCGCGACGCGGGCGGCGACGTCGACGAGCTGGGCGGGGGAGCGGCCGAGCTGGTGCTGAGCCGGTCGGTCTCCGCTGAAGGTCGCTCGCGGGCCGTCGTGGGCGGCCGCAGCGCCCCGGTGAGCGTTCTGACGGAGCTCGGCGAGCAACTTGTCGTCGTGCACGGGCAGTCCGATCAGATCCGTTTGCGGTCGGCCGTCGCGCAGCGCGAGGCGCTCGACCGGTTCGCCGGTCCCGCCTTCGGCGCCGCGGTCGAGGCGTATGCGCAGGTCTTCCACCGCTGGCGCGACAACCGGTCCGAGCTCGACGAGCTCGTCGCCGACCGCGACCGGCGGTCGAGGGAGGCGGACGACCTCCGGCTCGCGATGTCCGAGATCGAGACGGCCGCGCCGCAGCCGAGCGAGGACGACGAGCTCGCGGAGCGCGCCGAGCGCCTCACCAATCTCGAAGAGCTGCGGCTCGCCGCGGCAGGCGCCCGCGAGCTGCTCTCCGCCGAGGAGTCCGAGGGCGCCGACGCGCTCGGACTGCTCGACAACGCTCGCCGGCAGCTGGAGCGCATGGCGCCCCACGACACGGCCCTCGGGCCGCTCGCCGAGGCCGTGGCCAACGCCAACTACCTCGTCTCCGACGTCGCCGCCCAGCTGTCGAGCTACCTCGACGGGCTCGACACCGACGGCGCTCACGAGCTCGAGATCGTCCAGGAACGGCGGTCGGAGCTCGCCGTCCTGGTCCGCAAGTACGGCCCCGCGCTCGACGACGTGATCCGCACCCTCGAGACCGGCAGCCTGCGACTGCTGGAGCTCGACGGCGACGCCGACCGCATCGACGAGCTGACCCGCGAGGTGGAGGCCGACCAGGCCCTCGCCGCCGAGCTCGCCGCCGACCTGA
The DNA here is from genome assembly GCF_042883605.1 of Leifsonia sp. NPDC058194. Lineage (NCBI taxonomy): Bacteria > Bacillati > Actinomycetota > Actinomycetes > Micrococcales > Microbacteriaceae > Leifsonia > Leifsonia sp. NPDC058194. The sequence goes on along the minus strand of NZ_JBHVVL010000003.1, from coordinate 327,357 downwards.
GCGCCCGCCGCCGAGAGGCCGCCGAACGGCTCTCCGCGGCGGTCTCGGACGAGCTCTCCGCCCTCGCGATGCCGGACGCGCGCGTGGTCATCGACGTCACCGAGCGCGACGAGTACTCGGCCACCGGCCGCGACCAGGTCTCGATCCTCCTGCAGCCGCATCCCGGCGCGGAGCCGCGCCCGCTCGGCAAGGGCGCATCGGGCGGCGAGCTCTCGCGCGTGATGCTCGCGATCGAGGTCGTCATCGCCGGCGCCGACCCGGTGCCGACGTTCATCTTCGACGAGATCGACGCGGGCGTCGGCGGGGCGTCTGCGACCGAGATCGGCCGCCGGCTCGCCCGGCTCGCCGAGAGCGCGCAGGTCATCGTCGTCACCCACCTCGCCCAGGTGGCCGCCTTCGCGACGAACCATCTCACCGTGGTGAAGGGCAACGACGGCTCGGTCACCGCCTCCAGCGTCCGCCGCCTCGACGGCGACGAGCGCATCGCCGAGATGGCGCGGTTGCTCTCCGGCCTGCCCGACTCCGAGAGCGGCCTGGCGCACGCCCGCGAGCTCGTCGAGATGGCCGCCGCCGCACGCTGACTGTCCGTGGTGCACGCCGCGCTTCGTGCGGCGGGCACCGAGCCGATGGTGATAAGCTGCAAGCCCGTGGTGGATAAATCTGAAGCGGGCATCTCGAACGGCATTACCAAGCACATCTTTGTGACCGGTGGTGTCGTTTCTTCGTTGGGCAAGGGCCTCACAGCGGCCTCCCTGGGCAACCTTCTGACCGCACGCGGACTCCGCGTCGTGATGCAGAAGCTCGACCCCTATCTGAACGTGGATCCGGGCACGATGAACCCGTTCCAGCACGGCGAGGTCTTCGTGACCGACGACGGCGCCGAGACGGACCTCGACATCGGCCACTACGAGCGGTTCCTCGACATCAATCTCGGCCAGTCGGCCAACGTGACCACCGGCCAGATCTACTCGAACGTGATCGCCAAGGAGCGCCGCGGCGAGTACCTCGGCGACACCGTCCAGGTCATCCCGCACATCACCGACGAGATCAAGCGCCGCATGCGCCTCCAGGCCCAGCCCGGGCCGGACGGCGAAGCCGCTCCCGACGTCATCATCACCGAGATCGGCGGCACCGTCGGCGACATCGAGTCGCAGCCGTTCATCGAGTCGGCCCGCCAGGTGCGTCACGAGCTCGGCCGCAAGAACTGCTTCTTCGTGCACGTCTCGCTCGTGCCGTTCATGAACGCGTCCGGCGAGCAGAAGACCAAGCCGACGCAGCACTCCGTCGCCGCGCTCCGCTCGATCGGCATCCAGCCCGACGCCCTCGTGCTCCGCAGCGACCGCCCGGTCTCCGAGAGCAACAAACGCAAGATCGCGCTCATGTGCGACGTGGACGAGGCGGCCGTGGTCAACGCGGTCGACGTGCCGAGCATCTACGACATCCCGACCATGCTGCACGACCAGGGGCTCGACGCCTACATCATCGACCAGCTCGGCCTCGACAAGGCGGCCGACGTCGACTGGAACGGCTGGGCGCGCCTGCTGGAGGCCGTGCACGACCCGAAGCACGAGGTCGTCATCGGGCTGGTCGGCAAGTACATCGACCTGCCCGACGCGTACCTCTCGGTCACCGAGGCGCTGCGGGCCGGCGGCTTCGCGCACCAGACCAAGGTGAAGCTCAAGTGGATCCCGTCCGACGAGTGCCAGACGCCCGAGGGGGCGGCCGCGCAGCTGAGCGACGTGGACGGCATCTGCGTGCCCGGCGGCTTCGGCGTGCGCGGCATCGAGGGCAAGGTCGGAGCCCTGCGCTTCGCCCGCGAGAACGGCATCCCCGCGCTCGGCCTGTGCCTCGGCCTGCAGTGCATGGTCATCGAGTACGCCCGCCACGAGGCCGGTCTGACCGGAGCCTCGTCGTCGGAGTTCGATCCCGAGACCGAGTTCCCCGTCATCGCGACGATGGCGGAGCAGGTCGAGATCATCGCCGGCGGCGACCTGGGCGGCACCATGCGCCTCGGCCTCTACCCGGCCGTGCTCGCCGAGGGCTCCCTCGCCGCCGACCTGTACGGGGCGGACGAGGCGAGCGAGCGCCACCGCCACCGCTACGAGGTCAACAACAACTACCGCGAGCAGATCGCCGATGCCGGCCTGTGGTTCTCGGGCACCTCGCCCGACGGCCACCTGGTCGAGTACGTCGAGCTGCCGCGCGACGTGCACCCGTTCTACATCGGCACCCAGGCCCACCCGGAGCTGCGGTCGCGCCCGAACAACGCGCACCCGCTGTTCGCCGGACTCGTCGGCGCGGCGCTCGAGCGCCAGAAGGCGAGCCTGCTCTTCGAAGTCGCCGCGGAGGGCTGATGAGCGACCGCCTGCTGTCGGACGAGCCGTTCCGCCCCGAGATCGTCTCGTCCGAGATGGTGTTCGACGGCAAGATCTGGGACGTGCGACGTGACGTGTTCCGCTACAACGGCGCCGAGATCACGCGCGAATACGTCGATCACACCGGCGCCGTGGCGGTGCTCGCACTGGACGAGCAGGGGCGGGTGCTCCTGATCAAGCAGTACCGGCATCCGGTGCGGCACCGCGACTGGGAGATCCCGGCCGGTCTGCTCGACATCCGCGGCGAGGACCCGCTGACCGCGGTGCAGCGCGAGCTGGCCGAGGAGGCCGACCTCGTCGCGGACGAGTGGAACGTGCTGGCCGACATCTTCACGAGCCCCGGCGGCAACGACGAGGCGATCCGCATCTACCTCGCACGTGGCGCGCGCCCGGCCCCACAGGTCTTCGCCCGCGAGGAGGAGGAGGCCGACATCGAGACGGTGTGGCTCCCACTCGACGACGCCGTGGACGCCGTGCTCGCCCGGACGGTGCACAACGCACCGCTCATCATCGCGCTGCTGGCCGCCCGGACGGCCCGCGAGAAGGGCTGGGCCACGCTCGGTGCGGCCGACGAGCCGTGGCCGACCCACCCGAAGCTCGGCAAGGGATGACCGCAGCGGCGGAGGTGGACGCCTTCCTGAGGCACGTGACGATCGAGCGCGGCCTCTCGGCGAACACCGTCGCCGCCTACCGGCGCGATCTCGCCGTCTACACGGCGTGGCTCCAGGAGCGGGGGGTCGCCGAGCTCCGGGAGGTGACCTCGCCGATGGTCTCGGAGTTCGTGGCCCACCTCGGGACGCGGGAGGAGCGACCGCTCACGGCATCCTCCCTCGCCCGGGTGCTCTCGACGGTCCGGAGCTTCCACCGTTTCCTGCTCGAGGAGGGACGGGTCGAGCGGGACGTCGCCCACGAGGTGCGTCCGCCGAAGCTCCCGAGCCGCCTCCCGAAGGCGATCACGATCGACCAGGTGGGTGCGCTGCTGGCCGCGACCGACGGCGAGGAGGTCGCGAACCTGCGCGACAAAGCGCTGCTCGAGCTCATGTACGCGACGGGCGCCCGCGTCAGCGAGGCCGTCGGCCTGAACGTCGACGACGTGATCGACGCCGACATCGTGCGGCTCACCGGCAAGGGCAGCAAGCAGCGCATCGTCCCGCTCGGCAGTTTCGCGCGCACCGCCGTCGACGCCTATCTCGTGCGGGCGCGACCGCTGCTCTCGAGCAAGGGGCGTGCGACGCCCGCGCTCTTCCTCGGGATGCGAGGCGCGCGGCTCTCCCGTCAGAACGCGTGGCTCATCATCCGGGCCGCGGCCGAACGGGCCCACCTGCCCGTCGAGATCTCGCCGCACACCCTGCGCCACTCCTTCGCCACGCACCTCCTGGCCGGAGGGGCGGACGTGCGCGTGGTGCAGGAGCTGCTCGGCCACTCGTCCGTCGCGACGACGCAGATCTACACCCTGGTCACGGCCGACACCCTGCGCGACGTGTACACGTCGGCGCACCCGCGGGCGCGCTAGAGCCAGCCCGGCAGCGCGCCCCGCGAACCGCCGCCCGGACGCCCGGCGGCGGCGGTTCGCCGCGGATAGACTGTCCCCTTGAACAGACCGCCTACGAGAGGGACGAGGAACACCCCGGTGACGCGCAACGACGAGGTCAGGACCGAGCTTCCCGGCATGGACGAGGCTTCCCTCACCACGAAGCTCGGACCCACCGGGCGACCCCTGCGCGCGTTCCCCGCACCCTCCCCGCTCGCCCAGCACGGCCCGGCCCGGATCGTGGCCCTCTGCAACCAGAAGGGCGGGGTCGGCAAGACCACGACCTCCATCAACCTCGGCGCCACCCTCGCGGACTACGGACGCCGGGTGCTGGCCGTCGACTTCGACCCGCAGGGGGCGCTCTCGGCCGGTCTCGGCGCGCAGACGCACGACGTGCCGACGATCTACGACCTGCTGCTGAACCGCAACGCGGACGTGCAGGGCGCCATCCAGACCACCAGCGTCCCCGGGCTCGACATCATCCCGGCGAACATCGACCTGTCGGCCGCCGAGGTCCACCTCGTCAACGAGGTCGCCCGCGAGCAAATCCTCGCCTCGGTGCTGCGCAAGGTGAGCGCCGACTACGACGTCATCCTGATCGACTGCCAGCCGTCGCTGGGCATCCTGACCGTCAACGCCCTGACCGCGAGCCACGGAGTGCTCATCCCGCTGGAGTGCGAGTACTTCGCGCTGCGCGGCGTCGCGCTGCTGATCGAGACGATCGACAAGGTGCGCGAGCGGCTCAACCCGGCGATCGAGCTCGACGGCATCCTGGCGACCATGTACGACTCGCGGACCCTGCACTCGCGCGAGGTGCTAGAGCGCGTCGTGGACGCGTTCGGCGACCGGGTGCTCGAGACGGTGATCTCGCGCACGGTGAAGTTCCCGGATGCATCGGTCGCGGCCGCGCCGATCACCCAGTTCGCGCCCGAGCACGCCGCCGCTGAGGCCTACCGTCAGCTCGCGCGGGAACTGATCTTCCGTGGCGCCGTCGCCTGACGACGCGCCGCAGGGCACCCTGGCGACCCCGCCCGCCGCGGGCCCGGAGGGAGCCGGCTTCCGCGTCGCGGTCGGGGAGTTCGAGGGGCCGTTCGACCTCCTGCTCTCCCTGATCACCAAGCACGAGCTCGACATCACCGAGATCTCGCTGAGCCGGGTGACCGACGAGTTCATCGCCTACCTGCGCGCCCTCGACACCGAGGACAGCCTGGACGAGGCGAGCGAGTTCCTGCTCGTCGCCGCCACCCTGCTCGACCTGAAGGTCGCCGGCCTGCTGCCCCAGGGCGAGCTCGTCGACGCGGAGGACGTGGCGCTGCTGGAGGCGCGCGACCTGCTCTTCGCCCGGCTGCTGCAGTACCGCGCGTTCAAAGAGGCGTCGGCGTGGTTCGCGGGGACGCTGGAGGCCGAGAGCAGCAGGCACACCCGCACGGTGCGGCTGGAGGACAAGTTCCGGCAGCGCGACCCCGAGCTGGTATGGACCCTCGGGCTCGACGACTTCGCGGCGCTCGCCACCCTGGCGATGACACCGCGCGAGATCCCCGTCGTGGGGCTCGACCACCTCCACGCGCCACTCGTCAGCATCCGGGAGCAGGCGGCCGTCGTCGTCAGCCTGCTGCGCGGAGGCGACCAGCTGACCTTCCGTCAGCTCGTGGCCGGAGCGGAGCAGAAGGGCGTCGTGATCGCCCGGTTCCTCGCCGTGCTCGAGCTGTACCGGCACGCGGCCATCGCCTTCGAACAGCTGGAGCCGTTGGGCGAGCTGACACTGCGCTGGACGGCGGAGCACTGGTCGCAGGAGAACCTGTCCACCCTGGGAGCGGATTATGACGGTTGAGAACCTGTCGGAGGTCACCGAGACGGAGGCCACCGACACCACCGAGGTCCCGGCGCCGGTCGGCGACGCCGACATCGAGCGCGCCCTCGAGGCGATCCTCATGGTCGCCGACGAGCCGATGAGCATCGTGACCCTGGCGACCGCCGTCGGAGCGCCCGTGAAGCGGGTCCGCCAGGCGATCGACGTGCTGGTCGAGGACTTCGACGGCGAGGCCCCGGGCGGGAGCGTGCGTCGCGGCTTCGAGCTGCGCGAGGTCGGCGGAGGCTGGCGCGTCTACGTCCGCGCCGAGTACGACCAGGTGGTCGCCGGCTACGTGCTGCAGCAGAACCCCACCAAGCTGTCGCAGGCCGCGCTCGAGACCCTCGCCGTGATCGCCTACAAGCAGCCGATCAGCCGCGGCGCCATCGCCTCCATCCGCGCGGTCAACGTCGACTCCGTCGTGCGCACGCTGCTGGGCCGCGGGCTCATCACCGAACTCTTCACCGACAGCGAGACGGGGGCCATCAACTACGGCACCACCGATCTGCTGCTCACCCAACTCGGCATCAACTCCGTGGACGAGCTGCCCAAGATCTCCCCGCTGCTGGCGGATGGAGCGGAAGGATTCGATGCCGATGTCCGATGAGGATGAGCGCGTGGACGCCCCGCAGGGCGAACGCCTCCAGAAGGTCATGGCCGCGGCGGGGGTCGCCTCCCGCCGCGTCTCCGAGCAGCTGATCGTCGAGGGCCGCGTGGCCGTCAACGGCCAGGTGGTCACCGAGCTCGGGCGGCGCATCGACCCGGAGAACGACCGTGTCGCCGTCGACGGCACCGCGGTGCAGCTCGACACCAGCCGACGCTACGTCATGCTCAACAAGCCCGTGGGCGTCGTGAGCTCCATGCGCGACGAGCAGGGCCGGCCCGACCTCTCCCGCTTCACCGCGGACTTCGAGGAGCGCCTCTTCAACGTGGGGCGGCTGGATGCGGAGACCTCCGGGCTGCTGATCCTCACCAACGACGGCGAGCTCGCGCATGTGCTCGCGCACCCCAGCTTCGGCGTCACGAAGACCTACATCGCCCGCGTGCGCGGCCAGGTCACGCCGCAGACGATCGCGCGCCTGACCCGCGGGGTCGAGCTGGAGGACGGCCCGATCTCCGCCGACCGCGCCCGCCTGCTCCAGGGAGGCGGCGGGGCGAACGACAGCCTCGTGGAGCTCACCCTGCACTCCGGCCGCAACCGGATCGTGCGCCGCATGATGGCGGAGGTCGGGCATCCCGTGATCGAGCTCGTCCGCCGGCAGTTCGGGCCCCTGCACCTCGGCACCCTCAAGGTCGGTGCGATGCGCGACCTGACGAAGGAGGAGCTGGGCAAGCTGCTCACCATCTCCCGCGAGGGCGACGCTCCGAGCTGACCCGCCGTGCTGACTAAGGTGGATCCGTGAACGAAACCGCCTCCCGGCTCGCCGGTCCCGTCCGCGTCGTCGGTGCAGGGCTGCTCGGCGCCTCCGTCGGACTCGGGCTGCGCGCCCGGGGCGTCGACGTGCTGCTCGCCGACGCCTCGCCCGCCCACCTGCGGCTGGCCGCCGACTATGGAGCGGGACGCGCGGACGACGGGGGAGCGGAGCCCGCGCTGATCGTGGTCGCGGTGCCGCCGGACCTGGTCTCGCGCGTCGTCGCGGAGGAGCTCGCCGCGCATCCCGCGGCCGTCGTCACCGACGTCGCCAGCGTGAAGGTCGCCCCGCTCGCCGAGCTGCAGCAGGCAGGCGTCGACCTCTCCCGCTACGTCGGATCGCACCCGCTCGCCGGCCGCGAGCGCGGCGGCCCCAGTGCGGCCCGCGCCGACCTCTTCATCGGCCGCCCCTGGGTGGTCGCGGCCCGGCCCGAGAACCCGCGCGAGGCCGTCAGCCTGGTGGAGGCGCTCATCCTGGACCTCGGCGCGACGCCGGTCGAGATGGCCGCCGCCGACCACGACGCGGCGGTCGCCCTCGTCTCGCACGCCCCCCAGATCGTGTCGAGCCTGATGGCCAAGCGCCTCGCCGGCTCCACGGACGCCGCCCTCGGCCTCGCCGGCCAGGGCGTGCGCGACGTCACCCGCATCGCGGCGAGCGAGCCCGAGTTGTGGGTGCAGATCCTCGGGGCGAACGCGCCGGCGATCGTGGAGATCCTGCACGCCTACCGGGACGACCTCGACCGCGTGCTCTCCGCCCTGGGAGATGTGGATGCCGCCGGATCGCGCCGCGCGATCGCGGAGGAGATCGCCGGGGGCAACGTCGGCGTCGCGCGCCTGCCCGGCAAGCACGGCCAGGACAAGCGGTACAGCTCCGTGGTCGTGATGGTGGAGGACCGCCCGGGCGAGCTCGCGCGCCTCCTGAACGAATTGGGCGACCTCGACGTGAACCTGGAGGACCTGCGGCTGGAGCACTCGCCGGGAGCCGCGTTCGGCCTCGCCGAGATCGCGGTGCTGCCCGAGGTGCTGACCCGCACCGTGAACGACCTGACCGACCGCGGCTGGAGGATCGCCGGATGACAGAGCTCGCACAGACCCCGATCGTGGTGGCGGTCGACGGCCCCGCCGGCAGCGGCAAGTCGTCGGTCTCGAAGGCGACCGCCCGCCGGCTCGGCTGGGCCTACCTCGACACCGGCGCCGCCTACCGCGCCCTCAGCTGGTACGTGGTGCACCGCGACGTCGACCCGACCGATGCGGCCGCGGTGATCGACTCGCTGCCCGACTTCGACTACCGGATCGGCACGGACCCGGCCGGCGCCGACCCCGCGGACACCGGTGTCTTCGTGGGCGACCACGACGTGACCGAGGCCATCCGCGAGCCCGAGGTCACCGCCGTGGTGAGCGCCATCGCCCGGGTCCCGGAGGTGCGGGCGTTCCTCACCGCGCTCTTCCGCGACATCGTGCGGCGCACCGACAAGCCGGGCATCGTGGTCGAAGGCCGGGACATCACCACGGTCGTCTGCCCCGATGCGCCCGTGCGCATCCTGCTCACCGCCGACGAATCCGTTAGAATTGCCAGACGTTCTGCTGAGCTGATCGGCCATTCCGCCGCCCACGTCGGCGAGGCGCTGCTCCGGAGGGACGCGGCCGACTCGCGTGTGGTCGACTTCATGAACGCCGCGGACGGTGTGACCACCGTCGACTCCACCGACCTCGACTTCGACCAGACCGTGGATGCGGTCATCCAGGTCGTACAGAAAGAGACCCATGTCTGACATCGAAAACGAGCCCCTGGGCGCCGACGACCTCGTCGAGCGGCTGGCCGAGCTGGACGACGGTCTCGCCGTCCAGCGCGCCGCCGCCCTCCGCAGCGGCCTCGACGACTACGAGCTCGACGAGAGCGACCTCGACATCCTCGAGACCGTCAGCGAGGACCCGAACGCGATCACGTTCCTCCCCGCCCTGCCGGTGCTCGCCATCGTCGGCCGCCCCAACGTGGGCAAGTCCGCGCTGGTCAACCGCATCCTCGGCCGCCGTGAGGCCGTCGTGGAGGACACCCCGGGTGTCACGCGCGACCGCGTGTCGTACCAGGCGGAGTGGAACGGCCGCCGCTTCACGGTCGTCGACACCGGCGGCTGGGAGCCCGACGCCCGCGGCATCGACGCGTCCGTCGCCGCCCAGGCGGAGGTCGCGATCGACCTCGCCGACGCCGTGCTGTTCGTCGTCGACGCCGTCGTGGGAGCGACCGCGACCGACGAGCACGTCGTCCGCATGCTCCGCAAGAGCGACAAGCCGGTCTTCCTCGCCGCCAACAAGGTGGACGACGCCCGCCAGGAGCCGTACGCGACCGAGCTGTGGTCGCTGGGCCTCGGCGAGCCGCGCCCCGTCTCGGCCCTGCACGGCCGCGGCGTCGCCGACCTGCTCGACGACATCCTGAAGGCGCTGCCCGAGGTCTCGGCCGTCGCCAAGCAGGAGGTCGGCGGACCCCGCCGCGTCGCGATCGTCGGCCGGCCGAACGTCGGCAAGTCCTCCCTCCTGAACAAGGCCGCGGGGGAGGAGCGCGTGGTCGTCAACGAGCTCGCCGGCACCACCCGCGACCCGGTGGACGAGCAGGTCGAGCTGGGCGGCAAGGTGTGGCGCTTCGTCGACACCGCCGGCATCCGCCGCCGGGTGCACCTGCAGCAGGGCGCCGACTTCTACGCGTCGCTGCGCACCTCCACTGCGCTGGAGAAGGCGGAGGTCGCGGTCGTGGTGCTCGACGTGAGCCAGCCGATCAGCGAGCAGGACGTGCGCATCATCGACCTCGTGCTCGAGTCGGGCCGTGCGCTGGTGCTGGCCTTCAACAAGTGGGACCTGCTGGACGACGAGCGCCGCCGCTACCTGGAGCGCGAGATCGAGCAGGATCTCGCCCACGTCGCGTGGGCGCCGCGCGTCAACATCTCGGCCCGCACCGGCCGCCACCTCGAGAAGCTCGTCCCGGCGCTGGAGCTGGCGCTCGAGTCGTGGGACACCCGCATCCCGACCGGCAAGTTCAACGCCTTCCTGGCCGAGCTCACCGCCGCCCACCCGCACCCCGTGCGCGGTGGCAAGCAGCCGCGCATCCTGTTCGGCACGCAGGCGACGAGCCGCCCGCCGACATTCGTGGTCTTCACCACCGGGTTCCTGGACCCGGGCTACCGGCGCTACATCATCCGCCGGCTGCGCGAGGTCTACGGCTTCGAGGGCACGCCCATCGTGCTCAACATGCGCGTGCGCGAGAAGCGCCAGCGCTAGCGCGGCGCCTCTTCGCATCCCCCGTGGGCCGCTGGGCCAGGCGGCGTCAAGCGGACACGCGGGAGCGCATCCTGAGAGAAAGGGTGACGAGTCACCCCCAGATCGGGGGCGACCATGTTGGGGGTATTTGTCCCCCGCTGTGTCCTCACTAATGTGGACATCCGAGAGCTACCCGACCGCGCCGACCCGAAGGTGCGGGCTCTCTGTATAAGGACGCATACCCGACCATGAGTTCTACAAGTTCATATTCCCCTGCCCGAAAGCGCCAGCTCGGCTCCGAGAAGCGCACGACTCCGCTCCTGACGGTCCACCCGAAGCCGTCCGACCGCAAGGTCACGTGGAGCCGTGTCGCCATCGTGCTGACGATCGTCTTCTGGGCGATCTACGTGGTGACGACGATCATCCGCCAGTTCCTCGTGCTCGGCACGCAGGACTTCCGCTTCACCATGGAGGCGATCGGCTACACCGTCGTCGTCACCTTCCTCACCTTCTCCGCGCTGATGTACCTCGTCGCCCGTCAGGGCGCCCTCCAGCGCTTCCAGAAGCACGTGCGTGTTCCCCGCGCCGAGCTCGACCGCCACTTCTCCGAGAACCAGCCGACCATCACGGTGCTGGTGCCCTCCTACGCGGAGGAGCCGGAGGTCGTCCGCATGACGCTGCTCTCGGCCGCGCTGCAGGAGTTCCCCTCCAAGCGGGTCGTGCTGCTGCTGGACGACAACCCCAACCCGACCGACCCGGCCGTGATCGAGCGCCTCGAGGCCACCCGCGACCTCGCCCGCAGCATCAGCGACCAGCTGTCGGAGCCGCGCTTCCGCTTCACGGACGCGCTGCTGCGCTTCGAGCTGGGCGAGGGCAGCGCGTTCGCCTCCGCCGACGACGCCCGCGAGCTCGCCGACCACTACACCTGGGCCGCCGAGTGGCTGTACGCCCAGGCCGACGCCCACACGATCGACGACCACGTCGACAAGTTCTTCTCCGACCAGGTGCTGCGCGCCCTCGGCGACGACCTGGCCCTCACCGGGGAGGCCGTGCGCGCCGCGATCGACGAGGGCGCGACCCTCTCGACCGAGCGCGTCGCCCAGCTCTACCGCCGCCTGACCTGGACCTTCGACGCCGAGCTCGCCGTCTTCGAGCGCAAGCAGTGGGCCTCCCTCTCGCACGAGGCCAACAAGGCGATGAACCTGAACGCCTACATCGGCCTCATGGGTGGCGTGTACCGGGTCGAGGAGACGCCGGACGGCCCCATCCTGAGCCCGGTCCCCGCCGGCCAGCGCCGCCCGGGCGACATCGAGATCCCCGACAGCGACTTCCTGCTGACGCTCGACGCCGACTCGATCCTGCTGCGCGAGTACTGCCTGCGCCTGACGTACTTCCTGCAGCAGCCGGACAACGCCCGGGTCGCCGTCACCCAGACCCCGTACTCGTCGTTCCGCGGCGCCGGCACCCGCATCGAGCGCCTCGCCGGTGCGACCACCGACATCCAGCACATCCTGCACCAGGGCAAGTCGTACTACGGCGCGACCTTCTGGGTGGGCGCGAACGCGGTCATCCGCAAGCGCGCGCTGGAGGACATCGTCGAGACCGAGTTCGTCGGCGGCTTCGAGGTGCGCCGGTACATCCAGGACCGCACCGTCATCGAGGACACCGAGTCGAGCATCGACCTCGGCACCCACGGCTGGACGCTGCAGAACTACCCGGAGCGCCTCAGCTACTCGGCCACCCCGCCGGACTTCGGCTCCCTGATCGTGCAGCGTCGCCGTTGGGCGAACGGCGGTCTGCTGATCCTCCCGAAGCTGTGGCGTCAGGTGAAGGAGCGCAAGCGCCGCGGGGAGAACGTCTCGCGCATCGAGCTGCTACTGCGTGTGAACTACATGGCCTCGATCTGCTGGGCGAGCTTCGGCCTCGTCTTCCTGCTGGCCTACCCGTACGACGGCCGCCTGCTCAGCCCGATGGTGCTGCTGGCCGCGTTGCCGTACTTCATCAGCCAGGCGAGCGACCTGCGCTACTCCGGCTACAAGGCCACCGACATCTTCCGCATCTACGGCTTCAACCTGATCCTGCTGCCGGTGAACCTGGCCGGTGTGCTCAAGTCGATCCAGCAGTCGCTGACCGGCAAGAAGATCCCCTTCGCCCGTACCCCGAAGGTCAAGAACCGCACCGCCTCGCCGCTGCTCTACGTGGTCGCGCCGCTGGCGATGGTCGCCTTCTCGCTGTTCACCCTGTGGCGCGACTGGAACGCGCAGAACTGGGGCAACGCCGCGTTCGCCGCCTTCAACGCGACCCTCGCGATCTGGGCGATCATCTCCTACATCGGCATCGGCGCCACCATCGTCGACATCTGGCTCGGTCTGACCAAGCCGCTGTACGTCGAGAAGGGCAAGAAGCAGGCCGCCGCGGCGCCGCAGCCCGTCACGGAGTCGATCGACTGGCGTTCGGTGCTGTACCACGGCCACTCCGGCGGGGACGTGCCCCACGTGGAGCGTGCTGCCGCGGCCGGCTCCGTGCCGACCGGGTCCGTGACCGGCGACGCCGTGCTCGGCGATTCCGAGAAGCAGGCCGCCTGATGGCTCGCGACACGAAGGCCGCCGAGGCGGCCCAGATCGAGCGCGCCCAGGCGCCCGAGTCCACCTCCGGCCGCCGCCTCGGATTCTGGCGGGTCGTCGGTGCGACGCTCGTCCTCGCCCTGCTCGTCACCGGTGGTGTCGTCGGCTTCCAGTGGTGGAGCGCCCGCGCCGCCGTCGACTCGAAGCCGTGGTTCGCCTCCTACGTCGACGTGACCGCCACCCCGCGGTTCGCGTTCGAGAACATGGGCGCCACCGACTCCAAGGACGCCGTGCTCTCGTTCGTCGTCTCGTCGAAGGAGGACGCCTGCACCCCCTCGTGGGGCGCCGCGTACACCCTCGACCAGGCGCGTTCCTCTCTCGACCTCGACCGTCGCATCGCACGCCTGCAGCAGCAGGGCGGGACCGTCGCCGTCTCGTTCGGCGGACTGAACAACGACGAGCTCGCCGTGAAGTGCACGGACGAGTCCGCGCTGAAGAGCGCGTACTCCGCCGTCGTCGACCGGTACAAGGTCGGCACCATCGACCTCGACCTCGAGGGCAACGGCCTGACCGACACCGCGGCCGCCGACCGCCGGGCCTCCGCCATCGCCGACCTGCAGAAGGAGCGTCGCGCCGCCGGCAAGAGCCTCGCCGTGTGGCTGACCCTGCCCGTCTCGCCCAGCGGCATGACCTCCGACGGCACCAACGCCATCGCCGCCATGCTCAAGGCCAAGGTCGACATCGCCGGCGTCAACGTCATGACCATGGACTTCGGCCAGTCGAAGGACGCCAAGAAGTCCATGGCGCAGAACGCGCAGGCCGCCGTCACCGCCGCCCAGCGTCAGCTCGGCGTGCTCTACGACCGTGCCGACCTGCACCAGAGCGATCCCAGCCTGTGGGCCAAGATCGGCGCCACCCCGATGATCGGCCAGAACGACGTCGAGGACGAGGTGTTCAGCCTCAAGGACGCCACCGCCTTCAACACCTGGGCCGTCTCCGAGGGCGTCGGACGCATGTCCATGTGGTCCGCCAACCGGGACAAGACCTGCGGGTCGAACTACGTCGACACCTCCGTCGTCTCCGACGCCTGCTCCGGTGTCAGCCAGGGCAAGCAGACCTTCGCCGGCATCCTCTCCAAGGGTTTCGACGGTCACATCTCGCTCGGCGAGTCGTCCGTGACCACCGCGGAGCCCACCAGCACTGCCGTCGCCGACGATCCCGCCACCTCCCCGTACGCCATCTGGACCCAGACCAACTCGTACCTCAAGGGCACCAAGGTCGTGTGGCACCGGAACGTGTACGTCGCCAAGTGGTGGACCAAGGGCGACGTGCCCGACAATCCCGTCCTGAACGCGTGGGAGACCCCGTGGGAGCTCGTCGGGCCCGTGCTGCCCGGTGAGACGCCCATCCCGCAGCCCACCGTGCCTGCCGGCACCTACCCCGAGTGGACCGGCACTGCACAGTTCGACAAGGGTCAGCGTGTGCTGTTCGACGGCGTGCCCTTCGAGGCCAAGTGGTGGACCCAGGGCGACAGCCCCGAGGCCGCCAGCTCGGACCCCGACTCGTCCCCCTGGACCCCGCTCACCCAGGACGAGATCGATCAGATCCTCGGCGGTTCCACCGCCGGATGAGACTCGGCGGCGGGATGCAGACCCCCTGCTCGCATCCCGTCGTCGACCCAACTGGACACATCCGCTGCGGGGCGGAGGTTCCAGGCGTCGAAACGCGCCGGCTTCGTCGGGAAGCCACCAGACGCGCGTCCGACGCCGTGTCGGCGGGGCCGTCAACGCGCCTTCGGGTTGGTGCACGACGCACCCCCGCCGACACGCTAAGATAGTGGAGTTGCCTCGCTTGGTGCCTAGCGCCTGGGTGGGGGAACGACGGGCTGTGGCGCAGCTTGGTAGCGCACTTGACTGGGGGTCAAGGGGTCGCAGGTTCAAATCCTGTCAGCCCGACGTCACGACAAAAAGAGAAGGGTTCCGAGTCGCTCTGCGACTTGGGGCCCTTCTCTTTTTGTCGTGACTCGCTGCTGTCTACCCGGGTCCCCGCCGCGAGGGGCCCCAGGCGCCGTCAAACGCGAAGCGTGCAGGCGGCGTTTGGGGGAGCGGTGGGGTGCAGCCCGTGGTGACATGCGTTGTAGCCGGAGCGCGAAGCGGTTCGGTGACTTGGGTCGCACGGTCGTCGAAACTGCTCGCAGACCGTCCGATCCGAGATCCCGAATCGCTGCGATGAGTACACCGCATTGATGGCCGGTACCGTCATCTACACAGTGTGCTTCGGAGGCGACGAGCGCGCGTAGTCACTCCTTGGCTGCCGCAGATCTCGCAAAATGTGGCTCCAACGGGGCACAGACGTTGAGAATAGACGCAGTTATTCTGGCTGCAGTCTCGCACCCGGGGGTCAACGTTGCCATCGCCTTTGCTTTCAAAGAACCAGCTGCTCGAAAAGTATCCGAGCGACGAATGGCGAGAAAGATTCATGAGACTTAGTGATCTCACCGAACTACTCGCGGAATGCATCATCCGCAGTGACTACTCGGTTCCCGACGAATTCAACACTGCCATAGCGTTCACCCCGTATGGTTCGGGCTTCGTGCAGAAGCTCATGCAGAAATATGGAGTCAAGCAGGCAAACGGCGTCCCCGCCGTATTGAAGACAAAAGACGTTCGGTTGATGTGCTTCTTGGCCTTCACTCACCTGGATGTCCTGGTGGACGTCATGGCAACGGACATTCAAGCGCTAGAAGTGTCGATTGGCGAACAGGTCCTAGCTAAAAGGATTCGCTACCCGTTTGTCTTTGGTCGAGAGCTATACGATCGGGCTGCGGACCTGTTTCCGACAGAGCGTACGTCGCTGAGCATCGAGGAAACAGACGAGCTTCTTGACGGAACGAGCCCAGGCGTGTTGCAGGCTGGGCCATACCTGTTGGGACCTTTCGGCCTACTGAAGAGTAGTCAGATGCGGGACATTTCGGTGTACCGAGGTGTGCCACTTTTCCACTGCGCGGACGCTGACTGCGATCGAGTGCATCACACGGAGTTGGCGACGGATTTCGACGCATCGGTGAATCAGAACCGAGACAAGCTACGTCGACTCCTCGACCTGGAGTCCAAGGAGAGCTCGGCCTGGGGGAGCTTTCTGTCAGAAATTAGCGGCTACGAGACCGCATATTTCGCAGAGGCTGCCACAGAAACGTTGCCGTTTCTTTTGGGCGATGGCCTAAGTGATGGAGAGCTTCTGAAACTCGCGGTATCGCTCGCCCAAGCCAAGGAGAGTGCCCTGACAGCATCGCTGACGACACTGCCCGAGCCGCTTGCCTTCGAGAGAGGGCGCTTCACACGGACTTTGAATCGAGCAGAGCTCCTTCAACTCGTACTAACGTGCTCCGACGAGAGCATCGTCTCCACTTTGGACAACCTCGTGCGACGTCGTCTGATCGAGGTGCCCGCAGGTGAGATTCGACGTCCTAAGGTCAACCAAGGCGCCAGATTTGGAGCATTCGCGTTACAAGCGCAGCTTGGCGAGCACGGCGTGGCGATGCGGCCGGCGCACACTAGCGTTGCAACCGCACGGTTCCGACGCTTGCTCGATCGGTTGTACGAGGCCGGGAAGGTTGATGAATCGGAGTTGGATTGGCAGCTCCGAGGTGTCGACGCGCCGGAGCGTGACGACAAGCTGGAGGAGTTCTTTCGCAACGGACATCCGCGGGAGGTTCTGAAACGCCTCGTGTTCTCTCGATATGGGGACATGGTGACGGCTAGTCAGGAACTAGGTATCCGACTACTCGCCATCGGGGAGCAATCTGATGATGAGTTACTGGACGCGATCTTCTGGAAACTTGGATTTCGAGTCCCGCCCAGGTCTGGCGAGCACTCGCGGTTCTGGCGGCTGCATGAGAGCCTCCACCGGCTAACCAGCGAGGCGGGCGTTTCGACCTTAAGCGACGTTGAATCCATCCGGTCCGTGGCGAGCAACTACTTCGTCTCACTCGAAGAACTCCTGGTTGACGCTCTGCACTTCAGTACTTGGGCATTGCTCACGGACCACTACTCCGAAAATCAGCGGTTCGTATACGATCCCGATGACTGCAGGCCACAGGTGGTCTCCCGTCTTCAAGACATTGCAGAGCGAAACGCGAACGAGTTCGAAAAACTCACATACACCGAGGAGCGAAACGAGCTGTTCGCGTTGTGCCGCGGGTTCGCGTTAGTTGCGGGAGAGCTGAACGACATGCGCTCGCACAAGTCGGACTTCCTGCGTCCGGAGGCGGACTGGCCGACATACAGCAGGCATACTGGTCTGCAAGACTTTCCGTTCACGCACACGGTGCCGTTCCTAGATTTGAGCGTACGGGCGCAGGACGAGGTAGTAGCTACGCTGAAAGATCTCTCCGCGAGGCTGGTGAATGCGCAGGTATCGGATGTCCGTAACAGCTATCTCCATTTCCGCAGATCGAACGCAGAGTTGGACCAGATGGTCGCTGCTCTTGAGGCAACCTCCCATGCGGTCGAGGAGCTTGAGCGGACAGGGCTGGCGAGAATGCTTTACCGACAGGTGAACATGAAAATGGATGAGTGGGGACGAAGTACTACAACCCTGCGAAGCGAGTCTGGTCGAGAGGTCACTTTCGCCCGACCGTCGCGCCTTGATTGGATCGGACTACCGGCGACGTCGATTGCCCAGTACGTAATGCCAATAGCCAAAATGGGCGAGCCTCCAGAGAGGCTTCGCTTTATTCCGGGTGAGTCATCCGAATACAGCAAGATGTGGCAGGGCTATCCTCGCAGGCGGCTCAGAAACGAGGATGCGTTCGTGGGCGACGCTGCAGTTGGCAAGAACTTTGAGCGTCACAGCGAGATTCGTCAGCCGGTAGTTGCGAAGTAACCCAAGAGCCGGTTTTCGTCCGCGTAGCGCGTTGACAACTTCAGGATCGTGCGCCGTGAGGGCGACCCGCTTGGCCAAATAGCGAGCGACAGTCAGCGGAGGCCACGCTCGTTGAAGGCAGCGCGCATGGCCTCCACGAGATCTGCGTGACGCGCGCTGCCGGGTCGGGGGAGAGCCCAACTGCATCTCCTGAACCGCTTTCGCCCGCCTCCTCCTCCAGCGCCACCCAAAGCCGCCGCGCCGG
Organism: Leifsonia sp. NPDC058194; assembly: GCF_042883605.1. Classification (NCBI taxonomy): domain Bacteria; kingdom Bacillati; phylum Actinomycetota; class Actinomycetes; order Micrococcales; family Microbacteriaceae; genus Leifsonia; species Leifsonia sp. NPDC058194. The sequence goes on along the minus strand of NZ_JBHVVL010000003.1, from coordinate 309,250 downwards.
GTCGAACGTGTCGGGGATGCCGTCGAGGGCGGCGAGGCCCGCCGCCGCCCCGTCGAGTCGCGCGGTCACCGCGGCGAGCGAGACGCGCGCACCGAGGGTGGGGGAGACCTCCACCAGCGCCGCCGTCAGCGCCCGGACCGCCGGCCAGTCGGTCTCCGTGCCGAAGAAGCGAGCAACGTGCGCCGACTGGATCGCGGCTTCGAGCTGGAAGCGGCGCCCCGCCGACGGTGACGCGGAAGCCAGCTCGTGCGCCCGCGTCAGATACGCCTCGCCCTCCGCGATGAGGCCCGCATCCCAGAGGGCAGGATCCTGCGCGTCGAGCGGCACGAACACCCCGTCGACCTCGCGGGCGGCCGCGCGCGACGACGACAGCGCGATCAGCGCCGCGAGCCCAAACGCCTCGGGTTCATCGCCGAGCAGCGCGGCCAGCGTTACCGCCAGGTACAGCGCCTCACCGGCGAGCGACGTCTCGCTCGTACTGTCCCAGTCGATCGCGAAGGCGCCGTAGATCGCCTCCAACACAGCAGGCAGCCGGTCGGCCATCTGGTCGCGCGACGGGACGGTGAACGGGATCCCCGCATCCCGGATGCGGCGCTTCGCCCTCACAAGCCGCTGGGCCATTGCGGATGGCGGGACGGCGAAAGCCTGCGCGATCTGGGCAGCCTCCAGTCCGAGCACGGTCTGCAGCATGAGCGGCGTGCGGATGCTCACGTCGATCGCCGGATGCGCGCACACGAACAGCAGTTCGAGCCGCTTGTCCGGGAGGGCGTCGAGGTCGGGGAAGGCCGCATCGATGTCGATCACGCCGTCTCCTTCCTCCAGTGGTGCGGATGTGCGGCGGGCGGCCGACTTGAACACGTCGCGCTGGCGGTTGCGGGCGACGGTGAGGAGCCAGCCTTCGGGGTTGTCGGGGATGCCGCGGCGCGGCCAGGTGGTGAGCGCCTGTTCGAAGGCGTCGGCCAGGGCGTCCTCGGCGAGCGCGAGGTCGCGGGTCGGAGCCGCGAGGATCGCGACCAGCCGGCCGTAGGATGCGCGAGCGGTGCGTTCCGCGACCGCCCGCGCATCCGCGGCCGTCATGGCGCGGAGACCCACTCGCCGTCGACGACGTACGTCGCGGTCGGGCGCACCTCGACCGGGCCCCACGTGACGGACGGCGCCTGCTTCGCCCACGCGAGGGCGGCATCCAGGTCGGGGACGTCGATGACGACGGTGCCGCCGAGCTGCTCCTTGGTGTCGGCGAACGGGCCGTCCTGGATCTGCGGGCCCGCCTCGGTCACGCGGAGCGTGGTCGTCGCGGACGACGGCTGCAGCACCTCGGCCGAGCGGAGCACACCGGCGGCGTGCAGGTCTCGCGCGTACTTCGCGAAAGCGGCCATGCCCTCGGCGAGTGCGGCCTCGTCGAGTTCGCCGCTGGCGGCCATCTCGGGGTAGTGCATCAGGATCGTGTAGCGCATGGTGAGAGTGTCCTTCCGGATCGTTCGATGATGACACTGGGATGACGATCGGGCCAGGCCGGAATCGACACTTCTGCCGGAATCGACACTTCTGCCGGAATCGACACTTCTGCGCGGATCAGCTGCTCACACCCGCGTCGGCGCCCCCAGCCCTTCCGCCGCCGCGACCATCGCGGCTCGCGCCGACTCCACCGTGATCAGGCTGTTCCCCGCGACGATGTGGAGGCCGTAGGCATCCTCCAGCGCCACCAGGTTCATTGCGAGGGTCGGCACCTCCAGCCGCGGCGCGAACACCCCGGCGGCGACTCCGCGTTCCAGGATGCCGGTGTACGTGGCCAGCTGCCGCAGGTACATCCGCTCGACCAGTTCGTCGTGCAGCTGCGACGTGCCGGCCAGCACGTCGAACTCGTAGAGCAGCCGCATCAGCGCATCATCCGGGCCGCTCGGCAGCCCCTCCCGGATCGCCGCCGCCAACTGCAGCTGCGGCGAAGCGATCTCGGCGACGACCGCATCCCGGTGGTCGCAGAACCGCTCCAGGCCGGCCCGGTGCGCCTCCACGAGCAAGGCGTCGAGGTCTTCGTAGTAGTAGAGGATCGCCCCGCGGGTGAGCCCGGCCTTCTCGGCCACATCGGCCAGCGACAGCGAGCGGAGGCCGTGCTCGCCGACGGCCGTGAGCGCCGCCTCGACGAGGTCGGCGCGGCGTTCATCCTGCTTGCGGGGGCGGGCCATCAGTTGACACTAGCCGATCGGCGTGAGACGCTTTCGGAATTCTTTGACGCGAGTGTCAAAGAATGATCCAGTTCATCGCCGAGAGGGATTTCCCGTGACCGACCTGCTCCTCACCAACGCGTCCGTCCGCACGTTCGACGACGCCCGGCCCTGGGCGCAGGCCGTCGGGATCACCGACGGTCGCATCAGCTACGTCGGCACCCTCGACGATGCGCCCGCCGCCCGCGAGACCCGCGACCTCGGCGGCGCCTCCCTTACACCCGGCGTCATCGACAGCCACAACCACCTGCTGCTCGGCTTCGACCAGGACGCGGTCAGCCTGGAGGGCGCCGACACCCTCGAGGAGGTGCGCCGTCGCATCCGCGAGCTCGCCGAGCGCCGCCCGGATCTCGACTGGATCTGCGCCGAGAACGCCGTCTACTCCATCGTCAGCGGCCGCCGCCCGAACGCCGACGACCTCGCCGGTCTCACCGACCGCCCGATCTTCGTCACCACCTACGACCAGCACTCGGTCTGGCTCGACGAGAAGGCGATGCGCGTGCTCGGCATCGCCGACGGCGGCGACATCCCGTGGGGGAGGCCCGAACGCCGCGCCGACGGCAGCCCGACCGGCTGGGTCACCGACTTCTACACCAGCGCTATGACCACCGCGGGGCTCGCGGGACTGCAGCGCGACATCCCGATGTACTCGCCCGAGCGCCGCTACCGCAAGCTCGTCGGCAGTCTCGAGCTCGCGACCGCCAGCGGCATCACCACCGTGGTGGAACCGCAGGTGCCGCTCGCCGAGATCGACCTGATGTACCGGGCGCAGGCGGAGGGGAGGCTCAGCTCCCGCGTGATCACCGCGCTGTTCCACCCGATCGATGCCGACGCCGCCTTCCGCCGCGACCTGCGCGACGCGGTCGACTCCGCCCCGCAGGACGACCGCCTCCGGTTCGGCCCCGTCAAGCTCTACGCGGACGACGTGATCGAACCGCACACGGCGTGGATGCTCGACGACTACGCCGACCAGCCCGGCCACCGCGGCCACCCGAGCGCCGCGGTCGGAGAGCTCACCCGCATCGTCACCGAGCTCGACCGCCTCGGTTTCCAGACCCACACGCACGCGACCGGCGACGGCGGCATCCGGCTGGCGCTGGATGCGATCGAGCACGCCGCCCGCACCAACGGCACCGTCGACCGCCGCCACGGCATCGTGCACGTCGAGTGCCTGCACCCCGACGACCTGCCCCGCTTCGCCGCCCTCGGCATCACCGCGGCGATGCAGCCCCGGCACTGCTCTCCCGACCTCGTCGCGGGCACGTGGATGGAGAACGTCGGCGAGCAGCGCTGGGACCGCGCCTGGCGCATCCGCTCGCTCATGGCCTCCGGAGCGCACGTCGCCCTGTCGAGCGACTGGCAGGTGGGGGAGATGGACCCGCTCGTCGGCTTCTACTCCGCCCTCACCCGCGCCGGCCTCGACGGCCGCGCCGCGTGGACGCCGGGCGAGCGCACGACGCTCGACGACGCCCTGCGCGGCTACACCGGCGAGGGGGCCTGGGCCTGGCACTCCGACGGCGACCTCGGGGTGATCCGCGTCGGGGCGACGGCCGACCTCGTCGCCTGGTCGGACGACCTCTACGCCCACGAGGCGGACCCGGCCGGCCTGCTCGACCAGCGGGCCGAACTGACCATCGTCGGCGGCGAGATCGTCCACGACGCCTCCACCGCCCCGGCCACGCCCACCACCTACGGCGGGCTCGCGCACTGCTCCGCCCATGCCGAGAGCACGCCGGCGCACTGATCGCACGGCACACCCTCCACCAGAACATCCCTCCACCCGAACCTCCCTCCACCCGAACCTCCCTCCCACCGTCGCGAAGGAAACCCCCATGTCCCAGCTCGACCCGGCCATCGCCCCGTCCCGGACCGCGGAGGCGCCGCACGCGCCCGGCGCTCCCGGCCTCCGCCGCACGCTGAAGCTGCGGCACATCGTCTTCCTCGGCCTCGCCTACATGGCGCCGCTCGCGGTCTTCGACACGTTCGGGATCGTCGCCGACGTCACGCACGGGCACGTGCCCCTCGCCTACCTCGTCGTGCTCGTCGCCGTGCTGATCACGGCGCTCAGCTACTCCCGGATGGTCAAGGTCTTCCCGATGGCCGGCTCGGCGTACACGTACACGCGGGAGGCGATCAACCCGCACCTCGGGTTCCTGGTCGGCTGGGCGGCCACGCTCGACTACCTGCTGCTGCCGATGATCAACGCACTGCTGTCGGCGATCTACATGTCGGCGGCGTTCCCGGCCGTGCCGTCGTGGGTGTGGATCCTGTCGACCATCGTGATCTGCACGGTGATGAACCTGATCGGCGTCCAGATCGCGGCGAAGGTGAACGTGATCCTCGTCGTCATCCAGGTCGTCGTGGCCGTCGCGTTCGTCGGCCTGACGATCAAGAACATCGTGGACGGCGCGAACGGGGCGTCGTTCTCGATGACCCCCTTCTTCTCGCCCGGCCTCGACGTGCCCGCCATCGGCGCCGGGGCGGCCATCCTCGCGCTGTCGTTCCTGGGGTTCGACGCGGTCAGCACGCTCGCCGAGGAGGCGGAGAAGCCGCGCCGCGACATCCCGCGCGCCATCCTGATCATCGTCGCCGTCGCCGGCGTGTTCTTCGTCGGCGTCACCTACACGATGCAGGTGCTCTTCCCCGACGTCGCGACGGTCGGCAACATCGTCGGGGCCTCGCCCGAGATCGCGAAGTACATCGGAGGAGCGGCATTCCAGGCCGTCTTCATCGGCGGCTACATGGTCGCCGTGCTCGGCTGCGGCATCACCCAGCAGATGAGCGCCGCCCGACTGCTCTACGCGATGGGGAGGGACGGCGCGCTGCCCAAGCGATTCTTCGGCTCGCTGAACCGCGCGGGGGTGCCCGCGGCGAACGTCCTGCTCATCGCGGCGCTCGCATGCTCGGCGGTGTTCCTCGACCTGGGGCGGGCGGCCTCCCTCATCAACTTCGGCGCGTTCGTCGCCTTCATCTTCGTGAACCTGGCGGTGATCTTCACCTACATCCGGTTCGTGAAGGAGCGCGGCTGGCGGGTCGCGCTCGGCTACCTCGTGCTCCCGGGGCTGGGCGTGGCGATCAACGTCGCCCTCTTCTTCAGCCTCGAGCCGAGCGCGATGATCGTCGGAGGTATCTGGGTGGCGATCGGGCTGGCGTACCTGCTGTGGCGCACCCGGTTCTTCCGGGTGAGCCCGCCGCCGCTGCACGGGCCTACCGACCTGTAGCGGACCGGCGCCCGGCTACTCCACCTCGCCCTACTCCACCTCGCCGGGCGCCTCCACCTCACCGTCGGCGTCGCGCCGGGTGCCTTCCAGCACGGCGTCGTTCGGCCGCCCGCTCGGGCCGTATCGGAGGGCGCGGGGCAGGTCGCAGGCGTGCGCGAACTCACGCAGATCGAAGTTCGGGTCGGCGTGTAGCAGCACCTGGCCCACCACCCAGGCGACATTCGTCTTGACGCGCCCGGTCTCCTCGTCGGAGAGCACCTGGTCCGAGCGCTGCGCGTCGTCGTCGTCCAGCCGTCGATGCCCCGCCTGGTCGGTGCGGTACGGGGCGTCCGACCAGTCGTGGGCCCGGATCTCGGCCGCGAACTCGGCGGCGAGACGGCTCAGCACGCGTCAGCCTGCCTGATCGTCGACAGCCGGGTCGCCGGGCCTCGGTTCATCGGTCATCGGCTCCACCGCCCGACGCCGTGTCCTCGCCCTCTTCGCGCGGCTCGCCCTCGCTGCCGGAACCGTCGGGCAGATCGTCCGGGTCGGGCCGTGCGTCCTTCTCGTGGTCCATGCGCGCGCTCCTTCGTGTCGGTTGCGTTGCGACCGTACGCCGCCGGGCGCTCCGGCGGCAGGGGGTTGCGGGCGGGCGAGCGGGTGACCTCGGGGCTGTAGACGGCGACTGCGTCACCGCGGTACGACTGCGCTCCCGCGACGGGGCGCACTCGTACCGCGGGGGCGCAGTCGTCTGCCCACTCGGTGCTCAGTCGCCGAGCACGCCCTCCGGGATCGCCGTCTCGGCGCCCTTCTTCGGGTGGGGGATGAACGCGGCGAGGATCACACACAGCACGGCCGCGCCGAGCCCGAGAGCGAGCGTGATCATGAAGCCGGACTCGCTCGGCCCGACCACGCCGTGCACCGTGGTCACCGACTGCGCCAGGATCGCGCCGACCACGGCCGCGGCGACCGAGGTGCCGAGCGAGCGCATGAGGGCGTTGAGGCCGTTGGCGGCACCCGTCTCGCTCGCCGGGACGGCGCGCATGATGAGCGCGGGCATCGCCGCGTAGCCGAGGCCGACGCCGATGCCGAGCAGGATGTTCACGATCAGGATCTGCCAGAACTCCGCATGGAACAGCAGAGCGGCGCCGTAGCTGACGGCGATCACCGCGGCGCCTGCCACGAGCAGCGGCTTGGGCCCGCGGATCCGCTCCAGACGCCCGGCGACCGGGGACATCGCCATCATGGCGAGGCCCGAGGGGGCGAGGACCATCGCCGCCACGACGAGGGAGAGGCCGAGGCCGATCCCGGTCGCGGTCGGGAGCTCGAGCAGCTGCGGGAAGACGACGTTGGAGGCGAAGAGCGCGAAGCCCATCGCGACCGACGCGAGGTTGGTCAGGAGCACGGCGCCGCGTGCGGACACCCGCAGGTCGACCAGGGGATCCTTCACCCGCAGCTCGTAGACGCCCCACACCAGCAGGATGACCACGCCGCCGATCAGGAAGCCGAGGGTGCGGCCGTCACCCCAGCCCCATTCGCCGCCGCGGGAGATGGCGATGAGCGTGCCGACGAGGCCGAGGGCCAGGCCGATGATGCCGACGACGTCGAGGCGGCCGGGGGAGCGGAGGGTGCTCGCGGGGACGACGACGGCGTACAGCACGAAGCAGGCGATGGCGATGCCCGCGGCGAGCCAGAAGAGCGCGTGCCAGTCGAAGTTCGCGGCGACGAACGCGCTGAGCGGCAGGCCGAGCGCGCCTCCCACGCCCAGGGTCGCACTGACCAGGGCGATCGCCGAGCCGAGTCGCTTGGCGGGCAGCACGTCGCGGAGGATGGAGATGCCGAGCGGGATGACGCCGGCGGCCATTCCCTGCAGCACGCGCGCGATGATCATCGGGACCAGCGTCTCGGACAGGGCGGCGAGGATCGCGCCGCACGCCTGCAGCAGCAGGAGCGCCATCGCGATCCGCCGCTTGCCGTACATGTCGCCCAGCCGGCCGGCGATCGGGGTGCAGACCGCGGCCGCCACGAGGGTGGCGGTGATGACCCAGGGGGTGTCGTCGCTCGACGCCGAGAGGAGTCTCGGCAGTTCGGGCTGGATCGGGATCAGGATCGTCTGCATGAACGACGCGCCGAGGCCGGCGAATGCGAGCACGGCGATGATGAGCCCGAACGGTCTGTGCGGGGCGGTGGATTCCACAGGGGTCCTCTCGTGAGACGGAGTCGCAGCGACGAGCTACCGTATCATGACTAGACTCGCTGACATGAACAACGACGTCCGCGAGCGGAGCCGCGAGATCCTGCGCGCGGAGATGGCCAATGCGGCGTCGGACTTCTGCGCCGATCACGGCTTCAGCTCCGTCACCGTCGAGGACATCGCCCGCGGCATCGGGATCTCGCGCGCCACGTTCTTCCGCTACTTCGCGTCGAAGGAGGATGCCGTCGTGACCGCGGCGCGCCTCGGGCGCCACTCGCTGACGGCCTCCATCGCCGAACTCGACATCCCGACGGGGACGAACGCGCTGTCCGTCGTGCGGGCCGCTCTGGAATCGACCGTCGTCGCGGCGCGCGCCGAACCGGACCGCGTGCGCTCGCGCATCGCCATGATCCGCCAGGAGCCGGCCCTCAAGTCGCGGCTCGCGGCCGACCGGGCCGAGGAGTCCCAGGCTCTCGCCGCCGCTCTGGAGGCGATGATCGCCGACCCGCTCGACGCCCGCGCGGTGGCGGTCACCGCGATGGCCGCCACCGACCTCGCCTGGGGCCTGTGGTCGGCCGACGACCGCAGCGACCTGGGTGATCAGCTCGACCGGGCGTTCGCGCTGGTCGCCGCCGTCGGGGACGTCGCGATCGGCTGAGGCCGCGCCTCCGCGCCTCTGCGCCTCCGCTCCTCCATTCGCCCCGTCGCTTGCCGCCGCCCGCGGGCGTCATTCGTCGCGCCGGAAAAAAGACCGCCCACCCCTTTGTAACGATTCCTCGACAACCTTGTTCAGTCAATCTTGACTATGTTACTTTGACCTAGCCATCCAACGACGGACCCGGCAAGGAAGGAATCCCGTTCCCGTGACCACACACCTTCACTCGAGCACGCGGCGTCTGGCCGCCGGTGTCGCCGGCCTCGCCGCCGTGCTCCTCGCCCTCTCCGGCTGCGCCGCGAACACGGGCAGCCCCGCGTCCACCGACGACGCCGGCGTGCTCATCGACAAGGCGTCCTGCGACCGCAACCGCGCGGCCGGACCGATCTCCTACATCTCCGGCTACGGCTACTCGGCCAGCGCCGGCCAGATGGACGTGTTCCTCGCCAAGGAGCTCGGCTACTTCAAGGCCCTCTGCCTCGACGTCGAGATCAACGCCTCCGGGGCGAACGGCCAGCAGCTCGTCGCGAGCGGGCAGGCGCAGTTCACCGCGCTCGGCTCCGCCTCCGACGTGATGCTCGCCGCCGCGAACAGCAAGAACCTGACCGCGGTCGCCACCTACGGCACCACCTCGCCGTTCTCGATCTTCGCGAACGAGAGCGTGAAGTCACTCAAGGACCTCGAGGGCAAGAAGCTCGGCTACTTCATCAACCTGACGCCCATCGCCTCCGCGATGCTGGACGACGCGGGCGTCGACGTCTCCAAGGTCGAGCTGGTCAAGATGACCAACTACGACCCGACGGTCGTCACCCGCGGCCAGGTCGACGCGATCGTCGGCTACGCGTCCAATCAGCCCGAGAAGCTGCGCGCGGCGGGGCTGCCGTTCACCGAATTCCTCCCGGAGGACTACGGAGTGAAGGGCACCTACAACGTCATGGAGGCCAACACCGGCTTCCTGAAGAAGAACCGCGAGGTCGTCGCGGACTTCATGCGCGCCGACCTCAAGGCGGTCGAGTACTGCCTCGCGAACAAAGACAAGTGCGTCGACATGATCTCGAAGCTCGCAGCCGACAACAACCAAGGCTCGGCGTTCCCCGCCGACCAGCAGGCCCGCACCTGGGCGGTCGAGTCGTCGTGGGTCGAGAACTCCACGGCGGGCGCCCCCGGCGTGCAGACCGAAGCGGAGTGGAAGCCCGAGTACGCGCTCGTCAAGAAGTACGGCGACGTGAAGCAGCTGCCCGCCATCGGCACGATGATGGACCCCGAGCTCGTCGCCGGCCTCTACAAGGACGGCACCCTCGTCTGGCCGGGCAAGTGACCGGCGGCGTCACCATCTCCGGCGTCACGAAGGCCTTCGGGCCCGAGGGGCGCCGGACCACGGTCCTCGACGACGTCAGCCTGACGATCGGCCGCGGCGAGTTCGTCTCGGTCATCGGGCCGAGCGGATGCGGCAAGTCCACCCTGCTCAAGGTCGTCGCCGGGCTCATCCCGGCCGACTCCGGCTCGGTCTCGATCGACGGGGAGAGCGTCAGGACGGCGACCCGCGACAAGCTGATCGGGCTCGTCCCGCAGTCGCCGGCCCTGCTGCCGTGGAAGACGGTGCTCGACAACGTGCGCCTGCCCATGAAGATCAACGCGAAGGCCAACGCCGGCCGCTCGCTGCGCGACCCGGAGGAGCTGCTCAACTCGTTCGGCCTCGGCCAGGCGCTGCACAAGTACCCGTCGCAGCTGTCGGGCGGCATGCAGCAGCGCGCTGCCATCGCCCGCGCCTTCGTCTTCGACCCGGGCGTGCTCCTCATGGACGAGCCGTTCTCGGCGCTCGACGAGATGAACCGCGACCAGCAGCGCCTCGGCCTGCTCGAGTTCTGGCAGTCCAACCGCAAGTCGGTGCTGTTCGTCACCCACTCGGTGCCGGAGGCGATCATGCTCTCGGACCGGATCGTGGTGATGGCAGCCCACCCCGGCCGCATCGCCGAGGTGATCGACGTCGACCTGCCCCGCCCGCGCTCGGTCGAGGCGTACGCGACGGATGCGTTCCGCGATCTCGAGGGCCGCGTGCGCGACACCCTGCACAGCGTGATGGAGGAGACCCATGTCTGAGACCCAGACCATGGCGACGGCGCGCATCGCCGCCGCCTCAGCCCCCGCTCCCGCGGCCGGACCCGGGCTCGCCAAACGCCTGCGCCTCACGACGTGGCTCCCGCCGCTGATCGCGTTCGCCGTCGCCGCGGTGCTGTGGCAGCTGGTCGCGATCAGCAACCCGTACGTCATCCCCACGCTCGACGCCATCGGCGCCAGCCTGGTGAGCGACGCGGGGATGTACTTCTCGAACCTGCTGGTGACGGCGCAGGAGGTCGTCATCGGCGCGGCCGCGGGCATCCTCGGCGGCTTCCTGCTCGCCGTCGTGATGGCCGAGTTCCAGCTCGTCGAGCGCGCGGTCATGCCGCTCGTGGTCGTGGTGATGGTCACGCCGATCGTCGCCATCGCCCCCGCTCTCGTCGTCGCCTTCGGGTTCGGGATGATGCCCAAGTACATCGTGACCGGACTCGTCGTGTTCTTCCCGATGCTCGTCAACTCCCTCGCAGGGCTGCGCGACGTCGACGGCCGGGCGCTCGACGTGATGAAGACGCTGCACGCCAGCCGCTGGGAGATCTTCCGGCACCTGCGCCTGCCGGGCAGCATGCCGTACTTCTTCGCCGGCCTCCGCATCGCCCTCCCGCTCGCCATCGTCGGCGCCGCGGTCGCCGAGTTCGTCGCCGCCGGCCAACAGGCCGGCCTCGGCTCGCTCGTCACCGTCTCCGCCGCGCAGGCGAACCTGCCGGTCACCTGGGCCAGCATCGCGCTGCTCTGCCTGATGGGCGTCGTGCTCGTCTCGCTGCTCGCGATCGTGCGCAAGCGGGTGCTGTGGTGGAGCGACGGCGACATCGTCGCCCGCTGACCGCGCCCCCACCGACCACATCCACCGAATCAGGAAGCTGAGGATCATGAGACAACTGCGCTTCGGGCTGTTCGAGAACGCCCAGGCCAACGACTCCGGCACCGCCACGTGGCGGTACCCCGAGAACAAGAGGCACCTCTTCGACACGCTCGCCTACTGGCAGGAGATCGCGAGGATCTGCGAAGACGCGCACTTCGACTTCCTCTTCCTCGCCGACGCCTGGGGCTGGGCCGACGTCAACGGCGAGCGGCCCGACATCTGCTCGGTCGAGGGGCTCGACCTGCCGCGCCTCGACCCGGCGATCGTCGCCGCCGCGCTCATCCCGACCACCGAGCGACTCGGCCTGGTGATCACGGGCTCGACGCTGCTCGAGCAGCCGTACGCCTTCGCCCGCCGGATGGCGACCCTCGACCACCTGTCGGGCGGCCGCATCGGCTGGAACGTGGTCACCACCGGCACCGCCGAGACCGCCGTCGAGGCGTTCGGTGTGCCGATGGTCGCCCACGACGAGCGCTACCGGATGGCCGACGACTTCATGGAGCTCGTCTACAAGCTGTTCGAGGGCGCCTGGGAGCCGGACGCGCTCGAACGCGACAAGCTCGGCCGCTACGCCGACCCCGACAAGGTGCACCGCATCGAGCACGACGGCCCGTACTTCCGTTCGCGCGGCTACGGCAACACGTCGTACTCGCCGCAGGGCACGCCCGTGCTGTTCCAGGCCGGCAGCTCGCCCGCGGGCAAGGCGTTCGGCGGCAAGCACGGCGAGGCGATCTTCCTCGGCGGCGGCAGCGTCGAGAAGCTGGCGGAGCACGTCCGCTCGATCCGCGCCGAGGCGGTGGCCGCCGGCCGCCGGCCGGACGCCGTGAAGCTGATGTCCGCGTTCGCCTGCGTCGTCGCACCGACGCGCGAGGAGGCGCAGGCGAAGTACGACGCCATCCTCTCCTCCCAGAGCCCGGACGTCGCCGTCGCCTCGTACGCGTGGTTCACCGGCCTCGACCTCTCGTCGTACGCACCGGACACCCCGATGACCGACCTGAGCACCGAGCTGTCGCAGACCCAGATCGCGCGCTTCGCCGGCCAGACCGTCGGCGACGTGCTGAAGGACTGGCATGCGCACGGCGTGGGGGTGATCCCGTTCGTCGGCAGTGCCGAGGAGGTCGCCGACCACCTCTGCGCGCTGGCCGAGGGAGCAGACCTCGACGGCTTCCTGCTCACGCCGCAGGTGCAGCCGGGCTCGACGCGCGACTTCGTGGAGCTCGTGCTGCCGATCCTGCGCGAGCGCGGCGTCGCCCCGACCGGCTACTCGGCGACTACGCTGCGCGAGCGCCTGCTCGGTCAGGACGAGTCGACCCTCCCGGCCGACCACCCCGGCGCATCGGCGCGTGCGGGTGCCGCCGCGGCGGTCGCTTGACCGCGATGACCGCCGGTCTCGTCTGCGTCGTCGGGAGCGTCAACCTCGACACGCTGGTGCGCCTCGAACGGCTGCCCGAGGTGGGGGAGACCCTGCTCGGGCAGCCGCTCGGCTCGCTCCCGGGCGGCAAGGGCTTCAACCAGGCCGTCGCCGCGGCTCGGAGCGGAGCGCCGACGCGGTTCTGCGCCCAGGTCGGAGACGACCCGGCCGGAGCGGAGCTGCGGCTCACGATGCTGCGTGCCGGGCTCGACGTCGATCTGCATGTCTCGCCCGGGGCGCCGACGGGGTCGGCCTACATCGCCATGCTGGCCGACTCGGAGAACAGCATCATCGTCGCGCCGGGGGCGAACGCCGAGCTGACGCCGGAGGCGGCGGCAGCGGCCGTCCCGGGCGCGAGCGTCGTGCTCACCCAGCTCGAGATCGACCCGCGGACGGCCGAGGCCGCACTGGCCGCCGGTCGCCGGGCCGGGGCGCGCACCATCCTGAACGCCGCGCCGGCGGACGGCGTGACCCCGTCCCTTCTCGCGGTGACGGATCTGCTGGTCGTGAACGAGACGGAGGCCGACGCCCTCGGCGGCGTCGACGCCCTGCTGCGCGCGGGTCCGGACGCGCTGGTCGTGACCCTGGGGTCGCGCGGAGCCCGCTGGCTCACCCCGGGTGGCGACGACCTCTCGGTGCGCGCCTTCGACGTCGACGCCGTCGACACGACCGGTGCGGGCGACGCCTTCTGCGGCGCCCTCGCCGCGGCGCTGGCCGGGGGAGCGGATGCGCTCAGCGCCCTGCTGCGGGCGTCCGCCGCGGGCGCGGTCACCGCCACGGCGGTGGGCGCTCAGACCGAAGCGCTCACGCCTGCGGCGATCGACCGCCTGCTGGTGGCGGCGGGCTGAGCCGCCGGAACCGGGCTGCGCCGTGGCGTCAGGAGGCGGTCTTCTCGTCGGCGAAGACGTATTCGCCGGCGAGGAGCCGCTCGCGCAGATCGCGGGCCCACTGCTGCTCGGCGCGCAACCGGATGCTGGAGAGCTCGAAGATCTCGCGCACGTAGTCCGGCGTCGTCGACGACTTGGCCGTGTCCTCGATGTTGTACGCGTTGCTCAGCACGATCGCGTCGATCTTGCTGATCCGGTGCTCCAGTGCCTCGACCACCTCGCGGCGGCTGAGGACGTGCATGAACGAGGGGATGGACATGACCGGCTTGGTGTCGAACACCTCCACCTCCCACAGCGCGGAGCGGAACAGGCGCAGGAACTCCACCTCGCCCTCCGGGGTGATGGTGAAGGTGGTGCGCGCCGGGCGCTTGCCCTCGACCTCGGTGGTGTCCTCGGCGACGTAGCCGTCCTTCTCCAGCGACCGGAGGGCGTTGTAGATCGAGCCGGGCTGGATGTTGGCCCACTCGTCGACGTGCCAGGTCATCAGTTCGCGGCGGAGGAAGTAGCCGTGCACGGGCTGGAACTGATGGACGGCTCCGAGCACGACGAGTCGGGTGGTGGACGACATGGCTCGATCCTAGTGCCATCCGGTATCTCAGGGTTGTTTGCATGATCAAATCTGCATAGTATTCAGACACATAGACAAACTTGACTAATCGCGTCGTCGCAACGATGCGGACGCGATGACCCAGGAAGGCCGACCCACATGAGCAACGACACCGCCCTCAGCGACTCCCCGCAGCTGGCGCTGCGCCGCGCCTTCGCCGCGTACCCGACCGGGGTCGTCGCCGTCGCCGCCCTGCGCGACGGCAGCCCGGCCGGCATGGCCGTCAACTCGTTCACCTCCATCTCGCTGGAGCCCGCGCTCGTCGCCGTGAGCGTCGCGCGCACCTCCTCCACCTGGCCGGTGCTCGCCGAGAGCACGCGCCTCGGGCTGAGTGTGCTCGGCGCCGACCACGGCGCCCTCTGCCGCCGGCTCTCGTCGCGCACCGGCGACCGGTTCGAAGACGCCGAATGGCACCCCACCGCCGAGGGCGCCGTGCTCATCGACGGCGCCGCGCTCTGGCTGGAATGCGGTGTCAGCGCGACCTTCGACGGCGGCGACCACGAGATCGTGCTGCTGGAGGTCCACGCCGCAGAGGTGTTCCCCGACGTCGCGCCCCTGGTGTTCCACCAGAGCGCCTTCCACCGGATCGGGACGGCGTCCTGACCTCCGTGTCGTTCCGCGGCGTCGTCGCGGCGGGGGATCGGCGGGGCCGTCTGCTCGGCTTCCCGACGGCGAACCTCGCCGTCGTCGCGGGTGAACCGCCGGCCGACGGCGTCTACGTCTGCTGGGTGACGCTCGACGGGGAGGACGCGCCGCGCGGAGGGACGGTCAGCATCGGCGCCAACCCGACCTTCGACGATGTGGAGGAGCGGCGGGTCGAGGTCCACATCCACGACTTCGGCGCGGATCTCTACGGCCGCCAGGTCGCGGTGGAGATCGTCCGCCTGCTGCGGGAGAACGTGCGACTCGCGGGGGTGGGGGAGCTCACCCGCAAGAGCGCGGAGGACGTGCGGCGCTCGCGCGCCATCCTCTCGCGCCTCCTGGTCGCCTGACCCCGTCCGGCGGCCCTCCCGCGGCTCTCCGCGTGCGCTTAGAGGCTGTCCGGGTCGAGGTTCAGCTCGGTGCCCTCGAAGACGTACTGCTGCGAGCCTGTGGACGGCTGGTCCGGATTGAGCCAGAACAGATCCTGCACCGAGATGCCGAAGCGCTGAGCCACGCCCGCCGGTGCGTCGCCGGGCGACACCAGGTAGGTCTTGGGTGCTCCCGAGGAGGTGGTGGCCGTCACCGTCCCGCTCGCTCCGGGGATCGCGCCGCTGTCGGCGGGGTGGACGTTCGACTGCCGCACCGGCACCGACCAGCGGACCGTGTTGACGGCGAGGACCTTGTCTGGGCCGAGCTCCTGCGGCACCCCGTCGAACGACGGGGCCGAGGAGTACGTCACCAGGGCCACGAGGTACGACGGCTGTCCGACGCTGCCCAGGCGGCTGGAAGACGCGGCGGCAGCGGCAGTGGTGGGGCCGCCGAGCTGGAAGTCGCCGACACCGTGATAGGTCAGGCCGTCGCCGACCGACGGCGGGGTGTCGAGGAAGGTGACCGACACCGGAACCGGAACGGAGGAGGTGAAGCCCGAGTACTGGGCCGAATAGGTGTTGTCGCCGTTCGAGACGACCCGGTAGTGGTAGTGGATGCTGCCCTTGGGGGAGGCGACATCGCCCTCGGCCACGACGGTTCCGGCGGCGACCGGGCTCAGCGTCGGCGGGACGACCGGCGTCGGCGCGGCGGAGGAGCCCACTCCGGAGCGCGATGCATCGCCCGTCGGTGTCGGCGTCGGTGTGGGCGTCGCGCTGCGCGTGTGCGACGGGGTGGGATGGGGTTTTCCGGCGAAGAGGGCGCACCCGGACAGCACGAGAAGCACCGCCATCGCGATCCCGACACCCGCGACCGATCGGCGCACGATACCCCTGGCCACCATCTTCCCCCTGCCCACGAGCGCCACCCCGCGGTCTCGTCTTCGTGAATCCTAGACGATCACCCCACGTCGTCGCGCACCCGCTCGTGCATCTTCCTGGTGGCCGCGCCGAGGGCCGCTTCGGCGGCGGGCTGAGCCGATGCCGGGACACTCGACGTGCTCAAGGCGACGATGGCGAAGCGCCTCCCGTCGGCGTGCTCGGCGACTCCGGCCTCGTGGCGGAGGTTCAGCAGCGTCCCCGTCTTCGAGGCCCAGACGGTGTCGTCGGCGACGATGTCGGGGGAGAGGCGGTGACGGATGAGACTGGCGCCGAGATGGCCGCGGAGCCGGGCGGCCACCTCGGGTGGGACGCCCCGCTCCCGCCAGATCGCTTCCAGGAGGTCGGTGAAGGCGCGCGCCGTCCCGGCGTTGGTGCGAGCGGTGTCCAGCTGCCGGATCGGGTGGCCGTGCGCCGGCGTGCTGCCGCGGATGGCGAGGGTGTGCGCGAGGTGCGCTTCGCCGGCCGGGAAGCGCTCGAGCGGGGTGTCGGAGAGATCGGCGAAGGGATGCCGCACCGCGATGCCGTGGATCCCGAGCGCATCGAGGTCGGCGGACACCGTGGCAGGGGGCACGAGCCCAAGGAGGGCGTCCGCGGCTCCGTTGTCGCTGATGGTGAGGGCGAGGGAGACGAGATCGTCGATGGCGACGACCGACGGGTGCCGGAAGCGGGTGGTCCCAGGGAGGCCGCTCTCGGGATCGCCGGCGGGTACGGCCACGGCCGAGGAGCCGTCGAGGCGGCCGTCGGCGGTCCGGAGCAGCACCGAGAGCGCGATCGGGATCTTGGCGAGCGACGCGGTCGGGGTCGCCAGGTCGCCGTCGAGGTCGATCCCGCGGCCGGTGTCGAGGTCGCGGACCACGATGGAGGCCCGGAGCCCCGCCTGCTCGAGGTCGCCCCGCACGGAGTCGAGGAACCGAGCGTCATGCATCCGGCTGCTCCGTCTGCGTGGCCGTGGTGCTCGCCGGGACCGCCCCGAGGGCGGCGGCGAGTTCGTCGGTCACGGCCGCCGCGACGGCCGCGACGTCGCTCTCACTCTCGCCGACGAGAGTGAATCCGCGCGCGAGGCGCAGCCCCGTGAACGGCCGCCAGTGCAAGCCGAGCTCGCGCGCCTCGGCACCGGTGCAGAGCAGCAGGTCGCCATCGGCGAGCACCGAGGCCAGGGAGGAGGTGACGGTGGAATCGACAGGGAGCTGGCCGGGCAGGAGCCCGACCGCGAACGCGGAACGCGTCAGCGCGTCGCGGATGTGGGGCACGTCGTCCTCGGGCCCGATCCGGAGACGAGTGCCGGCGTCGTCGTCGCGCGAGCGGCCGACCCGCGCGGCCCGGAGGTCGTCGAGGCGCAGTGCGACACCGGATGCGCGGCGGCCGGCAGCGCCGAGCGGGGCGATCCAGGCGGCCTCTTCGGAGGGGACGCTCGCGACCGACAGGCGCACGGAACGGGTCGCGACGAGATCCGCGCGTCGCGCAGGCGGCTCGGCGCGGAACTCGAGACGAAGCCCGGCGACCCGGCCGGCGGCATCCACGACAGCGAGCTCCCGTGTGGAGCACCCGGGCGGCACGGCGATCGTCACGGGTCGCAGACGCGCGTGGGCGGCATCGACCTCCATTTCGTCCGCCAGCCGGATGAGCCGTCGCGCCGACGGCAGCAGGTCCCGCGCGAACGGTGTGAGCACGGCGCTGCGCGCGGTGCGCTCCAGCAGGGGACCGCCGAGGTGCTTCTCCAGGGCGAGGACGCGGCGGCTCGCGACGGACTGCGCCACCTCGAGCGCGATCGCGGCGCGCGTCACGCTGCCACGGTCGCCGACCTCGACCAGGACGCGGCACGCGGCGATCAGATCCATCCCTCCACCCTAGACGCATGCCGAATCAGCATCGATCGGCGCATTTCCGTCTTGGACAGGATCGTCGCCACGGGTGAGGCTGCGGAGATGGACATTCGCAAACGGATCCTCACGATCACCAGCGGTGCGGCAATCACCCTCGCTGTCGCCGTCTCGGGATGCGCGGCCTCCTCGGTCGCTCCCGTCGAGGCGGCGGTGGCGTCGAGCGCGCCCGCCGCGTCGAGCGGCGCCGCGACCCAGCGCGCCTTCGCCGATCTGGAGCGGACGCATGCCGCCACCCTCGGCGTCACGGCGATCGACACCGGCACGGGCCGCACCGTCGCTTACCGCGGTGGAGAGCGGTTCCCGTTCGCCTCGTCGAACAAGACCTTCATCGCGGCGGCGACGCTCCAGACGTCGTCCGACGCCGACCTCGACTCGGTGGTGCACTACACCAGCGCCGACCTGCTGTCGTACGCCCCGATCACGAGCCGCTTCGTCGATACCGGGATGACGGTGCGGGAGCTGCTCGACGCCATGCTGCGTTTCAGCGACAACACGGCGGCGAACCTCCTCGTCGCCCTGCTCGGCGGCCCTGGTGCCGTCGAGCAGTGGCTGCGCGGCATCGGCGACCGCACCACGAACGTCGCCCGCATCGAGCCCGACCTCAACGAGGCGTTGCCCGGAGACACGAGGGACACGACCACCCCCGTCCAGTTCGCGGCCGACCTGCGCTCGGTGCTGCTCGGCACGGCGCTGGAGACGAAGGACCGCACTCTCCTGCGTAACACGATGCTCGACTGCACGACGGGGGACGGCACCATCCGCGCCGGCGTGGATCCGGCGTGGCCCGTCGCGGACAAGACCGGCACGGGGGAGTACGGCGTCCGCGACGACATCGCGGTCGTCTACCCGGCCGGGCGCGCGCCGATCATCGTCGTCACCCTGTCGCGCAAGGCCGCGGCAGACGCCGCGCCCGACGACTCCCTGCTCGCCGCGGCGACGAAGGTCGCGGTCGCCGCGCTGCGCTGAGGACGCGCGACCGGGCTATCCGGCCGCACCGACCTCGTCGCTGAGCACCCAGTCGGGCCGCACGTAGTGGCAGGTGTAGCCGCCGGGGTGCTTGCGCAGGTAGTCCTGGTGCTCCTCCTCGGCGTCCCAGAACGTGCCCGCCGGCTCGACCTCGGTGACGACCTTGGCGGGCCAGCGGCCGGAGGCGTCGACCTCCGCGATGGTCTCGCGGGCGACCTGTTCCTGCTCGGGGGAGAGGTACAGGATGACCGAGCGGTAGCTGGTGCCAACGTCGTTGCCCTGGCGGTTCTTCGTCGTCGGGTCGTGCACCTGGAAGAAGAACTCCAGCAGGTCGCGGTAGGTGATGACCGAGGGATCGAAGTCGATCTCGACCGCCTCGGCGTGGTCGCCGTGGTCGCGGTAGGTGGCGTTCTCGGTGTGGCCGCCCGCGTAGCCGACCCGGGTGGCGAGCACGCCCGGCATGTCGCGGATGAGCTCCTGCAGGCCCCAGAAGCAGCCCCCGGCGAGGATGGCGCGTTCGGTGGCCATCAGGCGCCGGCCTTCTCGAACAGGGGGGCGTACTGGCCGTAGCCGTCCTTCTCGAGGTCGGCGAGCGGGACGAAGCGGAGCGCCGCCGAGTTGATGCAGTAGCGCAGGCCGCCCTCGTCGGTGGGGCCGTCGTCGAAGACGTGGCCGAGGTGGCTGTCGCCGTGGCTCGAGCGCACCTCGGTGCGGACCATCCCGAGCGAGGTGTCGGAGTTCTCGACGATGTTCTCGGCCGAGAGGGGCTTGGTGAAGCTCGGCCAGCCGCATCCGCTGTCGTACTTGGTGGTGGAGGCGAAGAGCGGTTCGCCGGAGACGACGTCGACGTAGAGGCCGGCGTCCTCCTTGTCCCAGAACTCGTTGTCGAACGGCCGTTCGGTGGCGGCCTCCTGGGTCACCGCGAACTGCTCCGGGGTCAACCGGGCGATCGCGTCCGGATCCTTCGTGTACTCGGGCATCTCGTGCGTCCTCTCTGCGTCGTTCCTCGCAACGGCAACGGTACTGCGCCGAGTGGGGAGAGACCAGGGGACGGGTGTCGGAACGTCATGCGACGAACGTCGAAGGGCGCTCCGCGAGCTGAGCGGCATTGCGTGCGCACAGGCAGCCGAGCAGGGTCGCGGTGCCGTACCAGACGGCCGGGGCGATCAGGATGGGCGTGACCGCGGACACCGTCACCGCGGCGGAGAGCATCAGGACGACCGTCGTCGCGGCGATCCCGGCGAGGATCCGGGCGCGGGGGAGGGAGCCCGGGAGCAGCGCGGGCACCAGGAGGAGGATGCACACCGCCGCCCACATCCACAGCGACCGCAGCTCGTACGGCACGGCCGTGACGATCGCCCAGAACGCCCAATACGGGGCCGCCGCACAGCCGATCCAGCCGAAGGCGATGGCCGCCCGGCGGGAGGCGACGTCGTCCCAGGCCCGGGCCATCCAGGCGAGGACGGGTGCGAGGACGGCGGCGAGCAGCTGGAGGGCCGCCGTCCCGATGATCAGCAGTTCGGCCCTGTTGTCGAGCAACCGGCGGTCGGGGGAACCGAGCCATACTGCGACGGGGATCCAGAGCAGGAATGTGGCCAGCGAGTAGACGCCGAGGACGGCGAGCTGACGTGCGAGTGTCGCGCGCGGTCCCATCGTGCGCTCCTTCCTGATCGGCGTCCTCGGCCACGGTCCCACGCTGCAGGAGGCTCTCGCATCGGTCGTGAGGAGGAGAATTCACAGCGCACGCCAAGGGTCGTTTGAGAGCGAACGATATATCGTTGAGTATCGTTACCGACCAAGCGGAGGTGGACATCATGAGCGGTTCGTTCCCGGCCGGAGGCTTCGGCCCCGGCATGACGGCGGATGGCATGTGGCAGGCGTTCGAGCAGTTGCGCTCGACGTTCGAGAAGCGTGTCGGCACGAGGATGGGCCGCGGCGATGTGCGCGCGGCCGTGCTCGCGCTGCTCGCCGAGAAGCCGATGCACGGCTATCAGATCATCCGCGAGATCGAGGAGCGCAGCGGCGGCAGCTGGAAGCCGAGCGCCGGTTCGGTCTACCCGACCCTCCAGCTGCTCGCCGACGAGGGACTCCTCACGGCCGAGGAGTCGAACGGCCGCAAGACCTACGCGCTGACCGAGGCAGGCCGTGCCGAGGCAGAGGAGGCCGGCCCCGCCCCGTGGGAGTCCGGATCCGGCAGCTCCGGCGGTGCTCCCGGGGACGCGTTCGGACCCCTCCCCAAGGCCGGGGTCGAGCTGGCGCAGGCGGCCGCCCAGGTGCGCCGCACCGGGACGCCCGAGCAGGTGCAGCAGGCCGTGACCGTGCTCGACGAAGCGCGGCGACGGCTGTACTCGATCCTCGCTCAGGACTGACGGGGTGACGTCCGTTCGTCCGGAGTCCGGCGGGCAGACGGGGGCGGAGGCCGCCGCGGGAGACACCCGCCGGCGGTACCGCCGCATCCTGCGCTTCGCCGGCTGGAACCTCGCGGTCACCTGGTGGTACGAGCTGCTCCTGCCCCGGATCGGGCTGGCGCGGGTCGCCGAGCGCACGCGGTCCAAGCGGATGCGGAGGTTCGCGCAGCGCTTCCACGTGCTGGCGGTCGACCTCGGCGGACTGATGATCAAGGTCGGGCAGTTCATGTCGTCGCGACTCGACGTGCTGCCGCCGGAGATCACGGCCGAGCTGGAGGGGTTGCAGGACGAGGTGCCGGCGGTGCCGTTCGCGGCCATCCGGGCGCTCGCCGAGGACGAGCTGGGCGTGCCGCTGGAGCGTGCCTTCGCGTGGGTCGACGAGACCCCGGTCGCCGCGGCCTCCCTCGGTCAGGCCCACCGGGCGCGGCTCTCGGCCCAGGATGCCGAGGAGACCGGGCTGGAGGAGGTCGTCATCAAGGTGCAGCGGCCCGGCATCGGCGCGATCGTGGACGTCGACCTGTCGGCTCTGCGTCGGGTCGGCCGGTGGCTCAGCCATGTGCGCCTCGTCTCCGACCGGGTCGACGCCCCGGAGCTCGTCGAGGAGTTCGCCCGGACCAGCCTGGAGGAGATCGACTACCTGCACGAGGCGGCGAGCTCGGAGCGGTTCGCGGAGGATTTCGCGGACGACGACCGCGTCGCCGTCCCCGCGGTCGTGTGGGAGCGCACCACGCGGCGCGTCCTCACCCTCGAGGACGTCACCGCGATCAAGATCACCGACGCGGCGGCGCTGAAGGCGGCGGGCATCGACCCTGCCGAGGTCGCCCCGGTGTTCGCGGCCGTGATGTTCGACCAGCTCTTCTCGGACGGCTTCTTCCACGCCGACCCCCACCCCGGCAACATCTTCGTCTCGCCGGTCCCGGACGCCGCCGAGGGGGAGCGGCCGTGGCGGCTGACCTTCATCGACTTCGGCATGATGGGCGAGGTACCGACCACGCTGCGCACGGGCCTGCGCAAACTCCTCATCGCGGCGGCCTCCCGCGACGGCAAGGGTCTCGTCGACGCGATGCGCGACGTGGGGGTGCTGCTGCCCTCCGCCGACACCTCGCAGCTGGAGCAGGCCATGACACAGCTCTTCGCCCGCTTCGGCGGGATGGGCTTCGCCGAGCTGCGCGAGGTGGACCCGCGGGAGTTCCGCGACTTCGGCCGGCAGTTCGGCGACGTGGTGCGTTCGCTGCCGTTCCAGTTGCCCGAGAACTTCCTCCTCATCGTGCGCGCGATGTCCCTGACCTCGGGCGTGTGCAGCGCACTCGACCCCGAGTTCAACCTCTGGGACTCGGTGGAGCCCTATGCGGCGCAGCTGCTGCGCGACGAGCGCGGCAACGTCGTCCAGGACTTCGCGAAGGAGGCGCTGAGCATCGCCGGCGTCGCGTGGCGGCTGCCGAAACGTGTCGACGCCCTCATCGACCGGGTCGAGGAGGGCACCATCGCGGTGTCGTCGCCTCGTCTCGAACGGCGCGTCGAGCGGCTGGAGCGCACGGCGCGGCGCCTCGTCGCGGCCGTGGTCTTCTCCGGCGTGCTCGTCGCCGGGGCGATCGTCCACGCCCAGGACGCCGTGCTCGGCACGGTGCTGATGATCGCCTCCGTCGTGCCGCTCGCGGTCGCGGTCTTCGCAGGCCGGCGGAGGTAGTGCCTCCACGCACCTGAACCGGGTGCCCGCCCCATCCCCAACCCGTCGCCCGAGTGCTTGACTGTGGCCGCCATCAGACGGAACACACTCACTAGGGGAGGCAGACGATGGACACGACAGCACACACAGTGATCGGGATGACCGACGGGATGCGGGCCGCGCGAGCGGAGACGCGACGGATCATCGAGGCGAACAAGGGGGACTTCGTCGCCGATCAGAAGGACGTCCTGATGCGGTTGCACGAGGGCGGCCTGATCACGGCCGAAGAGGTCGAGACGCTCGTGCAGATGTACCGGCACGTCATGGAGGCGAGCCACGACAAGGGGGACGTCACCCGCGCGTACTTCGGCGCCCGCGAGATCCACGACCGGATGGCCGCGAACCTCGTCACGTCGCCGGTCGCGCTCGTGATCGCGGGAGCGACGCTCGGAGCGTTCGAGATCGATCCCGGCGACGACGGGGGATCGCCGACGGTCACGGTCTACCGGGTGAGCTACGGCGGAGCCCTGGCCGGGATCGGCGCCGGCCTGGGCGCGCTGCTCGGCGGTCCGGCCGGCGGGGTCCTCGGCGGCCAGATCGGCGGCTTCATCGGCGGGATCATCGACGACAAGAAGGGCGACAAGAAGAAGTAGACGGGGCCCACCAGGCGGTGCGACTGCTCTGACGAGAAGGGAGTTGACGCGCGTAGACAATGCGCGTAGATTCAACTCACTTCCCGTCAGAGAGGACCCGATGAACGAGCACCCGTCGCCCGACCGCACCGCCGCGGAGCTGCTCGTGATCGGCTCGGTGAACGAGGACCGGTTCACCTTCGTGGAGCGGTTCCCCCTTCCGGGAGAGACGGTCGCCGCCGTCGCGGGGCGACGCGGGCTCGGAGGCAAGGGTGCGAACCAGGCCGTCGCGGCAGCCCGTGCCGGTGTTCGGGTGGCCTTCGTCGCGAAGACCGGGACGGACGCCGCTGCCGTCGAGGCCGTCGACGCTCTGATGGCGTTCGGCGTGCGCACGGAGGCGGTCGAGCGCGATGCGCGGGCCGCCACCGGCACGGCCTCGATCGCGGTGGACGCGCTCGGGGAGAACTGGGTGATCGTCGATGCGGGCGCCAACGCCCGGCTCGGGGCCGAGGATGTGCTGCGCGCCTTCGCTCGAGGTGGCTCTGCTCTTGGCGGCTCAGCTCCCGTCGTCCTGACGCAAGGGGAGATCCCCGAGGCGGCGATCCTGCAGGCGGCGCGCAGCGCCGAACTCGTCGGCTCCCGGTTCGTGCTCAACCTCGCACCGGTCGTCGATCTCCCGGACGAGGTGCTGGCCCAGGCCGACCCGCTCGTGGTGAACGAGCACGAAGCGGCCGACATCGCCGCGAGACGCGGATCGGATGCGCGCGAGCACATCGAGCTCCTGAACGCACTGGCCGCCGTCTCCCGGTCGGTCGTCATCACCCTCGGCGCAGCCGGAGCCATCGCGACACGCGACGGTGAGACCTGGTCGGTGCCGGGCTTCCGTGCCGGAGCGGTCATCGACACCACCGGCGCGGGGGACTCCTTCGTCGGCTCGCTCTGCGCTCGCCTCGCGCGCGGCGCGGACCTGCAGGACGCGATGGTCTGGGCCTCCGCCGCGGCATCCCTGTCCGTCGCGCGCCCGGGTGCGGCGGAGTCGTACGCGACCGCCGACGAGGTCGAACGGCAGCTCGCCAGCGCTGGAGCGGCGGCATGACCGCCAAGCGGGTCACCCGCGGCGACGTCGCACGCGCGGCGGGAACGTCGGAGGCTGTCGTCAGCTACGTCGTCAACAACGGACCGCGGCCGGTCGCCGAGGAGACGCGGATGCGCGTCCTGGCGGCCATCAAGTCCACGGGCTATCGTCCCAACACGATCGCGAAGGCGCTCGCGTCCGGGTCGTCGGGCGTGCTCGGACTTGTCGTCCCCGACATCTCCAACCCCTTCTTCGCCGCCCTCGCGCGTGCCATCGAAGACGAGGTCTTCGCGACCGGCCGCGTACTGCTGCTCGGCAACTCCGCCGAGAGCGGGCAGCGCGAGGCCCGGCTGATCGACAGCTTCATCGGACGACGCGTCGACGGCCTGCTCTATGTCGGCGTGGGTCATCACGCGCATGTGGAGGCCGCGCTCGACGAGGGGACACCCGTGGTCGTCCTCGACCGGTACGACCCCTCACTCGGAGTCGCGTCCGTCGTCGTCGACAACTTCGAGGGCGCCGTGATCGCCACCGAGCACCTGATCGGCCACGGCTACCGGCGGATCGCGACGGTCGCCGGCCCGTCCGCCCTGTTCACCGCGGTCGAGCGGATCGGCGGCTGGCGCAAGGCGCTCAAGGCCGCCGGTCTGCCCAACGGCGACGACCTGCTCGTGCAGGCGCCGTTCACCCGGGCAGGCGGCTACGCCGCCGGAACCGCGCTCTTCGCCGCGGACGTGCCCGACGCGGTGCTGGTCGCGAGCGAGCAACAGGCGATCGGCCTGCTCGCGGCGGCGGCCGAGAACGGCATCCGCGTTCCAGAAGACGTCGCTCTGATCTCGTTCGACGGAACCGACGAGTCGCGCTTCAGCACCCCTCCATTGACCACGGTCACCCAGCCGTTCCACGAGATCGCACGCCACGCCGTGGCGCTCGCGCGTCCCGTGGACGCGGGCGGGATCAGGCACCTCACCTGTGAGATGCAGCTCGTCCGACGCCGCTCCTGCGGCTGCCCCTATCCGAAGAATGAGAACCACCAGGCGCCGACCGAGTTGGCGAACACTGAAGACGCCTGGCAGTCCCCACCGAAAGAGGAACCTAGCATGAATCGAACCGTCAGAGTCGCGGGCGCCGTCGTCGCCGCCGCGGCGATGTCGCTCACCGCCGGCTGCACAGCAGGCGGAGGATCGGGATCCGGGTCCACCGGAACCCAGACGATCACCTTCGTCACCCCCCACCAGGGCGTCTACGACGACGTCATCAAGACCTTCGAAGCGGACCACCCCGACGTCAAGGTGGACCTCCAGGTCATCCCGTTCACCGAGATCGCGGCGCAGACACAGGCACGCCTCGGCTCGAAGGACACCTCGATCGACCTGATCGCGGTCGACCCGCCCCGCCTGCCGTCGATGGTGCAGAAGGGCTTCCTCGCCGACGTGTCGTCCGACGCGAAGACGATGAAGGAGGACCTGACGGCCGGCGGCGTGAAGTCCGTCACCTGGAACGACAAGCAGTGGGCCTATCCGCTGTGGACGAGCGACAACTTCCTGTTCTACAACAAGGATCTGCTCGCGGCGGCCGGAGTCACCGCACCCGGTGCCGACAACGCGAGCAGGTGGACCTGGGAGCAGACGCTCGATGCCGCGAAGAAGGCGCAGAGCGCAGGCGCCCAGTACGGCTTCGCCTTCGAGCAGGTCGACGCCTACTACGCCCTCCAGCCCGTGCTGATGTCGATGGGGGCGGGCACCGGGCTCTCCGGGAACGGCAACCTCACCCCCGCCGTCGACACGGCCGACTGGAAGAAGTTCGGCGACTGGTACAAGGCGCTCTACGCCGATGGTCTGTCGCCGAAGGGCATCCAGTCGGCGCAGATGCCCGACCTGTTCAAGTCGGGCAAGGTCGCCTTCTACGTGGCAGGTCCTGCGCGCATCACCGACCTGCAGAAGAGCGCCCTCGCCGACAAATGGGGGATGGCGCCCTTGCCGTACGAGGACGGCGGCAAGGTCGTCACCCCGACCGACTCGTGGGCGGTGGGCGTGAGCGCCTACAGCCAGCACAAGGCGGCCGCCCAGGAGTTCGCCCGATACCTCTCGCTCGACAGCGATGCGGCGGTCGGGACCTCCACCAAGTTCAACCTGCCCCCGGTGAACCAGAAGGCGTACCCGAAGTACATCCACTACATCGACGGTGTGGCCCCCGAGGAGACGACGCAGTACGGCAACGTGCTCACCACCGACTCCGACGAGCACGCCGCGCGCCGCCCGTCCTCGATCGGCTACGCCGACTTCGAGACGGTCGTGAACAAGGCCTTCGCCGACCTCCGGTCCGGCGGCGACGTCGGGTCCATCCTGAGCGACGCCCAGAGCGCGCTCGAGCGGCAGCTCGCCCAGTACAAGTGACCCGGTGCGGGGCCGGCGGCGACCGCCTGCCCCGCACGGTCACCCTGGCCACTCCCTAAGGACAATCGTGTCTCAGACTTCTGCGATGCCGCGCGCCCGGAACGCCGCCGCATCGACCTCCCGCGCCCGCTCCCGGAGGGCCGCCCGCTTCCGCGTGTGGCTCACCGCAGCCGCCTTCCTGCTCCCCGCGATCATCGGGTTGCTGATCCTTCGCATCATCCCGACGCTCCAGGCCATCGGCACCTCGCTCACCACCCAGGCGGGCTCGTTCACCTTCGCGAACTTCGGCTACGTCTTCACTGATCCGGCGTTCCTCAACGTCCTCAAGGTGACGCTGCTGTTCTCGATCATCATCAACCCGGTGCAGATCGCGCTCGCGCTCTGGCTCGCCGTCGTGCTGACGAAGCGGGTGCCGGGGGTCGGGATCTGGCGCACCCTGATCCTGCTGCCCATCGCCGTTCCCCAGATCGTCTCCGCGATCGTCTGGGGCGTGCTCTTCCGCCCGGACGGCCCGCTCAACGGCATCCTCGAGTCCCTGGGCATCGCGCCGGTGCCGTGGCTCGTCAGCCCCGACACCGCGCTGCTGTCGATCATGATCATCTGCACCTGGGTCGGCGTCGGGTACTGGATGACGTTCCTCGTCGCCGGGATCAAGGACATCCCGGGCAGCCTGTACGAAGCGGCCGAGCTCGACGGTGCCGGTGGGTGGCAGCAGTTCCTCTACATCACGCTGCCCGGCCTCCGCCGACCGCTCCTGTTCGTGCTCGTCGCCGACACGGTCGCGAACTTCCTGGTCTTCGCGCCGGTGCGCATCCTGACGCAGGGCGGCCCGCAGGGCTCGACGAACCTCATCATGAACTTCATCTTCGAGCGGGCGTACACCCTCGCCGACCCGGCCGGAGCGGCAGCGGCGACCATCGTCCTCGTGCTCATCGTCGTCTGCGTCGTCGGCGTGCAGTTCCGCCTGCTCCCCGGAAAGGACTGACATGTCCGACGTCATCGACAACCGCCGTCAGCGGCGCGCAGGGCGCATCGCGCTCATCGTGGCCGTGCCCGTCGCGGTGCTCTCCATCCTGCCGCTGCTCTGGGCCCTGATCTCGTCGCTCCGGCCGAGCTCCGAGATCTTCGCCCACCTCTCGCCGTTCACCCTCCAGACGATCTGGCCGTCGAGCGTCTCGCTCGACAACTACCTCGCCGTGCTCGACAGCGACTTCACCCGTTCACTGATCAACTCGGTGATCGTCGCGTTCTTCAGCGTCGCCCTCGGCCTGGTCGTCTCCTCCCTGGCCGCGTTCGCGCTCGCCGTCCTCGACTTCCCGGGTCGCGGGGCCGTGTTCGCGGTCATGGTGGTGAGCTTCCTCGTCCCGTTCGAGGCGATCGCCATCCCGCTGGCCAACACCTTCCGCGACTGGAACCTGCAGAACACCCTCGTCGGCCTCGTGCTCCCCGCCATCGGGAACGGGCTGTCGATCTTCCTACTGCGGCAGTTCTTCCTGAACATCCCGTACTCGCTCGCCGAGGCCGCGCGGATGGACGGCCTCAGCTGGTTCGGGATCTACCGGCGGATCTACCTGCCGCTCTCACGGGCGTCGCTGGTCGGCGCCGGGCTGATCCTGTTCGTGTTCCAGTGGCAGTCGTTCCTGTGGCCGCTCCTGATCGCGCCGGCTCCCGACTCCCGGGTCGCACCGGTGGCGATCGCCGACTTCGCGCAGGAGTCCGGAGTCGACTTCGGTCAGATGTTCGCCGCGGCGATCCTGACGGCGGCCGTGCCTCTGATCCTGCTCCTGGTGTTCCAGCGCCAGTTCACCGGCTCGCTCGCCTCCTCCGGGAGCAAGGAATGATCGCCGGGCCGGCGCGCGAGACGCGTCGCCTGATCATCGATTGCGACCCGGGCAACGGAATGCCCGCGGCCGACGTCGACGATGGGCTCGCGCTCGCGCTCGCCGTGGCACGTGCCGACCGATTGTCTCTGGAGGCGATCACGGTCGTCTCGGGAAACACGCACCGCGATGTCGGCTTCGCGGTCGCCCGCGACTTCGTCGAGCGCCTCGGCATCGACGTGCCCGTGTATGCGGGAGCCGAGCGTGCCCTGGTCGAGCCGCCGGCGCCGTGGCGCGATCGGCAGGATGCGAACGAGCACCGACCGGACGTCGTCGAGGCCTGGCGCGGCGTCGCCCGTCCGCGTCCCGCGCCGACCGGAGTGCCCGACGCGGTCGTGCGGATCGTGGAACTGCTCCGGTCGGCACCCGGGGAGATCACCATCGTCGCGATCGGCCCGTTGACGAACGTCGCGATGGCTCTCGCCCTCGAACCGCGGCTGCCGGAACTGGTGCGCGACCTCGTGATCATGGGTGGTGCGTTCGATGTCCCCGGATTCCTCCAGGAGCTCAACTTCGGAATCGATCCCGAAGCGGCGCACCTCGTGCTCGCGAGCGGAGCGCCGATCACCCTCGTCCCCTTGGACACCACCTCGCAGACACTGTTCACCCACTCCGATCTCGACCGTCTTGTCGACAGTGGCGGCGCCGTGGCGGAGTACGTCGTCGAGACGACGCGCCCGTGGATCGACTACGCCGCCGCGTGGCGGAAGATCGACGGCTGCCTGCTCCACGATCCGCTGACGGTGGCACTGCTGCTCGATCCCGGGATCGCCGAGTACGAGGAGCGGATCGTCGACGTCGAGCTGCTGGGTTCGCTCACCCGGGGGAGGGCGGTGTGGTGGACCGAGGAGAATCTGCGGCTGCATGTCGGACTCCGGGTGCCGTCGGGGCGCCGGCCGGTGCGGGTGGCCACGCGGGTCGACAACGCGCTGCTGGTCGAGTTGTTGGTCACGTCGTTCGGCGCGGATGCCGCCGACGACGGCGCCGACGCCGGCGTCCGCGCGGCCGCCGCCACCCCGCCGCGATGACGACGGGCGCTCTGATCACGGTTGCCGCGGCGATGTTCGTCGGCGCGGTGGCCCAGCGGCTCACCGGGATGGGCTTCGCCCTGGTCGTGTCGCCGTTCCTGGTGCTGCTCCTCGGTCCGTTCGACGGCGTGATGCTCGTCAACCTGGCGAGCATCGTCTCGGCGCTGATCGTTCTCGTGACGGTGTGGCGCGACGTCGACCCGCGGGCGTACGGATGGCTGGCGTCGGCTGCCGTCGTCGGCGTCATCCCGGGCGCACTTCTCGCGGCGCGGGTCGACCCTGCCGTGCTGGAGACGATCGTAGGGGCCGTGCTGCTGGTCTCGCTGACCGCGTCGCTGCTGGTGGCCCGCCTTCCGATCACGGTCGGCGGGCGGACGCCGCGGCTGCTGGCCGGGTTCGCGTCCGGTCTCATGAACGCGGCGGCTGGAGTCGGCGGTCCCGCTGTGAGCGCCTACGGGATCCTCAGCCGGTGGCCGCAGCGCAGCTTCGCCGCGACACTGCAGCCCTACTTCGCGACGGTCGGGCTCGCATCGGTGGTGGCCAAGCTGATCATCGCGCCGGGCTCGTTCCCCGACCTCGGCGTCGTCGGCTGGTCGGGCGCGCTCGCCGCGTTGATCGCCGGCGTCGTCACGGGGACGTTCGCTGCGCGCCGCCTGCACGTGCGCTGGGCGCGGCTCGCCGTGATCGTGATCGCGTTCGTCGGCGCCGCGGTCGCACTGGTCTCCGGTGTCGTCCATCTGACGGCCTGACCGGCCCTGTCGCTATTGTGTGTGCCATGCAGCAGGACCACGCGCCCTCGCCCGGAACCCCGTCCCGCGGGCTGCGCATCGCCCTCGCGGTCGTCGCCTGGTTCAACGTCGTGTCGGCCCTCATCGGCATGGTCGGGCTCACGATCGGCGGTGGGATGGGCATCCCGCTCGAGTGGATCGACGGCGTGTTCGACTCGTACTTCTGGCCCGGCGTCATCCTGGGCGTCGTCGTCGGCGGATCGCAGGCGCTCGCCCTCGTCGCCTACTACCGGCGCTACCGGCTGGCGTGGGGTCTGCAGGCCGCGGCGGGACTCGTGATGCTGATCTGGATCTTCGTGGAGATCGCCCTCATGCTCGTCTGGTCGCCGTTGCACGGGCTCTACTTCGTGACCGGGCTGATCCAGACCGTGCTGGCAGTGCTGGCGCTCGGGGCCTGGCCGCGACCCTTCCTCGGGCGGGTGGCCGCATGGAAGCCGGGAGCGACCGCATCTGCAGGGCCGTCGCAGCCCGAGAGCTGATCAGAGCGCGCGGTCGTGGATGTGCACGCCGCCGGGGAACCGGCTCGGCGTGTAGCGGAGCTCGATGATCTCGCGCGCGTCGGACATGTAGAAGATGTTCTGGGTCGCGGCGACCGGGTCCGCGAAGGCCGTCGGGGCGGACGCCGCGGGGAACGACCCGTCGCCGCCGGTCAACGGGTTCACGTGCCAGCCGGACGGGTCGTTCCAGAACTCGTAGATCAGACCGTCGGCTCCGGTGAAGATGACGTGGCGGGTGCCGACGGGGACGGCCGGGTTCGATTCGAAGGCGTAGCCGGCGGGGGCGAGCCCGGGCATCGGCGACGGCGCCCCCAGGTCGCTGGTCAGGTTCTTCGGCGACCAGGATCCGCCGGCGAACGACAGCTCGTGGATGTCGCGGTCCTGACCCTGCCAGGGGACGTGACGGCTCCCGTCGCCCGCGAAACCGTAGCCGGTGGGATGCGGCAGGATGTCGTGCGACGCGCCGACGTTGACGCCGAGGTCGTGAGGCGTGCCCCACGAACCGCCGGTCATCACGTACTCGTACATCAGCTGATCGTCGCCGACCATCGTGATGTGCTGCGTCTGCTGTGCGTCGAAGGCGTACCCGGCCGGGGCGACGGCGGCGTGCGGCCCGGTGGGGGTCGTGAGGGTGTGCTGGACCCAGGAGGCGTCGTCCCCGGTCCCGCGGCTGAGGAGGTGCACGGTGCGGTACTCGTCGCGGAAGACCACGTGCTGGGTGCCGTAATGAGCGGAGGCCCATCCCATCGGCGGATCGATCGCGCGGACGACGGTGCCGGACGAGTCCATCAGATCGCCGTGGTGCCATCCGTCGGACTGGTAGAGCTCGTGGACGTGCCCGTCTCCGCCGCTCAAGAAGACCACGTGCTGGCTGCCTTCGCTGTCGAAGACGTAGGCCGACGGATCGGAGGTCGACGAAGGCGCCCCCGCCTCATTCGTGATGTCCTTCGCATGCCAGACGTCGTCGGTGCCGCAGTAGAGCTCGACGAAATGGCCGGTGGAGGTGGAGCTGTCGCTCAGCTCCAGATACACGACGTGCCGGGTCTTCTCTGCGGCGAACAGGTAGGAGACGGGGCCCGAGAATGCCCGGGGCGCTCCGAACTGCCGAGTGAGGTTGCGTGCCGTCCAGCCCATGTCCAGCTCCATTCGTGGAATGCAGCGTCGGCGGTCGCCGACCGGCCACCCCCTGTGGTCGGCCGACGTCGACGCCGGTCCCGCCGATCGACGAGGCGGAGAAGGCCGGCATCGGTCTCTCGCGTTCCTGACGGCTGCATGATGCACCCGTCGGGAGGCTCCCGGCAACCACCAGTTAGCTAGTTAGCGTGTATAAATCGTCACTCGACGCACAGCGGTCACGAGGCGCATCATTCTGCCCATGAGCGACCTCGACGTCACCGCCCCCACGACGCTCGGTCCCGGACACGTCCCCGGCGGCATCCCCCTGAAGATCCACCTCGGCGAGATCGAGTACGCGGCACTGGTCCGCATCGCCCAGAACCGCCACGCGACCGCGGCGCAGCTGGTCGAGCAGCTCGTGCTCCACGCGCTCAGCACCACTCCCGTCCCGCCGCCGGCGGAGTCGCAGCCCAAGCGCAAGCACACCACCTACGAAGAGGCGACCCGCGGCTACCGCGCCGACCCGGCCCAGGCCGTCAGGCCGGTGCCGTAGCCGGCTCTGTGCGTTCGTCCGCCACGCGGGAGGCCGCGGCGGTGACCGCGGCGAGGGTGGCGGCCAGCACGGAGCGGTCCTGGCCCGCGGCCCAGCGGCTGCCCTCCTCGTCGCGGTACTCGAGGAGGGTGAGCGCCTGGCTGCCGGCGCCCGAGCCGATGCTCGTCTGGTGCAGGGCGAGCACCTCGAAGGGGAGGTTGCGCCCAGCGAACGCCTCGACCAGCACCTCCACCGGCCCGACACCGTCGTGCGTCGACGTGGCCTCGGTCCCGTCGACGCGGACGGTCACCGTGGTGCGCGTCACGTCTCCGGTCTGGGCCGTCGCGTAGTCGACGAGGTGGACCGCGACCTCCTGCTCCGCGAGATAGACGCTGCGGAACAGCGCCCACAGCTCGTCCGCCGTGGCCTCGTGCCCGGTCGTGTCCGTGTGCTGCTGCACGTGCCGGGCGAAGTCGATCTGCAGGCGGCGCGGCAGTTCGATGCCATAGCCCGACTCCAGCAGGTACGCGATGCCGCCCTTGCCCGACTGCGAGTTCACCCGGATGACCGCGTCGTAGCCCCGGCCCAGATCGGCGGGGTCGATGGGCAGATACGGCACGCGCCAGTCCAGCTCCGACTCCGGCCGGCCCTCGGCCGCGGCCCGGGCGCGGTGCTCGGCGAAGCCCTTGCGGATCGCGTCCTGGTGGGTGCCGCTGAACGCCGTGTGCACCAGGTCGCCCACGTACGGGTGCCGGGGATGCACCTCGATCCGGTTCGCGTGCTCGACGGTGCGGCGGATCCCGTCGATGTCGGAGAAGTCGATCATCGGGTCGACGCCCTGCGCGTGCAGATTGAGCGCGAGGGTGACGAGGTCCACGTTGCCGGTGCGCTCGCCGTTGCCGAACAGGCAGCCTTCGACCCGCTGGGCGCCGGCGAGGACGGCGAGCTCCGCGCACGCGACGCCGGTGCCGCGGTCGTTGTGCGGGTGCACCGACAGGATGACCCCGTCGCGACGCGCGAGGTTCTTGTGCATGTACTCGATCTGGTCGGCGTAGACGTTGGGCGTCGCGATCTCGACGGTGGCGGGGAGGTTCAGGATGACGGGCCGCTCCGGGCTCGCCTCCCACAGCTCGGTCATCGCGTCGCAGACCTCCAGTGCGTAGTCCGGCTCGGTGAGGTTGAACACCTCGGGTGAGAACTCGAAGCGCACGTCGGGCAGGTCTGCGGAGAGTTCGAGCACGTCGCGGCCTCCGGCGAGGATCAGCTCGGTCAGGGCGCGGCGATCGTGCCCGAGCACGACATCCCGCCAGATCGGCGCCGTGGCCGTGTAGAGGTGGATGACGACGGGGTTGCGCAGTCCGCGCACCGATGCGACGGTGCGCTCGATGAGGTCGCGGCGGGCGGCCGTGAACACGACGATCGTGACGTCCGTCGGCGCGAGGCCGGTCTCGGCGAGCAGGCGGACGAAGTCGAAGTCGGTCTGCGAGGCGGAGGGGTAGCCGACCTCGATCTCCTTGTAGCCCATCGCCAGCATGAGCTCGAAGAACCGCCGCTTGCGGGCCGGATCCATCGGCTCGGCGAGGGCCTGGTTGCCGTCGCGCAGGTCGACCGGCACCCAGAGCGGAGCCTGGGTCAGCCTCCGGGTCGGCCAGTCGCGCTCGGTGAGCGGGACGTCGACGCGCGAGAAGACGTCGCGGTACCGGTGGGAGGGCATCTGCGATGCGCGCTGCCGGTTCCAGGAGGGGGCGTCGGCCGGGACGGGGCCGGCGGGCGAGGAGAGACGGGGAAAGGCGGTGCTGGTCATGGTTCGAGTCCTTCGAGTGCGGAGCGGGAGGACCGGCGCAGCCCAGCGGCCACGACGGGGAGCCGGTCGGCTAGACCCCGCCGTGGCGGCGAAGAAGGAGGGACTCGATGCGAAGCATGTGCCGACTGTAGCACAACTCCTCAGACAAGTAGACGGGTGAGCGGGAAGTCGGGGACGCTCAGAGCCAGACGGTGGCGAGCCACGCGGCCACGCCGGCGAGCACCAGCAGGCCCACGTTGATCCCGATGATCCGCACCTCGCCGCGACGGAGGTGGACGATCAGGCCGCCGATCTGCACGAGCACCAGCCCGATCGCCGCCACGAGCGCGAGCCACGGGGCGATGCCCGTCAGTGGCGGGAGGATGAGGCCGAGCGCGGCCAGCACCTCCAGCGCTCCGATGACCCGGACGAACGCGAACGGCATGTCGTCCACCCAGCCCATCATCGGGCGCAGGCCGTCGCGCGAGCGCACCACCTTGATCCCTCCGGAGTAGAGGTAGAAGAAGGCGAGGATTCCGGCGACGATCCAGTAGGCGACGATCATCCCTTCATTCTGGCGTGAGGTTCACGACGTCGCGGTCACGGAGGTACGCATGACCACGACGTCGTGAACCTCGGGGCGCCTAGAAGCCGCGAACGGATGCCTCGTCCACGAACGACCAGGCACTGCTCGCCGGTGTCACGGTGAACCGTACGTAGCGCCCCGACCCGGCGAGCCCGTACGCGGCGTAGGTGTACCGCTGATCGGTGTCGCTGACGTTGGGCGCGGGCAGCGTGACGAGCGGCGTGAAGGTCGATCCGGTGGTCGATACGGACACCTGGATGCTCGACGGCAGGAAGATGTACAGCGATTTGGCCTGCAGCCAGGACGTGCCGACCTGCGTCACCGTCTTCGTCGACCCGAGGTCGATCGTGAAGCTGTACGGGCTCCCGGTGTTGCGACCCTGCCAGGCGGCATCCGCATACCTCGTCGACGCGGAGATGCCGTTCGTCAGCTCGGCTCCGGCGGTGTCGGGGTAGCCGGCGTCGGCGGCGGGGGTCGTGGTGTAGGTCTTGCCCGACGACACGAGCGGGTTGGCGGTGGGTGCGGCGGCAGTGGTGGCGCTCGCCGCTGAACTCTGTGCAGAGGCGTTCCCCGCTGCGTCGAAGGCGGCGAGCGTGTAGCTGTAGGCCGTCGACGGGCTGAGGCCGGCGTCGGTGAACGTGGTCCCGGCGCCCTGGATCACCTTCACGAGCGCGCCGCCGCGGTAGAGGCGGTATCCGGCGATGCCGATGTTGTCGGTGGACGCCGTCCAGCTGAGATTCACCGAAGTCACCCCTCCGGAGGCAGCGGTGAGGCCGGTGGGGGTGGTCGGGGCCGAGGTCTCGACCGTGCCCGTCGACAGGTAGTTGCGGTAGGTGGTGTCGTACACCGCGGCGACGACGAGCGGGCTCTGATAGTGGTCGTACGAGAAGGACAGGGTCTTCGTCACGTACGGCGCCACCGCGTTCAGATCGGCGACCAGCTGGCTGATCGACATCGGCGTGAAGTCGGGGTTGAATGTCTCGCTGTCGGCCCAGAGCTTCGTCGCTGGGCGGGCGCTCGTGATCGCGCTCTTCGTCGCGGCGAACCAGGTGGCCAGCTGGGCGGTCGTCGCGTGGCCCGCTCCGACGCCGTCCTGCAGGGCGATCACGTCGATCGGGGCGGACGCGAGGATGCTCGTCCACATGGTGGTCCACTGGCTGCTCGTCTGGCCGCCCGCCGTGTTGAAGAACGGACTGATGATGACGGGCTTGCCCGGAGTGAGCGCGTGGAGATGGTTCGCGATCGTCGTGTAGAAGGTCGCCATCGCGGCCCACGATGCCGTCGAGGTGAAGTTCCAGTTGTCGACCTCGAACGGCAGATACCAGCCGGCGAACGACGTGTGCGTCCCGTACTTCGCGTAGAGGTCGTCGGCGAGGGCATTGGCCTTCGCGGCCTGGCCATTCAGCCAGGTCGCGTCGTTCGCGTAGGTGTTCCACCAGTCATCGTTCGTCTGGAGTCCGAGGTACTCGGAGACGCCGGCGGAGTCGGCGGCGGTGAGCACGCGGGCGACCACGTCGGTCGACGTGCTCTGGGTGTATCCGCTCAGGCTGCTCGGGTAGATGGTGGCGGACGCCTTGGTGTCGGCCGTCCACTGGATGACCTGGCTCGTGATGCAGGCATTGGTGAGAGTGGTGAACTCGGAGGCGAGCTGGGTGGAGCTCCAGCCGTCCACGAGGGCCGGCTGGATGAAGCTGCCGTCGATGCGCGGGGTGGTGGTGCAGGTCGGTGCGGCGACCGCGGCGGTCGCGGGGACGGCCAGTGCGGCCGCGAGGGCCGCTCCGGCGATCAGTGCCGCGACGCGGCGCCCGGTGCGATGTCTCATGCCTACTCCTTCGATGGGTGTGCGAGATCGGCGACAGTGCCGATTGCGTTAATGGTGTACACCACTTGCGAAGGCTTAAGCAATGAATTCCTTTAATCAAAAGGAATGCGCTCCGAATGGTTCAGACCATTACTGCGCGCGCAGCTGAAGACCGATCTCGAAGCTGCGCCGCCAGGGCAGCGTCACCCGCTCGATCCGCCAGGTGTCGCCCGCCGGCAGGATGGCGGCGAGGTAGTCGCTCAGCTCGCGGGTGATCCGGATGATCGCGGCCTCCTGGGCCGAGGCGTCGACCGGCGCGATGCTGCCGCCGAACTCCGCCGCGTGCATGGCCAGCCGGGTGCCGCTCTGGTAGGCGCGGTCGTCGAGGATGCGCGTCAGCAGCGCCTCCCGCACGGCGGGCTCGTCCGCCGTGCCGAGCGTCCGGCCGACCCAGAGTGCGGTCGCCTGGGCGACGGCCCCGCCGATCGCGTTGCCCGCCGTGTTCCAGCCGCCGTACGAGGCGAGGCGGAGCAGCAGCCCGTCGTCGGCGAGGCGGTCGACGAGCTCCGGGTCGCCGCCGTTGCTGAACCGCACGTCGGCGAGGGCGACGATCGCGCCGGAGTCCAGGGCCGCGCGGACCGCGTCCACCGTCCCCTGCGTGGCGGCCGGGTCCGAGTCGGGCCGGGCGCCGAAGAAGTCGCCGCGGGCCGGGTCGGGCGCGTGGGCGACGACGACGAGATCGGCCGGCTCGCCCGGTTCGGCCAACCTGCCGCCGGCGGCGACGATCTGCCGGGTGAGGCTGGCGCGCACGGGCGCGTTCTCGAAGTTGGGCACGCGGTCGAGACCGTCGGGCTCGCCGCACTCGATCCGCCAGACCGGCACGCCGACGCCGGAGGCGAGGGCGCGAGCGACCAGCACGGCGCCGACCTCGTCCGCGCCCGGGTACATCAGCACCTCGTGACCGCGGGGGAGGGCGCGCGCCCAGTGACGCAGCCAGACCTGCTCGGCCGAGCCCGCCGAGTACGGCGCGGTGTCGTCGGCGGTCAGTGTCAGCGTCTCGACCGTGCGCTCCTCGTGGAGGGTCAGCGCCGCCAGGTTGATGGTGTGGTTGCGCAGCCGCCGCCGCTCGAAGTCGCTGCGCACCTCGTCGGGAGCGGCGATGGACGGTGTGAGGGCCGCCGCCTCGCCGCGGGTGACATCCGCCTCCAGTGCGTAATGGAGCGCGCCGCCGAGGGCGTGGAGCTCGCGCCCGAAGTCGCTCCAGTACGCCGGCTCCTCCACCGCGGAGTACGAGTCGCTCGCTCGCATGATGAGCGATGCCGCGGTGATGCGCAGCGCGGGTGCGGCCGACTTCAGCTCTCGCAGGACGTCGAGGCGGCGGAGCGCCGTCGTGGTCGTGTCCGTGGTGATCCGCGCCGGGATGATGCCGCCGTGAACGAGCGTGTCGACGCACACGACGAGCCGGTCGATCCGGTCGTCGCCGTCGGCGGGAAGGCCGCGCAGCCAGTCGTGCAGCGCGGCGACATCGGCGGGCCGGCGGAAGTCGGGCATCGCCGCCGTCGGCGGCAGCAGCAGCTCCGCGCCCGCGATGGCCGCCACCTGGCGGGGGAGGTCGACGTTGACCGGGCGTTCGTCGAGGGGGACGAGGGCGATGCGCATGGGGCTCCTCTGCTCAGCGCGGGTGGTGGACCGCTCAGCGCGAGCGATGGATCTGGAGTTCGTAGTGGTACCGGTCGCCCCGATAGGTCGACTCGGCGTACTCGACCGCGCGGTCCTGGGCGTCGAAGCTGGTGCGGGTCACGTAGAACGCGGGGGAGAACGGGGGAGCGCCGAGCAGGCCGGCCTCGTCGGGTTCGAGCACGCTGGCGTGGATGCTCTGCTCGGCCCACTCGATGCGCATCCCGTACTCGGTCTCGAGGATGCGGTAGAGCGACTCGCTCCCGACGTTGTCGATCAGACCGGGGAACAGCTTGGGGTTGAGGTAGGAGTCCTCCAGCGCCATCGGCTCCCCGTCGGCGGTGCGTGCACGGCGGATGTGGAAGACGTCGTCCGACGGGCTGACCCGCAGCTTCGCGCCCAGTCGCGCGCCGGCCGGGATCGTCTCGGTCACGAGCACGGACGATCCGGGCTCGAGGCCCCGGGCGCGCATGTCCTCGCTGAACGAGGTCAGCTCGACGGACTTCGTGATGCGCGGAGCCGCGACGAACGTGCCGGCGCCCTGCACCCGGTAGACCAGGCCTTCGTGCTCGAGCCGGTCGAGCGCGCGGCGCACCGTCAGCCGGCTGACGTCGAACTCGGTCGCGAGGTCGCGCTCGGTCGGCAGCTTGGAGTGCGGCTCCAGACCCTGGTCGATGACCTCGACCAGGTGCTGGCGCAGGCGCTCGGACTTGGTGTGCTGCTCCGCCATGGGTCTCCTCCGCGGATCGTGGTTCCGGAATCGATGATGCTGATTGGTGACAACCATTTTAGGGAGAAGTGCACCACTCAGTGCAAGTATCTGCTGATTTCATCGAATCGGTTGACACCTGTCGAAGAAATGGAGTACACCAATTGACAAGCAATCCCATTCCGAACCCTCACACCCGTAAGGAAACCCATGGAATCCAGGATCACCAGACGACGGACCGCCCTGCGTGCCATCGCGTTGACCAGCGTCGCCGCCGCCGCTGTCGCGCTCACCGGCTGCTCGGGGGCGGCGCCCTCCGGCCCGACGACCATCACCTTCTCGTACCTCTGGGGCGGTGAGGAGGCGAAGGCGCTCGAGAAGGTCATCGCCGACTTCAACGCGAGCCAGTCCGGCATCAAGGTCGTCGGCGTCTCCAGCCCCGACGCCCAGAAGCAGCTCACCTCGATGTCGTCGAGCAACGGCAGCTTCGACATCTCGGACAACTTCGGCAACACCGTCGGATCGTGGGCGTCGAAGGGCATCCTCGCCCCGCTCGACGACTACCTGAAGACCGAGAAGGTCGACCTCGGCGAGTTCGCGCCCGCCTCGCTCGACCAGATGAAGTTCGACGGCAAGACCTACGCCCTGCCGATCGCGGTGCACACTCAGCAGCTCATGTACAACAAGGATCTGCTCGAGAAGGCGGGCGTGCAGCCTCCGACGACGATGGACGAGCTCGCCGCCGCGGTGAAGAAGCTGACCGTCACGGACGCGAACGGCGCCATCACCCAGATCGGCCTCGGCAACCCGTCGGCGTCGACTCTCTTCACGACCCTCGGCTATGCGTTCGGCGGCACCTGGGACGGCACGGACAACAAGACCCCGTCGCCGGCCGACCCCAAGAACGTCGAGGCGCTGGACTGGTACACCAAGACCCTGACGGACACCTACGGCGCCGACAAGATCACGTCGTTCACCGCCGGTCTCGGCCAGTACATGTCGGCGCAGGACCCGTTCTACACGGGCAAGGAGGCCATGGTGGTCGACGGCGAGTGGCAGGCCGTCAACATCCCCAAGGTCGCGCCGAACCTCAACTGGGGGGTCGTGGACATCCCGGCCGCCAGCGACGACCTCGCCGGCACCACCCAGGTGACGACGAGCACGCTCTTCATCCCGAGCAACTCGAAGCACAAGGCGGAGGCGGCGAAGTTCCTCGCCTACATGGTGAGCGACAAGCCGATGACCGACTTCACGCTGGCGCTCGGCAACCTGCCCTCGAAGACCGCCCTGCTGACGGACTCGGCCTACAGCGACATCCCGAACTTCGACTCGTGGCTGAACGCACTGAAGAGCCCGAACGCGAAGTCGCTCGCCAGCCAGCCGTACAGCGCGCAGTACTCGACCGACCTGGCGACCGCCTTCGACGACGTGGTGCGCGGGGTCGCGACGCCCGAGAAGGCGCTGCAGTCGGTGGCGGACAAGGCGAAGTCCTACTGATGTCGGCCACGACCGCCAAGCGCGGTGCGCGACGCCAGACCCTCCTGGGTCTGGCGTTCGCGTCGCCGTTCATCGTGGGCGCGGCGGTGTTCATCGTGTGGCCGGTGCTCGCATCGGCCGGGTACAGCTTCACGGACTTCAACCTGTTCCAGTCACCCTCCTGGGTGGGGCTCGACAACTACGCGCACATGCTGAACGACTCCACGTTCTGGAAGGCGCTCTGGAACACGCTGTTCCTCACGGTGACCGGGGTGCCGCTGACGATCATCATCTCGATCGTCGGCGCGCACTTCCTCAACCTCCCGGTGCGCGGGCAGCCGCTGTACCGGGCCCTCGTCTACCTGCCGACGATCGTCCCGGTGGTCGTCGGCGGCTACCTGTGGCGCTGGCTGCTCAATACGCAGTACGGCTTCGTGAACTACTTCCTCGGGCTGCTGCACCTGCCGCAGCCCGAGTGGCTGGAGCAGCCCGACTGGGGCAAGCCGGCCATCCTGCTGATGTGCCTCTGGACCATCGGCGGCACCATGATCATCTACCTCGCGGCGATCAAGGACGTGCCGAGCGAACTGTTCGAAGCGGCCGAGCTCGACGGCGCCGGCTGGTTCAAGCGGTTCCGGTACATCACCTGGCCGACGATCTCTCCGGTCACGCTCTTCCAGGTGATCGTGACCGTGATCGCCTACCTGCAGATCTTCACGCAGCCGTACCTGCTGACCCAGACCCGTCTCAACGAGGCGAGCGGCGGGCCGGGGCAGTCGATGATCAGCTACGCGATGTACCTGTACCAGAACGCGTTCGTCTTCCTGAAGATGGGCTACGCCTCGGCGATGGCGTGGGTGCTCTTCCTGATCACCCTGATCATCACCCTGCTGCTGCTCTGGTCGTCGAAGAAATGGGTTCACTATGGTTCTGAACGCGACTGAGACCCGGCCGGCGCCCGGCGCGAGCGCGCCCCGGCCGAACGGCGAGCGGGCCTCCCGGCTGCGCCGCCGCCGCCCGGGGCGCACCACCGGGCGCTACGTGCTCGTCTGGGTCATGACCCTGGCGTTCGTCTTCCCGTTCCTGGCGATGCTCAGCACGGCCTTCAAGCTGCCGGCCGACATCTTCAGTGCGCCGCCGACCCTGTGGCCGAAGGAGTGGACGCTCGACAACTTCGTCGCGGTCTTCGACGAGATCCCGTTCTGGCAGTACCTCTGGAACACCATCGTCATCGCGGCGCTGTCGGTGCTCGGGATGCTGATCGCCTCACCGCTCGTCGCCTATTCGCTGGCGAAGATCGGGTGGCGCGGGCAGCGCCCGCTGCTGATCATCGTGATGGCGACCATGATGCTGCCGCCGCAGGTGACGATGATCCCGCTGTTCCTGATGTGGAACGGGCTGGGAGCGACGAACTCGATCATCCCGCTCGTCGCCCCGGCGTTCTTCGGCACGCCGTTCCTGATCTTCATGCTGCGGCAGTTCCTGATGTCGGTGCCCAACGAGCTGCTCCAGGCGGCGCGGATCGACGGCGCCAGCGAGTTCCGCATCTACTGGTCGATCGTCCTGCCGCAGGCGCGGCCCGCGCTCATCACGGCGGTGATCTTCCAGTTCGTGTGGGCGTGGACCGACTTCCTGAACCCGTTGATCTACCTCAACGACTCCTCCAAATACACCCTCTCGATCGGCCTGTACTCGTTCTTCGGCGAGCACAACGTCGAGTGGGGGCCGCTGATGGCCGCATCCGTCCTGTTCACCGTTCCCGCGCTCGCACTCTTCGTCGTGTTCCAGCGCTACTTCGTAGGGGGTATCAGTGCTGGCGCACTCAAGTAGCGACGAGGGTGCGCTCGAGCGCACCGACAGCAGGACGGAGGCCCTCCTGGCTGCGCTCGCCGGCGGTCTCGTCGTGTCGTGCCAGGCCTCGGCCGGGTCGCCGATGCGCGACACACCGACCATCGCCCGGCTCGCCGTGAGCGCGTTGCAGGGCGGCGCGGTCGCGCTGCGCGTCAACGGCGTCGACGACATCGCCGCGGTGCGGGCGCTGACCGAGGTGCCGATCATCGGCCTCGACAAGCGGATGGGCCCGCGCCGCAACGTCATCACCCGCACGGACGAGCAGGTGGTCGCCTTGATCGGCGCCGGAGCCGACATCGTGGCGGTGGATGCGACCGACGAGGTCGCAGGCGATGTGGAGGCCCGGGTGCGGGCCGCCGTCGTCACGGCCGGCCCGCGGCCGATCATGGCCGACGTCTCCACCCTCGACGAGGGTCTGCGGTCGTGGGAGGCGGGAGCCGCCTTCGTCGGCACCACGCTCTCCGGATACACCCCGTACTCGCGGGCCGACCCGACGCCCGACGTGGAGCTGGTCGCCCAGCTCGCCTCGCGCGGCGTCCGGGTGCTCGCGGAGGGGCGGTTCCAGACGCCGGCGGATGTCGGCCGAGCCTTCGACGCCGGCGCCTTCGCCGTCGTGGTCGGCGGTGCCATCACCGATCCGGTGGCGATCACCCGGCGCTTCGCGTCGGCGGCGCCGCGCGCACGATGAGCGCCGTCGTCGGCATCGACATCGGCGGCACGAAGATCGCGGCCGCCCTCGTCCGGCGCGACGGTCGCGCGAGCCACCGCGTCGAGAGGCCGACCCCGGCCGGGGAGGGTGCCGAGGCGATCCTCGACGCGGCGGCGGCCGTGGCGGCCGCGGTCTCGGAGCGCGCGGGAGTGGTGCCGGTCGCCTACGGCGTCGGCAGTGCGGGCGCCTTCGACGAGGGAGGAGTCGTGGTCCACGCCACCGATCACCTCGCCGGCTGGCTCGGCACCGACGTGGCAGGCGGGCTCGGCACCCGGCTCGGCGCCCCGGTCCGCGTCGTCAACGACGTACACGCCGCGGCGCTCGGCGAACGGGCACTGGGCGGTGCGCCCGACCGCTTCCTCTTCGTCGCGGTCGGCACCGGGATCGGCGGTGCCGTGGTCTCGGACGGGCGCGTCCTGCGCGGCGCCTCGGGCATGGCCGGCTCGGTGGGCCACGTGCGCATCCCCTCGTCGCGCCGCCGGATCTGCTCGTGCGGGGGAGTCGACCACATCGAGGCATTCGCCAGCGGCCCGGGCATCGAGCTCACCTATGCCGAGTTCACCGGGCGTAGGTTAGGGCTCCGCGAGATCGGCCGGCTGGCCGCCGGAGGGGACGTGGTGGCCGCGCAGGTCATCCGGGTGGCAGCCGAGGATCTCGGGGAGTCCCTCGCGTCCTCCCTGGTGGCGATCGACCCCGGCACCGTCGTCATCGGTGGGGGAGTCGCCGGCCTCGGACCGCTGTTCATGGAGCCGCTGACGGATCGACTGCGCGGCGCGCTCCAGCCCCCGTTCTCCGAGGTGGAGGTCGTGCCGGCACGTGCGGGCAACGACGCGGCCCTGCTCGGGGCGGCTGCGCTGGCGGGCGCGTACGACGGCGCGGCGACGCCCTTCGGTTGATGATCTCCGCGCGAGCGCCGCTCCCGGAGGGCGACCCGACCCCTACGATGGCACGCATGACACAGAGTGCGCCGGAACCATTTGTCGTCGCCGACGCCGCCGCCTGGCGGGGCTGGCTCGATCGTCATGAAGACGACTCCGACGGCGTCTGGCTGGTGCTGGCCAAGAAGGGCACCACCGAGCCCACCTCCCTCAGCTACGCCGACGCGCTCGACGAGGCCCTGTGCAGCGGCTGGATCGACGGGCAGAAGCGCAGCTTCGACGCCGCCACGTTCCTCCAGCGGTTCACGCCGCGGCGCAAGGCCTCCCTCTGGTCGGAGCGCAACATCGGGCTCGTC
The DNA here is from genome assembly GCF_042883605.1 of Leifsonia sp. NPDC058194. NCBI lineage: Bacteria > Bacillati > Actinomycetota > Actinomycetes > Micrococcales > Microbacteriaceae > Leifsonia > Leifsonia sp. NPDC058194. The sequence goes on along the minus strand of NZ_JBHVVL010000003.1, from coordinate 264,455 downwards.
GCTGCGCTGACGGCGGAAGGGCGGATGCGGCCGCGCGGGCAGGCGGAGATCGATCGGGCGAAGGCCGACGGCCGGTGGGAGCGTGCCTACGCCGGCGCCTCGTCGGCGCAGGTCCCCGACGACCTGGCCGCCGCCCTCTCGGTATCCCCGGCCGCCGCCGCCCTCTTCGCGTCCCTCAACGGCACGAACCGGTACGCCGTGCTGCACCGCATCATGACGGCCACCAACGCCACCACCCGGGCCAACCGCCTCGAGAAGCTCGTCGCCATGCTCGAGCGCGGCGAGACGCCGTACCCGCAGTAGGCCGTACCTGCAGGATGCCGTACTCGCAGGAGGCCGGAGGTAGGAGGCTGCCGGAGGTCGCCCCGCCGCTCCCGCGTCAGGCGGCGGACCAGCCTCCGTCGCTCGCGAGCACGACGCCGTTGATGTTGACCCCGTCGTCGCTCAGCAGGAAGGTGATCGACGCGGCGAGGGCGTCGGCGCCCGCAGGGTCGGGCATGACGGCCATGGCGGTCTGCACGCGCTCGGCGCCGAGCGGGGAGCCGAAGCTCGCCTCGATGTTGGTGATGGTCGGGCCGGGGGCCACCGCGTTCACGCGGATCCCGCTCGGGCCGTACATGAACGCGCTGCTCTTCGTGAGCCCGACGACGGCGTGCTTGGACGCCGTGTAGGCGACGCCGGCGGCCGACCCGCGCAGGGCCGCCTCCGACGCCGTGTTGACGATCGACCCGGCTGCGGCGGCGAGCATGGCCGGCACGACGGCCCGCATGAGCTTCATGGTGCCGTCGACGTTGACCGCGAACACGCGCCGCCAGACGGCGTCGGACAGCTCGTGCACAGGGGTCATGTCGTCCATGATCCCGGCGATGTTGGCGAGCCCGTCGATGCGGTCGCCCGCGGCGTCCACGATCTGCGCCACCCCCGCGTCGTCCGTGATGTCGGCGGTGAGTGCGACGACATCGGCGCCCGGGTGATCGGCGACGAACTGATCGAGACGCTCGCGCGAGACGTCGACCGCGACGACGCGGCCGCCTTCGCGCGCGATGCGGGATGCGGTGGCACGGCCGATGCCCGAACCGGCGCCCGTCACGATCACGGTCCTGCCCGCGAACCGGCCGGGGGTGATCCGCTCGACCCACTCGGCGGGCTCCGGAGCGGCGGCGGTGGGGGAGTCCTCGGCAGCGGTCGGCGCGGCCGGCGTCGGGGCGGCGCCGGCTCCGCCGTCCGCCGAGTTGGCACGGCGGACGAGGTCGTCCACCATCTCCTGCGAGAAGGCGCCCTTGCTCAGCTTGATGAGACGCTTCAGCGCGAGCCTGCTCACCGGGCGGAGCACCTCCGGGCTCTGGCCCGCCTGCGCCAGCAGCTCGCGGATGATCGGGCCGCCCGTCGGGTGCTCCAGCCAGGTCTTGATGGAGTCGTCGGCGCTCAGGGATGCGTTGGTCATGCTCGGGTCTCTTCCTCGTGCTCGGGGGCGGTGGGGGATCCGGCTCCGGCCGCGTGGCGGGCGGCGAGGTAGCCGAAGACGGCGGCGGGCCCGATGGTCGAGCCGGGCCCGGGATAGGTGTGGCCCATGACCGAGGCGGTCGTGTTGCCCGCGGCGTAGAGCCCGGGGATGGGCTCCCCGGCGTCGGTGAGCACGCGCGCGTGCTCGTCGGTGACGAGTCCGCCCTTCGTGCCGAGATCACCCGGGACCAGCGTGACCGCGGTGAAAGGGCCCTTCTCGATCGGCCCGAGGTTGGGGTTCGGCTTCACCCGCGGGTCGCTGTAATACCGGTCGTACGCCGTGCGCCCCCGCCCGAAGTCCTCGTCGACGCCGGTGCGGGCGAATCCGTTGAAGCGCTCGACGGTCGCGCGGAAGGCCTCCTGGTCGACGCCCATCGCGACGGCGAGGGCGTCGAGGGTGTCGGCCTTCACGGCGATCCCCTCGGCGAACAGTTTCTTGCCGCCCACCAGCAGGGCGGAGAACATGTAGCGGCGGCGATGGCGCGCATCCATCACCAGCCAGGACGGGTTCGCCGGCGTGACCCGGTCGCGGGCGAGCAGGTCGTGCCCGAAGTCGATGTAGCTCTCGGACTCGTTGAGGTACCGCCGGCCGCTCTGGTCGACGACGATGCTGAACGGGTCGCTGCGCTCGTTCAGCACGAAGAGCGGCTGTTTGCCCGGCAGCGGCACGGACGCACCCCACCAGGCGTCGTCCATGTAGTCGAGCGCGGCTCCGGCGTCGCGGCCGAGGGCGATCGCGGTGCCGAGGTCGCCCTCCGCAGCCGAGCTGTAGCCGGGGATGCCCTGGTACTGCTCGCGCCAGGCGGTGTTGTTCGCGAAGCCGCCGGCGCCGAGGATGACGCCGCGGCGGGCGCCGACGCGCAGCGGGCCGTCCGCGGTGTCGAGGACGGCGCCGGTCACGCGGCCGGCGGAGTCCTTCACCAGTTCGGAGACCGGGGAGGAGAGCAGCAGGTCGACACCCTGCCGCCGAGCGATGTCGCCGAGGCTCAGCATGAGCGCACCGCCCATGCCGACCAGCTTGCGCCCGGTGATCAGTCCGCCGAGCGTCCGGAACACGAAGGCCGCGCCCGCGACGAATCCCGACACCGTCGACCAGGCGCGCGACAGCAGGTAGACGTCTCCATTGCGCAGCGGCACCGGGATGGCGTCTCCGATCCGGGAGGTCGCGAGCCAGTCGCCGAGCCGCCGTGCGTTGAAGGGCTTCACCTCGAGGGACCGGCCGATCGTGCCGCCCGGCCGGTCGGGGTAGTAGTCCGGATACTTCACGGCGGGGATCCACTCCACGCCGAGCCGGGAGAGCAGGTCGACGAGCGGGGTGACGGTGTCGACGAACGCTTCACGACGGGCGGTGGACGAGGCGGTGTCCGGATCGCCGATCGCCGCCTGCAGATAGGTGAGCGCCGCCTCCCGGGAGTCGGGGATGCCGGCGCGTTTCATCACGGGATTGTCCGGCAGCCAGAGCCCGCCGCCGGAGCGCATCGTCGTGCCGCCCCATCGTTCGGTGCTCTCGGCGACCAGCACGCTCAGGCCCAAATCGGCGGCGGTGACGGCGGCCGTCATCCCTGCCGCGCCGGACCCGGCGACCAGCACATCCACTTCACGATCCCACTGCTCGGCCATGACGCCTCCAACCGGACTCCTGTGTCCGGTTGTACGCTAGCACCCGTGCCAGGTCAGGGGAAGAGCAATCGGGGGCCGAGCGCGGGCCCGGAGAACCGGCGCGCGCTGATCGCGGCCGCGCGGGAGATCTTCGCCACCGCCGGATACGGTGCGCCCCTCAACGCCGTGGCCAAGCTCGCCGGCGTCGGGCAGGGCAGCCTCTACCGGCACTTCCCCACGCGCACAGCGCTCGCGGTCGCCGTCTTCGACGAGAACATGGCGGTGCTGGAGGCGATCGCGGCCGAGCCGGAGGCGACGCTCGACGTGCTGCTGGACCGCGTCGTGGAGCAGGCGCTCGTCTCCACGGCCTTCATCGACATGCTCAACGCCGACCAGTTCGGCGAAGGGACCGTGCAACTCGGTGCACGGCTGGAAGCGATCGTCTCCGCCCTGCTCGCCCGCGACCAGGAGGCGGGGCGCGTCGGCCGCCAGGTCGAGGCCGCGGACGCTCTGCTCGCCATCGAGATGCTTGCGGACCTGCTGGCGCGCACGCCGGTGGATCGACGCGCGGCGACGGCGGCCCGGGCTCGCGCGCTCTTCGACGCGGCATTCGCCTGACGCGCGGGTCCGTCTCTCTTGCAGCCCGTCGCCTCCGCACGGCACGATGGGCGCGGAGGTGATGACGATGTCACGCCGTAGACCCTCGGTGGCCGCGCGTCTCATCGCCGTCCCCGCTGCTGCGGCGCTGCTGAGCGGCGCCGCGCCGAATCCCGGAAGCCAGCCGTGGCTGGTCGTGGGCCTCGTGTTCTTCGGAGCTGCGGCGATCGTCCTGCTCGCGGCTGTCGGCGTCAAGATGCGGCGGACCCCCGGAGCGCCGGACAAGTCCGCACGCGAGCGGGGACACGGCACGGACGAGGCTCCGCCGGATGCCGACTCCCTCGATGAGCTCTCACCCGCCGAGCAGGACGAGGAGAACGAGCAGGGCGCAGAAGGCGAGGGGACCGAGCGCTGACCGGACTCCGGCGGCGGGAGGCGAGTCGTCGGCCGAGGACCGTCAGTCCTCGGCCGCGTTGTAGCGGGCGAGCATCCCGGCGAACAGGGCGAGCTCGTCGGCCGACCAGCCCGCCAGCCGCTCGTCGAGCGCTGCGCGCACGCTCCCGGCGGCACGGTCGAGCGATTCCCGCCCGCGCTCGGTGACGACCAGCGCGTGACCGCGACCCGAATCGGCGTCGGCTCCCGCGATCAGTCCGAACTCCGCGAGCGCCCCGAGCTGGCGGGAGACGGTCGAGCGGTTGAGCTGGAAGTGGGCCGCGATGTCGACGGCCCGGCATCCGGGGTTGCCGCGGATGAATGACAGGAGGGACTGATCCACGAAGGAGAGGGTCTCGTCCTCCCGGCGCACCCGCGCCGTGCCGCGGCGGGCGATCGTCGTGAGCTCCGTCTGGATGCGTTCCACGGCCGTGGTCCTGTCAGCACTCTCAGTGTCTCGGGCGGTCACGGGACCCAGCATAGCGGTTGCACTGTGCAACAATTGATGTTGCTCAATGCAACTCTGAACCTAAGGCGCCATGTCCACCCACCGCATCGTCCCCCTGACCGTCCCGCCGCGTCCGTCGTTCTGGCCGGCCGCCTCCTTCTGGAAGGCCCTCGGGTCGCACCTGCTCATCCCGCTCTTCCTCGCGGCGGGGATGGCGCTGGCCTACCTGGGCGCGTTCCACCAGCCGGAGCCGCACGACCTCCCGATCGCGATCGTGGGCGACACCCCCGCCGCCGACGTGTTCGCGCAGACCCTCAACGACGCGGCGCCGCAGAAGCTCGACGTGACGACGGTGAAGGACGAGGCCGCGGCACGCGCCGCCGTCGAGCGACGCGACATCGCGGCCGCGTACGCGACCGACGCCACGCACGCCACGATCATCGTCGCCAGCGCCGCCTCCGAGACCACGGCATCCGCGGCCGAGAAGCTCCTGCTCCCGATCGCTTACCAGCAGCACCTCCCGGTGACCGTCGACGACGTCCGCCCCGTCGGCGCGCAGGACGGCACCGGGCAGGGGCTGTTCTTCCTCCTCGTCGCCCTGAGCGTCGGCTCGTACGCGAGCGCCATCGCGATCGCCGCCGTGACCGCGCGGATCGCGCTCGGCTGGCGGGTGGCCGTGGCCGGCGCCGCCGCACTGGTGGTCGCGGGCATCGGCGTCGTCGTCGCCGGGCCGGTCTACGGGGTGCTGTCGGGCAACGAATGGAGCATCTGGCTGCTCGCCTCGCTCTACGTGTTCGGCATAGTGACGATCGGCATCGGACTGCATCCCGTGCTCGGCAAGTGGACGACACCCGTACTCACCCTGCTGTTCGTGATGCTCAACTTCACCAGCTCCGGCGGGATCTTCCAGGCCGTGCTCTCCCCGGCGCTCTTCGCCGGGCTCAACACGTTCTGGAACGGGGCCGCCTGGCTCGAGGCCGCTCGTGCGCTCACCTACTTCCCGGGGGAGGCCTTCGGGTTCGCCGGCCTCCGGCTCGCCCTGTGGGCCGCGGCCGGCGTGCTCCTCATCGTCGTGACGCACGTGGTGAGCCTGCGGCGGCGCCGGCTCGCCGACGAGTCGCGCCTGGTCACCGCCGAGGAGGAGGAGGCCGTCGTCGCGGCCTGATCGCGTCAGCGCGTCTTCAGATTGCGCAGGCCGCCGGTGGTCGACCCGAGGTCGACATGGATGTGGGTGCAGTAGTCGGTGAAGCGCGAGATGTTCGCGAGTCCGGGCATGCTGTACACCCCGCAGTCGTCGCCCCCGGACGCCTGCCCTGCTCGGGATCCGCTCGGCAGGAACGAGTCGAGGAATCTCAGCAGGATGCCCGAAGCGGAGTCGTTGCCGCGCGTCCTCGCGCCGCCGATGTACGTGATGTCCATCGCGTTCGGCCCCGTGCTGGGAACGCAATGGCGTGACGTCGGGTTGCTCCCGCATGTGGCGACGCCGTCGTTCGCGCAGTGGCGGTTGAGATCGCTGACCTGCACCGACCCGTAGTTGCGGATGATGATCACGAGCGTCTGCAGGGTGCGCGTGTCGATGTTGCATTGCGGGGTCTGGCCGATCGTGCCATTGGCGATCGGCTGGATCTCGGCCGGGATGATCGCCCGCTCCGCCCATTCGATGATCAACGTGCCGTTGCCGTACGACGTCATCAGGCTCTGTGCGGCCGCTTGAGCGGTTGCCGGGACATTGGTGCACGTGTCGGAGCACACCGACTCGGCCGGTTGCGCAAGCGCAGCGTGTGCCTGATCCGCGGGAGTCGCCAGCGGGACTCCCGCGGCGACGGCGCAGATCATCGCGACGACGAGCACTCGAACGAGGGCCCAGGACCGGGTGCGGTTCTTCCTCATCTCAGTCCTGACTCACCTGGACGCCGGCATGGGAGAAGCACTCCTGGGCGACAGCGGACGCATCATCGACGGTCTTCTGCGGTCCGACTCCCGTCTCAGGATCGATCGGATTGTCCCGGATGAATGCGAGGTCGTCGGCGAGCGCCTGCCATGCCTGGTCGTTGCGTGCCGCCTCGGCGGCCAGCGGTGCTGCTGCGGCGACGTTCGAGGCCGAGAAGCCGGGGGCGACCGACTGGCACGCGCGGACGGCGGCCGCGAGACCTGCGGCCGTGTCGGGAGCTCCGGCGGGCGGGTCCGAGGTGACTGGGGCTCCGGTCGCCGGAGGCGGCGTCATGGACGGTGTGGCCGTCGGCCGGGCCGTTGCCGTCGGTGACGACGAGCCCGACGCTGTCGCGGTCGTCGCGGTCCGGCCGGGCGCGCACCCCGCGAGGACCGTCGCGACCGCGACGGCGACGAGCGCTCCGCGAAGCGCGCGAGATGAGACCATGATTCCCCAAGTTCCCCGGACAGGTACGTTCGCGACGATAGCCGATCATCCGGACCGCGCGCGGGTGCCGCGCTGACGGGCGCGGGAGCCCATCCGTCGTACCGGGCTGACAGGGGTCACCTACTTCCCGGGGGAGGTCTTCGGGTTCGCCGGCGGTCTCGCTAGGCTCGGCGCATGGGGATCGACGCATCATCGCTGCTGTCCGGGCCGCGCGGCCGGCGGATCTGTCTGGAGCTCGCGCAGGGCCGGTTCGACGTTCCGGATCCGACCGGGCCCGACCCGGCGTCGACTGCCGTGTTCTTCGCCGCGTACCACCGTGCCCGGGAGGCCGGGGATGCGATCTCGCTGATGACGCTGACCGACGGGTCCGGCGATGACGGGGGTTCGGGCTCGGTGCCGGAGCCGACGACCGAGGAGGTCGCCCGGCTCCTGGGCGCGCGGACCATCCCGGATCCGTCCGCCGCGGCGCTGCTCGAGCTGCTCGGCACGGCGGTCGACAGCGCCCGCTCCTGGCAGGGGCCGGACGGCGACGACCTCCTGGCGGCGGAACCGGCGCTGCGGACGGCGCTGCGCCGGGCCGCCGACGTCCTCACGCGTTCCGCCCTCACCCCGTGGTGGGCGACGCCCACCGCCCTCGGGGACCAGTGGCAGGTGCAGTTCGACGGTGGCGGCTGGGAACGCCGCGTGGACTCGGCGGCGGTGCTGGCCGAGTGGTCCGCCGCGCAGGCGGCCGACGAAGTGCGCTGGGCACCGCACGTGGCCGGTGAATCGGCGGTGTCCGGTTCGTGGTGGTCGACGCCGCCGCACGGGCTCCGCCGATCGAGTCGTGCCCTGGCGGACGGAGCGGGGCCGGTCGGGCTGCGCCTCGTCGAAGACGGTCTCGGCTGGCGCACCGCCCAGACACGCCGGCTCGGGGTCTCGCCCTCCGCCCGTGTCTACGAGATCGACGGCGCGGCGGCGTGGGCGGAGCTCTGCGGGCGCTACCCGTTCGACGTGACGGCCTCTCGGCGCTGGGACTGGGCGCGGGCGACCGGGCGCGAGGGGCGATGGCTGATCCCCGACTGGGCTCAGGTCGCCGCCGACGTCGACGGTGTGCACGTCTCCGTCGCCGGGTACCTCGAGACCGCCGGCCGGGCGGTCGAGGTGGGCGACGGCTGGGCCGGGCTGCTCGCCGGATGGAATCCCGACGAGACGGTCTGGCTCAACGACGGGGTGACGGTGCCGCTCGAGGATGAGCAGACCTGGCGCACCGACGACGACGGCGACTGGGTGCGCGCGTGATCGTCCTCGCGGGCTGACAGGGGGAGACGGTTGCCGTAGCCTCTGTGGCATGACGGAGACGTCCGCTCCCGGACTCCGCACCTTCGCCCAGGTGCTGGTGAACACGGCCGTGGCCAACGTCACGACCTCGTTCCTCTGGTTCGCCCTGACCTTCTGGGTCTACCTCGAGACGCGCTCCGTGCTGGCGACGGGAATCGTGGGCGGCGCGTACATGCTGCTCGTCGCCGTGTTCTCCATCCTGTTCGGCACGATCGTCGACCGGCACCGCAAGCACCAGGTCATGCTGTTCGCCGGTACCGTCACCCTCGTCGCGTTCGCCGTCGCCGGAGCGCTGTACCTCGTGTTCCCCGAGTCGGCCCTGCTCGACCTGGGCGGCCCGATGTTCTGGGTGTTCGCCGGGGTGATCCTGTTCGGCTCGGTGGTGGAGAATATGCGCAACATCGCGCTCTCCACCACCGTCACACTGCTGGTTCCGGTCGAACGGCACGCCAACGCGAACGGCCTGGTGGGCACGGTCCAGGGCGTCGCGTTCATCGTCACGAGCGTGTTCAGCGGTCTCGCCATCGGGCTGCTGGGAATGGGATGGACGCTGGTCATCGCCATCCTGCTGACCGCGGCGGCGCTGGGCCACCTTCTCTTCCTGCGCATCCCCGAGGAGAAGCCGCAGACGGAGGAGGGCGCGACGCCGTCGATGGACCTCCGCGGGAGCATCGCGGCGATCCGGAGCGCGCCCGGCCTCTTCGCGCTCATCATCTTCTCCACGTTCAACAACCTCATCGGCGGCGTCTACATGGCGTTGATGGACCCCTACGGGCTGGAGCTGTTCGCCGTGGAGTGGTGGGGGGTCGTGCTCGGCATCTCGGCCACGGGATTCATCGTCGGCGGCCTCCTGGTGGCCCGCTTCGGGCTCGGGCGCAACCCGATCAGGACGATGCTGCTGCTGGTCGCCCTCATGGGACTGCTCGGCGCGTTGTTCACGATCCGGGAGTGGTGGCTCCTCTACGTGGCCGGCATCTGGCTGTACATGACCCTGATCCCCGCCGTCGAGGCGTCGGAGCAGACCGTGATCCAGAAGATCGTGCCGTACACGCGCCAGGGTCGTGTGTTCGGGTTCGCGCAGGCGTTCGAGTCCGCCGCCGCGCCGATCACGGCCTTCCTGATCGCACCGCTCGCGCAGTTCGTCATCATCCCCTACATGGGCACGGGAGCGGGCGAGGCCACCTGGGGCTGGCTGCTGGGCGAGGGGGACGCGCGCGGGATCGCACTCGTGTTCCTCTTCTCCGGCATCGCTCTGGTCGTCCTGGCGCTCCTCGCCTTCACCACCCGCTCCTACCGCCTGCTCTCGGCCGAGTACCAGGGCGAGCGCGAACCGGCCCCGCTCGGGTCGGTCTGAGACCGGAAGACGCAGCCGTGACCACGAACCTCACGATCATCCAGCGCTCGCCCGACCCGGAGCGCAGCGGCACGTCGAACGACCGGCGGCCGACCCTCGCCGAGCGCTTCCGTGCGGCCGGCCGGAGTCGGATCGGCGCCGTGCTGCTCCTGCTCGCCACGGCGATCGCGATCGTGTGGGCGAACATCTCCTTCAGCGGCTACGAGGCGTTCTGGGAGACGCACCTGACGCTGGGCCTCGGCGAGCTGCATCTCGACTTCACCCTGCACGCGCTGGTGAACGACGCGCTGATGGCCATCTTCTTCTTCACCGTCGGGCTGGAGGTGCGCCGCGAGTTCGCGATCGGAGAGCTCACGAGCTGGTCGCGCGCGGTGGTGCCGGTGGTGGCGGCCCTGTTCGGGCTCGCGGTGCCCGCGCTGATCTTCGTGCTGTTCACGGCCGGCACGGGCGACGCGCACGCCTGGGGGATCGTGATCTCGTCCGACACGGCCTTCCTGGTCGGAGCGCTCGCCTTGATCGGCCCCCACGCCACCGGGCGCCTCCGCGTGTTCCTCCTCGCACTGGCCGTGGTCGACGACATCGGCGCGCTCAGCATCATCGCCCTGGTCTACACGAAGGACTTCACCCCGCTCCCGCTCATCATCGCTGCGGTCGGCCTCGTCGGGGTCTACCTCACGCGCTACCTCCCCGCCGGGCGCGGCCCGGTCTACGCCACGCTGGCGATCGTCGTGTGGCTGTCGTTCCTCGCGTCGGGAGTGCATCCCACGCTCGCCGGCGTCGCGATCGCGCTGCTCATCCCGGTCTACCGGCCCGACCGGCGCGACGTCGAGCACGCTCTCGACCTCGCACGCACGTTCCGGCAGTCCCCGAACACGGAGTACGCCCGTGCGGCGGCCAACAGCCTCCGGGAGTCGATCTCGATCAACGAGCGCCTGCAGTCCGCGTGGTCCCCGTACGTGGCGTACGTCGTGCTCCCGCTTTTCGCCCTCGCCAACGCAGGGGTGCGGCTGGACGGCGGCATCCTCGCCGGCGCGCTGGTCTCGCCGCTCGCGTGGGGCGTGGTGGCCGGCCTCGTCGTCGGCAAGTTCGTCGGGGTCTTCGGCTCGACGTTCGCGATGCGGAAGCTGCGGATCGGCGACTTCGGCCCGGGGCTCACCGTCGACAGGCTCGCCGGAGGGGCGGCGCTCTGCGGCATCGGCTTCACGATCTCGCTCTTCATCGTCGACCTGGCCATCCCGGACGAGACGGCGCAGAACGCGGCGCGGGTCGGCGTGCTGGCGGCGACGGTCATCTCGTTCGCCGTGGCGACGGTGATCTTCCGGATCTCCGATGCGCGACGCCCGAAGGAGGAGGCCGGTCTGACGCTGGTGCGTCCGGTCGACCCGGCGCGCGACCACATCTTCGGCGACCCGGACGCCCCGCTCACCCTCGTCGAGTACGGCGACTTCCAATGCGGGTTCTGCCTGAAGGCGACCGGGTCGGTCGGGGACGTGCGCGCCGAGCTGGGGGACCGGGTGCGCTACGTCTGGCGGCACGCCCCGCTCACCCGCTTCCACCCGAACGCCCTCGCGGCGGCCGAGGCCTCGGAGGCGGCGGCACGTCAGGGGAAGTTCTTCGAGTTCGAGCGCAGCCTGTTCGCGGACCAGGAGCACCAGCTGCCGTCGGACATCCTGCGTCGCGCCGAGGACCTCGGCCTCGACCTCGACCGCTTCGAAGCCGACCTCGCCTCACCGGAGGTGACCGCGCGCGTGCGCGACGACATGCTCGACGCGGAGGCGATGGACATCACGGCGGTGCCGACGTTCTTCATCAACGGCCGCCGCCACATCGGCCCCTACGACGCGCAGACCCTGATCAGGGTGCTGCAGGAGACGGCGCCGGCGGCGTCGTCGCGGTGAGTTCCGCACCCGGCGGAACGGTCGAGAGGAAGCGGCGCAGGTCGTCCGCCTCCTGAGCCGCGATGCCGTGCCCGAGTCCGGGGTAGACGTGCTGCTCGAGGGTGGTGTGCGCGGGCAGCCAGAGCGCGGTGCGGTCGACGGCCGGACCGGCGATCACGCCGTCGGCGTCCCCGCGCCCCCAGAAGGCCGGAGGCCGGGTGGAGACGAGAAGGTCGTCGGCGGGCTGCGGTGCGGCCTGCACGAAGCCGGCGAGCACGGCGGTCGCAGCCACCCGCTCGGGACGGGTCCGCAGGAGCTGGGTCGCCATGAGACCGCCCTGCGAGAAGCCGATCGGGACGATCCGGGTGCCTGCGCCGAGCTGCGCGTCGACCCACTCCCAGATCGCGTCGGTCGCCGCGGCGACCGGAGCCGGATCGGGGCTGCCCGGGGTCGAGATCGGGAACCACGCGGCGCCGCCGTTCGGCGTCGCGAGCGGCGCACGCAGGGAGTACCAGGGCAGTGCCCCGGGGAGCGTGGAGGCGAGAGCCGTGAGGTCGTGCTCGTTCGAGCCGTAGCCGTGCAGGAGGAGGGCCGCCACGGGGGCGTCCACGGGCTGGCCGGCCGGCGCGATCGCCTGGGAGACCGCAGGTCCGGCGGCCGTCATCGGGCGAGGAGCTCGTCGGCGGTGACGTCCGGAAGCACGACGCTGACCTGGGTGTCCCACGGGTCCGCGACGACGACGGAGCGGCCGTCGTCGGCGAACGGGATGCCGTGCTCGCGCAGCCGGGCGGCGAGCGCATCGAGGTCGGTGCGGTCCGGGACGGTGATCGCGACCTCGCCGAGACCCAGGCTGGCCGCGCGCGGACCGGAGCCGGCGCTGTTCCACACGTTCATCGCGATGTGGTGGTGGTACCCGCCTGCGGAGGCGAAGAGCGCGCCGCGGTACTCGCTGAGCGTGGACTCGAAGCCGAGCGCATCCACGTAGAAGGCCTTCGCCGTCGGGATGTCGCCTACCTGCAGGTGCACGTGGCCGACGGTGCCGTTCAGCGCGGAACCCGCATCCAGCACCTCCTGGGCGAGGTTGGCCTGCAGGTACGCGTTCGGGTCGAGCCAGGTGGTGTCCATCAGGATCTGCCCGCGTTCGAGCTTCCAGGCGTCGCGCGGGCGATCGGTGTAGAGCTCGACGCCGTTGCCCTCGGGATCGGTGAAGTAGAACGCCTCCGAGACGAGGTGGTCGCTGGAACCGACGAACCGGCTGCGCGGGTCCTGTGCGGCGCGGTAGACGGTCGCGGCGAGGTTGGCCGCATCGGGGAAGAGGAAGGCGTTGTGGAAGAGGCCGGACTGGCGCGGGTCGACCGGCGGCAGGTCGGGCGTGTGGATGAGCGACACCATCGGCGTGCCGTTGCGGCCGAGCACGCGGTGCACCTCGCGGCCGCGGGCGTCGGCCTTCTCGTCGAGCGCTTCGAAGGCGAAGGCGGCGGAGTAGTACGACGACATCAGCTCCAGGTCGCCGACGCGGAGGGTGGGGGCCGCCATGTGGGTGGCGGCGTCGAGCAGCTGGTCGGTGGTCATCGTGGGTCCTCGATCGATTCGAAAGGTTGTCGTGTCAACAATCCTACGCGCATTTCGTTGAAGCTTCAACCATTCACCCGCAGATCGCGCACGCACATTCGGCACGAATGTCGGGAAACGGCGGGCGTTTCGCGACATTCGTGCCGAATGCGGGCGGTGCGAGTGGGGGCTCGGGGGGCTCGACTACATGTCGCGGTAGCGGCGGGCGGCGGCCAGGGCGTCGCGCAGGCCGGCGGCGTCGAACCGCTTGACGTATCCGGGGGTGTCGCGCTGGATGCGCCAGCCTTCAGCGAGCGGGCCGATGTCGACGGCATCGAAGCCGAACTGGTCGATCAGCGCGGCGACGCGGTCGCGCGCCTCGGCGTCGTCGCCCGCGACGATCAGCGCGCGGCGGTCGGCCGTGCCGGCCGGCTGGCCCTCGGTGGTGAGGGCGGCGGCGCCGATGTGGTTGAAGGCCTTGACGACCTTCGAGGTCGGCAGCGTCGCCTGCAGGCGCTCGGCGACGGTGGTCGACTCGTCGTCGAGCTCCGGGACGCTGCCGTCGCGCTGCGGGTAGTAGTTGTTCGTGTCGATGACGATCTTGCCCGCGAGCTCGGCGACCGGGAGGGTCGCCTCCGCGGCGAGCGGAACGGTGACGACGACGAGGTCGCCCGCGGCCGCGGCCTCGGCGGGAGTCGCGGCGCGTGCCTGCGGCCCGAGTTCTGCGACGAGGCCGGCGAGGGTCTCGGGGCCGCGCGAGTTGCTCAGCACCACGCTGTAGCCGTGGGCGACGGCGAGACGGGCGAGCTGGGAGCCGATGTGGCCGGAACCGATGAGTCCGATGGTTGTCATACTCGTCTCGAACCGGTGGTCCGGCCGAGTCATTCCCCGGGCCGGCAAGCCGTCAGGACATACCCGGCAGGCGCCCGGCTGTCAGGCGCAGAGCCCGACCCCGGCCGAGGTGAGCACGACCGTGCGGTTCTGCGCCGCGATGGCGTCGGAGTAGGCGCCCGATGCGTCCGTCTCGGTGCGCCAGCCGCACCAGTCGTGGCCGACGCCCGCGGTGGTCAGCTCCGCCGCGGGGACGCCCAGAGCGACGAGGGCGGCCTTGACGGCGGCGGCACGGCTCTGCGAGAGGGCGAGGTCGGCGGTGTTGCTGGTCGCCTGGTCCTTCGAGGCGGTGCCGGTGATCGTGACGACCTGGCCGTTCTGCTCGATGGCCGGGACGAGGGAGGCGAGCACCTGGTTCGCGGCGGCGGGGTCGGCGAAGTCGGCGGTGTTCTTGGTGAACCTCAGGTCGCTGTCGCGGATCACGACGGGGTGCGTCCAGTCGGTCTTGGTCGCGACGGCCTCGACGGGGACCGGCGTCACTGCGGGCAGCCCGGCGGCGGCTGTGCCGGAGGCGGGCTCGGGCAGTAGGGAGAGCGTCCCGCCGGCCGCCTTCACGATGGCCGTCCAGATCGCCTCGAGGTTGCTGCGCGCCGGGATGGTGAGGGGCTGCTGCGCTCCGGCGGTGTCGCCCATCCCGGACCAGTAGACGGTGACGCCCTTCAGGTCGGTCGGCAGCAGGGACCGGGAGGTCAGGTCGGCGACGACCTGCGCCGGGTCGGCCGAGAGCAGGCCGCTGCCGGCGAAGTCGAGCGGGTCCGTGGTCTGCAGGCCGCTGCCGACGACGAGGACGCCCATCGGGTTCTTCCCGAGGTTGCGCGCGGCCTGGTCGATGGCGCCCAGGAAGTCGACCTGGGCGTTCGCGGCCTTGAGGCCGTCGATGTACTGCGTGATCTGGGTGAGCTTCGTGCGCTGCTCGTTCTGGCACACGATGGCGTCCTGCGCGGTGGATCCGATGAGCGTCGTGCCCATCACCTGCGGCGTCCCGGAGGGGATGACGACCGTCACGCTGCCATTGCTCGCGCCGACGGCCTTCAGCTGGCTGGTGGCCGAGGCGGGAAGGGCGGTCGTCGGGGCGTTGGCCGTGCTGCCGGCGACGACGCCCAGGTTGCGCGGGGCGGACTGGTCGCAGGCCGCACCGGATGCGGTCGCCGACGAGCAGGCGGTGAGGCCCGCCGCGAGGGCGATCACGCCGGCGAGGGCGAGCGCGGTGCGGAGGCGGGGGAGGGTGGTCACGAGTGGCTCCTCGAGGTCAGGACTGGGCGGGCCAGGCGGGGTGCTCGGGCGGCGGGGTGGAGGCGGCGTGCGCGCCCGGCCCGGCCTCGACCGCAGCGGCACTGCGCCGGGCTTTGAGCTCGCGGATGATCTGGCTCGTGCTCTCGGGGTCGCGTTCGCGCTGTGCCAGGCGGACGCCGAGCTGCGCGCGCACCACATCCACCCTGGAGTGGAACGTCACGCGCGCCCCGGTGTAGCGGATGGCGTCGTGGGCGTCGAGCTGGAACGCCAGCCGGGTCGCCTCGCCGGCCGCGACCGACTCCCCGCGCAGCTTGTCGCGGTGCAAGCGCAGCCGCTCGGCGTGCGCGTGCGCCTTCTCGGCAGCGGTGAGCAGCGGCTTGGTGGTGACCCAGGCGATCACGAAGCTGACGGCGCCGGAGGTGGCGAGCACGCCGAGCATCAGGAACGCCATGATCGTGTCGGGCGCCGTCCACGAGAACGCCGGCGCCGACGGCGCGGTGCCGCCGCCGACCAGGCCGGTCAGCCCGCCGGAGGAGGAGGCGTCCATCCCGGCTTTGATCCGGGCGACGGTGATCGCGGCGAGGAGCGCCGCCCACACCAGGCACAGGGCGATCGCGGCGGGGATCCATCCCCTCGCCATGACCCGGGCCTGCACGCGCCGCAGGACGATGGCGACGGCGTGGGGCAGCGTCACGACCGCCAACGAGATGCCGAAGGTGATCACGTACATCTGCAGGCCGATGGAGCCGTACTGGCTGTCGTTGCGCAACAGCAGCGTCAGTGCCTGGGCGAGCAGGATGTAGTCGACCGCGAGCATGGCGACGAGCAGCACGTAGACGAAGACGTGCGCGACGGGCGAGAGGTGCCCGACGGTCGGGCGGTGGCGAGGCGGGCGGGTGACGATGTCCCTGGCCATGGTCGTCCTTCCTGTTCAGGCTGTTCAGGCGTAGTTGTGGAGGTCGGGATCGCTCCCGAGCAGGCGGGCGTCGAGCCGCTGGACGGCCTCGTCGGCCCGGCGGATCTCGGCTTCGGTGCGTTCGAGCGCGCTGCGGATGAGCTCCTCCCGCGCTTGCGCCTGGGCGACCCGGTCGGAGCAGACGGCGATGTTGCGCGTCCGCTGCCGTTCGAGCTCGGCCGCGCCGGCACGCTCGAAGGCGGCGAGCTCGTGCTCGAAGACCTCCAGCGTCTCGACGTCGACGGCGTCGCGCAGCTTCCGCAGCCGCCACAGCAGCCGGCGGCGCAGCCGCGAGACGTTCGGGACTCGGTACTCCGTGAGCCGGTCACGCTTGGCCATCGGTTCCCCCTTGCCAGTGTTCGAGTGCGTCGGTGCGCGTGGTCAGCCAGTCGGAGCGGCGGAGCTCGGGAGCACCGGCCCGGTCCGGGATGCGGTCGGCGGCCTCCCGGGGCAGCGCCCCGCGGTAGGCGCCCCAGTAGACGGCGATCTTCTCGTCGGATCGGTCGAAGTGCCGGGCCGCACGGAGCCGCGCGAAGGTGAAACGGGCGTGGATCACGGCGGCGAGCTCCTCGGCGCGGCGATGGCCGCGGGCGATACGCCGCTCCAGGCGCCGCAGCTCGGCGTAGGCCGGCCCGTCGCCCACGGCGATGCGCGCATGGTCGCGCTCGGCCGGCGGGAGCGCGTCGAGCCGCTCGTCGAACGCGTCGAGATCGGTGCGCACGGCGGCGGTCAGGAGGCGGTGCTCGGTCAGCTCCCGGCGTACGCGACGGTGGAAGCGCTGCTCCTCACGGCGGGCGTACGCGTTGGCGCGGGCCTGGAGCGCGGCCACGGTCGACGGCGCGCCGGTCTCGGGTGCGGGCGCGCCGCGGAGCGCCTCGGCGTCGTGCCGTGCGCGTTCTTCCAGGCGGCGCCGGGTCAGCGGGCCGACCCTGAGCGGCTGCGTCGTCATGGGATGGGAGCGTAAGGAACGCCACTGAGCGGAAACTTTGGGTTGTTCGAACGTTTCCTGAAAGTGACCGAACCGTGACCTCGCGGCGTCAGCGCTGCCTGCCGCCCTGCGGGACGGCCTGCTCTCCGCGGACCGGGCCGCACCGCACCTGAGCGTCCACGCAGGCGGAGACGTCCGCCGCCATGCGGGTCTGCTGCCAGCCGTCGACGAAGTCGGCGTGCCCGGTGACGGGCGGCCCCTGCGTCTGCGGGCCGGTCGAGAGGGTGATGCCCGCACCGCTGGAGGTGGGGTATGCGACGTGCATCACGATCTGGGGGATCTGGATCGGGTGGGAGGACGGACATCCCGCTGCCGTCGCGTACACGGCGCCGGAACGGTCGCGCCCGTCCATGGTGTGCCCGTCCCAGCAGTTCGGGAACGTGATCACCAGTCGCAACTGCGCTCCTCCCGTGCAGTCGTGGGGAGCGGCGGAGCGACTCGGGCGCCGGTCCGCCGGTGTCGTGGTGCAGGTCCAGTCGACGACGGAGGTCGACTGGGGTGCGGTCGCCGTCTCGTCGCCGGCGATGAGGCTGATGCCCTCGGGCATCGCGTGGGTGGCCGATGCGGTGGCGGCGGGAGCCCGCCAGTAGAGCAGCGTGCGCGACGGGGTGAGGGGAGTTCCGTGCTGGTACACGACGGGGGTCCAGTAGGCGGAGGAGTCGGCGGCGGTCGAGCAGGTCGTGCGCCCGCCCCGGAGCGTCGCCGCCGTCGACGAGGCGATGACCGCCGGGTTGCCGAAGAAGTCGTGCTGCATCGACATCCCGGTCATTCCGGGCATCATGATCGGGTCGTTCGGCGCCGTCCGGCTGCGGGTGCAGGTGTCCGTGAAGATGCCCGGGTCCCGGCCGCCCGCGGGGAATCCGGCGGTCGACACCGCCGGCGGCGTCGCCGCAGTGACGGCCGTGGTCGTCAGGGCGGCGGTTCCTGCTGCCGTGCCGACGGTCAGGGCGAGGACGGCCCCGGCGGCGAGGGCGAAGCCGGCGGTGGAGAGCGATCGGAGGTGCGACATGCACGCCAGTGGACGCCCGGCGCGTTCGGGTCGTGAGAGCCGGATGTAAAGAAACGGTAAGAGCGCCCTGAATCGGTTCCGTGGCGACGCACGCGCACCGTGGCCGCGGCGAAGATGGTCACGTGGGTGAAGAGCGAGGCCTCGTCCTGGTCGTCGAGGACGAACCGACGATCAGCGATCTCGAACGGCTGTACCTGACGGGCGCCGGCTTCGGCGTGCACGTCGAGTCGGACGGCCGCCGCGCCCTCGAGGCGGTCGGACGGCTGCGACCCGTCGCGATCGTGCTCGACATCGGGGTGCCGGGCGCCGACGGCATCGAGGTCTGCCGCGCCCTCCGCGGGCGCGGCGATTGGACCCCCGTCGTCTTCGTGACCGCACGCGACGACGAGGTGGACCGGATCGTCGGCTTGGAGCTGGGCGCCGACGACTACGTCACCAAGCCGTTCTCGCCGCGCGAGCTCGTGGCGCGGGTGCGCGGCCTGGTCAGGCGTTCGTCCGGGGAGGCCGTCTCCCCGGCCCGCAGACTCGGGCCGGTGTCGCTCGACACGGGGACGCGGCGGGTGGAGGTCGGCGATCGACGGGTGGAGCTCACCGCGACGGAGTTCGAGCTGCTGGCGTACCTCCTGTCGCAGCCCGGCCGGGTGTTCACGCGCGAACAGCTCCTGTCGACGGTCTGGGGCGTCGCCGACTACAGCAGCAGCCGCACGGTGGACGTGCACGTCGCGCAGCTGCGGGTGAAGCTGGGCGAGGCGGCCGGGATGATCCGCACCGTCCGCGGGGTCGGCTACAGCATCGCCGACGTCGATGACTGAACGCAGGCGGCGCCCGGCGTCGCTGACCGGCCGCATCGTAGTGGTGACGTTCGCCGTCGCGCTCATCGCGGTGCTGATCACGGCGCTCGTGTCGGTCCAGGTCGTCCAGTCGGTGGCCGAGGGGCAGGCGCGTCAGCAGCTCAAGGCGCAGGCGGTCGCGCTCGTGCGGGACGAGGCCACGACCTCGACCCGGCTCGATCGGCTGACGGAGCGGCTCACGGTGCTCGGCGACCGGTTCGCCGTCGTCGGTGCGGACGGGACGGTGAGCGGGCCGGCGCGGGCCTCGGTGGATCCGGAGGTGGTCCGCGCGCTGCAGGACGGCCGTTCCGTCTCCGCGTCGACGACACTGGGCGGGACGGACGCCGTGCTCGTGGGCATCCCGGCGACGGGCGGTGGCGGCGTCGTCGGCGTGCGCCGGGTCGCGGACATCGCGGCGGGCAACGCGGAGCTGATCCGCTGGATCGTCGTCGCCCTCCTCGTCGGGCTGGTCGTCGCGACCGTCGCCGGCGTGCTGCTCGCGCGACGGCTGGGGCGGCCGATGACGCGGCTCGCCGCGGGTGCGCGTGAACTCGCGAGCGGGCGCCGCGGGGTCGTCATCGCCGATCAGCGGGTCGCCGAGATCGACGACGTCGCGCAGGCGCTGCGCACGCTGGACGACGCCCTCTCCGCCAGCGAGGACCGCCAGCGGGAGTTCCTGCTGTCGGTCTCGCACGAGATCCGCACCCCGCTCACGGCCATCCGCGGGTATGCCGAGGCGCTGACGGACGGCGTCGTCCCGGCCGACGAGGTGGCCAGCGTCGGGGCCACTCTGACGGCGGAGTCGGAGCGGCTGCGGCGTTTCGTCGACGACCTGCTCGAGCTCTCGCGGCTCGAGGCCGACGACTTCGCGATCGATCCGCAGGAGTTCGACGTGCGGGGGACGCTCGAACGCGCAGCGCTGGCCTGGGCCGCGGCGTGCTCGCGGGTCGGAGTCGAGCTGCGCACCGAGCTGCCGGAGCAGGCGCTGCCGGTGGTCACCGACGAGATGCGGCTGCGGCAGGTCGTCGACGGGCTCGTGGAGAACGCGCTACGCGTGACCCCGGCGGGGCGGCCGATCGTCCTGTCGGCCGGTCCGGGGGCGGACGGGGTCGTGATCGCGGTCCGCGACGGGGGACCGGGCATCGACGACGCCGACAGCGCCGTCGCGTTCGACCGCGGTGCGTTGCACGACCGCTACCGGGATGTGCGCCCGGTGGGCACCGGTCTCGGGCTGTCCATCGCCCGGAGGCTCGTCGGCCGGCTCGGCGGCACGATCGCCGTGGGCCGCGCGGGGGAGGGCGGAGCGGAGTTCGCCGTCCGCCTCCCGTTCGCGGCGGCTTTACGTCCCCCGAACACTCCGCTCGCGAGACCCTGACGCCCGCGTCGCAGGGTGGGGGCATGAACGACGACACCGACCCCACCCGCCCCCTGCCCGAGGCCCGGCAGGACACGCAGCCCGTGCCGACGGGCCCGCAGTCCGCGCCGCCGGCGGCGGGCTTCCTGCGCCGGCACGCCGTCGGCGTCGCGATCGCCGGGGGCGCCCTCGCGGTGGTCCTCGTGGCCGGAGCGACGGCCTGGGGCGTCTCCGCTGCCGTCGCCGCTGGTCAGACGAACCCGCCGATGGCCTCCACCTCTCAGTCCCATGGCACGACTCAGTCCCATGGCACGACTCAGTCCCATGGCACGCCGAACACGGGGAAGGCGGCGCGGAAGAAAACGGCGCACGGCGTCCGCGGCACGATCACGGCGATCGACGGCGGCACCTGGTCGATCCGGTCCGCATCGGGCGCGACCGTCACCGTCACGATCGGGGCGTCGACCGCCTTCGGCACGACGTCATCGCCCGCCGAGCGGTCGTCCTTCGTCGTCGGCGATCAGGTCGGCGTGCTCGGGATGCGCAGCGGCGACACCATGACCGCAACGCGTGTGGTGATGGCGAAGTCTCGCTCGACCGCCGCGCCGACACCTGCGCCCACCACTTGACCGGGCATCCGGTGTGCGAGTACTCCTCAGACAAGCAGACAAGAAAGCACGACGTCCCGTAGACTCGGGCCATGCCAGTGCTCCGCGCCCCTCTCGCCGACCAGGCCGCCGATGCGCTCCTCGAGCGCATCCGTGCGGGTGAATGGACCCTGGGGCAGAAGCTGCCGGGCGAGACGACGCTCGCGCCGCAGCTCGGCGTCGGGCGCTCGACGGTGCGCGAGGCGATCCGTCAGCTGGCGGGCCGTGGCGTGCTGCAGTCCCGGCAGGGCGCCGGCGTCTTCGTCACGGCGCTCGATGCACCGGAGGACTGGGACGTCGTGCTGCGCCGCGCCGACATCGTGTCGGTGATCGAGGCGCGCATCGCGATCGAATCGGAGGCCGCCGCGCTGGCCGCCGCACGGCGCACGCCGCAGGAGCTGCGGGCACTGCGCCGCGCGCTCGACGCGCGCCGCGGCCACGATGAGGGCCCGCAGGGCGAACTCGAGGCGCACGTGGACGCCGACACCGCGTTCCATCGCGCCATCGTCGCCGCAGCCCACAACGACATCCTCGCCGAGCTCTTCGACGGCTTCGTGCCCCGCTTGCGGCAGGCGATGGTCGAGATGCTGCGGTTGCGCCCGGTGGCCGACGAGGGGGCCGACCACGACGCGCACCGCGTCCTCCTCGACGCCATCGCGGACCGCGACGCCGACGCCGCCGCCCGCCTCAGCCGCGACCACCTCACCTCGCTGAAGGAGCGTCTCTCGTGACCCTGCCCTCCATCGCCGCGGCCTCCATCGCTCCGGCCGTGCTCGAGCTGCGGGAGGTGACGTTCCGCCGCGACGGCACGCACATCCTCGACGGCATCGAACTCACCGTGCGCGCGGGCGAGCACTGGGCGCTCCTCGGCCCGAACGGGGCCGGCAAGAGCACCGTGCTCGGCTTCTGCGGCGCGCTGACGTTCCCCACCTCCGGCACCGTCGACGTGCTCGGCCGGCGCCTTGGCCGCGTGGAGCTGCAGGAGCTGCGCCGTCACATCGGCCACGTGAACCCCCGGCACCCGGTGCGCTCGCCGCTGACCGTCACGGAGGTGGTGCTCACCGGGCTCACGGGCACGCTCGAGCCGCCGATGCGGTGGGAGGCGACGCCCGAGCAGACGGTGCGCGCGCACGAGCTGCTCCACTCGGTCGGCCTGGACGACCGGCGCGAGGCACGCTGGCCGACGCTCTCGCAGGGGGAGCGGGGGCGCACCCTGATCGCACGGGCGCTGATCGCCGATCCGCGCCTCCTGCTGCTCGACGAGCCGACGACGGGGCTCGACGTCGCGGCGCGGGAGCAGCTTCTCGAGACGATCGACGGACTCGCTCACTCGGCGCCCGAGCTCGCCTCGGTGCTGGTGACGCACCACCTGGAGGAGCTGCCCGAGACCACCACGCACGCGTTGCTGATCGCCCACGGGCGGATCGTCGCGACCGGCCCGATCGGCGAGGCGGTCACGACCGAGACGGTGACCCGCGCGTTCGAGCACGCGATCCGCGTCGACCGCGCGGACGGCCGCTGGAGCGCGCGGGCGGTGCGGGAGCGCACGGCCGTGCGCTGACGGTCGGATCCGAATAAAAGTCTGTGTTAGACCAGAATTCGGACTAGAATCGTCGTATGCAGACCCTGTCCATCTCGTCCGCCAAGGCTCGCCTGAGCGAGCTCGTCGAATCCGCCGCACGGACTCGCGAAGAGGTCGCCATCACCGTCAACGGTTCTCCCGCGGCGATGCTGATCGGCATCGACGAGTGGGAGGAGCTGCAGGAGCGTCTCTACTGGCTGTCGTCCGGTGACGATCTCGTCGCGAAGCTCGCCGAGGCCAGGCAGGAAGTCGCGGCCGGCGGCGGACACACCGAGGACGACGTCCGTGCCCGGTTCGGCGTGCCGAAGCGGTGACCTACGAGATCGTCTTCGCATCGACGGCGATCCGGGATCTCGAGCGGATCCCGCCACGGATCGTCCCTGCGGTGATCGAGTTAGCCTACGGGGACCTCGCCCGGAACCCGAAACGGGTGGGCAAGGCACTCGAACGGGAGCTCGCGGGTCTCTACAGTGCGCGACGGGGCCCGTACCGCATCCTGTACGAGATCCACGACGAGGAGGTACGGGTGATCGTCATCCGAGTCGACCACCGCGCCGACGCCTACCGCCCGCGCTGACCTCAGCCGCGCCGACGGTCCGCGACGGCGCGCTCGACGTCCTCCTGCACCAGGTCCATGTTGAGCTGCGCGGCGGCGAAGGCCGCCCCTGCGGCCGCAGCGCCGACCTGGGCGATCGGGTCCGTCACGTTGCCGGCCGCCCAGACGCCCGGCACGGAGGTGCGGCCCGTCGGGTCCGCCGGGAGGTGCTCGCCGATGCCCGACGGATGCTCCGCGACGGCGAGACCGAGCCCGGCGAGGAACGGTAGCCGCACCAGCGCACGAGGGCCGATCGCGATCGTCGCTCGCGGCACCACGGTCCCGTCGGCCAGGCGCACACCGCTGACACGACCGTCCACCGACTCCACGGCGACGACCGCGCCGTCGACGACCCGCACGCTGCGCGCCTCCAGCTGCTCGCGCTCGTCGTCGTCGGCCACGACGAGGTCGTTGGCGAAGAGGATCACGTCGTCGCTCCACTGGCGGAAGAGCAGGGCCTGGTGCACGGCACGCGGGGTCAGCGCGAGGACGCCGATGGCGGTGTCCCGCACCTCCCAGCCGTGGCAGTACGGGCAGTGGACGATGTCGTGGCCCCAGTGCTCGCGTACACCGGGCAGATCGGGCAGGTCGTCGACGAGCCCGGTCGCGACGAGCAGGCGGCGGGCGCGCAGCTCGTCGCCGCCGGCCAGGACGACGAAGAGGTCGCCGTCGCGACGTGCGTCCGTGACGGTCGCCTCGCGCACCTCGCCGCCGTACGCGCGCACCTCGGCGCGACCGCGTTCGAGGAGTTCGGCGGGCGGCACGCCGTCGCGGGCGAACAGGCCGTGCACGGCCGCGGCCGGAGCGTTCCGGGGCGCGCCGGCGTCGAGCACGAGCACGGAGCGGCGGGAGCGGGCGAGCATCAGCCCTGCGCTGAGGCCGGCGGCGCCGCCGCCGATCACGATCACATCGAATTCATCGTTCTGCATGCTCCGATCGTCGGTGGCGGCGAGCATTGTGGCAAACTTCCTTGCCGGAATGGCAAAATCGATGCATGACCGATGAGCTGGACCTGGCGCTGGAGGGTGTGGGCACGCGCCTGCGCGCCCTGCGGACGAAACGCGACCTCACGCTGACCGACCTCTCCGAGGCGACGGGCATCTCGATCAGCACGCTCTCGCGGCTGGAGTCGGGAGCCAGGCGACCGACCCTCGAACTGCTCCTGCCCCTCGCACGGGCGCACGGCGTCACGCTCGACGACCTGGTCGACGCGCCGCCCACGGGCGACCCGCGGGTGCACCTGCGCCCGCAGCGCCTGCACGGGCGAACGGTCGTCCCGCTCACCCGCCGGCCGGGCGGTATCCAGGCCTACAAGATGGTCATCCCGGGAGGCTCCGCCGTTCCGGAACCCGACCCGCGCACCCACGAGGGCTACGAGTGGCTGTTCGTGCTCAACGGGCGCCTGCGCCTCGTGCTCGCCGAGCACGACCTGGTGCTGGAGCCGGGACAGGCGGCCGAGTTCGACACGCGGGTGCCGCACTGGTTCGACCGTGCCGACAGCGGGAGCGTCGAGTTCCTCAGCCTGTTCGGCAAGCAGGGGGAGCGGATGCACGTGCGCGCCCAGCCTGCTCGGGAACGGCGCGACGGCGACGGCGGCGACTAGGCTGGACGACCGTGCCCGACTACGCCATCGCCGACGACGGGGCGCGCATCGCCTTCGCCGAGCGGGGGACCGGCGTCCCCGTCCTCCTCATCGCCGGCCAGGCGACGGGGATGCACGGCTGGGGGCCGTTCGCCGACGCCCTGGCCCGCGACTTCCGCGTCATCGTCTTCGACCACCGGGGGATCGGCGCAAGTGAGGCGCGGGCGGGCGGGCCCGGCGACGCGCAGTACACGACCCGCGCCTTCGCCCAGGATGCGGTGGCCGTGCTCGATGCGGCGGGGGTGGCCGCCGCCCACGTCGTCGGACACTCGATGGGCGGCCGCGTCGCGCAGTGGCTCGCGGCCGACGACCCCGAACGCGTGCGCAGGCTCGTGCTCATCGCGACAACCGCGAGCGACAAGGTCGGCGAACGCCGCGACCCGGCCGTCATCGCCGACCTGCTCAGCGGCGACCGCGAGCGGATGACGCCGCTCTTCTTCGACGACGACTGGGCGGCCGCGCATCCCGAGGCCGTCGACGGCTTCTTCACCCGTGTCGCGACCCGGGAGGCGCTGCGCGGCCACTTCGCCGCCAGTCGTGACCACGACGCGCGCGAGGTGCTCGCACGCATCACGGCCCCCACGCTCGTGCTGCACGGCGAGCACGACCCGCTCACCCCGCTCCCGCAGGCGGCTCTGCTCGCGGAGGCCGTTCCCGGCGCCACGTTGATCCCCTTCGACGCGCGCCACGGCCTGCACCTCGACACCCCGGCGGTCGCCGATGCCGTGCGCGAGTTCCTGCTCCCGCCCGGGCAGCGCCGCGGCTGACGCACGGCGCCGCGGCGTCACACGGTGACCGCGAACCGCCCGTCCCGTGCCGCCTCGGCGAAGGCGGCGTAGTCCGTCTCGGCCTGATCGGCGTATGCGGACGACCAGCGCGCGACCGCGCGGGGAAACGAGTCCCCGGTGCCGAGATAGCCGGAGATGAACGCGGCCTTGGGCGAGCGCGCGTGCGCCCGCGCCAGGACGACGGCGCAGATGCGGGCGTAGTCGCGGAACTGCTCCGGACTCATCGCCGAGATCTCGAACGACGCGTTCCGGTTGCGGAACAGCCGCATGTAGAAGGTGAAGCCGCTCTCCTCCAAGAACCCGAGGAACGGGTCCGAGACGGCCTGCAGGATGCGCTGACAGGCGACGACGCGGTAGCCCTGCTGCGCGGGGAAGAGCGCCGGATCGAGGTACCCGGGCAACGGGGACACACCGCCGAACTGTTCCACGACGGACGGCCCGGCCTCCTTCAGCTGCAGGACGAGCGTCTCCTCGGCCGGGCCGCGCAGCGCCAGGATGAAGCACCGGGTGCCGACGCTGCCCACGCCGACGACGCGTCGCGCGACATCCAGCAGCCGGTACTGCGACAGCAGCAGGGCGACGTTCGGCGGCACGGTCTCGCGGTAGCGGTGGAAGGCCTCGTCGGCGAGCTCCCGGATCTCGGGCTCCGCGCGCTGCAGGATGGGCGGGCGGTCGACGAACCGCAGGCCGCCCGCACCGTCGTCCTCGAGGGCGCGGGAGGCGACGCGCTGGCTCGTGCGCTTGCCGGAGGCCCGCGCCACCTCCTGGATCATCCGCTCGGTGTCCGGGTTCAGCCGTCGCCGACGCTCGTTCACCGAGGTGGGCCGGAAGTAGCGCTCGCGCAGGGTGCGGCGCAGCGTCCGTGCGAGCCAGTCCCGGTAGCTCGTCGCCGACTCCTCCGCGATGCGCACCAGGTCCGCCTCCGGCGCGCCCAGGGAGCGGCCGGCGATCACAACGCTGCAGAGCAGGCGCTTGAGGTCCCACTCCCAGGGGCCGACGGTCGCCTCGTCGAAGTCGTTGATGTCGAACACCATCGCGTTCTCGGGCGAGCGGAACATTCCGAAGTTCGACAGGTGGGCGTCGCCGCACACGATGACCTCGGCGCCCGTCGTCGGGCCGCCGGCGAGGTCGGCCGACTGGATGGCGGCTGTGCCGCGGTAGAAGGAGAAGGCGTCGGCGCCCATCCGCTCCACGCGCAGGTCGACCAGCTGCTGCAGCCGGGCCTCGTGCTGGGTGGCCAGGATGCCGAGGGGGTCACGGGCCGCCGACGGCGCGTATTCGGCGTGCGCGGAGCGCGGGACGCTCTCGCGTGCGGCGCGGCCCGCCTCGGCGAGCTCCCCTTCGTCGAGCGGTGTCTCGGCCCGGTAGCCGACGGTATCGATGTCCATGCTGCACCCTCCTAGCATCGCGGCGAGCCGACCGCGGGCGTCGGGATGCGCTCGCGGGCGCGCTCAGCTTAGCGGCGCGGCGGTCGGTAGGTTAGACCGTATGGAGGACTGGATCGAGCACCGCAGGGCGGACGGCGAGCGAGTGGGCTGGATGCGCCCCGACGGAGACCGGTTCGTGCCCGTCGACCTGCTGGGCCGCGACCTCACCGGGCCTGTCGACTGGCTGACCGCGGAGGAGACGCTGGACGCCGCCGGGATCGGCTATCTGGCCGACCTGTTCGAGCTGCGGCTCGACGACGGCAGCTGGTTGCGGGTGCGCCTGGCCGAGGTGTCGCCGAACCGTATCGTCGCCAAGCAGGACGACTTCGGCGCCGTCGGCGCACCGCAGCTGTTCTACACGCTCCCGTTCCCCCTGCCGGACACCCTGCGGCCGCTCAGCCGCTGACCGGCACGCCGGGGGAGAACCAGGCGGAGAGCCGCCGCGCGATCTCCCCGACGTCCTGGTCGGGGTACGCATCGCGTCCGAACAGTGTCGCGGCGGGGCGCTCGATCGCAGATCGCAGGAGCACGGCGTCGCGGATGACGGCGACCGGTTCGCCGCCGTGCACGGCGGCGATGACCAACGGGGGTGGTGCTGCGCGCATCCCTCTCGTTAGCATCGCGACAGACGGGGACGAAGCCCGGGAATGGATGCGACGCGATGATCCCGTTGACGATCGGCACACGGGCCGACGACCCCGAGAAGGCCGCCGTCATCGACGGCTCGCGCTTCAACCGGCACACCTTCTGGTGCGGTCAGAGCGGCTCGGGCAAGACTTATGCGCTGGGCGTGGTGCTCGAGCAGCTGCTCCTCGAGACCGAGGTCTCCATGGGGGTCCTCGACCCCAACGCCGACTTCGTGCATCTCGCGACGACCCGCGACGACGCCGACGCGGGCCAGGCCGCCCGGTACGCCGGGACGGACATCCGGGTGTTCCACAGCAGCACCGAGCGGGAGCCCCAGCTGCACACCCGGTACGTCGACCTCAGCGTCCGGTCGCAGGCGGCGGTGGGCCGCCTCGACCCGATCGCCGACGAGGAGGAGTACAACGCCCTCCTGCACCTGGACAAGAGCACCGGTCACTTCGAGAAGGCCGGGTTCCTGGACGCCCTGCTCGACTCGCCGGAGGAGGCACGGCGCCGGCTCGGGCTGCGGATCGACAACCTCGAGATCCTGGAGTGGCCGCTCTGGGCGTACGGGCACGCCTCCGCCGTGGACACGCTCGACGAGCGGCCGCGGGTGACGGTGCTCGACGTCGGCGGCTTCTCGCACGTCGGCGAGCCGCAGGCGGCGGCGCTCTGCGTGCTGGAGCACCTCTGGCAGCGGCGGATGGAGCGCAAGCCCCTGCTGATCGTCATCGACGAGGCGCACAACTTCTGCCCGCCCACCGCCCGCAACGACATCGAGCAGCAGCTGATCGAGCAGATCATCCAGATCGCCGCCGAGGGGCGGAAGTTCGGGCTGTGGCTCTTCCTCTCGACGCAGCGCCCGAGCAAGATCCACCCGAACGTGCTCTCGCAGTGCGACAACCTCGGGCTCATGCGCATGAACGCGCCCCGCGACCTCGCCGAGATCGCGGACGTGTTCGGCTTCGTGCCGCCCCATCTGCTGGAGCAGTCCCCGACCTTCCGCAAGGGCGAGGCGCTGTTCGCCGGCGGCTTCTCGGACGAGCCGCAGCTGGTGCGCATCGGACGCCGGCTCACCGTCGAGGGCGGCGGCGACCTGAACGTGCAGGCGAAGGTCGCGGGATGACCTGGTCGTGGAGCTGAACCAGCCCGACGAGCAGACCGTCCGGGTGCAGCGGGCACTCTGGCGGCACTGGGGGACGCCCGCGGCGATCTACGGGACGATCGTCTACGCGAGCGTGGTGGCGGCGGCCTCCATCGAGGACGACGACCAGGCGGCGGCGGTGCGGGTGCTCGTGTTCAGCGTCGTGAGCATCGCGGTGTTCTGGCTCGCGCACGTGTACTCCACGGCCCTCGGCTTCCACGGCGACGCCGACCGGGTCTCCGACCGCCTGCGCGACTCGCTGCGCCATGCCATGGCGGAGTCGGCGGGCATGCTGGAGGCCGCGGTCATCCCGAGCGTGCCGCTGCTGCTGGCGACGCTCGGGGTGCTGAGGCCGCAGACCGCCGTCACGATCGCGCTCTGGCTGGCGGTGCTGATGCTGGCGCTGCTCGGCTATCTGATCTTCCTCGTGCGCGGCCGCCCGGCCTGGGCGTGCGCCCTCGGCGCGGTCGTGACGGGTCTGTTCGGCGTCGTGGTGATCCTGCTGAAGATCTCGCTCCAGCACTGACGCCGCGTCGATCCGCCGCTCCGGTCAGAACGCGGCGATCCCCTTGCCGATGACGACGACGCCGATCACCAGCAGCAGCACCGCCATCACGGTCGCGTTGTTGCCGACCAGCCAGCCGCGCAGGGAGTCGAGCGGGCCGCGGATGCGGTCGGCGGCGACCAGGTAGCCGATCACCGGGATCGCGACCGAGGAGGCCGCGACGATCACGAAGATCGCGACCACCAGCACATCCGCTCCGACCGAGAGCCCGGCGGTGCCGATCGCGACCCCGGCGCCCGCGGCGAGCAGGAGGTTCTTGGGGTTCACCGCCGCCAGGATGAACGCGAGCACGAAGCCGCGGCCGGCCGTCATCTGGTCGATGGCGGCCATCCACTTCGGCAGCGTCGCCGTCTCGCCGGCCTTCGGGCGCGAGCGCCACTGCCGCACGGCGAGCAGGAGCAGGAGCACGCCCAGCACGATCTTGATCGTGCCGCCGATCGGCTGCGAGGCGTCGGGGTCGGCCGCCGGGATCAGCCCCGACAGCAGGGTGAACACGACCACGGCCACGATGATGCCGAGCAGCCAGCCGAGCAGGAACCCGACGCTCGTGCCGCGCGCCTTCGGCGACAGCAGCATCAGGATCGCCGCGATGATCGGGATCGGACTGATCGCGATGCCCAAGGCCAACGGAAGCGTGTCCCCGATCGCTCCACCCACGGTGTCTCCTCTTCTCCGGCGCGCGGCCGGGGTCGTCAGGTGCGCTTGTGCGCGTCCTTGCCCTCACGCCGCTGCTCCTTGCGCGCGACGGACTCCTCCTTCATCAGCTCCTTGGTCTCCCGCAGGTCGCCGATCGCCGCCCGCCAGACGCGCGCCCGCGGATCCGAGTCGACCAGCACGGCCCGCACGAGCAGAGTGAGCGGCACGGCCAGGATGGCCCCGAGCGGCCCCAGCACGACGGCCCAGAAGAGCACGGAGAAGAACGTGAGGGTCTGGCTGAGCGCGACCGCGTTGCCGACCACCTTCGGCTGCACGATCGACTGCACGACGGCGTTGATGATGCCGTAGACGACGATGACGGCGATGACCGTCCCCCACCCACCGGTCAGGTAGCCGAAGACGAGCGGCGGGACGAGCGCGATGAAGTAGCCGACGTTCGGGATGTAGCTGCAGAGGAAGGCGAGGATCGCCCAGAGCAGAGCCGCGGGCACCCCGAGCAGCCAGAGGGCGAAGCCGTTGATCACGCCCTGGACGAGTCCGAGCACGGTCGTCACGACCATGTAGCGGCGCACACTGTGCGCGAAGCCGCTCATCGCGAAGACCAGGTTGGGGCGGGTCGGCTCGAGCTGGCGCAGCAGGGTGGGGGTGTAGGCCGCGTCGGCGGGCATCAGGATGAGCATCGTCAGCACGACCACGCCGAACGACACGACGCCGAACGCTCCGCCGAGGAGGCCGGTGAAGAAGCCGAGGAACTTCGACGGGTCGAACCCCTCGGCGATGGTCTTCGCATCCTGCGGACTGACACCGACGCTCGACAGCCAGGAGCCGATCTGAGCGCCGAGCTGTGCGAACTGCGCCTTGTACTGCGGCAGCATCCCGACGAACTGACCGAGGGCCACCAGTAGCAGACCGGCGAATCCGGCCAGCAGGGCGAAGACGGTGAGCGCGACCGCTCCCGTCGCGATCCCGTCGGGGGTGCCGTGGCGGGTGAGCCACACGCGCACCGGCTGGGCGCAGATCGTGAGGACGAGGGCCAGGAGCGTCGGGGCCAGGATGCTGCCGATCGCGGCCATCCCGAACGCCACGACCACCGCGGCGGCGAGGGCGACGAGGATGCGCACACCACGCCCGGCGCCGGACCCCGACGCGTCGCCGCCCGCGTCCGTCGTCGTCGGCGGTTCGGGTTCCGCCTGCTTCGGCCGGCGGCGGAACGGCCACCACTCAGGGGCGCGCATGGTCGCCCGTGTCGGTGCGGAGGGCCGCGAGCGCCTCGCGGTTCGTGGCGAAGTAGCGCAGGCCCTCGCCCAGGTCGAGGTGCTCGATCCGCTCCCGGATTCCCGGGCGGACGCGGGTGAGCGAGAGGTCCGCGCCGTTCTTGTGGAGGTACTCCTGCAGCCCCTCCCACGATTCGGCGCCGGTGACGTCGATGTCGGTCACGGCCTCCATGTCGAGCACCAGGTGCTGCGCGCCGGAGGTGCCGATCGCACTCTCGACCGCTTGCTGGAACACCGTGCTGTTGGCGAAGAAGAGCGGGGCGGCCAGCCGGACGACGATCACGCCGGGGGCGGTCGCCTGGCCGGTCGCGGCCTCTTCGAGCAGGGACGCGTCGGGGTCGCCGTCGGCCTTGAGGGTGTCGATGGGCGGGTTCGCCGCGCGCCGGGTGACATTGATGACGGCCAGGACGAACGCGATGACGATGCCGGCGATCGGGCCGATGAGCAGAGCGCCGAGGAAGCAGACGGCGCCGATGACGAACTCGAAGCGGTCGAGGCGCCAGAGCCTCCGGAAGTCGCGGATTCCGAGCAGCGGCACGACGGCGACGGCGACGATGGTGCCGATCGCGGGGGAGGGGACGTCCTCCAGCAGCGCGGTGCCGAAGATCAGGAGCAGGAGGGTGCCGAGGGCGGCGACCAGGGTCGGGAGCTGGGTGCGGGAGCCCGCCTGGTCCATCGCGGCGGTGCGCGAAGTGGAGGAGCCGACCGTGAACGCGCCCGTGACCCCGGCGCCCAGGTTGGCGACGCCGAAGGCGAAGAGGTCGCGGTTCGGCCGGGTCGGGTAGTCGCGCTTCTGGCCGTAGGAGCGCGAGACGAGCAGTCCTTCGCCCATGGTGACCATCGTCAAGGCGATCGCCGACGGCACGAGGGTCAGCCACTCGGTCCACGCGATGACCGGCCAGGTGAAGGTGGGGGGCCCGGCGTCGACCTTGCCGAGCACGGCCACCCCGGCCTTCTGGGCGTCCGTGAGGACGACGACGATGGTCCCGACGATGAGCACGATCAGCGCCCACGGGACGGCCGCGGCGATCCGGCGGCCGACGAGGAGGACCACCAGCGCGCCGAGCGAGATGACGAGCGACCAGATGTTGAGCTTCGGCAGGCCGCCGATCAGGCCGGTCAGCTTCTCGACGAACTCCCCGCCGCTGTCGATCTTGACGCCGAGCATCTTCGCCGCCTGCGAGACGAGGATGTCGAGCGCCAGGCCGCCGACGAAGCCGATCAGGATGGGCTTGGAGAGGAAGTTCGCCAGGAACCCGAGCTTGAAGAACGAGCACAGCAGGAAGAGCACGCCGCCGATCAGCGCCTGCGCGAGCGCCAGGACGATGTAGTCCTTGCCCCCGGCGACGGCAAGGCCGCCGAGGGACGAGGCGACGAGCGCGGCGGCCGCGGCGTCGGGGGAGGCCACGAGCTGGCGGGAGGACACCGTCAGTGCGTAGAGCACCGCGGGCACGACCAGCGCGTAGAGGCCGGCGGTCGGCGGCAGCCCGGCGATCTGGGCGTAGCCGATGTTGAGCGGGATGGCGATCGCCAGCAGGGTGATCCCGGCCAGGACCTCCTGCAGCCAGTTGCGCCGGTTCAGCCCGGCGAGCGGGCGCATGCGCGACGGCGCCGGCGACCGGGTGGTCGCCGGCGCCGCCGATGAGGTGGATTCGGGCACGTCAACTCGCCTCTCGTGGTCCGGTGACGTCCCGGCCCCTTACGCGGTCGGAGCCGCCGGCGGGGTGGGGGCGGCCGGCGCGGCAGCGGCCGGGGCGGCGTGCGCGCCCGCCGCCTGGTGCCCGAGCGCGACCGACTTCAGGTGGGCGAACTCCTCCGGGGTGATCGCACCCGAGTCGAGCAGGGCCTTCGCCTTGGCGATCTCGTCGGCCGGGCTCGTGCCCGCGACCTGGCGGATGTACTGGTCGGCCGCCGACTGCGCCTGCTTGGCGTCGCGCTGGCTGCGCTCGGCCATGCCCGGCCCGCGGGCGATCAGGTACACCAGGGCGGTCAGGAAGGGCACGAAGATCAGGAAGAGGATCCACAGCGCCTTCCACCAGCCGTTCAGCTTGTGGTCGCGGAACAGGTCGCTGATGATCGAGAACAGCGCGAACAGGTACGCGATGAAAGCGAAGCTCCAGAAGAAGAGCCAGATGATGTTCCAGAAGTTGTCCCAGAAAGACATGATGTTCCTCTCGTGTCCAGGACGGGTGTGAGCCTGGATGTGAGCTGAGAGTAATGCGGCGCGGACCGGTTCGTCTAGAGGGATTGTCGCGAACCTTCGTTAGCACAGCCGGGTGAACGCCGAAGCCGTTATCAGTTCGCCTGTTATTTGATGTGAAGACACTCAGGTTTCCTACCGTGGGACCGTCCGGCCCGAGAACCGCGGCCGCTCCCACCTGCGAAGGAATCCCACACAATGCACCCTCCCTCGACCCTGCCCTCGGCGCGCCTGTTCGCGCGCGTCATCGCTGCGGCCGTCGCGCTCCTCCTCGTCGCCGCCGGCGTCGTCGCCGCGGGAGCCACCCGCGCGCTCGCCGCCGTCACGCTCCCCGCGACCCTGATCGACACCGCGTCGACCTGGCGCTACTCCGACGACAACTCCGACCCCGCGAAGGGCGACGCCGACCGGCTCGTCTGGGCGAAGGCCGGCTACGACGACTCGGGCTGGAAGTCCGCGTCGGGCGCGTTCGGCGCCAAGAACGGCAAGGCCACCGGTATCGGCGCCAACTTCCCGATCGCGACACTGCTGAACCAGTACATCGACGGGGTCGCGGCGCCGGACGTCAAGACGTTCCACTTCCGGTCGTCGTTCGATCTCACGGCCGAGCAACTCGCCGCGGTCAGCGGCCTCGGCGCGACCATCACCTACGACGACGCGATCCAGGTGTTCGTCAACGGATCCAAGGTGGCCGGCTTCGTCGACTCCGCCGTGGAGGCCGCGCCCGAGGAGCAGCGCAACCTGATGTACGCGGGTGCGAACGGCGGCGACCCCGTCACCAGCACCTTCACCATCCCGGCCTCGGCGCTCTCCGCCGGGACGAACACGATCGCGATCGCGCTCTACCAGGACCGCGCCACGAGCTCCGACATCTACCTCGACGTCAAGGAGATCATCCCGCTCGAGGCCGACGTCCCGGCGGCGCTCGACGACATCGTGCTGACCATCGGCGCGGACGAGAGCAGCCGCAACCTCACCTGGTACACGAACCGCGACACGACGCAGGTCGCCCAGCTCGCGAAGAAGTCCGAGATGGCGGGGAACGACTTCCCGGCCACGGCCAGGTCCATCGCGGCCTCGGGCGCCGCGACCACGAGCGGCGAGTTCAACCGCCGCGCCGAGCTCACCGGCCTGGCGGAGAACACCGAGTACGTGTACCGCGTCGGCTCGGCGGAGGACGGCTGGTCCGCCGCCTCCACGTTCCGCACCGGCGCCTTCTCGGGCGACTACGACTTCCTCTTCGTGGGAGACCCGCAGATCGGCGCCTCCGGCAACGTCGCGAACGACCAGGCCGGCTGGGCCGACACCCTCGACGTCGCGCAGCGGACCTACCCGGACGCGGAGCTGCTCTTCTCCGCCGGCGACCAGGTCGAGTCGGCGGGCAACGAGAACCACTACGCGGCCTTCCTCGCGCCCGAGCAGCTCCGTCAGCTGCCCCTCGTGCCCGTGAACGGCAACCACGACGTCGGCTCGAAGGCGTACGAGCAGCACTACACCGTCCCGAACCTCGACTCCTCGGCCGGCGCCGCGACCAGCGGCAGCTCGTCCGGCGGCGACTACTGGTTCGAGTACAAGGACGTGCTGTTCATGGTGATCAACTCGAACAGCCGCGACTACTCGACCCATGTTCCGTTCCTCGAGAAGGTCGTCGCGGAGCACGGCGCGACGGCGAAGTGGAAGGTCCTCGCGTTCCACCACTCCATCTACTCGGTCGCTTCGCACGTCAACGACAGCAGCATCCAGGATCTGCGGGCCAACCTGCCCGGCACGATTTCGGACCTCGGCATCGACCTGGTGCTCCAGGGTCATGACCACAGCTACACGCGCAGCTTCCTGGTCAAGGACGGCGCGCTGGCGACTCCACCGAGCTCCCGGGCCAGTCGGCCGTCTCGGCCAAGCCGGGCGAGGTGCTCTACGTGACGGCGAACTCGGCCAGCGGATCGAAGTACTACAACGTCATCGCGCCGAACGCCTGGTACGCCTCGGTGATCAACCAGGAGAAGGTGCGGAACTACTCGCACGTCTCGGTCACCGGCGGCGCCATCACCATCACGACGCTGCGCAGCCAGCAGAACGGCACCGAGAAGCCGGTGAACAGCGTGGTGGACGAGGTCACCCTCACCCGCGAGGACACCGTCGCGCCCGTTCTGACGGTCCCCGCGGACTCGTCGATCAAGGCGGGTACGTC
Source organism: Leifsonia sp. NPDC058194 (assembly GCF_042883605.1). NCBI lineage: Bacteria > Bacillati > Actinomycetota > Actinomycetes > Micrococcales > Microbacteriaceae > Leifsonia > Leifsonia sp. NPDC058194. Next base: position 228,801 of record NZ_JBHVVL010000003.1, on the reverse strand, counting down.
GTTCGATCCGATGGAGGGGGTGACCGCGATCGACGCCGTCGACGGCGACCTCACTGCCTCCGTGACCGTCACCGGCGCCGTCGACACGGCGACGCTCGGCGACTACACGCTCGGGTACGCGGTCTCCGACGCCGCGGGCAACCCGGCGACGGCGAGCCGCATCGTCTCCGTCGTGGAGGGCTCCTTCACCGTGGGTGCGGCCCCGGCGATCTCCGGAACCGTCGCGGTCGGCTCGCCGCTGACGGCGACGGCGGGGACCTACACGCCCGCGCCGACCTCCGTCACGTACCAATGGCTGCGCAACGGCGTCGCCATCAACGGTGCCACGGCCGCGACGTTCACGCCCGCTGCGAGCGACGCCGGCCAGGCGTTCTCCGTGCGCGTGACCGTGCAGCGCGACGGGTTCGCCGACGAGGTCACCACGAGTGCGGCCGTCACGGTCCCGGCTGCGACGCCCGGCGGTACGGACGGCACTGGCGGTACGAACGGCACAGGCACGCCGGCGCAGCCGGGTACGCCCGCAGCCGACGCTGCCCAGGACGCTGCTCTCGCCTCGACGGGAGCCACGGCGCCGAACTTCCTGATCGTGCTCGCCGTGCTGCTGGTGGCCGGTGGCGCGACGATCGCGTACGGGCGCCGCGCGGCGACTCAGCGCTGATCACGGAGGGCGGGCATCGCGGGGGACCGCGGTGCCCGCCCTTCGTCGTCCCCTGACGGTCTCGCCGTCCCTGCCCGAGCGCGTGTCTAGACGGGCGTCCCGTGCCCGGATAGCCTGCGGATGAATTCGGTCGGCGCGCGCGCCGAAGAGCGCGAAGCTGCGCTCCGCCTGACGAGCACTGCCACGCACATCGAGGGGATGGACCCAGTGGCCAAGGAATTCTCCGGCAAGATCGAGCTCGACGTGAGGGACTCCGTCTCGGATTGGGATGCGTTCATCCCGCCGAAGGCACCCGACGGGTCGCCCAACGTGCTGCTGGTCCTCTACGACGACACCGGGCAGGCGGCGTGGTCGCCGTACGGCGGGCGCATCAACATGCCGACGATGGATCGGCTCGCGTCGCAGGGCCTCACCTACACGCAGTGGCACACCACGGCGCTCTGCTCGCCCACCCGCTCGACGCTGCTCACGGGCCGCAACCACCACGCCAACGGATTCGCGACGATCTCGGAGTCCTCCACCGGGTTCCCCGGCTACAACTCCCACATCCCGGCCTCCAACGCAACGATGGCGAACCTCTTACGCGACGCCGGCTGGGCGACCTTCTGGGTGGGCAAGAACCACAACGTCCCGATCGACGAGTGGACGGCCGGCGCCAGCAAGAAGAACTGGCCGCTCGCCCAGGGCTTCGACCGCTTCTACGGCTTCATCGGCGGGGAGACGAACAACTGGTACCCCTCCCTCGCCGAGGACAACCACTACATCGACCAGCCGTACCTGCCGGAGGACGGCTACCACCTGTCGAAGGACCTGGCGGACCAGGCCTTGAAGATGCTCCGCGACGTCAAGCAGACCGAGCCGGAGAAGCCCTGGTACATGTGGTTCTGCCCGGGCGCCAACCACGCGCCGCACCACGCGCCCCAGGAGTACATCGACAAGTACAAGGGCGTCTTCGACGACGGCTACGAGGCCTACCGCGAGTGGGTGCTGCCGCGCATGATCGAGCGCGGCCTCCTGCCGGAGGGCACGGAGCTGACCGAGATCAACCCGATGCCTCCGGGGACCTTCTCGCCGAGCGACGAGGTGCGTCCCTGGGCCGAGCTCTCGGCGGAGGAGCGCGCGCTGTTCTGCCGACTCGCCGAGGTCTACGCCGGCTTCTCCGAATACACGGACGCGCAGGTCGGGCGGATCGTCGACTACCTGGAGGAGTCCGGACAGCTCGAGAACACGCTCGTCATCTACTGCGCGGACAACGGCGCCTCCGGCGAGGGCAGCCCCAACGGGTCGGTCAACGAGGGCAAGATCTTCGGCGGCTATCCGGACGACCTCCAGGAGAACCTGACGATGGTCGACAAGCTCGGCTCGCCCGACACCTACAACCACTACCCGACGGGATGGGCGGCGGCGTTCTCGACGCCCTACCGCATGTTCAAGCGGTACGTGTACCAGGGCGGTGTGTGCGACCCGCTGGTGATCCACTGGCCGGCGGGCATTCGTGCGGCGGGCGAGGTGCGCAACCAGTACCACCACTCGACCGACGTCGTCGCGACCATCCTCGACGTGTGCGGCGTGGAGCTGCCGGAGTCGTACGCCGGGGTCGAGCAGCGTCCGCTGGACGGCGTCTCGATGGCGTACAGCTTCGATGCGCCCGCGGACGGCGAGACGACGAAGCAGACCCAGTATTTCGAGATGTTCGGCAACCGCGGCATCTGGCACGACGGATGGAAGGCGGTGACGGAGCACGGCCCGGTGAGCGGCAAGAGCGACTTCCCGAACGACACCTGGCAGCTCTTCCACACCGACGTCGACCGGTCCGAGGCGCACGACCTCGCGGCCGAGCATCCGGACAAGGTCGAGGAGCTGAAGGCGCTCTGGCTGGAGGAGGCGAAGCGCAACTTCGTGCTCCCGCTCAACGACCTCCAGATCATCGGCAACCCGAAGGACTACGAGACGTTCCTCACCATGGAGTTCTCCGTCCCGGTGCCCCCGAGCGGCCAGTACACCTACTATCCCGGCACGAGCGAGATCCCCGAGCGGTCGGCGGCGAACACCCACGGCGTCTCGTACAAGATCCTCGCGGAGGTCGAGACGACGGCGGACACGGAGGGGGTGATCTTCGCCCACGGGTCGCGCTTCGGCGGGCATTCCCTGTTCGTGAAGGACGGGCAGCTGACGTACGTGTACAACTTCCTCGGCATCCCGCCGGAGAACGTCATCCAGGCGCCGGTCCCCGGCCCGGGTAAGCACATCTTCGGCGTCTCGTTCACCAAGGAGCGGATGGGCGAGTACCGGGAGAGCATCGGCCCGCTCGCCCTCTACATCGACGACGAGAAGGTGGCGGAGCAGGAGATCCGCACGATCCTCGGCCACTTCTCGCTCTGCGGGGAGGGGCTCTGCATCGGCTACGACTCCGGCGACGCCGTGTCGAAGCTGTACGAGGGGTCCCGCTTCGAGTATTCGGGAGGGGAGATCGTCAAGGTCGTCTTCGACATCGCCGACGACGCGTACGTCGACGTCGAGGCCCACTTCGCGGCCGCCATGGCCCGCGACTGACGGCGATGACGACCGCGCCCCCGACCGCCCGGCGGTCGTGGCTGCTCCCGACGCTGGCGGGGTACCAGCGCGGGTGGCTCGGCCGCGACATCGTCGCCGGCGTCTCGGCGGGCGCGGTCGTCGTTCCGCAGGCGATGGCGTACGCCACCATCGCCAACCTCCCGGTCGAGGTCGGGCTCTACACGGCGATCGTGCCGATGCTGGTCTACGCCCTGCTCGGCGGGTCGCGCGCGATGAGCGTCTCCACGACCTCCACCATCGCGACGCTCACCGCGACGACCCTGGTCTCGGTCGGGGTCGTCGCGGGCTCCGATCAGATCCCGCGCGACCTCGTCACCCTCACCCTGCTCGTCGGGGTCGTGCTGTTCCTCGCCCGCCTGCTGCGGCTCGGCTCGCTCGTGGAGATCATCAACCGTCCGACGCTGCTCGGCATCCAGGTCGGGGTCGGGGCGACGGTCGCCGTCGGCCAGCTGCCCAAGCTGCTGGGGGAGACCACCGCTCCGACCGGCGGCGGGTTCGTGCACTCCCTGAACGCCGTGATCGCGGCGGTGCCGGTCGCGAACCCGTGGACCGCTCTGCTGTCGGTGTGCTCGATCGCCGCGCTCTTCCTGTTCAAGCGCTTCCTGCCCCGGGTGCCGGGGCCGCTGATCGTGGTCGCGGCGGGCATCCTGTTCGTCGCGTTCGGCGGAGCGCGGGAGGCCGGCGTCGAGCTGATCGCGCCGGTCGGGCAGGCGTTCCCCCTGCCGGTGCTGCCGTCGTTCGACCACGTCTTCCAGCTCATCCCGGGCGCCCTCGCGATCGCAGTGATGGCGTTCCTGGAGTCGGCGGCCGTCGCCCGCGGCATCCGCGACCTGCAGGATCCGCGGATCGACAGCAACCGGGAGCTCTTCGCCGTGGGCGTCGCCAACCTGGTCGGCGGCTGGTTCCAGACCCTTCCCGCGGCCGGCGGATTCTCGCAGAGCGCGGTGAACAAGGCGGCGGGGGCGCGCTCGCAGGTGGCGGCGCTCGTCACCGTCGTGCTCGCGCTGCTGATCGGGCTGTTCCTCGGCCCGGTGATCAGCCTCCTGCCCCAGGCGACCCTCGCGGCACTCGTCTTCGTCGCCGTCTTCGGGCTGATCGACGTGAAAGACCTGGTGCTCCTCTGGCGGATCAGCCGTCGCGACTTCACGATCGCGCTCCTCACCACGGTCATCGGGCTGACGGCCGGCCTGCTCGCCGCGGTCGCCGTCGGCGTGCTCTTCACGCTCGTGCTGGTGCTCTCCGCGATGAACAAGCCCCGCATCCATGCGGCCGCGGCGGCCGACGGCCACATGGCGGTGACCCTGCTCGGGCCGCTCTACACGGCGAACGTGCTCGCCACCGAGCAGGCCGTGCTCGACGCGGCGGACGCCTCCGCCCAGGTGGCGCCCCTCCGGGACCTGACGCTCGACTGCTCGACGCTGCAGGACATCTCGATCACCGTCATCCTGGCGCTGCAGAACCTCGACCAGGAGCTCGCGGGCCGCGGGATCCAGCTCCGCGTCCGCGGCCTCCCCTCGGCGGCGCGCACGGTGGCGGCGCGCACGAAGTGGTTCCAGGCGCTGGAGGCCGACGGGCGCGTGGTCTGAGCGCTCCCGCGGGACCGGGCCTACCGGCGGGGCGCCGGTGCCCGATCAGCGAGGAGCGGCGCGCCCCGCCGCCAGACCTGCCGGATGTTCAGCGTGTCGGAGATCTGTGTCGTCGGATCGCCGTCCACGAGGAGGAGGTCGGCGCGGAGCCCGCCGCCGATCCGGCCGCGATCGGTCAGCGAGAACCGGCGGGCGGGCACCGATGTCGCGGCGCGCAGTGCTTCGATCGGCGTGAGGCCGGCCTGCACGAAGAGCTGCAGTTCGTGATGGACGCTCGCGCCGTGAGCCATGCCGCCCAGCATCGGCAGCGGGAAGGACGCATCCGTGCCGACGAGGAGGTCGACCCCGGCGTCGTGGAGTGCTCGGACCGAGGCCAGGACGTCGTCCAGGACGCCCTGCGGGTAACGGTCGTAGCTGCCTCGGAGCGTCGCCGTCCAGGCCTCGTCGAGTCGGGATGCGACGCGGGGGTCGGCAGCCAGGCCGGTCGCCGGAATCCCCATCATGGAGGCGTTGAGCACGATGCACGGGACGACGAACGCGCCGCTCGCCGCGATCGCGCGCACCAGGTGCTCCGTGTGCGGCGTATCCATGAACAGGTGGGCCAGGCCGTCGATGCCGGCGTCGACCGCCGAGATCGTCGCCGCGGCGGTGAGGGTGTGCGCGACGGTGAGGAGCCGGCGTCGATGCGCCTCCTGGACCCCCGCGACGATCGTCGCATCGTCGAGCATCGGCAGGCCGGGTGCGCCCTCGACGGATCCGTCGTCGATCATGAACTTGATGTAGTCGGAGCCGGTCGCCTCCAGCTGCGGGATGTACGCCACGGCCTCGTCGGGCGTGGTCGCGAAGGGCATCACCACCTCCGACCAGCGTCCGTGGTCGGCCTCCGCATCGTCCTCCCACGGCTCCTCGTCGTCGCCCCCGGCCATGAGCTCGCTCGGGTGGCCGCCGGGCGGCGTGATGCCGAAGCCTGCGGACCGGACGTCCGCCAGGCGGTCATCGCCGCTCACGTGCTCGCGGTTGCCGCGGGTGAACACGCCCTGCATCTCGAGCTCCGTCGTCACGCCGAAGGTGAGCGCGAGTTCGAGGGCCTCGACCGAGGTGTGCACGTGGGCGTCGATCAGGCCGGGCAGCAGGGTGGCGCCCGCGGCGTCGATGACATGCGCGTCGGCCGGCGGCACTCCTCCGACGGATCGGATCTCGGACCCGTCGATCACCACGGTGGTGATTCCCCGGGCGTCCTTCCCGTCGAACACCCGGGCATTGACGATTGCTGTCGTGGTCATGGTTCTCCTTCGTGTGGATGTCGGCCGACGTTAGCACAGAAAACGGAAGTGACTACAGAAAAGAAATGAGTAGTAAATTGGGATGAGTGCGATAATCGGCCGTATGCTGAGGGGATGGCATCACCGACCGGACTCCGCGAGCGCAAGCGGGAGCGCACCCGTCGTGTGCTCCACGAGCAGGCAGTCCGACTGTTCCTGCAGCGCGGCTTCGACGACGTCTCCGTGGCCGAGATCGCGGAGGCGGCGGAGGTCGCCCTGACGACGCTCTTCACGTACTACCCGGAAGGCAAGGTCGCTCTGGTCTTCCTCCAGGACGAGGACCGCGCCGACGCGCTCGCCCGGAGCGTCGGCGACCGTCGGGCGGGAACGGACGTGTTGAGCGCGGTCGAGGAGTTCATGCGGAGCCGCCTGCCGTTCGCCGGGGACGACACACACTCGAAGCGCGTGCTGGACCTGATCTTCAGCACTCCTCAACTCCGGGCGTACGTGAGCAGGAAGTGGACGGACTGCGAGGAGACGGTGACCGCGCTGCTCGTGGAGGAGCGGCCCGATGCCGGCGCGGCCGGTCTCCGGGCCCTCGCACGATTCGTGCTCGAGGCTCCGGACGTCGCGGCGCGCGAGGCCGACCCCGACGTCGCGCTCTCGACGATCTTCGGGCACCTGCGCCGCGGCTGGGAGGACGGGTGAGAGCACACGTGAGCGCCACCCGATGAACCAGCCGTCGGCAGCGGGGCCCGCTCAGAGGGCGGGGCCGCTCGCCGCCCAGTCGAGCACCCGCAGAGCACGCAGCGTCTGCCAGCGGCTCGGCTCGCCGACAGCCTCCATCGCGATCGGGGTGCGGCCGGGGTACGCCGCCTCCAGCCGCCAGCGGCCGTCGGCCTCCCGCTTGCCCTCGACCAGGGACACGGCTTCCGCGACCCGCGCATCGGCGGGGACTCCCGCGGCGCGCAGATGGTCGAGTCCGCGCAGCACGTCGTAGCGCCAGTAGGTGGGGAAGCGGAAGGTCAGCCAGTCCTCGTCGATGACGGTGCCGTCGCTCTTGCGCCGCATCAGACCGCGCTCCAGGAGGTAGGTGTGCCCGCGGGCGATCGACGCGGAGACGTCGGTCGGGCCGTCCGCGTCGCGATAGGCGACCAGCCCCTCCAGTGCGCAGATGGTCGAGTGGAAGGAACCCGGGTCGGTGCGGTCCTCCGTATAGCAGTTCCAGCCGCCGTCGTCCTGCTGGTCGGCGAGGAGCAGCCCGACGATGCGCTCGCTCGCCGAGCCGAACGCGGCACCCGCGATCAGCACCCGTCCGTTGATGCACGGCTCGACCTCACCCTCGAAGAACGGGCTGTGCCCCCACTCCTCGCCCCAGTCGACGTTCGCGCGCACGCGCTGAAGTGCGGCGGCCACGCGCGGCCCCTCCGGCACCGCACCGAGGAGCGCGAGCAGGAGGACCGTGTCGTCGGTCGCATCCCAGTCCTCGGGCTTCCAGACGGAGCCGCCCCAGGTGCCGTCCGCATCCTGCGCGTCGAGCAGAGCGGCGCCCCAGCCCTCGCGCTCGACGGAGGCGCGCTCGGCCGCCCAGGTCTGCTCGGGCTCGTGCAGGAGGTCGCGCCGGGTCTGCCAGCGGATCGCCGGATCGCCGTCGAGGAGCCAGGAGGTCACGTCCATGGCGCACACGCTACCCCGCGAACGACTGCGTCCCCAGCACGCTCAGCAGGGCGAGCTTCTCGGCCGCCTCGGTGTGCGGCGGTGCGGTCAGCACGAGCAGGCACTGCGACAGGTCCTCGGTGAAGAGCGCCTGGCAGTCGAGCTCGATCGCACCCAGCTCGGGGTGGAGGAGGGTCTTGTGATCCTCGAAGCGGCGGGCGACCTCGTGCCGCTCCCATAGCCGGGCGAACTCGGGGCTCTCGCGCAGCAGGGCTCGCACGAGCTCGCCGGCGCGGGACCGCTCGCCCAGGGCGCCGTACGCGTCGCGCAGCGAGGCGACCTGCGAACGGCTCTGCCGCTCCCGGTCGTCCTCCGGGTACATCGACCGCGTCTCCTCGGGCTGCGTGAACCAGCGGTAGACCTCGCTGCGCTCCAGCCCGGTGTATCCGGAACGGTCGCCGAGCAGCGCGACGGCCATCCGGTTCTGCACCAGCGTCTCGCCGAGGTTCGACAGGATGAGCGCCGGGGTGTCCTCCAGCCGGTCGAGCACGCGCAGCAGCGCGGGCGGCACGTGCGCTCCGCCGAGCCGGTCGGGCGTGTTGTGCCCGACGATGCGATGCAGATAGTCGCGCTCGTCCGTCGTCAGTCGCAGCGCCCGGGCGAGGCTGGCGAGCATCTGCTCGCTCGGCTGCGGGCCGCGCTGCTGCTCCAGTCGGGTGTAGTAGTCGACGGACATCGCCGCCAGCAGGGCGACCTCTTCGCGGCGCAGCCCCGGTGCGCGGCGCCGGGCACCGACGGCCAGCCCGACGTCGGCGGGCTGCAGCGCCTCGCGGTGGCGGCGGAGGAAGTCGGCGAGAGCGGCACGGTCCATGCCTCCATCATGCGCCGTGCGCCCGCCCGCGAACCAGGGATCGCGGATCCCCCGATCGACGGGTCTCTCCCGCGGCCCGGCGACGTGACCGAGGCTGAGGGCATGGACATCACAGGGAACACCATCTTCATCCCCGGCGCGACCAGCGGCATCGGCCTCGCCCTCGCCGTCGCCCTGCACGACCGGGGCAACACCGTCATCGTGGGCGGACGCCGCACCGAGCTGCTCGAGCAGATCGCCGCCGAGCACCCCGGCATCGACATCGTCCGCATCGACACGGCCGACGCCGACAGCATCCGCACCGCCTCCGCCGCCGTGATCGAGCGCCACCCCGAGCTGAACGTGCTCGTCGCGATGGCCGGGATCATGCGGGTCGAGGACTGGCGCGACCCGGCCCGCTTCCTCGCGACGGCGGAGGCGACGGTCACCACGAACCTGCTTGGGCCGATCCGCCTCATCGCCGCGTTCGTGGAGCACCTGCAGACCCGCCCCGACGCGACGATCATGACCGTCTCGTCCGGTCTCGCCTTCACCCCGCTCGCCGTGACCCCGAGCTACAACGCCACCAAGGCCGCCATCCACATGCTCAGCGAGAGCATCCGCCTCCAACTCGCCGGCACCTCGGTGCGCGTGCAGGAGCTGGAGCCGCCGGCGGTGCGCACCGGGCTGATGCCGGGCCAGGAGGAGAGCCCGGTCGCCCTCCCGCTCGACGCATTCGTCGCCGAGGTCATGCAGCTCATCGAGACGCAGCCGGAGGCCACCGAGCTGCAGGTGGAGCGCGTCAAGTTCCTGCGTTACGGAGAGGCGCGCGGCGACTACGCCCAGGTGGTCGCGGCCCTGAACTCCTCCGACCCGCACGGCAAGGCGGAGGTGGCGGAGCCGGTCACTGCGCCCTGAGCGGCGCTCAGCGGGCCACGGTCAGCCCGAGCCAGCCGGCGAGTTCGGCGATCGCCGCGTCCACGTCGTCGCGCACGGCACGGGTGAACGGCTCGTCCTCGTGCACCGCGTCGACGCGGAGGACGCCGGCCTTCCGGTCGGCCGTCGCGTCGAGCTTGCCGACCAGGCGGTCCTCGTGCAGGATCGGCAGCGCGAAGTAGCCCCAGCGGCGCTTCGCGGCGGGCTTGTACATCTCGAGCAGGTACTCGAAGTCGAACAGGTCCTGCGTGCGCACCCGGTCGTGCACGAGCCGGTCGAACGGCGACAGCAGCGCGGTGCGGCCCGCGAACGGCGCTCCGACGGCCTCCGGATCGACCCGCCACTGAAGATCGCTGCCCTCGACCCGCACCGGCTCGCCCGCATCGCCCACCAGGACGGCGCGGGCGATGCCGAGTGCACGGAGCCGGCGGGCATCCCGCTCCGGCTTCGCTTGCGCTTCGGGCACGACCTCGATGCCCGACGGGTAGACGCGCTCGGCCACATCCCAGGTGCGCTGGCGCCCGGCGCGGCCGGCGACGGCGACCTCGCCGCGCCCCTGCAGCAGCTCGAGCATCCGCGTCACGTTCTGGTTGTGCGTCCACCCGCTCGACTGCCACGGCACCGCTGCGGTGTCCGGGATGTCCTTCGACAGCAGCGGGCCCTCGGCGCGCAGCCGGGCCAGCAGGTCGAGACGGAACGCGTCGTTGGCCGTCAGCCAGGCCGCCCACGCGGGTACCGCCTCCGGCCAGCGGGACATCCGGTCGAGCTGCAGCCGCAGATCGGAGACCGCGCGCACCATCGCGAAGGGCGGCTGCTTCGGGTCGTCCATCGCCTTCACCTCGTAGAGCAGGCGGTCGGTCTCGAGGGCGGTCCGCACCTCGTCCGGGCGGAAGGCCGCACCGAGCCGGGTGAACGCGATCAGCTCCGCGCTGGGCGCGACGGCCGCGGTCGGGTCGAGCTGGAGGAACGTCAGGTGCTCCACGAGGGGCACGAGACCCTCGGGCCGTGCGGCGTCGAGGCGCTGCGCCCGCACGGCGATGCGCCGGGCCTCGTCGCGGTCGAGGATCATGCGGCGGCCGTGCCGATCATCTGCTCGGCCAGCAGATCGCCCACGAGCGGACCCATCGTCAGACCCGCTGCGCCGAAGCCGGCGTTCACGTAGACGCCGGGATGCCCCTCCAGCTCGCCGACGGAGGGCAGCTCACCCTCGGGGAGCGGGCGCAGGCCGACCCGGGTCTCGATCACGGACGCATCGGCGAGCCCCGGCGCGACGGCCAGGGCATCGGCGAGCACCTGCTGCTGCCCTGCGGCGGTCACGCGCGCGTCGAAGCCCGAGCCGGTCTCGCGCGTGGCGCCGACGACGACGCGCCCGCCGTCGAAGGCGACGAGGTAGTGCGGGGCGACCGGGTGCACGGACGGCCAGTCGCGCGTGTCCGCTCCCTCGACCCGCAGATGCGTGATCTGACCGCGCTGGGGCTCGACCGGTACGCGGGCGCCCAGCCGGTCGAGCACGCGGTTGGTCCAGGCGCCGGCCGCGACGACCAGGGCGTCGGCGTGCAGTTCGCGCTCCTCGATCCGTGCCACACCGTCGGCGCCGAGTAAGACCGTGCCGTCGACGCGCGCGGCGCCGTGCGCCTCGGCCCCGGCGAGAAGGCCGGCCCGCAGTGCGCGGCCGTCGACGCGGGCGCCCCCGGCGATGTGGAGGGCGTGGAAGCCGGGACCGAGGGGCGGGAACAACTCCCGTGCGGTGGCCTCGTCGACGCGGCGGACGTCGCCGATCGTGCGGGCGTGCGGGGCGCGCTCGGCGACCCGCTCCTCCGCCTCGTCGATCACGGCGGGGTCGCGGTTCACGATCAGGGCACCCGAACGATGGAACCCGATGTCGCGGACGCCGACCTCGGCCAGCCGGTCGATCAGCTCGGGGTAGTAGTCGGCGGCGGCGGAGTAGAGCTCGTAGAAGTCGCCCCCTGCTCGGGATGACCAGGGCTGGATGATGCCGGCGCCGGCATCCGTCGCGCGCCCGGGCAGGCCGGCGTCGGCGACGGTCACCGCCACGCCGCGGCGGGCGAGCGCGAAGGCCGTGGCGGCTCCGGCGACGCCGCTGCCGATCACGAGGGCGCTCGCGGGCGTGCCGGACGATCCCGCGGCGCGCGTGCCGTCCGTCACCGGGAGGCCGCCTCGGCGATCGCCGCCCCGAGGTCCTGGGGGCGGGTGAACATCGGCCAGTGCCCGGTCGGCAGCTCCACGACGTCGTAGCGGTCGAGGGCGCCGAGCTCGCGGCAGAAGCCCTCGCCGGCGGCGACCCAGCGGCGCAGGTCGGCCTCGGGGAACTCGCACGCGATCACGGTCGCCGGCACCGCACGCCGGCGGGCGTCGTCGCGCAGCGCGATCGCACCCGTGACGACCCCGCCCGGCTCGGGGACCGCCTCGCGGCGGAAGGATGCGCGGAGCGCGTCGTCGAGGCCGACCAGGTCTTCGTCCTCGAAGTCGTCCCAGGCGGGCAGGGGGACCTCGCCGTCCACCGGGGTCAGCCCGCTCGGGATGACGTCGCCGGGCGCCAGGGGAGCGGAGTCCACGAAGACGATCCGCGACACCCGGTCGGGCCGGGCGTCGAGGGCCGCGTTGGCCAGCGGGCCGCCGCCGGAGTGCCCGACGAGCACGACGTCCCGCGCGCCCGGATCGCCGACGGCGTCGACGGCGGCCGTGATCGCCGCGACGTGCTCGGCGACCCCGATACCGGCCCGGGGCGACGTCACCGCCTCCAGCCCCGGGAGGGTGAGAGGGTGCGTGTGATGGCCGGCCGCCTCGATCACGGGCGTCACCCGCTCCCACGCACGTGCGGTCAGCCAGAACCCGGGGACGAGGACGATCTCCATGACCCGACCGTACCCCCGTCGGCCGACAGCACGGCCGACGGTGCGGCCCCTCGTGTGGCCGACGGTGCGGCCGGCCACGGCGGCGGTTCGACGGCGAGGGAGGCCCTGCTTCAGCCTCCCTCGCCCGGCCGGCGGCGCCTAGCGTGGGAGGCATGACCATCGATCTGACCCTCAACAACGGCGTCGTCATGCCCGCTCTCGGGCTGGGCGTCTTCCAGAGCCCGCCGGAGCAGACCAGCGCCGCCGTCGAGACGGCCCTCGCCGTCGGCTACCGGCACATCGACACGGCCGCCGCCTACGGGAACGAGCGCGAGGTCGGGGAGGGGATCCGCCGTTCGGGTCTCGACCGCGCCGACGTGTTCATCGAGACCAAGGTCTGGGTGACCGACTACGGACGCGAGGAGACGCTGCACGCGTTCGAGAAGGCGACCGGCAAACTGGGCGTCGAGCAGCTCGACCTGCTCATCCTGCACCAGCCCGTCCCGAGCCGGTTCGAGTCGACGATCGCCGCGTACCGGTCGCTGGAGACGCTGCTCGCCGACGGCCGCGTGCGGGCGATCGGCGTGAGCAACTTCACGCCCGCGCACCTGGACCGCCTCCTCGCCGAGACCGAGGTCGTCCCGGCCGTCAACCAAGTGGAGCTGCACCCCTACTTCTCGCAGCCGGACGTGCGCCGCGCCGACGAGCGGCACGGCATCGTGACCCAGGCCTGGTCGCCCATCGGCGGCATCACCTTCTACCCCGGCTGGGGCGAGAAGCGCCGCAGCGTGATGGACGACCCGGAGCTTGCGACGATCGCGGCCGCACACGGCAAGAGCCCGGCGCAGGTCATGCTGCGCTGGCATCTGCAGGAGGGCCGGTCGGCCATCCCCAAGTCGACGAACCCCGAGCGGATCGCCCAGAATTTCGACGTCTTCGACTTCGAGCTCTCCACGGGCGAGCTGGCCCGCATCGACGCCCTCGACACCGGCGGGCGCAGCGGCCCCGACCCGGACGTCCTGCGCGAGGAGCTGTTCCAGCGCGTCATCCCCGAGGCCTGAGCGACGGGCCGGGCCCCCGGAACTTCGGCGGCCCGGTTCCGGCGGCTCGGCTCCAGAGGCTCAGGAGGCGTCGTTCCAGGACCAGATGTCGTCGCCGCGCAGGGTCGCGTCGGCTCCACCGTCGTCGTAGATCACCTGGCCGGCCATGTGCGTGTTCTCCACGCTCGTCAGCCAGATCAGGAGGTTCGCGATCGACTCCGGAGGCTGGTGGTAGTTCAGCGGCATCGGAACGGACGCGTCGACCATGGCGGCACCCTCGGGGGTGGCGAGCAGGTCGGCCGTCATCGGGGTGACGACGGTGCCGGGAGCGACCGCGTTGAGCGGGATGCCGGAGCCGGCCCAGGCCTCCGAGACGGACTCGCGGCGCACCCAGCGGGCGAGCGCGCGCTTGGACGACGGGTAGACGATGTAGCCGGTCATCGGGTCGTCGGTGACGTAGCCCTGCGCGATCTCGAGGGCGCGCGCCTCGTCGCCGGCGAGGGCGGCCTCCACCATCTCGGCCGAGTTCTGCTGCAGCGACGCCATCGACGAGACGACCGCGGCGCGCGGGGCGTCGGAGGCGCGGAGCGCCGGGAGCAGCGCCTCCAGCAGCTCGGTGACGCCGAAGTAGTTGACCGAGATGGTCTTCGCGATCGGGGCGGAGATGCCGGCGCACGCGATGACCGCGTCGACGCGTCCGCCCGCGAGGGCGATCACGGCCTTCGCGGCCTCGGCGCGGCCCGTGCGGGTGGAGAGATCGGCCTCGACCTCGGCGCCGCGCAGGTCGACTCCGATGACCGTCTCGCCGTGTTCGCGGAGGATGCCGGCCGTCGTGGCGCCGATGCCCGACGCCGATCCGGTGACGACGTAGGTGCGTGTCATGAGATGTCCTTTCTACGGGTGAACATTATTGACAGACTACGCCAAAAAAGTGGAGGCAGTGCTAGTCTCGCCGCCGTGACCGATTCCGCCGACCGCACCGCGACCACCCGTGGCCGGGGCCGCCCGTCCGTGGTGGATCACGACGCCGTCGCCGAGGCGGCGATCCTGCTCTGGAGCGAGCGGGGATACGAGCAGACGACCTGGCGGGACCTGGCGGACGCGACCGGTGTGAGCGAGCGCACCCTGCTCCGGCACTTCCAGACCCGCGCCGCCATCGCCTGGACCGGGGTCGACGCGGCGCGCGAACGCCTCGCGTCCGCGCTCGCCGCGGCCGCGCCCGGGGAACCCCTCGCCGATGTGCTGCGCCACGCCGTCGTCGGCTCGGTGTCGCACGATTCCGTGCGCCGTCTCGGCTCGCAGTGGGCGACCCTGGTCTCCACCGAGCCCGAGCTCGCCGCCTTCGGGCAGCGCAGCAACCTCCCGTGGACGGCCGACCTCGCCGACTACATCGCCGCCCGGCTCCCGGAGGCCCCCCGGGCCGTCGCGCACGCCGTCGCCGCCGCGTACGAGGCTGCGAGCCGCTCGGCGCTCATCGACTGGGCCGCGAGCGACACGGGCGACCCGGCCGATGCCGTGGATGCCGCCCTGCGCTGGTTGCGCGTCGACGCGCGCTGAGTGCCGGCGGTCTACTTCGCGCGGTCGTTCGTCCCGTAGAGCGCGGCGGCGATGAGCAGGGGCTGGAACCACAAGCGGATCAGCCGCTTGCGGTCGGTGTCGAGCCCGAACGCGCTGCGGTGGTGCTGCCACTGCGACACGTTGCCGGGGAACACGGCCGCGAAGAACGCGGCGGCGATCCAGCCGACGGTGCTCCGGCTCGCGAGTCCCTTCCGCCTCGGTGTCACGGCCAGCGCGGTGCCGAGTGCGATCTCCACCACACCCGAGGCGAGGACCGTCGTGTCCTCGTCGAGCGGGACGAAATCGGGGACCTGGGCACGGAAGTCCTTGCGGGCGAAGGTGAGGTGGCTCACCCCGGCGAAGACGAGCCCGGCGCCCAGGAGGATGCGGACGGCCGTGCGGGCGCCGCTCATGCGCGGTGGATGGAGTCGGCGGATCGGGTGGTATCGGTGAGGCGGGAGGGGGCGGGGATGCGTCCAGTCATGCTCCGATGCAACGCCTTCCGCGCGTTCTCTGCAAGCGGACAGGATCGAGGAGGCCGTCCCGGAATATCCTTCCCCCTGTTTCGTTGAACTTGAGTGCACATCACTCAACTTTAGAAACTGGAGATCACGTGCCCGAGAACTTCACTCCCGAGAGCGGCGGAGCCGGCTCGTTCGACGAGTTCCTGGCCCGCTACCTCGCGGGCGAGCGTGCGCGCGGCGCGCGCTCGATCGACATCAGCCGGTTCTTGAGCCGGCGCACGCAGGAGATCCTCGCCGAGGCCGGCCGGTTCGCCCTCGAGCACGGCCACCGCGAGCTGGACGCCCTGCACATCCTGCGCGTCATGGCGGGCGAGGAGCCCGCACGCGAGGCGATGCGCGGCATCGGGGTCGACCCGGCGCGCGTCGTGCTCGCGGCCGAGCAGCGCCTGCCCGCCTCGGGCGACGTGGTGGACGCGGACGCCGCCTCCATCACCCCGTCGGCCCAGCGCGCGCTCTTCCACGCCTATCAGGTGGCGCGCGCCTCCGGGTCGACCTACATCGACCCCGAGCACCTCTTCTTCGCACTCGTCATCGGTCAGGACGCCCCCGCGGGGCAGGTCCTGCAGGCCGCCGGCGTGACCGCGGACGCGCTCACCAACGCCATGCGCCAGACCACCACGGTCGGCGCGGGAAGCCTGGGCGAGCCGGACGAAGCCGAGGACGAGTCGGAGACCCCGATGCTCGACCGCTTCGGCACCGACCTCACCGAGCTCGCCCGCGAAGGCCGGCTCGACCCTGTCGTCGGCCGTCTCGACGAGATCGAGCAGACCGTCGAGATCCTCTCCCGCCGCACCAAGAACAACCCGGTGCTGGTCGGCGAGGCCGGCGTCGGCAAGACAGCGATCGTCGAGGGCCTGGCCCGAGCGATCGTCGCCGGCGACGTCCCGGAGCAGCTGCAGGACAAGAAGGTCGTCGCGCTCGACCTGGCCGCGATGGTGGCCGGCACGCGCTACCGCGGCGACTTCGAAGAGCGCCTCACCGCGCTCATGGACGAGATCAGCGCCGGGACGGACGAGCTGATCGTCTTCATCGACGAGCTGCACACCGTCGTCGGTGCCGGAGGCTCCGGCGAGTCGGGCGGCATGGACGCGGGCAACATCCTGAAGCCCCGTCTGGCGCGCGGCGACCTGCACCTGGTCGGCGCGACCACGCTGAAGGAGTACCGCCGCATCGAGAAGGACCCGGCCCTCGAGCGCCGCTTCCAGCCGGTGACCGTCGGCGAGCCCGGCATCGAGGACGCCGTGCTGATCCTGCAGGGACTGCGCGACGCGTACGAGGAGCACCACGGCGTCCGCTACACCGACGACGCGCTCCGCGCCGCCGTCGAGCTGTCGGACCGCTACGTCTCCGACCGCTTCCTGCCGGACAAGGCCATCGACCTCATCGACCAGGCCGGCGCACGCCTGCGCCTGTCGCTGGGCAAGCGGGTCGATTCGTCCGAGCTGATGCAGAAGCTGGCGACCCTGGAGTCCGAGAAGAACTCCGCCGTGGCCGGCGAGCACTACGAGGAGGCGTCGCGGCTGCGCGACGAGATCGAGTCGGTGCAGCACGCCCTCGACGCGCTCGGCAGCGCCCCGCGCCCCGAGGCGGTCGTGGGCGAGCCCGAGATCGCGGCCATCGTCTCCCGCTCCACGGGCATCCCGGTGTCGCGCATCGGCGAGGCCGACCGCGAGCGGCTGGCACGGCTGGAGTCGGAGCTGCACGAGCGCGTCATCGGCCAGGACGACGCGGTCACCGCGGTCGCCAAGGCCGTGCGCCGCAACCGCACCGGGCTCGGCGACGAGCGCCGGCCGGTCGGCAGCTTCCTGTTCCTCGGCCCGACCGGGGTCGGCAAGACCGAGCTGGCGAAGTCCCTCGCCGGTTCGCTCTTCGGGGACGAGAAGGCCATGCTCCGGTTCGACATGAGCGAGTTCGGCGAGCGCCACACGGTCGCCCGCCTGGTCGGCGCCCCTCCCGGGTACGTCGGCTACGACGAGGCCGGCCAGCTCACCGAGCGCGTGCGGCGCAACCCGTACTCGGTCGTGCTGTTCGACGAGATCGAGAAGGCCCACCCCGACGTCTTCAACCTGCTGCTGCAGGTGCTGGACGACGGGCGCCTGACCGACGGGCAGGGCCGCACGGTCGACTTCCGCAACACGGTCGTCATCATGACCTCCAACCTCGGGTCCGAGTTCCTCGCCTCCCGCAGCGGTGCCCTCGGCTTCATCGCGCCCGGTGCGGACGGCTTCTCGTCCGAGAAGGACCTGCGCGACCGGGTGATGGGCAAGCTGCGCGAGGCGATGCGGCCGGAGTTCCTCAACCGCATCGACGAGATCGTGCTGTTCCGCAAGCTCGACACCGAGCAGCTGACGGGCATCGTCCGGCTGCTGCTGACCGCCACGGCCGCACGCCTGGCGTCCCGCGGTATCGCGTTCGAGGCCACGGATGCGGCCGTCGCGTGGATCGCCGACGCGGGCTACGAGCCCGAGTACGGCGCCCGCCCGCTGCGCCGCGTCATCCAGCGCGAGGTGGACGACCGCGTCGCCGACCTGATGGTGACCGGCGAGGTCTCCGAGGGCGGCACGGTGCTGGTGGACGCCGTCGACGGCGAGCTGCGTGTGAGCGCGCGGGCCGTCTTCGCCGCGGCCGCCTGACAGGCAGCAAACGAGTAGTCACAACACGCCGCGTCCGCATCTGCGGGCGCGGCGTGTTGCGTCATCCGGATGGTCATGCCGACTCACGCACGACGACCCGGGAACCCGTCGTCGGCTCGGCGAGCGGTTCCAGGCCGATCGCGACCCGGGCCGCGTGCGCCCCGAGTCGCTCCGCCTCCACGTGGACCGTGGTCAGCGCCGGCGTCCACAGCGCCCCGTACTCGCTGTCGCCGAAGCCGATCACGGCGAGGTCGCGGGGAGCGGACAACCCGGCCCGCGGCAGCGCTGACAGGAGGGCGAGGGCGGTCTCGTCGTCCACCGCGGCAATGGCCGTGACCTCGGGATGCTGCTGCAGGAGGTCGGCGACCGCCCGGCCCGTCGAGTCGCGGTCGGTGCCCGCCGAGTCGCGGTCGGTGCCCGCCGAGATCACGCCGGCCGCGGCGAGGCCGAGGCGCTCGGCCGCCTGCGCAAGGTGCGGGAGCCGGTCGTGCGGGAGCCGGTCATGCGGGAGTCCGGGATGCGCCACCGGCGCGCCGAACGCCACCGCGGTGTGCCCCCGGTCGCGCAGGTGGGCGAGCTGGGTGAGCGCGTGCGACGCCAGCCCGTAGACCCAGCCGCCCTCGGGGGCCTCCGGGTTCACGTGGCGGAAGGGTCCGGAGATGTCGACGACCGCGCGCGGCGAGATGGCCGCGATGGCGGAGGGGAGGGCCCGGTCGTGCGTGCCGTGCTGCACGAGCAGGCTGTGGTCGTGGGCGGCGAGCTCCGTGCTCATCCCGAGGATGAAGCCCTCCAGGATCGGGCCGCCGCGCCGCGCGCCGACATCCAGCAGCACCACGCGCGAGGTGCCCTCCCGCAGCGCCCGCGCCACCCCGTGCGGCACGTAGCCGAGGGCGCGCGCGGCCTCGCGTACCCGCTCCTGGGTGGCCGGCGTGATCACCTGGCCGGGCGTGCGGTTGAGCACGAAGCTCACCGTCGCGGGGGAGACGCCGCTCGCCCGCGCGACCTCCTTGATCGTGACGCTCACGCCGCCGATCCTAACGTGCACTAATTCGATTTAGTAACTACGGTGACCAGAACAGAGCGAAGGAGCCACGCATGAAATCCATCCGCGTCACCGGAGTCGACACCAACGAGTGGGTCGAGATCGAGAAGCCGACCGCCGGACCCGCCGACGTCCTGCTCGCGATCAAGGCCTGCGGGATCTGCGGTTCCGACGCGATGTACTCGCACTTCGGCGGCATCCCGCCCCGCGAAGGGGCGACCCCGCTTGGCCACGAGCCCGCGGCCGAGGTCGTGGAGGTCGGTGAGCAGGTCGAGGGCATCGGCGTCGGCGACCACGTCGTGATCGACACCATGGCGTTCACCGACGGGCTCCTCGGCTCGGGAGGCGCGCAGGGTGCGCTGTCCGAGTTCGTGGTGGTCAGGGATGCCGAGGTCGGCCGCCAGCTGCGCGTCATCCCGAAGGACATCCCCTGGGAGGTCGCCGCCCTCAACGAGCCGATGGCCGTCGCCTCCCACGCCGTCAACCGCACCGACCCGCAGGACGGCGACAGGGTCGTCATCTTCGGCGCCGGGCCCATCGGCCTCGGCGCCCTGCTCGGCTATCGCCGGCGCGGGGTCTCGCACATCGTGGTCGTCGACATCCTGCCCGCGCGCCTGCAGAAAGCGCTCGAGATCGGCGCGGACGCGGTGATCAACTCCGTCGAGGAGGATCTCGCTGCGCGGCTCGTCGAGCTGCACGGCGACGCCGCCACCCCGATGCTGCGCGGCGCGCGCCCCGGCACCGACATCTACCTCGATGCCGCCGGGGTCGGCTCCATTCCGCAGGCGGTCGCCGGCTTCGCGAAGCACGGCGCGACCCTCGGCATCGTCGCCGTGCACAAGCGACCGGTCGAGCTCGACTTCGGCGGCATCCTCCCGAGCGAGCTCACCATCGTGTGGTCGATGGGCTACCCGACCGAGATCTTCGACGTCACGGACGACATCATCGAGAACTGGCAGAAGTACGCGCTGATCATCAGCGACCGGCTCCCGTTCGAGAAGGCCCTCGACGCCCTCGCCCTCGCGGCGACACCGGGCGCGGCGGACAAGGTGACGGTCGTCTTCGACTGAGCGCCGGCGGGGTGGAGGGAGGCCGTTTCCTGTACGTCTCCGAACCTCCCTTCACCTCGCACCGACCGATTCCACAGGCCGGGTTGGAAGCGTGGACGGGTGTCTACTCACGATTCGAACCGTCCGCCGCTGATCGACCGCATCCTGGCGCCGGTCCAGCGACTGGAGCCGCGCCTGCCGCGCACCCGCGGCCGCGCGATCTGGCAGTTCGCGGGTCTGACGCTGGTCGCCGCGGTGCTCAGCTCGCTTTTCGTTCTTCCGGGTTTCCTGGGAACCGGTGTCGCCGCGGCCGCGGGCATCTCGGACTTCAACGCGCTGCCCGCGAACCTGCAGATCCAGCAGTTCGCGCAGAACTCGACCGTGTACGCGAAGCAGGGCGGTCAGGATGTGCCGATCGCGACGTTCTACGCCCAGAACCGCCAGGACGTCGCCTGGGACGCGGTGTCGCAGAACGTGAAGGACGCCGTGGTCGCCGCGGAGGATCCCCGCTTCTACTCCGAGGGTGCGGTGGATGTGCTCGGCACGGTGCGCGGAGCGCTCGCGACGGTCGTCGGCGGCGACGTGCAGGGCGGATCGTCGATCACGCAGCAGTACGTGAAGAACGTCGAGGTCGAGAAGTGCGAGGCGCTCACCGACGCGAAGAAGGTGCAGGCCTGCTACGACGACGCGGCCGGCCAGACTCTCCAGCGCAAGGTGCAGGAGATGCGCTACGCGGTCGGGCTGGAGAAGAAGTACAGCAAGAAGGACATCCTGATGGGGTACCTGAACGTCGTCGGCTTCGGCGGCCAGGTGTACGGCATCCAGGCCGCGGCGCACTACTACTTCAACGTCGACGCGAACGCCCTCACGCTCGCCCAGGCCGCGACCCTGGTCGCGATCGTGAACAACCCGTCCAACCTCCGCATCGACCAGCCCGACAGCAAGACCAACGGGGCGGCGAACGGCTACGCGCTGACCAAGGCCCGCCGCGACTACGTGCTCGACCGCATGTACGTGAACCACAAGATCACCGCGGCCGACCGCGACGCGGCCAAGAAGACCCCCGTGCAGCCGGTCGTCACGCCGACGACCTCGGGATGCGCGGCGGCGCAGCAGTACAACGCCGCGTTCTTCTGCGACTACGTGCGTGACGTCGTGCTCAACGACCCGGCGTACGGCAAGACCAGCGACGACCGCTGGGCGACGCTGAACCGCGGCGGCCTCAAGATCTACACGACGCTGAACCTCGACCTGCAGGCCGTCGCGCAGCAGTCGCTGAGCAACTACATCCCCGCGACCAAGGACGGCATCGATCTGGGGGCGTCGAACGTCTCCGTCGAGCTGGGCACGGGACGCATCGTGACCATGGTGCAGAACCGCGCCTTCAACAACACCGACCAACCGGTGGACGGTACGACCGCCGTGAACTACAACACCGACGAGGCGTACGGGGGCTCCTCCGGCTTCCAGACCGGGTCGACCTTCAAGGCGTTCGACCTGGCGGCGTGGCTGGAGGCGGGGCACAGTCTCTACGAGAGCATCAACGCGTCGCAGCACACGTTCCCGATGTCCGACTTCACCAGCACCTGCGGAGACATCTCCGGCCCCTCCTGGCAGGTCGCCAACGACGAGGGGTCGGCGAGCCGGCTGTCGGTCATGTCGGCCACGGCGGAGTCGGTCAACACCGCCTTCGCGATGATGGCGACGAAGGTCGACCTCTGCTCGATCCTCAACGCGGCGAAGTCGCTCGGCATCCACACAGCCGCGACCGGCGGCACCCTCAACTCGTACCCGTCGATGATCCTCGGCACCAACGAGGTGGCGCCGCTCACGATGGCGACCGCGTACGCGGGCATCGCGAACGGCGGGACGGTCTGCACCCCGATCGCGATCGACAAGGTGCTGAACGCGGACGGCAGCGCGCACAAGGTGAGCGCGAGCACCTGCACGCAGGGGCTCGACAAGAACGTCGCCGCGGGCGTGACGTACGCGTTGCAGGGCGTCATGACCGACGGCACGGCGACGAGCGCCAACCCCTGGGACGGCACCCCGGTCATGGGCAAGACGGGCACGACGGACGACTCGCTGCAGAACTGGCTGATCACCTCCACCACGAAGGTCGCGCAGGCGACGTGGGTCGGCAACGTCTCGGGCCAGACACCGTTGCGCAGCCTCAGCTTCAACGGGGTCGGCGGCGGCAACGTGAAGTTCTCCATCGTCAAGCCGATCCAGAAGGCGCTCGACCAGGTCTACGGCGGAGACGACTTCCCGCAGCCCCAGGACTCCTCGCTCTACGGCAGCAAGGTCACGATCCCGGATGTCGCGGGCAAGACGCCCGATCAGGCGCAGAAGCTGCTCGAAGCGCTCGGGCTCGACGTCACGGTCGATCAGAACCCGGTCGCGAGCAGCCAGGCCGCGGGCACGGCGGCCGGCACGGACCCGCCGGCCGGCTCGTCGGTCGAGGGAGGCGCGAGCATCACCATCCAGCTCAGCAGCGGTCAGGCCTCGAACACGCCGTCACCCGGTGGAGGCTCGACCAGCGCGCCGACGGAGAGCCCCGGGACCGGGAACGGGAACGGGAACGGGAACGGGAACGGGACCGGCAACGGGAACGGCGGCACCGGGACCGGCGGCACCGGCTAGGCCGCGGCGGCGGCCCCCTCGCCGAGCCAGGCGCCGAGCACGGCACCGCGCAGCGCGTTCGCGCGTTCGGCGAACTCCCGTTGGCGGCGCACGTACTCGGCCTTGCCCTCGGGGGTCTCGATGGCGACGGGCTCGGCGCCCCACGGGCGCATGTCGTAGGGCGACGCCTGCATGTCGAGCCAGCGGATGTCGCGAGCCAGTTCGAACGCGTCGAGCAGCAGCTCGCCGGGCACGAGCGGGCCGAGCTTCATCGCCCACTTGTAGACGTCCATCCCGGCGTGCAGGCAGCCCGGCTGCTCGAGCTCGGGCTGGGTCTCGCGCGTCGGCGCGAAGCGGTTGCGGGGCACGGCGTCGGGGGTGAAGAAGCGGAAGGCGTCGATGTGCGTGCAGCGCAGGTCGTGCGCCTCCACCACCTCGTCGGTGGCCGCGCCGCCGAGGCGCAGCGGGACGGCGTGGCGGGTCTCGTCCTGCCGGTAGACCATCGCCCACTCGTGCAGCCCGAAGCAGCCGAACTGGCCGGGGCGGGCGGCGGTCGAGCGGAGGATGCGCTCGATGCCGCGCAGCAGCGACGTCTTCTCCGCCTCGAATGCCGCATGGTCCACCACGAGGGCGCCGGGGGTCGCGCCGGGCGCGTACCACCGCCAGGACGCACGGGCGTCGCCCGCCGCCTCGGCCAGCTCGACCCGCGGCCCGGGATGCCAGCGGCGCAGCACGCGCGGCGAGTACGAGTAGTACGTGAAGAGGAAGTCCTCGACCGGATGCTTCTCGCCCCGGCCCGCCCGTTCGCGGCGCCCGGCCGTGAGCGCGTCGGCGCGCGCGGCGTGGGCCGCTTCGCGGGCGCGCCAGCCGGCGGGGTCGAGCAGGATGGTCACCCCTCGAGGATAGGTCAGCCGATCGACTCCAGCGGGTTCGCGGCCAGCTTCTCGCGCACGCCGCCCAGCACGAGGCGGTGGGCCTGGGTGTCCGGCTTGCGCTCGGCCTGGTCGGCGACGCCTGCGCCGAACTCGGCGGCGAGGTCGAGGCGCGGGTACGACGCGAGCACCTCCCGGCGCAGCTCCAGCGGGAGGTCGTCGGCGCGCGCACCCGAGATGTCGAGCGCGGTGGCCGTCTCGAGCAGGTGGCCTTCGAGGTCGAACGCGGGGTCGACCGCGGGCCAGTTGTGCCGCACGACGACCTCGTGCGCGCGGGTGCGCCGGGCGGCGTCCCAGCCCGCCCCGGCCGTGAGCGCGACGGCGACGTGGCCGCCGGCGTCTTCGTACGAGAGGGAGACGTTGTCGAATTCGGGGACGATCCCGATGTCGTGCAGGAGCGCCGAGACGTACAGGAGCTCGTGGTCGACGCCGTCGAGTCCGTCCCGCTGCGCGAAGGCCTCCGCCCACAGCCACGACCGGATCACGTGGTTGAGCAGCGATGGGGAGTGGTATTCGGTGGCGAGGTCGCGGGCGGCGCGTGCCGCCGGGGTGTCGGGTGCCGAAGGGAGGTCGGAGGCGCGGGGGAGGTCGGCGGCGCGGGGGAGGTCGGAGAGCGGCATCTCCCCATCCTGTCCGATCGCGGGCAGGCGACGCCGCTCAGATGCCGCCGCGAGCGGAGGAGATCCGGCCAGATCGGCGTGCCGCATCCTCCGTCGCCGGTCCGGCCGCGGCGTGTCGCTCCGAAGGCCCTCCGTTCACGACAGGGTCGGGTCGAGCACGGCGATGCCGACCGGGGGCGCCGTCTCCGCCGCCGGCAGCAGTCGGGCCGCCTCCGCGAAGCCGACACGGGACCCGACGAGCGCCTGCGGCGACACCGCCCCGGAGGCGACGAGGTCGAGCATCCCGGTGTAGTCGGCCGCGGCCATCCCGTGGCTGCCGAGCACGTCGAGCTCCCAGCCGATCACCCGGTCGAGCGGGAGCACCGGGCCGCCGCCGGGCAGCAGACCGATCTGCACGTGCCGCCCGCGCCGGCGCAGGGAGTGGAGGGCCGCCCCGGCCGTCGTGGGCGAGCCGACGGCGTCGATCGAGACGTGTGCGCCGCCTCCCGTCAGGTCGGCGATGGCAGCGGGAGTCGCGTCCCCGGCCTCGAGCGTGTGCTCGGCGCCGAACGCCCGCGCCAGCTCGAGCGCAGCGGGAGCGCGGTCGACGGCGATGGGTCGCGCGCCCAGAGCGGCCGCGATCATCACGGCGCTGAGCCCGACGCCGCCTGCGCCGTAGACGGCGATCCACTCGCCCGGCCGGATGTCCGCGCGAGCGGTGACCGCGCGGTACGCGGTCGCGAAGCGGCAGCCGAGGCTCGCCGCCGCCGCGTCGTCGATGCCGTCCGGGACCGCGACGAGGTTGAGGTCCGCGGCGCGCACCGCCACCCGCTCCGCATGCGAGCCCCCGTGGGTGAAGCCCGGCTGCGTCTGGTCGGGGCAGACCTGCGCCTGGCCGCTGCGGCACCACTCGCACCGCCCGCAACCGTTGACGAACGGTGCGGTCACGCGGTCCCCGGGGCGCCACCGCTCGACGCCCGCGCCGATCGACTCCACGACGCCGGCGAACTCGTGCCCGGGGACGTGCGGCAGGTGCACGCCGTCGTCGTGCCCCGCCCACGCGTGCCAGTCGCTGCGGCAGAGGCCCGAGGCCGCGACGCGGATGATCGCGCCGCCGTCGGGGGCGACGGGATCGGGGACGTCGGCCACCGCGATCGGTTCGGAGAACGCGTCGTACAGCAGGGCCCTCATGCGGTCCGCTCCTCCTGCAGCAGGCGCACGACCGGGCGATCGGCGTCGGCCCAGTCCAGGGCACCGAGCTCCTCGCGGGAGACCCAGCGCAGGAGGTCGTGGTCGGTGCTGCGCTCGGGTACGGCACCGGCGAGCGTGGCGGCGTAGCAGGCGAGGTCGATCGCGCGGGACCCCACGATGGTCGTGGTGCGGTCGAGGAGCGCACCGACGTGGATGGGCACGCCCAGCTCCTCCCGGATCTCCCGCTCCAGGGCGGCCTGCGGAGCCTCCCCGGCCTCCACCTTGCCGCCGGGGAACTCCCAGCGCCCCGCGGCGTCCCTGCCGGGGGCGCGACGGCAGGCGAGCAGCAGGGCGTCGTCGGCGAGGGCGTCGTCGGCGATCACGGCGGCCACGACGGCCAACGCGGAGGCGGCCGTGGTCGGGACGCCGGCGGAGGCGCGGTCGGGGGCGGGGTCGGCGGGAGGCATGGTCCCATCCTTGCCGGGATCGACGCCGGGCGGGCACTAGCATCCAGGTATGTCGGCTCCCGTCGGCGCGCGACGTGCGCCCATCGTGATCGGGTTCGTCCTGAGCCTGCTCGTCCAGCTCGCGATGATCGTCGTGGGCGTCTGGCTCGTGCTGCTCGCGGAGGACGACGACTCCACGCTGCTGCTGCTCGCGCTCTGGTGCACCATCGGCACCCTGTACGAGATCGTGGTGCTGATCGTGCTCGGCCGCGCCGCACGGCGCCCAGCGGTCGACGGCGATCGTCCCACCCGGTTCGAGGTCGGCCGCGTGGCCCGTCTCGTGTCGATGACCGCGACCATCCTGGCCAGCCTGATCGGCTTCACCGCCGCGATCCAGGTGCTCGGCCTGCACAACGACCCCGAGGTCGGCTCCATCACCGACATCGTCGGCGTGTGGTCGATGCTGCTCGCCTGGGGGTTCCTGCACTGGGGCTTCTCGCAGATCTACTACCAGCGGTACTACTCCAGCGACGTCCCGATCCTGCGCTTCCCGGCGACCGAGCATCCGCGGTTCGTCGAGTTCGTGTACTTCGCGTACACGCTCGGGACCTCCTTCGCCGCCTCCGATGTGGAGGTGCTGACCACGCGCCTGCGCTGGACCGTGCTCTGGCACTCGGTGCTCAGCTTCTTCTTCAACGGGCTCATCATCGTGCTGGCCCTCAACACGATCACCTCGTTCAACAAGTAGGCCGGGTGAAGCCCGATGCGGCCGGGCGCGACTGGCAGGATGGTCGGGTGAGCGCATCCATCCCGTCCGTCCTGCTCGTGATCGACCTGCAGAAGGGAGTGCTGCCCGGCTGCTGGGACGCCGACGGCGTCGTCTCCCGCGCGTCCGGTCTCGTCGACCGCGCGCGCTCCGCAGGCACCCCGGTCGTGTGGGTGCAGCACGAGGCGGACGACCTGCCCGCCGGCAGCGACGAGTGGGCCTTCGCCGACGGCTTGGAGCCGCGCGACGGCGAGCCCGTCGTGCACAAGCGCTACCGGGACGCCTTCGCCGACACCGATCTCGACGACGTGCTCGAAGGCCTCGACGCCGCGCGGCTGGTCGTCACCGGCGCGCAGAGCGACTACTGCATCCGCACCACCACGCAGAGCGCCGCGGTGCGCGGGTACGACGTGACCCTCGTCGAAGACGGCCACACCACCACCGACGCCGAGTGGGACGACGTGGAGATCACCGGGCAGCAGATCGTCGCTCACACCAACCGCTACTTCTCCGGCCTGCGCTACCCCGACCAGCAGTTCGCGGTGGAGCGCGCGGACGAGGTCGAGTTCGGGTAGGCCGTGCGGGGGATGCGAGGTCGGGGGACGATGACGGCGGGAAGACGGGTGCGTGCGCTGATCGGAGCGGGTCTCGTCGCGGGGATGATCGCGGCGGCGCTCACGGGGTGCGCGCCCGCGCGGGAGCGTCCCCAGGTCTGGTCGCCGTGGGGACCTCCCGGGTTCCGCCAGCCCGGCGCGCCGCTGCCCTTCATGCCGTCTCCGCCGCCCGAGCCTCCGGAGCAGGTGGAAGGCGACGGGGCGCCGCTCGACGGCGGGTCGGAGCCGCCCACCGGGTTCGGAGAGCCGGACCTCCGGCTGACGCAGACGTTCACGCTCAGCGACGGGACGGTCACCACGTGCCTGCTGGAACTGGCGGTGGCACCGGACGGCGGGGCCTCCGCGGGCGACGAGCGGGTCCTCCGGGCCCGGGAGACGCTGAGCACGACGGACTGGCTGACCGTGATCGCAGCGCCATCGGCACTGCCGCCGTTCACACCCGGCCTGACGGGGGCCGGCGAATCCGAGGCGGGTCAGCGGGCCCAGGAGGCCCTCGGTCGCATCGCCACGGAGTTGTTCGCCCGTGTCGCCACGAGCGGCTACTCCCTGATGGGGCAGAGCTCCTGCGGGTGAACGACGGCGATCCGATCCGACACGCCGGTGAAACGGCGCAACTCCGGAGATCCTTTCCGGGCGGGGCAGGATCTCCGGAGTTGCGGGGAGGCGGCGGCGAAGAGGACGGCGCAGGCTAGACCTGCGCGCCCAGCTTGAAGCCCTTCTCCTCGTCGCCCGCACGAGTGTACGAGAAGCCGTCGGCGCCGATGGTGACCTCCATCTCGGAGTCGTCGGTGCGGGCGACGAGCGGCTGGGGGTTGCCGTCGAGGTCGAGCACCAGGGAGGCCTCCGTGTACCAGGACGGCACGACCGGGTTGCCCCACCAGTCGCGGCGCTGGTTGTCGTGGACGTCCCACGTGACGACCGGGTTGTCCGGGTCGCCGGTGTAGTAGTCCTGCGTGTAGATCTCGACGCGGTGGCCGTCGGGGTCGCGCAGGTAGAGGTAGAACGCGTTGGAGACGCCGTGTCGGCCGGGGCCGCGCTCGATGCGGTCCGAGAGGCGCAGCGCGCCGAGCTTGTCGCAGATGGCGATGATGTTGTGCTTCTCGTGCGTGGCGAACGCGACGTGGTGCATGCGCGGGCCGTCCCCGCCGGTCATTGCGGTGTCGTGCACGGTGGGCTTGCGGCGCATCCAGGCGGCGTAGGTCGTGCCCTCCTCGTCCTGGATGTCCTCCGTCACGCGGAAGCCGAGGTCCTCCATGTACGCGACGGCACGGGGGACGTCCGGCGTGACCTGGTTGAAGTGGTCGAGGCGGACGAGCGCGCCGGGCGTGTAGAGGTCGTAGCGCCAGGCGAGCCGCTCGACGTGCTGCACGTCGTAGAAGAACTCGTACGGGAAGCCGAGCGGGTCCTCCACGCGCACACTGTCTCCGATGCCCTTCGTGAAGCCCTCGGACCGGCGCTCGATGCGGCAGCCGAGCTCGGAGTAGAAGGCGACGGCGCGATCCAGGTCTTCTGGGGAGCGCACGCGGTACGAGAACGCGGCGACGGCGGCGACCGGTCCCTTGCGCAGCACGAGGTTGTGGTGGATGAACTCCTCGAAGCTGCGCAGGTAGACCGCGTTCTCGTCCTCCTCGGTCACGACCAGGTCGAGCACGTCGACGTAGAAGTCGCGGCTGGCCTGCAGGTCGGTGACGACGAGCTCCATGTAGGCGCAGCGCAGGATGTCCGGCGGGGCGGCCTTCGGGGTGGGGATGCGGTTCGCGGGAGCGGGGATGGGGCTGCTCATGGTGTTTCTTTCTCTTCGTCGAGTCGAGTGGATGCGGCGTGCGGCGTCAGTTCGCGCCGAAGTGCGGGGTGTGGACCGCGCCGAGCGTGATGTGCACGGCCTGCTGGTCGGTGTAGAAGTCGATGGAGCGGTAGCCGCCCTCGTGGCCGAGACCCGACGCCTTCACGCCGCCGAACGGGGTGCGCAGGTCGCGGACGTTGTGGGAGTTGAGCCACACCATCCCGGCCTCCACGTTCTGGGAGAACGTGTGCGCGCGCTCCAGGTCGTTGGTCCAGATGTACGCGGCGAGGCCGTAGCGGACGCCGTTGGCGAGCTCCAGCGCCTCCTCGTCGGAGTCGAACGGGGTGATCGCGACGACGGGGCCGAAGATCTCCTCCTGGAAGATGCGGGCGTCGGGCTTCACATCGGCGAACACGGTCGGGGCGACGTAGTTGCCGTGGTCGAGGCCCTCGGGGCGTCCGCCGCCGGCGAGCAGCCGGCCCTCCTGCTTGCCGATCTCGACATAGCTCATGACCTTGTCGTAGTGCTCGGGGTGCACGAGCGCACCGACCTCGGTCTTCGGATCGTGCGGGTCGCCGACGACGATGTTCTTCGCGCGGGCGGCGTAGCGCTCGCAGAACTCGTCGTACACGGCGCGCTCGACGAGGATGCGGGATCCGGCCGTGCAGCGCTCGCCGTTGAGCGAGAAGACGCCGAAGAGGGTGGAGTCGATGGCGGCGTCCAGGTCGGCGTCGGCGAACACGACCGCCGGGGACTTGCCGCCCAGCTCCATCGAGAGGCCTTTGAGGAACGGCGCCGCGTTGCCGAAGATCAGCTGGCCGGTACGGCTCTCGCCGGTGAACGAGATGAGCGGCACGTCCGGGTGCTTGACCAGGGCGTCGCCCGCCTCCTCGCCGAGGCCGTTGACCAGGTTGAACACGCCGTCGGGCAGGCCCGCGTCGCGGAAGATCTCGGCCCACAGGCTCGCCGACAGCGGCGTGAACTCGGCCGGCTTCAGCACGACGGTGTTGCCGGTCGCGAGCGCCGGGGCGAGCTTCCAGCTCTCCAGCATGAAGGGCGTGTTCCACGGGGTGATGAGCCCGGCGACGCCGATCGGCTTGCGGTTGACGTAGTTGAGCTGGCTGCCGGGCACCTTGTACGCGTCGTCGCGCTGGGCCACGATCAGGTCGGCGAAGAAGCGGAAGTTCTCGGCCGCGCGCCGCGCCTGGCCGAGGGCCTGGGTGATGGGGAGGCCGGTGTCGAAGGTCTCGAGTTCGGCGAGCCGGGCATCCTGCGCCTCGACGGCGTCGGCGATGCGGTTCAGCACGCGGGAGCGCTCGCGCGGCTTCATGCGCGGCCACGGGCCGTCGGTGAACGCCCGGCGGGCGGCGGCCACGGCGAGGTCGATGTCCTCCTTCTGACCCGCGGCGGCGGTGACGTAGGTCTCGTTCGACACCGGGTCCAGCACGTCGAACGTCTTTCCCGAGACGCTGTCGACGAACTGCCCGTCGATGAAGTGCTGGATCTTCCCGGGAAGGTTCTCGGGGACGTAGTGCTGCGCCATGCGCGTGCTCTCCTTCAGGGTGGGGTGGTCAGTGGGTGTGCTTGTGTTCGCTCTGATAGGCCTGGAACGCGTCCAGCGTCGCCAGACGGTGCCGCCGGGCGGCCAGCTCGATCTCGAGCGGGTCGGCGCCGCGCTCGATCAGGGCCAGGATCTGCTCGTGCTCGTCCACCGACTCGCGGGCGCGGCCGGGCACGAAGCCGAAGGTCGAGTCGCGCAGCACGGTCAGGCGGTTCCAGCCCCGGTGCACCAGATCCAGGATGTGCGGGTTCGGGCACTCCTCGAAGAGCATGGAGTGGAAGCTCTGGTTGAGCTGCGTGAACCGGTGGGGGACGAAGCGGTCGAGGCTCGCGATCATCTCCTGGTTGACGGCGCGCGCCCGGCCGATGTGGTCGGCGGTGAGCAGGGGAGCGGAGAGCTGCGTGGCCGCGCCCTCCACGAGCGCCAGGGTCTGCATCGTGAAGGCGTACTCGGTGTCCTGCAGCAGGGCGACCTGGGCGCCGACGTTCTTCTCGAACGTCACCAGGCCCTCGGCCTCCAACCGTCGGATCGCCTCGCGCACCGGCACCACGCTGATGTCGAGCTCGCCCGCGATCTGGCCGAGCACCAGGCGGAACCCCGACACGTAGCGGCCGTCGTCGATGCGCGCACGCAAGAACTCGTAGGCGAGCTGCGACTTGCTGGGCGCCGCCGCGGCGGGCCTCACCGCTGCGTCGACCATGCGCGGTACCGTTCCTTCCACTCCGCGTTCATCGGAAAGAGCCCGTCGACCGGGTGTCCGGCGGCGACCTGCTCGGCCACGTACTCCTCCTCGCGCTCCTGCTCGATCGCGTCGGCGACGACCTCGGCGACCAGGGCGGGCGGGATCACCAGCAGGCCGTCGGCGTCGCCCACGATCACATCGCCCGGCTGCACGGCCGCACCGCCGCAGGCGATGGTGACGTCGGCCTCCCACGGCACGTGCTTGCGGCCGAGGACCGCGGGGTGCGGACCGCCGTGATAGGTCGGGATGTCGAGGGCGGCCACCTCTGCGAGGTCGCGCACGCCGCCGTCGGTGACGATGCCCGCGGCCCCGTTGACCTGGGCGCGCAGCGCCAGCACGTCGCCGACGGTGCCGCTGCCGCGCTCGCCGCGGGCCTCGATGACGAGCACCTCGCCGCTGCCGACCGCGTCGAAGGCGCGCTTCTGGGCGTTGTAGCCGCCGCCGTGGCTCGCGAAGAGGTCTTCGCGGTTCGGGATGTAGCGGAGCGTCTTCGCCGTGCCGACCATCCGGGCGTCGGGGCGGGTCGAGGCCAGGCCGTCGATGGAGACGTTGTTCAGGCCGCGCTTGCGCAGCTGCGAGCTGAGGGTGGCGGTGGCGACGCTCGCGAGGGCGGCGCGCAGCTCGTCGGTCAACACGAATGCCTGCTCGGCTGCCGCGGGGGGAGTGCCCCACGCCTCGCTGCGCTGATGGTCGTCGACGCTCGGCTTCGTGCCGAAGTCGCCGAACGGGACGCGGCCCTCGGTGATGCGCGTGACGAGCCGGCCGCTGGTCGGGGCGCCCGGAGCGCTCGGCGCATCCACCTCCACCTCGACGGTGTCGCCCGGCTGCGTGACCGACGAACCGGCCGGGGTGCCGGTGAGGATGACGTCGCCCGGTTCCAGGGTCATCAACTGGGAGAGGTCGGCGACCAGGCGGCCGAACGGGAAGAGTAGGTCGTCGGTGGCGCCCTCCTGCACGAGCTCGCCGTTCAGCCAGGTGCGCACGCGCAGGGCGGCGGGATCGACGTCGGCGGCCGCGATGACGTGCGGGCCGAGCGGGGTGAAGCCGTCGCCGCCCTTCGAGCGGACGTTCGAGCCCTTGTCGGCGGCCCGCAGATCGTAGAGGCCGAAGTCGTTCGCGGCGGTGACGCCGGAGACCGCGGCCCAGCCGTCCTCGGGCGACACCCGGCGCGCGGTGCTGCCGATGACCAGGGCGATCTCGCCCTCGAAGGCGAGCAGCTCGGTGCCCGCGGGCCGTTCGAGCTCGCCGCCGGTGGCAGCGACGGAGGACGACGGCTTGAAGAAGTAGGAGGGCTGGGCCGGGGTGCGCCCGCGCTGGGCGGCACGCGACCGGTAGTTCAGGTGCACCGCGATGATCTTGCCGGGGCGGGCGAGCTGGCTCACGGGGTGTTCTCCTCGTCGTCGGGGATGGTGCTGCTGGTGGATGTCGCGAGCTTCGCGACTCAAACCGTATTCGAGATTGTATACGATCCGTGGATGTCCTTCAAGGACTGTGGGGAACGGAGGGGATGCGGGCTCGGCCGAGGCCGGAACGCGGGGTGCGGAGGAGGTCGGGGGAGTGGGGGCCGCGATCTCCTCCGTTGCCGACGCGACGCGCACGCGCGGGTAACGGAGGAACTGCGGGCCGTTTCCCGCAGGAACTCCTCCCGAGCCTGCGCTGCGAGCCGACCACGAGCGGATCTCCTCCGTTGCCGACGTCAGTAGCTCGCGGGAGCCGTGCCGTCGGAGCCGGCGTCCGGGACGAAGCGTTCGGCGAGGGTCTCGGAGGCCCGCGCGAGCATTGTCACGTCGGAGCCGACCAGCAGGTAGGCGGCGCCCGCGGCGGCGTAGCGGTCGGCAGTGGCGGGGTCGAACGCGTTCACGCCGACCGGGGTGCCGGCCGCGCGGCCGGCGGCGATGACCGACTCCACGGCGGCGACGACCTCCGGATGGTTCTGCTGACCGAGCAGGCCCATCGACGCCGCGAGGTCGGCGGGGCCGACGAGGAGCGCATCCACGCCCTCCACCCCCGCGATGTCCGCGGCGACCGCGACGGCCTCGGCGGTCTCGATCTGCACCGTCAGCGAGACGAGGTCGTTCGCGCGTGCCAGATAGTCCGGTATGCGGCTCCAGCGCGACGAGCGGGCCAGCGCGCTGCCGACGCCGCGCACGCCGTGCGGCGGGTAGCGGACCGCGCGCACCATCTCGGCCGCCTGCTCGGCGCTGTCGACCATCGGCACCAGGATGTTCTGCGCACCCAGGTCGAGCAGCTGCTTCAGGATGACCGGGTCGCCGATCGGGGCGCGCACCACCGGCGTGACCGGGTACGCGGCGACGGCCTGGAGGATCGCCAGCGCGGACTCCAGCCCGATGGGGGAGTGCTCGCCGTCGACGACGACGAGGTCGGTGCCGCTGCCGGCGACGATCTCGGCGACGAGCGGGCTGCCGGAGCACACCCACTGCCCGTACTGGACGCGCTCGGCGGAGGCCAGGCGGTCGCGGAAGGTTGGGGCGGTGGTCAGACGAATCGGCATGTCACGGCTCCCAGGGTTCCGTAGTCGGCGTGCACGGTGTCGCCGCGCTCCACCCACATCGGGCGGGTGAAGGAGCCGGCGAGCACGATGTCCCCGGCCTCCAGTCGCGAGCCGTGCTGGGCCAGCTTGTTGGCCAGCCAGACGACGCCGTTCGCGGGGTGGTCGAGCACGGCGGCGGCGACCCCGGACTCCTCGATGGTCTCGTTGCGGTAGAGCAGCGCGCCGACCCAGCGCAGGTCGACGGCGTCGACGGGTACGGGCCGGCCGCCGACGACCATGCCGCCCATCGCGGCGTTGTCCGAGATGGTGTCGACGATGGTGCGGCCCTGCATCTCGATGCGCGAGGAGAGGATCTCCAGGGCGGGCACGACGTACGTCGTCGCGTCGAGCACGTCGTACAGGGTGACGTGCGGCCCCTCGAGCGGCTCGCCCAGCACGAAGGCGAGCTCGACCTCGATGCGCACGTTGGAGTACTGGTCGAACGGGATGACCGAGCCGGTCTCGTAGACCATGTCGGCGAAGATCGCTCCGTAGTCGGGCTCCGTGATCCCGGTCGCCTGCTGCATCACCTTGGAGGTGAGGCCGATCTTGCGGCCGACGAGTCGGCGGCCGGCGGCCAGCCCGCGCTCGACCCACACCTTCTGGACGGCGTAGGAGTCCTCCACCGTCATCCCGGGGTGCCGGGCGGTGAGCAGCGGGACGGTCGTGCGGTCGCGTTCGGCGCCCGCGAGTTCGTCGGCGATGGCCTGGATGGTCGTGGTGTCGAGCACCGCGGGGGCTCCCTTCGACGTCGGAGGAGGACCGGTACGGCCCCGTGTGGATCGTATATCATCCCGTACACCCTGGCCACGCCTGTGCGCGATCCGGCAACGGGGATGCGTGGATTTCCTGTTCCGAGCCGCGCCGTGTCAGGCTTCTCCCGTTGTTTTTCTCCGCTAGTTGCCTTTCTTGTCAACAACTGTAGAATTACCGCCACGACACAGCGGAGTGTCAGCCGTACCCCGGTCGACGACCGTCTCCACTGTGCTGTTTCGAGTTCCACACCCGCCTTGCGAACCGAGAGAAGACAAGATGAAGAAGGCACTGATCGCGGTGGCCCTGGCCGCCGCGACCGCACTGGCGCTCAGCGCCTGCGGCTCCGGGGGAAGCGACACGAAATCGACCACCGGCGCCGCCGGCGGACCGCTCAACATCGGCAACTTCGCCGACGTCACCAGCTGGGATCCCTCCCTGGCCGACATCGGCTTCGACGGGCCGTACCTGTCGGCCGTCTACGACCCGCTGATCGCCTCCGACGGCGACGGCAAGCCCGTTCCGGCCCTCGCCACAGCATGGAAGGTCTCGGACGACTACAAGAAGGTCACCCTCACGCTGAAGACCGGCGTGAAATTCTCCGACGGCGAGAAGTTCGACGCCGACGCCGCGGTGAAGAGCCTCGACTACCTCAAGCAGGGCGCGCGCAGCGGCGAGGCCTACGAGAACGTCGAGAAGTTCGTCGCCGTGGACCCCACCACGGTCGAGATCGACCTGACCCAGCGCGACGACACCCTCCTGTACTTCATGGGGATCGGCCGCAGCTACATGATGGCCCCGAAGGCGATCGCCGCAGGCACCCTCGCCAAGGAGCCCGTCGGCTCCGGGCCCTACACGCTCGCCTCGACGAGCGTCGCGGGCTCCGAGTACCACTTCACGAAGGTGAAGGACCACTGGGACGCCAAGCAGTTCCCGTTCGACCCGCTCGCGATCTTCCCGATCCAGGATGCGACCGCCCGCGACAACGCGATGCTCTCCGGCCAGATCAACGTGAACTACGCCGACGACACCGCGCTCAAGCAGGCCACCGAGAACAGCTGGAACGTGGCCGCCAAGGTCTCCGGCTGGGTCGGCCTGCAGTTCACCGACCGCGCGGGGGAGAAGTTCAAGCCGCTCGGGGACGTGAAGGTGCGCCAGGCGCTCAACTACGCCTTCGACGGCGCGAACATCCTGAAGTCGGTCGGCAGCGGTGCGGGCAAGGTCTCGAACCAGGCCTTCCCGGTCGGGCTCCCCGGCAACCTCGCGTCGCTCGACGACATGTACAAGACGAGCATCAGCAAGGCGAAGTCCCTGCTCGCCGAAGCCGGGTACGCGAACGGCTTCGAGCTGCACATGCCGATGTCGCAGGTGTTCCAGGTCTGGCAGCCCGTCGCCGACCAGGTGTTCAAGGAGCTCGGGATCACGGTCACCTGGGACGACATGCAGTACATGGACTACCAGAAGAACGCCCCGACCTACCCGATGTTCGTCGCCTTCCTCTCGATGGACGCCAACCCGGTCGCGACCGTGCAGCGGCAGATCAACCTGCCGCAGTGGTACAACCCCACCCCGCAGGTCGACAAGTTCCCCGACGTGGAGGCCGCGGTGCAGAAGGTGCTCACCGCCGACCCGAGCGACCAGGAGAAGCAGATCGAGGCGCTGAACACCCTCGTCACCGAGAAGGCGTGGTTCTCCGTCTGGTACCAGGCGAACAACAGCTACGTCAGCACCTCCGGCATCCAGGTCACCCCGGTGGTCGGGATGATGTTCCCCACCCTGCGGCAGATCGCCGTCAAGGGCTAGCAGCACGGGCGGGCCGCGCTTGCGGCGCGGCCCGCCCCTCCCACCCGCACCACCGGCTTCGACAGGAACTCCGCACATGATCAGATTCACGGTCAAGAGGCTCGTCTCGGGCGTGATCCTCTTGGTCGCCGTCTCCGTCGGCACCTTCTTCCTCGCCCATCTGGCGATCGGCGACCCCACGGCCGGCCTCCTCGGCACCGCCGCCACCCCGGCCCAGCAGGCGGCTCTCGCGGCCAAGATCGGCACCGACCGCCCGCTGATCGTGCAGTTCTGGGACTGGGCGGGCCACGCCGTCGTCGGCGACTTCGGCACCTCCTGGCGCAACTTCCAGCCGGTCGGCGCGCAGATCGCGCTGAAGCTCCCGGTCACGCTGTCGGTCGTCACGGCCGCGACCCTGCTCTCCGCCCTGTTCGGCGCCCTCTTCGGCGTGGCGGCGGGCCTGCGCCCCGGCAGCGTGCTCGACAAGGTCGTCAAGGCGGCCTCCGTGGTGCTCTTCGCCCTCCCCGGATTCTGGGTCAGCCTCGTGCTCGTGATCTGGTTCGCCGTCAACCTGAAATGGTTCCCCGCCGTCGGCTACGTGCAGCCGGCGGTGAGTGTGGAGGGCTGGCTGCGCTCGATCACGCTGCCCGCCATCGCTCTCTCGCTCGGCGCGATCGTCATGATCGCCGAACAGCTGCGCAACGCGATCATCTCGGCCAACAGCCAGGACTACGTGCGCACCCTGCGCAGCCGCGGGCTGTCGCAGCCGCGGGTGGTCGTGCACCTGGTGCGCAACGCCGCACCGGCCTCCCTCACCGTGCTCGCCCTGATGTTCGTCGGCCTGCTCGGCGGCGCGATCGTGGTGGAGCAGATCTTCTCCCTGCCGGGGATCGGCGCCCTCACCTCGGGCTCCTCCCAGAACGGCGACATCCCCATCCTGCTCGGCATCACGGTCATCACGGTCATCTTCGTGGTGATCGTGAACTTCCTCCTCGATGTGGCGCTCGGCTGGATCAACCCGAAGGCGCGTGTGCAATGACGGCGACCGAAGTGATCATCGACCCGCGGGACTCCGCGAAGGCCGCGGGCACCCCGCGCCGCGGCTCCACCTTCGTGCGGTTCCTGAAGCGGCCGGCCGGCGCCGTGTCGTTCGGCGTGCTCGTGCTGGTGCTGCTCGTCGCCGTGCTCGCGCCGCTGCTCGCGCCGCACGACCCCAACTTCGTCGACCTCGCCCTGACCAAGGCGCCGCCGAGCCCCGCCCATCCGCTCGGGGGCGACAGTGCGGGCCGGGATGTGCTCAGCCGTCTCATCTGGGGCACCCAGTCGACCCTGTGGGGCGCCTTCGTGACCATCTTCGTGGCGATCCTCGTCGGCGTCCCGTCCGGGCTCGCCGCCGGCTACTACGGCCGTGCCTTCGACCGCGGTGCGACCTGGGTCAGCGACGCTCTGCAGGCCGTGCCCGGCATGATCATCCTGCTGATCGTCGCGGCGGGTACCCGCAACGACTTCACGGTGCTGATGGCCACGCTCGGCGTGTTCATGGCGCCCGGGTACTTCCGCCTCACGCGCTCGACCGTGCTCGCCGTGCGCAATGAGCCGTACGTCGACGCGGCGCGCGTCTCCGGGCTGGGGGACGCGCGCATCATGTCGCGGCACATCGTCAAGGCGGTCTACGCGCCCGTGATCATCCAGACCGCGCTCACCGCCGGCCTCGCGATGGGCATGCAGGCCGGACTGCAGTTCCTCGGCATCGGCGGGGCGCGCACACCCGGCTGGGGCGCGATGATGAACGAGGGCTTCCGCACCATGCTGACGAGCCCGCTGCTGCTGCTCTGGCCGTCGCTCGCGCTCGGCATCACGATCGCGGCGCTCGCGGTGCTCGGGTCGACCCTCGCCGACGTGGTGACCGTGAAGACGCCGGTCGCGCGCCGCCGCCGTCTGCGGCGAACCGCCGGCTCCGAACCGGCGGCGGTCACCACCTCCACCGGCGCGGTCGCGCACAAGTCGGTCGACTCGGCGGTCCAGCTCACGAACCTGCACGTCTCGTACGCGGCGCCCGACGGCGGCGAGGTGGAGGTCGTGCACGGCATCACCCTCGACGTCGCGCCGGGCGAGGTGCTCGGCATCGTCGGCGAGTCGGGCTCGGGCAAGTCGCAGACCGTCTTCAGCATCCTGGACCTGCTGCCCGCCGGCGGCGCGTGCACGGCGGACGCCATCTGGATCGGCGGCCGCGACGTGACCCGGCTCGGCCACCGCGACCGCCAGCGGCTGCTCGGGCACGAGGTGGGGTACATCCCGCAGGAGCCGATGTCGAACCTCGACCCGTCGTTCACGATCGGCCACCAGCTCACCGAGCCGCTGCGCGCCGTGCACAAGCTCTCGCGTGCGCAGGCCAGGGCACGCGCACTCGAGATGCTCGAGAAGGTCGGCATCGTCGACCCGCCGCG
The DNA here is from genome assembly GCF_042883605.1 of Leifsonia sp. NPDC058194. Taxonomy (NCBI): domain Bacteria; kingdom Bacillati; phylum Actinomycetota; class Actinomycetes; order Micrococcales; family Microbacteriaceae; genus Leifsonia; species Leifsonia sp. NPDC058194. The sequence goes on along the minus strand of NZ_JBHVVL010000003.1, from coordinate 189,790 downwards.
TGTCATGAAGTCGTACCCGCACCAGCTCTCCGGCGGGATGGCCCAGCGCGTGCTCATCGCAGGCGCGATCGCGGGCAAGCCCTCGGTGCTGGTCGCGGACGAGCCGACCACCGCCCTCGACGTCACGGTGCAGGCGGAGGTGCTCGAACTACTCCGCGAGCTGCAGCAGGAGTACCGGATGGCGCTCGTCATCGTCACCCACAACTTCGGGGTGGTGGCCGACATCTGCGACCGCGTCGTCGTGATGCGCGACGGTGCCATCGTCGAGATCGGCGCCGTCGACCGCATCTTCGCCCACCCGACCAGCGACTACACCCGCGAGCTCATCGCGGCCTCCCTCGACGGCGCCGACAGCCGCGCCGCACTGGATGCCGCGCACGCCACCGCGGGCGCCTCCGATCCCCGAAAGGCGGTGCTGGCATGACCGGCCCATCCACGCCTCTGCTGCAAGCCGAGAACGTCGTCGTCGACTACGGGCAGCGGCGCGGGTCCTTCCGCGCCCTGAAGGAGGTGTCGATCGAGGTCGGGGCGGGCGAGTGCGTCGGGCTCGTCGGCGAGTCCGGCTCCGGCAAGTCCACGCTCGGCAAGGCGATCCTCGGCCTGGTGCCCGTCACGAGCGGGACGATCCGCTTCGACGGGCGCGACATCACCCGGCTGAAGGGGGCGAAGCGGCGCGAGCTGTCGTCGAGCATCCAAGTGGTGTTCCAGGATCCCTACGGGTCGCTGAACCCGGCCATGACGATCGGCGAGATCCTCGCGGAGCCGCTCACGACCGCGGGTGCCGGGCGCACGCAGGCCCGCGCGACGGTGCAGGAGATGCTCGACCGCGTGAAGCTCCCCGCCGCCGTCGTCGACCGGTACCCCAAGGAGTTCTCCGGCGGCCAGCGCCAGCGCATCGCCATCGCACGGGCGCTGGTGCGCAAGCCCCGCCTGATCGTCTGCGACGAGCCCGTCAGCGCGCTCGACCTCACGACGCAGGCCACGATCATCGACCTGTTCATCGAGCTGCAGCGCGACACCGGCGTCGCCTATCTCTTCGTCTCGCACGACCTCGGCGTCGTCCGGCGCATCTGCCACCGGGTGGCCGTCATGTACCACGGCGAGATCGTCGAGACCGGCGACGGCGAGCAGATCACCCGCGAACCGCAGCATCCGTACTCGCGCCGTCTGCTCACGGCGTCGCCCATCGCGGACCCGGCGCGGCAGGCCGAGCGACGCGCGGCGTGGCTGCGGTTGCGCGAGAGCGCAGCCTGACGCGGGCGCTGCGCGGACGAGCGTCCGCGCGGCGCGTTCCCGGCGTCCCGAGCGCCGATATGCTGTGCGAGGCGAGCGTCCCGACCGCCGTTCATTCTTCCGCGCCCCCGCTCGACTCGAAGGACCCCCGTGCGCTCTCGCCGCCTCGTTCCCGTCTCCCTGTCCGCCCTCGTCGTCGCCGCTGCGACGGCTCTGGCCGGATTCGCCCCTGCGAGCGCCGTCCCGGCGCCCGTGTGCGTCACCGACTGCACCGTCGCCTTCGACACCGCGTCGTCGGCCGGGGGCTTCACCGTCCCGACCGGCATCACCTCCCTCACCGCGACGGTGTCCGGGAGCGCCGGCGCGGCCGTGCCGACGGCGATCAGCCCCGACCCGGCGGGCGTCGGCGGAGCCGGGGGCAGCGCGACCATCGATCTCGGTGCGGCGTACGCGGGCACGACCCTCACCTTCAGGCTCGGCGGGGTCGGCGGCGCGACCTCGCTCTCCTCCGGCAGCGACCTGCTCGCGATCGCGGGCGGCGGAGGCGGAGCCGGATACGCCGGCCTCCTCGTCCTCCCCGACCAGGTCTTCGCGTCGTACACCGGCGGCGCGGGCGGTGCTCCGGTCACGGCCGGCGTGACTCCGGGCGGCTCCGGCGCGGCGTTCGGACCGCTGGCGGCCAACGGCATCGGCGGCAGCGCCGTCGGCGGAGCGGGCGGCAGCGGTGTCGCCCCGGGCACGGCCGGGCAGTCCCCGGCCGGGAGCGCCCCCGTCGCGGGCGGCGTCGGCAGCACGATCACGATCGGCGCGTTCGACCGCACCGGCGGCGCGGGCGGCGCAGGCTACGCCGGTGGCGGCGCAGGCGGCATCATGCGCGGCGTCTCCAACGGCGACCTCGACATCGACGTGGTGGCCCCGGGAGGCGGCGGATCCGGCTTCCTCGCCACCGGCCTGACCGCGACCGCGAACCCCGGCAACACCGGGACCGGCGTCGTGCGCTTCACCTGGTCGTACACGCCGACGGCGGCGACGACCTCCTCGTCCGCAGCGAGCGTGCTGCCCGGCGCGACCGTTCCGGTGACCATCGGCGGACTGCCGGCCTCGGCGCCGTTCACCGCGACCTTCGACGGCACCACCGTCTTCTCGGGCACGACGGCCGCCGACGGCACCGCGACCTTCTCGTTCGTGCTCGCGAACACCCAGCGCGCCGGTTCGTTCCCGGTCCAGATCGTCGTCGGCGGGGCCGTCGTCGCATCGACCGCCGCGGTGACGGTGGCCGCCGTCACCGCGACGACCGCCGGACCGGTCGCGACCGGCTCCGCCACGCTGGCCGCCACCGGCTCTAGTGTGCCGTGGGTCATCCTCGCGATCGCCGTTCTGCTGCTCGCCGCGGGCGCCGTGCTGGTCGTCATCCGCGTGCGGCGAGGGCGCTCGGCGAACTGAGCGCGCCGCGTCAGCTGCGAGCGAGCAGCCGACGCGACGCCGCCAGCGCGACGGCCGCGGCGATCGTCGCGGCGATGGCGATGGTCAGGGCCATCGTGAGAGCGGTCGTCCCGCCCAGGGCGGCCAACGGGCCGACGACGGGACCGACGGTGAACGTGACGGTGCCGAGCACCGCTGCCGCCGTGCCCGCGCGCATCCCGTGCCCGCCGAGCGCGAGCGCCGTGCCGTTCGGCCCGCCCACGCCGGAGGCGAAGAGGAAGCACGCGAGCGCCACCAGCACGCCGGCGACGCCCCACCCCAGCAGCACCCCGGCCAGCAGGAGGAGGGCCGCCGCGACGGTCGCCAGCTGCCCGGTCAGATACATCCGCGCGGGGCCGAGCCGGCGCACGAGCAGGCGGCTCAGCTGTGCGCCCGACAGGTTCGCCAGCGCGTTGAGGGCGAAGAACAGGCTGAACTGCTGCGGGCTGAGGCCGAACTCGTCCTGCAGCACGAAGCTCGACATCGAGAGGTAGCCGAAGAACGCCGCGCCACCGGCGGCCGCGGCCACCACGATGACGACGAAGAGCCCGTCGTGCGAGAGCGCCCGGAAGTCGGCGGCGGTCCGGCGCAGGCCGCCGCTGTGCCGCAGCCCCGGCGGCAACGTCTCGCGCAGGCCGGTGAGGGCCAGCACGAAGAGGGCGAGGCCGACCCCGGCGAGCACGCCGAAGATCCCGCGCCAGTCGAGCACGAGCGCGAGCGCGCCGCCGACGACCGGCGCGATGATCGGGGTGGAGGCGCTGACCAGGGCGAGCAGCGACAGCATCCGCGAGAGCTCGACGCCGCTGTACATGTCGCGCGCGACGGCCATCGTGATGACGAGACCGGCGGAACCGGCGAGCCCCTGCAGCAGCCGGGCGACCAGCAGCACCTGGATGGTGGGGGCGAGGGCGCACACCACCGAGAGGATCGCGAACAGCGCGACACCGACGAGCAGGGGCCGGCGCCTCCCGAACCGGTCGGAGAGCGGACCGGCGACCAGCTGGCCGACGCCCAGCCCGACCATGCACACGGACATCGTCGCCTGCGCCAGGGCGTCGCTCGTGCCGAGGCTGCCGGCGAGCTGGGGGAGCTGCGGCAGATAGAGGTCCATGGACAGCGGTCCGAAGGCCTCCAGCACTCCGAGCACCAGGATGCTGCGCCGCACACTCATCGCGGGACCGGATCCGGCCCCGGCGGCGGGCGCCGCCGAGACGCCCGGCAGCCCGGTCATCGCAGTCGCAGCACGCGCCGCACCCAGCTGTCCCGGGCGTCCAGCGCGGCGCGGGAGACGATCGCGTCCGGCGAGAAGCCCGAGAAGCCGTGGTAGGCGCCCGACCAGACGTGCAGTTCGGCTTCGCCGCCGGTCGCCCAGATGCGGCTCGCGTAGTCGATCGACTCGTCGCGGAACACCTCGGCGGCACCGACCTCGACGTACGCCGGCGGAAGGCCGGAGAGATCGGCGGCGCGGGCGGGGGCCGCATACGGCGACACCCGGTCGGTGAAGCGGTCGGCGCCGAGGATCGCGTTCCACGCGGTGTCGTTGTTGGTGCGGTCCCACGCGCCGATGCCGTCGTACTGCCGGCTCGACGGCGTGCTGTTGCGGTCGTCGAGCATCGGGCAGTTGAGCAGCTGGCCGGCCAGCTGCGGGCCGCCGCGGTCGCGCGCCATCAGTGCGACGGCGGCGGAGAGTCCACCGCCCGCGCTGGCGCCCGAGACGAGCAGGCGCCCGGGGTCGATGCCGAGCTCGCCGGCGTGGGCGGCCATCCAGATCAGGGCGGCGTAGCAGTCCTCACCGGCCGCGGTCCCCGGATGCTCGGGCGAGAGCCGGTACTCGACGGCCACCCCGACGATCCCGTGGCGCACGGCGAGGTCGATCAGCTCGCCGGTGCCGAAGAAGCGTGTGCCGAGCACCTGGCCGCCGCCGTGGATGCCCAGCACACCGGGCGCGTCCGGCCCGGCGTCCACCGGACGGATCACGGTGACCACCACGTCGGGCGCACCCGCGGGACCGGGGATGACGCGGTCCTCCCAGGTGACCGGCACGCCCGCCACCTGCTGCTCGATCGGCGGGATGATCGTGGTGAAGTGCGCCCGGTTCGCCAGGATCGTGTCCTCCCGCAGCGGGATGCGCTCGACCAGGTCGAGGAAGGCCGCGAGCCCCGGCTCGAGCTCCGAGTCGTACGGCGCGGGAGGCGGCGCGGCGCTCATCGGATGCCCAGCACCCGGCGCAGCCACGAGAACCGTGCGTCGAGCGCGGCCCGGGTCAGCTCGCTCGCGGGCGCGTACATGTCGAAGCCGTGGAAGCCTCCCGACCACACGTGCAGCTCGGCCGCGCCGCCCACCGCCCAGATCCGGGAGGCGTACTCGACGTCCTCGTCGCGGAACGGCTCGGCCGCACCCACCTCGATGTAGGCGTGCGGCAGGCCCGAGAGATCGGTCGCGCGGGACGGCGCCGCGTAGGCGGGGGCGTCGGTGCTGAACGCCAGCTCCTCGCCGAGCACGCACTCCCACGCGAGCAGGTTCGTCTCGCGGGTCCAGGTGCCGATCCCGGCGTACTGCCGGCTCGACACCGTCGTGTTCGTGTTGTCGATCATCGGGCACAGGAGCAGCTGCCCGGCCAGCGCGGGGCCGCCGCGGTCGCGGGCGAGCAGCGAGACCGCGGCGGCGAACCCGCCCCCCGCGCTGCCGCCCATCACGACGATGCGCTCGGGGTCGGCTCCGAGCTCGTGGGCGTGGGCCGCCAGCCAGACAAGCCCCGCGTAGCAGTCCTCCACGCCCGCGGGGTACGGGTCCTCGGGGGCGAGGCGGTACTCCACGTTGACCGCGATCACGCCGAGCTCGTCGACGAGCTGCACCAGGCGGCCGGTCTCCCAGCTGCGGTGGCCGACGATCATTCCGCCGCCGTGGATGTTGTAGAGCACCGGCAGGGCGGGTCTGGTCGCGTCGTGGCCGCGCGGCGTCAGCACGGTGATCTCGAGATCGGGCGCCCCGGCGGGCCCGGGGATGACGCGGTCGTGGGCGTCGATCGGCAGGTCGCCGATCACGTCGGCGGCGCTCGGGAACATCGTCGCCGCGCCGTCGCGCGCGTGCGGGATGGTCTCCCGGCTCAGCGCAGGCTGCGGGTCGGCGGCCATCGCGTCGAGAACGGGGGCGATGTCGGGATCGAACGGGACGGGGATCATCGGTGGCTCCTGGCGGTGGTGTCGTTCGTGTGCGGATGGAGGAGGTGGGAGAGGGTGCGGCTCACGGACCTTCTGGGTCGACCGCGTCCCGGTCGGCCCAGAAGGGTGCGACCCGCTCGCGGATCAGCTCTGCGCCCAGCCGGTCGAGCAGGGCGACGGCGTCGAGGTTCGAGCGCACCTGTTCGAGGCGGCTCGCTCCGAAGAGCGTGGTGGCCGTCGCGGGGTGGGTCAGCGTGAACGCGACGGCGAGCTGGGCGGGCGTGGCCCCCAGGTCGTCGGCGAGGGCGGCGAACGCCGGGACGTCCGCGACGATGCGCTCCCGCACCGCTCCCGGGTCGCGGCCGACCTCGCGGCCCGGCGTGATGTTGCCGGCGAGGATGCCGCCCTCCATCACGTCGGACGCCTGCATCGAGAGGCCCTGCTCCCACAGCCGGGCGAACGGGGCGCCGTCGGGGATCGAGCGGCGCGCGACGCTGTACTTGAGCTGGGCCAGCTGCGGGCCGGGGACGCCCTCGGCGGCGGCGATGTCGAGAAGGGACTGGATGTTCGTCGCCGACCAGTTGTTGACGCCCCACGCGCGGATGAGGCCCGCGTCGGCGAGGGCCGCCAGGTCGAGCACGAGGTCGCGCAGCTCGAGGTCGTCGCGCCGCAGGTCGCCGAGCACGACGAGATCGGCGTACTCGCTGCCGACCCGGAAGAGGGCGTGCTCCAGCTGGGGCCGGAAGCCTCCCTCGCCGAAGCCCTCGAGCCACAGCTTCTCCGACAGCAGGTAGCTCTCGCGCGGGAGGCCCGCGGCCCGGACGATCGCCGAGAACAGCACGTCGGTGAAGACCGGCGGCTGCGCGCCGCGGAATCCGTAGACGCCGACGTCGAAGAGGTTCACGCCGTGCTCGACGGCGAAGGCGACCATGTCGACCGCGTCGGCGAAGTCCATCCGGTCGTAGGTGTGCCACGAGCCGAGGGCCAGGACGCCCGCCTCCAGGCCGGAGGTGCCGATCGGGCGGGTGGGGATGCGGGAGGTCATGCTGCTGCTCCTTCTGCGCTCAGCCGAGGCGCGGGTCGATGACGGCTTTGATCTCGCCGAGGGCGGCCATGGTCGCGATCCGCTCCGAGGCGTCGGCGAGGCCGACGGGCGCGCTGAACAGGTCGTCCCACGGCATCCGGTCGGCGAAGGCGCGGAAGAAGTCGATCGCCCGGGCGTAGTCGCCGATGTCGCCGTTCAGGGAGCCGACGACCGTGAGCTCCCTGCCCATGATCGCGCTCAGTGCGACGGGATCGCCGACGGGGCCGGTGGAGCCGACCACGACGAAGGTGCCGCGCACGGAGGCCATGGCCACGGCCTCCGGGCCCACGCTGCGGGCGCCCGCGAAGTCGAGCACGAGATCGGCGCCAGCGCCGTCGGTGAGGGCGAGCACACGCTCGATCGTCGCCTCCGATCCGTCCGCGATGTCGACGACGTCGTCGGCGCCGAAGCGACGGGCCGCCGCCAGCCGGTCGGCCGGGGCTCCGACCGTGATGACCTGCCCGGCGCCCGAGAGATGCGCGACGGCGGTCGCGAAGATGCCCAGGGCGCCGGAGCCCTGCACGACGACGCGGGAGCCCGGCCGCACGCCGCCGGCGCGTGCGAAGGCACGGAGCACGGTCTTCGCCGCGCATCCCGCCATCGACGCCCAGGTGTCCTTCACCTCGGCGGGGAGCAGCAGCTTCGCCGCTCCCGGCACGACGTACGCGTGGTCGGCGAGTCCGGCCGTCGCGTAGGGCGGAACGTCGGAGCGCTGCAGGAATCCGTAGCCGCGGCGCGAGCAGTGCACCGGCTCGCGCAGCACGGTGCAGCCGAAGCACTCGCCGCAGGTGGACTCCGACCAGCCGATGCGGTCGCCGACGACGATCGGGCGGCCGAGGGCGTCGTGGGTGCCTGCGCCGACGGCGACCACCTCGCCGACCATCTCGTGTCCGAGGACGAGCGGCAGCATCCCGGGGAAGCTCATCGCCCCCGACCAGATCTCGATGTCGGTCCCGCACAGTGTGGCGCACGAGATGCGGACCAGGGCGGCGCCCGGCTCGATCTCCTCCGGCAGAGGGAGTTCCTGCAGTGTGAGCGGCTCGCCGTGCGCGGTGAGGACGGCGGCACGCGTGGTGCGGGGGATCGGGGGGACCGTGGGGATCGTCATCGATTGCTCCGGATCTCGACGCGCGGATGTCGTCGGCGTGGGTTATTCTACATACGTTGACCAAAATGGGAACAGGGGATCCACTCCGGTTCCCGACCGTCTCGAGGAGGAGCCGTGCAGCCAGCAGCCACCCCCGACCGCAGCGCGGACCTCGTCCTGCGCGGCGGCGTCGTCCACACGCTCGACGACGCGGGCTCCACCGCGCAGGCCATCGCCCTGCGCCACGGCCGGGTGCTCCGCGTCGGCACCGACGCCGAGATCGACGAGACGATCGCCCGCGGCACCCGTGTCGTCGACCTCGACGGCCGCGCCGTGCTCCCCGGGATCAACGATTCGCACCTGCACGCGGCCTGGCTGGGCGCGATGTGGCCGCACACCGTGTTCGGTCCGGGCGGCGCACCCGAGGCCCCGGCGGCGTCCATCGGGTCCGCGGAGGATGCCGTCGCCGGCGTCGAGGCGGCCGGCGACCCGCACGACACCTCCGGTTCGGCGCCGCTGCTCACGACGCGCGAGGAGCGTCGCGCGGCCATCCTGCGCGCGGGCGAGCTCATCGCCTCCCTCGGCATCACCAGCTACACCGAGCCCGGGCTCGGTCCGGGCGAGGACGACGGCGCGACCGGATGCTTCGGCCAGGACGTGTTCGAGGCCTACGGCGAGCTCGAGGCCGAGCGCGCCCTCACCGCGCGCGTCACCGTCCTGGGCCTCTTCGGCGTGCTGGACGGCCCGAGCGCGCTGCGCGACGTGCTCGCCGGGCTGCCCGGGCTCCGGCGAGAGACGGCGCGGCCGAGCCGGCTGCGCGTGGCCGGGGTCAAGATCTTCGCCGACGGCATCCCGCCCATGCACCAGGCGTGGACGCACCACCGCTACCCGGACGGCACCCAGGGCGGGCTGCTCGTCGAGGGGGCCGATCCCGAGGAGCGGGCGGCCGCGCTGCGCCGGATGATCCGGGAGGCCAACCGGCTCGGCCTGCAGGTCGGCGTGCACGCGACCGGCGACCGCACCATCGACACGGTGGTGGAGGCGGTGGAGGAGGCCCTCGCGCAGACGAAGACCGACCTCGGCCACTACGTCATCCACGGCGACCTGGTCGGCGCCGACGCCCTCGCGCGCATGGCCCGCCTCGGGATGGGGCTGAACATCCAGGCGGGGATCGCGGCGCACACCGCCTCGTGGGTCGCCGCCGTGCTCGGCGACGAGGTGGCCGCCTCGGCCTGGCCGATCCGGGCGGCCTGGGCGGCCGGCGTGCCCGTCTCGCTCAGCTCGGACGCCCCGATCCTCGCCCCCGACTGGCGGCAGGGGATCGCCGATGCCGACGCGTGGATCGGGGCGCCCGTGCCCGGTGGCGAGCGCGCCCGCATGCTCGACCTGCTGCGTGCGTACACGACCGTGCCGGCCCGTCAGGACGGCGCCGCCGCGTGGAAGGGCTCCCTCGAGCCGCGCAAGGCGGCCGACCTCTGCGTGCTGGAGGCGGATCCGCTGACGCTGACCCCGGCCGAGCTGCCCGGGGTCGCCGTCGACCTCACGGTGGTCGACGGCGACATCGTCTTCGAGCGGGTGCCCGTCACGTCGGTGTGAGCGGGCGCGTGCTGGCGCGTGCTGGTCAGACCAGCAGCTGCCCGCCGTCGACGGCGAGGCTCACGCCGGTGATGTGGGCGGCGTCCTGCCCGGCGAGGAAGACCACGGCGGGGGCGATGTCGTCCACCTCCGCGAGGCGGGCGAGCGGAATGCGGGCGGCCCACGCGGCGCGCTCGGGCGATCCCTCGGGCATCCCGAGCTGCAGCATCGGCGTGAGCACGGGACCGGGGGCCACCGCGTTGACGCGGATGCCGTCGCCCGCCAGTTCGATCGCGGCCCAGCGGGTGAGCGAGTCGACCGCCGCCTTGCTCGACTCGTAGGCGCCCATGCCCGGCGTGGGCTGACGGCCACCGATCGAGGAGATGTTCACGATCGCTCCGCGCGTGCCGGTCGCCGTCATGTGGCGCGCGACCGCCTGGGTCACCGTGAAGGTGCCGAGGATGTTGACGCGCACGATGAGGTCGTAGTCCCCCGCGGAGAGCTCGGTGAGGCGGCCGTGCACCGAGAGCACCCCGGCGTTGTTGACGAGCACGTCGACCGGGCCGTGATCGGCCGCCACCTGCTCGACCATCGCGGCGACGGCCTCCGGGTCGGTGATGTCGACGGCCACGGCGGCGACGCCGAGGTCGCTCGCGGCCGCGGCCACCGCATCGGCGTCGACGTCGGCCAGCACGACGCGGTCGCCGAGCTCGGCGAATGCGCGGCCGATGCCGCGGCCGATCCCGCCGGCGCCGCCGGTGACGACGACGGTGCGTGCGGGGGAGGGGGATGCGGTCATGAGTGGGCCTCTCTGCTCCTGGCCGCGACGTCGCGGCGCGTGGTTATATTATACGACTGTAGAAAAACCGACATCGACCGCTCGACGCAAGGAGGCCTCGTGCCCGAGACCGGAACCATCCCCACCCGCCCGCTCGGCCCCGCCGGCCCCGACGTGCCGGTGTTCGCCCTCGGCTCCTGGAACACCTGGGACCGGATGGCGCCGGACGACGCCGTCGCGCTCATCCAGCGTGCCCACGAGGTCGGAGCGGCCTTCTTCGACGTCGCGCACTACAACATGGGGCCGCACGCCGAGAACGCACGCACCGACCTGCTGTTCGGCGAGGCCGTGCGGGCCGCCGGACTGGCGCGCGAGGACTACCTGCTCTGCGGCAAGCTCTGGCTCTGGGAGTACCCGCAGACGTCGTTCGCCGACCAGCTCGCCGTCTCCCTCGACCGCATCGGCGTCGATCGCGCCGACCTCATCGTCGTCGGCGACTATTTCGGCGAGGTGGATGTGCGCCGGATCGTCCGCGACGTCGCCGCCGAGATCGCGCAGGGCCGTTTCGAATCCTGGGGCGTCAACAACTGGCTGATCGGCGACGTGCGCCTCGCTCTCGACGTGGCCGAGGAGGAAGGGCTGACCCCGCCGACGTTCGCGCAGCTCAAGTACGGGCTCGTCCGCCGGTCGATGGCCGAGGGGGAGCCCTACGGGGCGCTCTTCGCCGACGGGCGGCTGGCGCTGCAGGCCTCCGACGTCTTCGAGGGCGGCATCCTGGCCGGCAGGCTGTCGCCCTCGCGCAAGATCGGCGCCGACGTGGGCGGCATCCGCGAGCGCATCGTCGCCGCCTACCCCGAGGTGGAGCGCGTGGCCACCTCGCTCGACGCCACGCCCACCCAGCTCGGCCTCGCTTTCGCGCTCGCGCATCCCGCGACCGCGAACGTGCTCTTCGGCGTGAGCCGCCTGGAGCAGCTCGAGGACAACCTCGGGGCGCTCGCGCTGCTCGACCGGGTCGGTGCGGAGGCGCTCAGGGAGCGCACCGCTCACCTCTGGCTCGACCGCGACGTCGCCCCCGACGGCACCTGGGCACCCTGACCCGCCTGCCCAGTACTGGCGATTCGGCCCAAATGTCGTGAATAGCGCCGCCATTCACGACATTCGTGCCGAATGTGCGGGGGGTCAGGCGAGGAAGGCGAGGGCGGCGTCGCGGAACGCGGGGGAGTGGAGGGCGCCGAGGTGGTCGCCCGGCACGCGGGCGAGCCGCGCGTCGGGAACGATCGCGGTCAGCCCCTCCAGGCCCTGGGTCATCGCGTCGTCGACGCCGGCGACGAACAGGGTGGGCACGTCGGGCCGCGCGGCCGCGGGGTCTTCGGGTGCGAAGGGCTGCGACCCGAGCCCTGTGACGAGGGCGAGGAGCGAGTCCGTGTCGCGGCCCGGTCCCGACACCATCCCGGCCATCATCCCGGCGAAGGGATCGGCGGGCGGCTCGCCGTCGACGGCGCGCGCGACGGCGACCACGTCCATGCCCGCGAACGGCTCGAACGGGCTCAGGCCGCCGAGCACGAGCCGGCGCACGCGTCCGGTCGCGGCGGGCAGCTCCCACGCCAGGCGTGCACCGAGGGAGTACCCGATCACGTCGACGCGGTCGGCGCCGGTCGCATCGACGACGGTGGCGAGAGAAGCCGCGAGTGCGGCCACGACGGCGGTCGTCGACGCGCCGGCGCCGGCGACAGCGGGGGAGTCGCCGTGCCCGGGGAGGTCGATCAGGTACGCGTCGCGGCCGGCGGCGGCCAGCGCGTCCGCCCAGCCGTCGAAGTCCTCCCGGGCCGAGGAGGCGAAGCCATGCAGGAGCAGCACGGGCGGGAGCGCGGTGGTGGTCCGGGAACCGGCCGGTGCAGGCAGTGGGTGCACCGCGAGCGCGGAGAGGGGAGTGGGAGCAGGCATCGTCGACCTCCGGGTGAATTGTTTTTCTATGATAGTAGAAAATAAACGTCTCCGTCGGTAGAGTCATCCCGATCCCGCGGGCAGCCGCGGGCCACGAACCCCAACAGAAAGAGCGTGACCGTGACAACGACCCGTCCTGCGACGCCCGAAGCCATCGTCGACATCGCGATCGGCTTCATGGGCGCGAAGCAGCTCTTCGCCGCCAGCCGCGTCGGCCTGTTCGCCGCCCTCACCGACGGCCCGCTCGGCGCCGACGCCCTCGCCGCCGCGACGGGAGTGCCGCCGCGTCAGGCGCGCATCCTCGCCGACAGCATGGCGGCCCAGGGCCTGCTGACCCGCGTCGACGGCCGCTACGACCTCGAGCCCGACGCCCGCGCCTTCCTCACCGGCGAGAACGCCGAACTCGACCTGACGCCGTTCCTCGCCTTCCTCGGCACCACCAGCTACACCCAGTGGCTCGGCTACGACGCGACCGTCGACAGCGACGCCCCGGGCGTCCTGGAGCTGGACGAGTCGGGCTGGGGCGACTTCCTCGCCGGTGTCATGCGCTACAACGAGCTGCACGCGGCGATGCTGGGCGACGCCTTCGACTTCACCCCGTACCGCTCCGCTCTCGACCTCGGCGGTCTCAGCCCGGCATTCGCGGTCGAGGGCCTGAAGGCGAACCCCGGCCTCCACGTGCGCTTCGTGTTCGACCCGGCCTCCGTCGACTCCGTGCGCGAGGCGGTGGAGGCCGCCGGATACGGCGACCGCAGCACCGTCGAGGGAGCCGACACCGCGACGGCCCAGCCGGGCGGCGAGCACGACCTCGTGCTGGTCAACCACGTCATCCACCGCTTCGACGACGCGCAGAACCGGGCGATCTTCGCCAACGCCCGCGCGGCGGCGGCGGCCGGGGCGACCCTGGTCGTCCTGGACTTCTTCCTCGACGACGACCCGCAGCAGCGCAAGATCGACGCGCTGCACGCGGGGGAGTACTACAACATCGACGGCACGGTCGTGTACCCCGAGGCGACCGTGCGGTCGTGGCTCGAGGCGGCCGGCTGGCGGCCCGAGCGCACCGTCGCCCTGCCGGGCAGCCCGCGCATCCTCCTCGCGACGGCCGTCTGAGCTCGGCTAGCGTGAGGGGCGTGGCCGCCCCCGAGAGCATCCGATCCGATGTGCACCTGGTGCGCATCCCGATGCCCGGCGGCGGCCTGCCCTTCTCGCTCTGCTACCTGCTCGAGGATGCGGAGGGCCGCATCCACGTCATCGATCCGGGATCCCCGGGTCCGCTCGCCGTGGCGCTCATCGATGGCGCCCTCCACGCGATCGGGAAGCGGCTCGGCGACGTCTCGTCGATCCTCGTCACCCACCTGCACTCCGACCACGCGGGGGCGGCGGCGGCCCTCCGCGCGGCGACGGGGGCGCCGGTCCTGATGCACGAGCGCGAGCGCGACGCCCTCGCCGAATCGCACGGGGCCGCCGGTCTGGAGACGACGACCCTCGACGACTGGGGCGTCCCGGCGGACCGCCGCGCGGAGCTGCTCGCGCTGCCCGCGCTGCCGGTGGACGGCGTCGCCGCTCCGGATGCCGTGCTGACCGACGGTCAGCTGCTCGACATCCCGGGCCGGCGCGTCCGCGCGCTCTGGACCCCCGGCCACACGGCCGGCCACCTCTGCTTCGACGACGAGGACCGCGGCGTCCTCTTCACCGGCGACCACATCCTCCCCACGGTGAACCCGGGGCTCGGGCTCGGTGGGCCCGCGACCGACCCGATCGGGGACTATCTGACCGCGCTGCGCCGGGTCGCCGCGCTCGACCGGGAGGCGCTGCCCGGCCACGAAGGGCCGTTCCCGACTCTGGCGGAGCGCTGCGCCGAGCTCGCCGAGCACCACCTCCGCCGCGCCCGGCAGGTGCAGGCCACCCTCCGTCTGCGGCCCGGAGCCTCCGTCTGGGAGGTCGCGGCGACCTTGACGTGGACGGGAGGATGGGAGGCCCTCGCAGGCTTCACCTTGGCGTCCGCACTCGCGCAGACCGCGATGCACCGCGCGTTCGTCCGGTCGGGCGCGGCTATCGCGTGGTGAGGCGGTGGAAGAACGCCTCGATCTGCGCCTCGAGGAGTGCGGGCGTCGAGAGGTCGGGGGCGATCAGGCTCATGATGTTCGCGCCCGCGTTGATCAGCACGATCTCGTCGACCAGCTGCTCGTCCGGCGTCGCGGTCACGATGTCGCCGTCCGCGCGGCCCTGGGCGATGTAGGAGGCCAGCCCCGCTCGCCACGAGACGAGGTGATCGCGGTACGCCTGGTGCAGCTCCTCATTCGAGAGAGCACGCTCCCAGAAGCTCAGGAGCACGCGCCCGGCGGTGATCGCCTCGGGCGTGGTCGGTGCCGACGCCTCCACGATCGCGCGCAGCGCCTCGAGGCCGGTCTTGCCGCCGACCGCCTGCTCGACGCCGCCGCTCATCATGCCGAGCGCACGCTCGTACGTGCCCTGGATGATCTCGTCCTTGCCCGGGAAGTAGTGCTTGAGGGCGCCGTTGGCGAATCCCGCCTCGCTGGCGATCTCGCGCATCGTCGCCGCCTCGAGGCCGCCCTTGACGATCAGCCCCCAGGTGACGTCGATGATGTCGGAGCGGCGCTGATCGTGGTCGATCACCTTGGGCATGGTCCTCCACTCGTCCGTCGAACACCCGTCCGTGAGACGGCGTTGTTCGTCCACAAGTGTAGGGGAATGGGGTCAGTCCCGACGGTGCACGGCGCGCCCGGCGAAATACGTCGCCCGCGGCCGCAGCCCCACCAACTCGCCGACCGGGATCGCGAAGGGGTCGACGTCGAAGACGGCGAAGTCGGCCGAGAGCCCCGGAGCGAGCGAGCCGGTCGTGTCACCGAGCCCCATGGCACGGGCGCCGTTGACGGTGAAGACCTCGATCGCCTCCGCGAGTGTGATGGCCTGCTCCGGTCCGAGCGTCCCGGGGCGGACCCCCGAGGGATCGGCACGCGTGACCAGCCCCTGGATGCCCTCCCACGGGTTCGGCGTCTCGCTCACCGGCCAGTCCGAGCCGCCGGCGACCAGGGCGCCCGAATCGATCAGCGACCGGTTCGGCTGGAGCCCCGCCACCTCGGCGGCCGGGCGCACGGTGCCGAGCGCATCGGCGATCACGCCCGGGAACCACAGGAACGGCGAGATGTCGGCGGCCACCCCGAGCTGCGCGAAGCGGGGGAGGTCCTCCGGCGCGATGAACTGCCCGTGCGCGATCTGGTAGATCGGCGCGGTGTGCCCCTCCGACCGCACGACCTCAACCGCATCCAGCACCATCCGCACCGACGCGTCGCCGGTGCAGTGGATCTTGGCGGAGATGCCGAGGGCGGCGGTACGGCGCAGCCAGTCGAGCAGCTCGGCGGCGGGCATGGTCGTCCCGCCGTGCCAGGGGGCGTCGTCGTGCCCGGACTGCTCATCGTCGCCCTCGGCCGGCAGGTACGGCTCGAGGAAGGCGCCGGTGCGGGCGGGCGGTGTCCCGTCGAGGAAGATCTTCACGAAGTCCGGCCGGTGGTGTTCGCCGGAGAGCTCGTCGCGGTGGGCGATGAGCGCGTCGCCGAGCTCGTCGTACCCGAAGATCTGGTCGTTGACGGTCATGGACGACACCACCCACGCGTCGAGCTCGCCGCGGGCGTCGAGAGCGGCCAGCGCCCGCATCTGCGGCAGCGAGATGGCGGCGTCCTGGAAGGCGGTGATGCCGTAGCTGTGCAGGATCTCGATTCCGCGGGCGGACGCCCGCACATCCTGTTCGGCCGACAGCGCCACCGCGGGGGCGGACACCGCCTCCACGAGCAGCCCCGCGGCCTCGAGCAGCACGCCCGTGGGCTCCCCGGTGGCGGGATCGCGGAGGATCGAACCGCCCTCCGGGTCGGGCGTCGCGGCATCGATCCCAGCGAGTTCGAGGGCGCGGGCGCTCGCCCAGCGGTTGTGATGGCTGTCGTCGGTCAGGAGCACGGGACGGCCCCCGGCCGCGGCGTCGAGCGCGTGTCGCGCCGTGGCGCGCCCGAGCGTGTCGAGGAGTCCCGTGCCCCAGCTGCTGCCGACGATCCACTCGTCGGGGCCGAGGGTCGCCGCCCGGCCGCGTACCGCGTCGACGATCCCGTCGAGGGATGCGGTATTCGGGAAGGTCAGCTCGAAGAGCTCGGCCCGCCCGGCGTGGGCGTGGTGGTTGTGGACATCCACCAGGCCCGGCATGGCGAAGGCGCCGGCGAGGTCGATGGTCCGGGTCCCGCTGTCGCGGAACCGTTCGATCTCCTCCGCCGTCCCGACGGCCAGGATGCGCCCGTCGCGCACGGCGAACGCCTCGGCCCGGGAGCGCGCGGCGTCGACCGGATAGATGGTGCCGCCGGTGACGATGAGGTCCGCGCCGACGATTGGTTCTGCGCCGACGATGGGGTCTGCGCCGCTCACGCCGTCGCCGGGTCGTATGCGGCCGGGTGCACGGTGTTGCTCAGGAGGCGGCCGTGGGCGCCGAACGTGAAGTGCGTCGGCTGCTCCCCGCTCGCGTCGAGCCCGAAGAGGACGCCGTGGGAGCGCAGGGCCCGCTGGTCGCGGTGATCGGCGATGGTCACCGATGCGCACGGGATGACCTTCTCGCGCCAGGAGAAGACGAGGATCCCGGGCCGCACCTCCCACACCGAGCTCTCGTCGGTGTCGGCCAGCCCGCGCTCGGGTCCGGCGAGGCACTGCCAGGTGTACCACTGCGGCCCGAGGTAGACGTGCTCGTAGGCGTGCTCCGTGCTGTACTCCCACAGCACCCGGCGCCCGACCAGTGTCGTGGAGGGGGCGGCGGCCGTGCCGGATGTCGTCAGCTCCTCGATCACCGAGGGGACGAAGAGCTGCTTGACGGCGGTGTTGCCGGGGAATGCGCCGCCGATCGCCTGCACCACGGAGAGCGCCCGGCCCGAGTGGAGGTCGAGGACGAGCGAGACCGCCTCGGTCGGGTCGTACTCGTGGTGGAACTGCACGAAGTAAAGGCCGTCGTCGACCAGGAACGCCTCGTAGTCGTCGGCGCTCTCCGTGTGCGGGATCGGGTCTCCGGCTCCCGGGACGTACTCCCACTCGACCCGGTGCTCGGCGAAGCGGTGCACGATCCGCGTGCCCCTGTCGTCGACGAGTGTCGCCGTGCGTCCCGCGAGGTCGGTCGAGTGCTCCGCCTTGTTCGCGTCGAAGCCGGGCGCGAGCCCGTCGAGGGGCAGCCAGGCGGCGGTGTCGGTGAGGTCGTCGATGGGCATTGCGGTTCCTTCCGTCGTCCGCCCAGTATCCGCAGGCGCTCGCCCGTGCCGGAAGGGCGGGGGAGCGGATGTGCGGCTGCGGTCAACCGTCGTTCCGGCGTCGCCAAGCCGCGGCCCGGTGCGGCCCGGCCCGGCCAGGTCCGGTCAGGCCCGACCAAGCCAGATCAGCGCAGCTCGGCCGCGATGGCCTGCGCTGCCAGACGCAGCCGCTCGGCGACCGCCTCCACCTCGCGCCCGTTGGCCACGAACACGACGGCGACAGCGGCGGGGGCGCGGTCCGGCAGCACGAGGGGCACTGCGACGGACGCGAGCCCGGGGATCACCTCGTCGTGGCTCGTGGCGTATCCCCGTTGCCGGGCCTCCGCGGCCTCGTCGCGCGGGTGCTCGTCGGGCAGCGCCCGCCACTGCGAGCCCGTGAGCACGGACTGGATCGCGATGCCGGGGGCCCCGGAGGCCAGCGGGTGCCGGGTCCCCGGGCGCTGCACCAGGGTCGCGTGGGCGTGGGAGGGCTCGACGCTCACCAGGGTGACGACCTCGTGCCGGTCGAGCACGGCGACGAAGGCCGTCATCGAGAGGTCGTTCGCGATCGCGGTCAGCTGCGGCAGGGACGCGGACTGCAGGTCGCGCGACACCGCGCGCGCCAGCGTGGCCATCCGCGGCCCCAGCTGCACGGCGCCGGCGGCGTCGCGGACGACGAGGCCGTGGTCCTCCAGCGTGCGCAGGATGCGGTAGGCGATCGAGCGATGCACCCCGAGCGACTCGGAGAGGGCCGCGATGGTCATCGGATCCTCCGACTCGGCCAGGATCTCCAGCAGCCGGATGCCGCGCGAGAGCGTCTGCGAGTGCGGCGCGCTCTGCTCGCCCGGTCGATCCATGGAGCCATTCTGTCCCATCGAGGCCCTTCCTCACTCGCGGCCGATGGTGGGCCGGTTCAGGGCAGGGCCTCAGAGCAGGGCCTCAGAGCAGCGTCTCGACCCCGAGCCGCACACGGTCGCCGAGCCCGACCCCCTCCGCGCGACGCACGGAACCTTTGATCGAGACGATGTACGCGCCCTCGGCGCTCTCCGGGAAGATCGACGTCGACCAGCGCGATCCGCCGAGCGTCATCATCACCTTCACCGAGCCGAAGCCGGCCGGGGGATGCGGTTGGAGCCGGATCTCCTCCGACACGTCGTCGGGCAGACGCGCGAACACCCACAGGTCGCGCCGGGCCTCCCACCGGAACAGCTCTGCCTCGAACTCGTACCGCACTCCCGCCATGCCCTCCACCCTGGCACGGGCCCCCGACATCCGCCCCCTCCCGCTGCGCGCACCGCGGCCGATACAGTGACCGTGACCGGATCGCCACCGCATCCGCCCCGAGGAGGTCCCATGTCCGTCAAGCGCCCCGGATCCGTGACGTTCGTCGCCGTCCTGACCTACATCAACGGCATCCTCAACATCATCGGCGGCGTGGTCCTGCTCTTCACGCGCGAGTCCGCTCCGGGAGCGCAGACCGCCGGCGGCCTGGCCGGGGTCACCACGTCCGCGATCGTCTCGATCGTGCTGGGGATCGTGATCCTGATCGTGGCGCGCGGCCTGCTGAACGGCAGCACGGTCTCCCGTGCGCTGGTCACGCTCGTCATGATCCTCAACCTGATCAACGGGGTCCTCCTGCTCTTCACACTGCAGTTCTTCAGCGGGGTGCTGGACATCCTGTGGGCGATCATCGTCCTCTCGCTGCTGTTCACCCGCCGGGCCAACGCGTTCTTCACCGGGCAGCCGACGGCCTGACCGTTCCGCAGGCGGCGCCCGAACACGAGAGAATGGATCCGGGCGTCGTCGCCGCGTCGTCCGCGGGCGCCCCCGCACGACGAGAGAGGGACGGGCAGAAGAGACGATGGGCTGGTCGACCTGGTTCCGAGGGGGAGCACCGAAGAAGAAGACGGTGCGCACCCGGCCCTTCGACGAGGAGGCGCTGACCGCCCCGCCCGCGCCGACCCTGGACCAGTCCGTCGAGGAAGGCATGCTCCTGGCGGAATACGCCACCCGCATGGCCATCAAGAACCACATCGTCGTCGACACCATCCAGTACGGAAACGACTTCGATCCCGCGCGGCACACCGGCGAAGCGGCGCGCATCCTGCGCGAACTGGCCTCCGAGCAGGGCCAGGCCGCCGGCCGCATCGACGAGGAGCTCTCCGTCGCGACGGGCCTGCGCGGGGACGCCACCCATCCGCACGACTACCGGGACGTGGATCTCGACAACCTGAACCTGCGCAAGTCGGCGGCGCTCGCCCTCGCCCAGCAGCTGCGCGCGAAGGCGGATTCCGACGACGAGCTGCTCGCCCTGGTCGAGCGCGGCCGTCAGGACGCGTGGGACGACGTCGGCACGGCGATCGAAGCGGGCCTCGACGCCCTCTCGGGTGTGGAGGCGCTGCGCGACGACTACGAGCGCGAGAAGCCGGCACGGCTCAAACTGCTCATCTGGCGCGATCTCGCCAAGTTGGAGGAGGAGCGGACCGGGTACTGACCCGGATCAGCCCCGCAGCGAGACCGGCGGCACCAGGGTGCCGGCCTCGGTCCGCACCCAGCGGTCGCCGGTCGCTCGTTTCTCGCCCCGGGTCGTGAAGCGGTAGAGGTGCATCGTCGCGCGGACCGCCCGGGGCGCCGCACCACCGAACGGATCGGTGCGCAGCAGCTTCAGCGTCGGGCCGTCCGCCTCCAGCAGCCGCAGCAGGAACACCTGGAACCAGGGGGAGTCCCGTGACCCGAGCGCGAGGAACCACATCAGCCAGTCCAGGCGCAGGTGGTAGGGCGCGAACTGCGCCGGGAGCCGCCGGACGTCACCGGGCTTGCCCTTGAACGCGTACTCACGCCACTCCGCTCGCCGGTCCTGCGGATCGTCCGCCGTGCCCTCGACCGTCACCTCGAAGCGCTCGCGCGTCACGCTGCCGAACGCGCCGTAGGCGTTGACCAGGTGCCAGCGGTTGAAGCTGGCGTTCATCAGCTGGCGGCGGCGGAACAGGTTCTTCAGCGGCGGCCAGCTGAGCGCGACCAGCCCGGCCGTGACCACCAGGGCGACCACCGCGTACCCGGGCGCAACGGACTCGGCGCCGAGCCCGCCGAGGTGAGCGCCGCCGTCCGCCCACGACAGCGCCCAGCTCCACACCCCATCGCTCACCGCCGAGAACGCCAGCACGATGGTGATGGCGTTCAGCCACGCGAAGTTGCCGGTGGCGACCAGCCACAGCTGGGTGAGCACCACGATCGCCGCCGCGCCCGCGGCGACCGGTTGGGGCAGGAAGAGCAGCCAGGGCACCGCGAGCTGCGCCACGTGATTGCCGAGCACCTCGACGCGGTGGAACCACTTCGGCAGCAGGTGCGCCGTGCGGCTGAGCGGGTTCGGCATCGGCTGGGTCTCGTGGTGGTAGTACAGGGCGGTCAGATCGCGCCAGACGCGGTCGCCGCGCATCTTGATCATGCCCGCGCCGAACTCCAGGCGGAACACGAGCCAGCGCAGCAGCAGGATGATCGTGATCGGCGGCGCGGTGTCGGCCGACCCGAGGAAGGCGACCGTGAAACCGGCCTCGCACAGGAGGCTCTCCCAGCCGAAGCCGTAGAAGGTCTGCCCGATGTTCACGATCGAGAGGTACAGGAACCAGACGACCAGGAACACGGGGACGAACACCCAGCTCGGCGTCAGCTGGAGCACGCCGAGCACGACGAGCGCCGACAGGGCCGTTCCCGTCACCGCGACGACGCGGAGCAGCCGGTCGGTGTAGATCGGGCGCCCGGAGCGCTGCAGGCGGAAGAGCGTCGGCTGTGCCCGTCCGTAGGCCGACCTCAGGAACCGCGGTGCGGGCAGCAGCCCGTGTTCGCCGAGCAGGGCGGGGAACTGGTTGAGCGCCGAGACGAAAGCGACGACGTAGAGCAGCGCCACACCGCGCTGCAGGATCTCGCGGGCGATCGTGTAGTCGCCGCCCGCGAGCCAGCCGAGCACATCCATCCGGCACCTCCCGCTCCTTCGTACTCTCGAACCGGCAGGCGGTTCAATCGGTGGAGGAGTCCGGGGGCGGCGGTCAGGCGGCGTTCAGGCGGCGGGCGGCATCCAGGCTGATCGCGCGGTGGTCGGAGGCGCCCGGAGGCAGCACGTCGACGCGCTCGATGTCGAAGCCGGTGGAGGTGACGAAGTCGAAGTAGCCGGTGAAGAACTTGTACCGCAGGTAGGTCGGCTCGGTGCTGCGCATCAGGGTGTACCCGCTCGTGGTCAGGCTGCGTTCGAGGCCGTTGATGAACCACGGGTAGTTGAAGTCGCCGACCATGATCGCCGGGGTGTCGGGGGCGAGCGAGCGCATCCCCTCGTGGGCGGCGGCGATCTGCTTGCGGCGCAGGGAGTTGGAGGCGGTCAGCGGGGCCGCGTGGAACGAGCCGACCAGCACGTTGTCGCCGCTGTCGCGGTCGCGCAGGTGCACGGCGAGCAGACGCTCGTGCGCGGGGGCGAGCACGCGGTCGTGCAGGGACTTGCGGACGGCGAAGACCTGGGTGTTCAGGATCTCGTAGCGGTCGTCGCGCACATAGACGGCGAGGCCGAGGCGGTTGGCCCGCGTCGCGTCGGCGAGGCTCAGGTGGTGGAGGCGGTCGGGGAGGATCTCGGTGTCCGCCTCCTGCAGGCACAGGGCGTCCACGTCGTGGGTCAGGGCGATGTCCGCCAGCTCGTGCCCGGCGGCGTGCTTGCGGAGGTTGTAGCTGATGATCCTCAGGGCGATGCACCTCATCTCGTGGTCCGGCCAGTCGAGGGGGCGCGGTCGGACGCGCTAGTCATTCTGGCCCAACTCCGGCCCGGCGCCGGGGGGCGGGCCGCATCCCACATGGAATTCACACCCTGGTCATCGGGAGTTCGGGCGGTACGGTGGACCCATGGCAGGCGACGCGGTCATCCTCACCGTCCCGGGCCCGAGCGGCGACCGGGAGGTGCGCATCTCGAGCCCCGGCCGGGTGCTCTGGCCCGAGCTCGGCATCACGAAGCTCGATCTGGCGAACTACCTGGTGACGGTGGGCGACGCGTTCGTCCGGGCGAACGGGGACCGTCCCGTCTCGCTGCAGCGCTTTCCCGAGGGCATCGACGGCGAGCAGTTCTTCTCCAAGAACCCGCCGCGCGGCGCCCCGGACTACGTCCGGTCGGTGATGGTCGTGTATCCCAGCGCCCGCTCGCATCCGCAGCTGGTCATCGACGAGCCGGCCGCCGCGGTCTGGGCGGCGCAGATGAACACGGTCGTCTTCCACCCGTGGCCGTCGCGCGCAGAGGACTCCGACAACCCCGACCAGCTGCGCATCGACCTCGACCCGCAGCCCGGAACGGAGTTCGCGGACGCGATCCCGGCGGCGATCGAGCTGCGCGCGGTGCTCCGCGAGGCCGGGCTGGACGCCTTCGTGAAGACCTCGGGCAACCGTGGGCTGCACGTCTTCGCACCCATCGAGCCGGTCCGCGAGTTCCTCGACGTGCGGCATGCGGTGATCGCGGCCGCGCGCGAATTGGAGCGGCGCCTGCCGGACACCGTGACGACCGCGTGGTGGAAGGAGGAGCGCGGCGAGAAGATCTTCGTCGACTTCAACCAGGCGAACCGCGACCGCACGATGGCGGGTGCGTACAGTCCGCGGGCGCTGGCGCACGCCCCCGTCTCCACTCCGATCACGTGGGACGAGCTCCCGGGCGTCGATCCGCGCGGATTCACCGTGCTCACCGTGCCCGACCGGCTGGCGACCGTCGGCGACCCGTGGGAGCGCTTCGGCGACGATCCGGGCCGGATCGACGTGCTGCTGGACTGGTGGCAGCGCGACCTCGACGCGGGCCTCGGCGAGCTGCCCTTCCCTCCGGACTATCCGAAGATGCCGGGGGAGCCGCCGCGCGTGCAGCCGAGCCGCGCGAAGAAGTCCTGAGGGGCGGCAGGTCTCAGGTGAGCACGTCGCCGAGGTCGTAGGCCACGGGGCGGTCGAGCTGATCGAAGGTGCAGGATCGCGCCTCGCGGTCGGGACGCCAGCGTTCGAATTGCGCCGTGTGACGGAAGCGCATGCCCTCCATCTGGTCGTAGCGCACCTCCAGCACGCGCTCGGGGCGCAACCGCACGAACGAGACGTCCTTGCCGGCGGAGAATCGGCTGCGCTCCGTCTCGCCGGTGACGGCCGCCCCGGTGTCGTCGCGTTCGACCAGCGGCTCCAGCTCGTCGATGAGCGCGAGCCGGGTGGCGTCGGTGAACGCGGAGACCCCGCCGACGTTGCGCAGTGAACCGTCGGAGTCGTACAGGCCGAGGAGCAGGGATCCGACGCCGCGCCCGCTGGCGTGGATGCGGTAGCCGAGCACGACGACGTCGGCGGTGCGGTGATGCTTGATCTTCAGCAGCGTTCGCTTGTTCGGGGAGTACGGCCCCGCCAGCGGCTTCGCGACGACCCCGTCGAGCCCGGCGCCCTCGAATTCGACCAGCCAGCGCCGGGCGAGCTCCACGTCGGTCGTCGTGCGGGTGAGGGCGATCGGTGCGGGCAGCGCCGCGGCGAACCCCTCGAGAGCGGCTCGGCGCTCGCTGAAGGGCCGGTCGAGGTACGATTCGTCGCCGAGTGCGATGAGGTCGAACGCGATGAAGGTCGCGGGTGTCTGCTCGGCGAGCAGCTTCACGCGGCTGGCGGCGGGGTGGATGCGCTGGGAGAGCGCCTCCCAGTCGAGGCGTTGACGCCCGGGTTCGCCGGTGGGGACGACGATCTCGCCGTCGAGCACGCACGGCCCGGGGAGCAGCCGCCGGAACGCGTCGACCAGGTCGGGGAAGTAGCGTGTGAGCATCTTGGAGCCGCGGCTGCCGATCTCGACCGTCCCGATCGCGTCGCCGTCGCCCGGTTCCGCGTAGACGATCGCCCGGAAGCCGTCCCATTTGGGTTCGTAGCTGAGGCCGCCGTCCACGGTGCCGGGGTCGGGGACCGCCGGCACGGCTTTGGCGAGCATCGGCGCGACGGGGGACTCCGGTGTGGGGCGCATGCCTCGATCATCCCGCGCGGACAGCGGCGGCGGAAGGGCGCGCAGTCTGGGCGTCGGCTTCGAGGTGCGGGCCGCGGGGTTGAGGTTAGGTAAGCCTGCCCTATACTCGAACACGAGATGCACCGACCCGACCATTCCTCCCACACCGCCGAGACGGCGCACCACGACGACCGCGTGCAGTTCCTGGTCGTCGGCGACGAGAGTTCGCTCTCGGAGGTGGAGGCCGAGCTCGCTCTTCTGCCGCTGTGCGCCCGCGGCCGAGTGTTCGTGGAGGTCGAGGATGCGGAGCACGTCTCTGCGATCGCTGCCCCCATCCGGATGACGGTGACCTGGTTGACGCGCGCGACGCGTTCGGGTCGCCCCGGCACCGGTGAGCGCTGCGCGCGCGGCGAGGCCGCCGCACGGGCCGTCCGTGCGTGGGCGACGGAGATGTTGTGCGATGGTCCCGGCGCGACTCAGGCGATCGTGACCGGCGGTTTCTCCCTCGTGACCGAGGTGCGGGAGCTGCTCGTGGGCGAGGTGGGGATGGACCGCGACGCGGTCGTCACACCGGAGCGCCCGCACCGACGAGCTGCTGTGTGACCGTCCAGAGGTCGCGGCCGAGCTGGGCGTCCTTCGCCTGCGCCGTCGTCGTGCCGTTGGCGGTCAGTCGGTCGAAGTAGGTGCCGCTCGGCGCCTGCACCGGCGACTCGGCTGCGAGCCTGACCAGGGGAGCCGCGCCTTCGGCGACCGGGATGCCGTAGCTGCCGCGCGTGACCAGCGCGCCGAAGCGGATCAGCGGCGATGTCCGTCCGAAGTTGGTGGCGATGGTACCCGGATGGAACGAGTACGCGGTCACGCCGGTCCCGGTGAGGCGCTCGGCGAGCTCGACCGTGAACAGGATGGTCGCGAGCTTGGCGGTGCCGTAGGCGGGCCAGCCGCCGCGCCAGGGGCGCTGCTCCCAGTCGAGGTCGTCGAGGCGCAGGCGGCCGAACCGGTTGGCGAGGCTGGCGGTGTTGACCACCCGCACGTCGCGTCCGGTCGCGGCCGTCGCCTCGAGTCGGGGGCGCAGCAGGTGGGTGAGCAGGAACGGCGCCAGGTGGTTGTTCTGGATGGTGCGTTCGTGGCCGTCGACGGTGACTTCGCGTGCGTGGTTGAGCCCGCCGGCGTTGTTCGCCAGCACGTCGATCGTCTCGTACCTCTCGAGCAGTGCGTCGGCGAGGGCGCGCACGTCGTCGAGTCGTTCGAAGTCGGCGAGGAACGGTGTCGCCCCCACCTTCTCGGCGACGGCCCTGGTCCGTTCGGGGTTGCGTCCGACGACGGCGACGTCGTTGCCGAGAGCCGTCAGCTGCTCGGCGGCGATCACGCCGATCCCGGAGCTCGCTCCCGTCAGGACGATGGTCCGGCGCAGCGGAGTGCGGTCCTCCGTGCCCGGCTCGGCGTCCGTTCCCTCGGTGCCGCTCATCGATATCCGCCCTTCTCCAGCCCTGCCTCGATCTCGAACCGGTTGCGCAGGGGATCGCGTCCGGACAGCAGGTAGAGCAGGGGGAACACCATCCCGTAGCGCTGCCACTGCCGTTTGTGCACGGCCTCGTGCTCGAGGACGTCGTCGCTGACGTTCTGGTTCGTGAGGTAGCACTGCCCGACGCAGGAGCCGCCGCGGCCGAAGGTGCGTTCGGGCATCCCTCGGAAGACGAAGAGCCCGGCCCGGCGTTCGACCCTGCCGGTGCTCCAGATGAAGCCCCAGGTGACTCCGACGGCCGTGGCGTAGAGGTAGCCGAGCCAGCTGATCGGGGAGTCGAACAGCAGCCGGCCGGGCAGGCTGCGGTCGATCGCGTCGAGCACCCGGTCGCGAGCGCTCACGAGGTGGGCCGGCCGTAGGTCTCGAGCAGACGCAGCCAGACCTCGCTGATGGTCGGGTAGGACGGGACCGCGTGCCAGAGGCGCGCCAGCGGCACCTCGCCGACGACGGCCACCGTCGCCGAGTGCAGCAGCTCCCCGACGTCCTGTCCGACGAACGTGACGCCGAGCACGACCTGCCGGTCCTCGTCGACGATCATGCGCGCCTGTCCCTCGTAGTTGTCGGCGACGACCGACGCGCCGCTCACCGAGCCGATCGCGTAGTCCACCACACGGATGCGGTAGCCGGCCTTCTCGGCGGCCGCCGCGGTCAGACCGACGGATGCGACCTCCGGATCGGTGAAGGTGACCTGCGGCACCGAGCGGTGGTCGGCGGTCGCGACGTACGTGCCCCACGGTTCCAGCGAGACGTGCGCGCCATGCGCGCGGGCGGCGATCGCGTCGCCGGCGGCCCGCGCCTGGTACTTGCCCTGGTGGGTGAGCAGGGCGCGGTGGTTCACGTCGCCGACCCCGTACAGCCAACCGCCGTCGACGGCGGGCTCGCCGTCGCCGTCGACGACGCGCATGCTGTCGTCGACGGTCAACCATCCGCCGTCCTCGAGCCCGAACGCCTCGAGCCCGATGCCGGAGGTGCGGGGGAGCCTGCCGGTCGCGACGAGGAACTCGTCCGTCTCGATCGTGCTGCCGTCGTCGAGAGCGATCCGGAAGCGGTCGCCCTCGATGCGCTCCACCGACGTCGGGCTGACGTCGAGGTGCACGTTCGCGCCGAGGTCGCGGAGCGACGCGGCGACCGCCTCGCCGGCGAACGGCTCGTCGTTCGCCAGGAGCGCTCCGCGTGAGATCAGGTGGACCTCCGTGCCGAACCCCGCGTACGCCGTCGCCATCTCGACGCCGACGACCCCGCCGCCGAGGATCGCGAGCGACACCGGCACCCGCTGCACGCTCGTCGCATCGCGGCTGGTCCACGGCTCGCTCTCGCGCAGACCCGGGATGTCGGGGAGGAGAGCGGCGGACCCGGTGCTGACCGCGACCGCGTGCTTCGCCGTGAGGACGGTGACCGTGCCGTCCTCGGCCGTGACGGTGACCTCCTTCGGGGCGGTGATCACCGCCCAGCCGCGCACGAGGTCGATCCCGGCGCCCTCGAGCCAGGAGACCTGTCCGTCGTCCTTCCACTCGCTCGTCATGCGGTCGCGGCGCGTGAGCACCGCTTGCACGTCGAGCGGGCCGGTGATCGCCTCCCGGACGCCACCGACCTTCGACGCCGCGCGCAGCAGCGCCCCGCTTCGCAGCAGCGTTTTGGAGGGCATGCAGGCCCAGTACGAGCACTCTCCGCCCACCAGCTCGGACTCGACGATCACGGTGCGCATCCCGCCCTGGACGGCGCGGTCGGCGACGTTCTCGCCGATCGCGCCCGCTCCGATCACGATGACGTCGTACTCGGTGGTGGTCATGGTGTCTCCTTCTGCTTCCGGTCGCGTCGTGTCGTGTCGAGTCGTCGGGCGCGGATCAGCGCCCCACGAACCGGGCCTCGGTCCGGGTGAGGAACGCCTCCATGCCGATGCGGGCGTCCTCGCTCGTGACGAGACGCACCAGTGCCGGCTGCAGCTCGGCCTCCGCCGCGGCGTCGCCGTCGCGCACGGCGCGCTTGGCGTTCGCGAGGGCCGCCTGCACGGCGAGCGGCGCCTGCGCCGCGATCCGCTCGGCGATGGCGAGCGCGCGGTCGAACTGCTCGCCGTCCGCCACCACCTCTTGCACGAGCCCGATGCGGTGGGCCTCGGCGGCATCGAAGGTGTCGCCGGTCAGGATGTAGCGCATCGCGTTGCCCCAGCCCACGGCGCGGGGGAACCGCAGCGTCGCACCGCCGAACGGCAGGATGCCACGGGTGACCTCGATCTGCCCGAACGTGGTCGACTCTGCGGCGACGGCGATGTCGGAGGCCAGGATGAGTTCGATGCCGAGGGTGAGGCACGTGCCCTGCACGGCGACGACGACTGGTTTGGACAGGGAGGTGCCGGACACCTGCCACGGGTCGATCCCGTCGTCGCCGACGAACGAGAGGCCGTCCGCGCCGATCCGCGGACCGAGGTCCGCGAGGTCGAGTCCGGCGGTGAAGTGGTCGCCCACCGCATGCACGAGGCCGACCCGCAGCTCCGGGTCGCGCTCGAGCTCGCCGTACGCGTCGGCGAGCGCGGAGAGCAGCTCGAAATCGGCGGCGTTGCGCTTCTCGGGGCGATTGAAGCCGATCAGCAGCACGTGGCCCCTGCGCTCGGTGCGGATCTTCGGTTCGGTCATGGCTCCAAGCTACCCGCCGCCTCAGAGGCCGTCATCGGCCCCCGCCGCATCCGTGGAGACGTGTCGAGGCGCGCCCGCTGTGGAGGACGACGTGCCACCGTTCGCGAGCGGCCCGGTGAGCGCGCCGAGGATCCGCAGGATCACCGGCAGGTCGCGGCCGGCGGCCTCCGGCGACTCCGGGGCGAACTCCGTCACGCCCGCCCCCGCGAGCTCGAAACGCGATCGCAGCGCCCGGATCGCGTCGCACAGCGCGGCCGGCGTCACTCCGAACGGCTCGGGGTAGCCGACTCCGTCGATGTCCGCCGGGTCGAGCACGTCGAGGTCGACATGGATGTACACGGCCGCAGCGCCCGTCGCCTCTACCGCGCGCACCACCGCCTGCGGGTCGTCGAGCTCGCCCGGCGCGATGACGCGGATGCCGGCGTGATCGACGAACGCCGACTCGCCGTCGTCCAGCGCCCGCGTCCCCGCGAGCACCAGGTTCGCCGCCGCCAGACGGTCGCCGCCGGTCGAGGCGAGCCCGTCCGGACCGTCGCCCAGGAGCGCCCGCACCACCATGCCGTGGAACGCGCCCGAGGGCGAGGTGGTCACATTGTTGAGATCGCCGTGGGCGTCGAACCAGACCAGCGCCACCGCCCCGGGCGGGTGCGCGGCGACGGCGTGCTGGACGCTCGCCAGATCGGCGGCGCAATCGCCGCCGATCGTGACGACCGGGGACTCGAGCAGGGCGAGCTCCGCCGCTGCGAGCTCGCGCACGAGCGTCAGCGACGAGAAGCGGTGGACGCCGGTGCCGAGAGCCTCACCGGCGGCGGACGGCACGGAGACCGTGTGCGTGGCGCTCGCCGGCAGGTCGCCCTGGATCGCCTCCGCCCCGTCGATCAGCCGCATGGCGCGCGAGGACCCCGAGCCCTGCCACTGCGGCACGACCAGGAAGGATGCTGCACTCACCGGGCGGTCACTGCCCCGGGGTGTAGGGGGCGGAGGGCGCCGGGTCGGCCGTGACGGCGGGCTGGGCGCCACCGGTCTTGAGGGCGGCGAGCCGCGCCTCCACCTCGGTCAGCTCGCCGAGGTCGTCCAGGTCGTTGAACTGGGCGTCGAGGCTCGACGCGGCCAGCTCCTGGGCGCCGCGCACGCGGGCCTCCTCGCGACGGATCTTCTCCTCGAAGCGGGACACCTCGCTGGTGGGGTCGAGGATGTCGACGCTCTTGACCGCGTCGATGACCTGCGACTGCGCCTGCGCGCTCTTGGCCCGTGCGATCAGCTCCGAGCGCTTGCTCTTGAGCTGCTCGAGCTTCTCCTTCATGCCGTTCAGGCCCGACTTGAGCTTGTCGACGACCTCGGTCTGGGAGGCGATCTGCGGCTCGGCGGTCTTCGCCTCGTTCTCGGAGGAGATCTGGCGCTGGAGGGCGACCTTCGCCAGGTTGTCGAACTTGTCCGCGTTCGCGGTGTCGCCCGCCGAACGGTAGGTGTCGGCCTGCTTGCTGGCGGCGAGCGCCTTGCGGCCCCAGTCCTCGGCGGCCTCCACGTCTTCGCGGTGGTCGTCCTCGAGCAGGCGCAGGTTGCCGATGGTCTCGGCGATGGCGCTCTCGGCGTCGGCGATGCTGTTGGTGAAGTCGCGGACCATCTGGTCCAGCATCTTCTCCGGGTCCTCGGCCTGGTCGAGGAGGGAGTTGATGTTCGCTTTCAGGAGCTGTGAGATGCGCCCGAAGATGGACTGCTTTGCCATGTGCTCTTCCTTTCCTCTCGCCCCGGATGAGGCGCTGGATCTGTGTCCGCCGTCTAGAACCGGCCGCCACCGCGCCGGCTGCGCGTGCCGCCGCCGCCGAAACTGCCCGGGTTGAAGCCGCCGCCTCCGCCGGAGCCGCGCCCGCCGCCCCTGCTGCTGCCGCCGCCGTTGCCTCCGCCGCCGCCGCCGCCGAACATCCCGCCGCTCAGGACGGAGTTGATCAGGATGCCGCCGAGGATGGCGCCCATGGCACCGTTTCCGCTGCCCTGATTCGAGGCGCCGCCGCCGAAGAGATCGCCGAGTCCGCCCTGCTGGGGCTGGAAGCCGCCGACGTCGCGCTGGGCGAGCTGGGTGGCCTCGTCGGCGAGCTGGGCCGCGCGCTGCGCCTGAGCGAGCGCGGTCACCGGGTCGGCCGGCGCGGTCTGCTCGGCCTGGACGACGAGGCGAGCGGCCTCGGCGAGGCGCGTGCGGGCTTCCGGACCGACCGCGCCGCGGCGGGCGGTGACGAAGTCTTCGCAGGCCGAGACGCGGGCCTTGGCCGCCAGCAGGGTCTGCTGCAGGGACGATTGCGCGCGCTGGGTCTGCAGGCGGCTGTCGCGGACGCCCTGCAGCACGCCGTCGATGGAGCGGTTGGCCGCGTCGAGGCGCTGCGCGATCTCGAGCGGGTTGATCGGGCCCGCGGCGAGCTTCGCCCGCACGTCCGTCACGGTCTGCTCGGTGCCCGCGATCACGCCGGCGATGGAACCGCCGGGGTCGCCGGAGGCGGCGAGCGCGCGCGCCTCGGCCAGATCGCTGTCCAGTTCGGGCAGCACGGTGTCGATGGACTGCTGGGTCGCGGCGAGGTCGGTCGCGACGCGGTCGACGGCGTCGAGCAGGAGCCTGGCCTGGTCCACCGATTCCTCGGCCGCGCGCACGCCGATGGCCGCTGCGCTCGTGTCGCCGGCGTCGGCCTTCTGCTTCGCCGCACCGAGCGCGGTCTGCACGAAGGCGAGGCGCTGCGAGGCCTGGTCGACGTTGTCCTGCACGGTGGCGAGGGAGGCGTCCGTGTACCGCTGCGCGAGGGCAGCGGAGGTGGTGCGCGTCGTCTCGATGCGCGCCGTGACCTCCTGCGCCGATGCGGCGACCTCGGCGGAGGCCTCCGGGATGCGCTTCTCGAGCGATCGCAGTTCGTCGAAGGCGTCCGCCTGGGCGTCGAGCACGTCGTTGGCCGCGGCGCAGAGCTCGACGATGCGGATGTTCCACCCGCGGCGCTGCTCGTCGGTGTCCGGCTCCGTGTCGTCGAGCTTCTGCTTGAGCGTGAAGGCCTCCCGGAGCTGGCCCTTCGCCTGGTCGAGCGCGGCCTGGAACGGCACGACGGAGTCGGCGCCGTACTGCGCGGTGGCGAAGCCCAGCTCCTCCTCGCTGGTGCGGATGGCGTCGTCCGTCTGCACCAGCGCCGAGCCCGCCCGGCGCTGCAGCTCCTCGATCGGGATGGTCTGCAGCTCGCTCTGCGGTTGGCCGGGCGCTCCGCCGACGGCGCCCGGCGCCTTCTTCTTGCGTCGCGAGCGGAGCACGAAGAACAGGATCAGACCGACCGCCACGACGGCGATCAGGAAGAACCAGAAGAACCCGCCCCCGCCCCCGCCGACCGCGTCGGAGAGGCCCTGGGCTGCGGCGATCCCGGCACCCGACCAGTCGCCGGCGCGCAACTGCGGTTCGATGTCGTTCTGCTCGATCCGGTCGAGCTGGTCGGCGCTGACCGGGCCCTCGTCGTCTCCCGAGAGGTAGTAGGCGCGTCCGTCCGTCGCGACGGCGAGGAGGTAGTCGTTCGGGCCGAGGTTGTTCTGCGCCGCGGTCTCGTTGGCCCAGTCGGCCGCATCCGTCGGGTTCGTGAACCTGTCGACGTAGACGACGAAGAGATCGATCTTGTGGTCGTCGGCGAGCTTCGCCGCCGCTGCCGCGACCGCGTCGCCCTGGCTGTCGGTGAGCACGCCCGCGACGTCGTCCACGTGGCTCGAGCCCAGGTCGACCGGATCCTGGGCGGACGCCGGCGCCGCGAGGGCCAGCGGGCCCGCGACGATCGCGACGGCCAGCAGAGCCCCGGTCAGAACACGTCGCAAGAGCATCCACCCACTCTCCAGGAACACTTCGTGCCGAGTCTATTGGGGGGTGCTGGACGCTGTCACTGTTTCAGCCTGTTACGGGCGCGGATGCGCGCAGCCCTCGGCTCTCGCACAATGGACGGACGCATCCCGGCGAGAGGAGGAGTCCGTGACCGCATCCGGCGCACGCTCGCTCGCCGTCGTGGAGGCGACCCGCTTCCGCGGCCACGACCCGGAGTACCACGCCTACGTGCAGCTCCTCGTCGGCCGCGTGATCTCCGAGGCGCGGGCACAGGGCTGGTCCGTCACCCGCCTCGCTGCGGACGAAGGGACCGACGCCCTGCTGGCGCGCACCGAGTCCTCCGACGCGATCGTCGTCGTCGGCGGCGAGGACATCGCGCCCCGCTTCTACGGTGCGACCGGCGGGTACGCACACGAGAGCCGCCACCTCGAGGTCGCCGACGAGGCCCAGCTCGCGCTGGCGCGCCGTGCCGTCGAGCGCCGCACGCCGCTGCTGGGCATCTGCCGCGGTCTCCAGATCGTCAACGTCGCCCTCGGCGGCACGCTCGTCCAGGATCTGGGCGACCGCACGCCGCACGTCAACCGGGGCGTGCCCATCGCCGAGGTCCTGACGACCCATCCCGTGCTCCTGGAGCCGGGCAGCCGGGTGTCCGACCTGCTGGGATCGGGCGTCGTGGACGTGCGCAGCGCCCACCACCAGGCGGTCGACCAGCTCGGCGACGGGCTCGTCGTCACCGGGCGCGCGCCCGACGGGCATGTCGAAGCCGTCGAGCACACGGTCGCCCCGGTGCTGGCCGTGCAGTGGCACCCGGAGGACGTCGCCGCTCCCGCGGGCCAGCTCACGGCTCTGCTGAGCTCGCTCCGCTCCCGCGTCGCCGTCGCCGCCTGACCCGGCGCCCCGTCACGCCTCCGGCCACCCGCCGTCTCCGACCAGCGGGACGAACGACACCGCCCCGAGGTTCGTCTCGTGCAGTCCTCCCGTTGCGTCCCGCTCGAAGACCGCGAGGCGCTGCGCCCCGCCCGACCGTCCGACGGGCATCACGATGCGGCCCCCGGGTGCGAGCTGATCGACCCACGCCGACGGGAGGGACGGACCGGTCGCCGCGGCGACGATCGCGTCGTACGGCGCCGCATCCGGCCAGCCGCGCGTCCCGTCGCCGGTGATCACCTCGACCCGGTAGCCGAGCGCCTCGAGCGTCGCCGCCGCCGTGACCGCGAGGTCGGGGATGCGCTCGATGCTGATCACGCGATGCGCCAGCTCCGCGGCCACCGCGGCGGCGTACCCGGAGCCGGTGCCCACGTCGAGCACCCGGTCCTCCGGGCCGATGCGGGCGGCCTCCAGCATCTGCGCGACGATGTACGGCTGGGAGATCGTCTGCCCGTCGCTGCGCCCGTCGCCGTGTCCGTCGCCCAGGGGGAGCGGGCGGTCGGCGTAGGCGTACGGCACCTGGCTCTCGGGCACGAACTCGTGCCGCGGCACGCGGCTCATCGCGTCGAGGACCCGTTGGTCCGCGATCCCGCGGGCGACGAGCTGGTGCTCGACCATCCGGCGGCGTTCGGTGAGGTATTCGCTGTTCGTGCTCCTAGTGAACCACCGCAGCCGGGCGCCCGGCCAGCCCGTCCCGCGCCGTCCCGAGCGCGTCGACGCCGGCCCCGGCCCCCTCGAGCGCGAGGAGCGCGGCACCCAGGATCGGCGCGGCGGTCACGAGCTCGATCCGGGCGAGCGGGGCGCGCTCGGCGAGGCGCCGCTGCACTCCGCCCAGCAGCAGCGCGTCGCGGGATCCGATGATCCCGCCGCCGAGCACGACGGGGACGGAGCGATCGAGCAGCCCGAGCCGCCGCAGAGTGGTCGCGGCGAAGGCCACGATCTCCTCCGCCTGCCGGTCGACGAGGCCGATGGCGACGGCGTCACCGTCGCGCGCGCACGAGAACACCGAGGGGGCGATGCGTGCGAGATCGGCGTTCGGCACGCGCCCGAAGTGCACGGCCTCGATCACCGCCTGCACATCCGGCAGCCCGAAGACGGCCGGGACGGCCGCAGCCAGCGATGTGGCGGGCCCGCGGCCGTCGACGGCACGGGCGGCGTGCCACAGCGCCTGTTCTCCCAGGTGCCATCCGCCTCCCCAGTCGCCGGAGGTCATCCCGAGCGAGGGGTAGCGCACCACCTCGCCGTCGCCGCGCACGCCGACGCAGTTGATGCCGGTGCCGCACACGACCGCGACGGCGTCCGGCTCGCTCGTGCCGGCGCGCAGGAGGGCGAAGAGATCGTTGTCGACCACCGCGTCCGCCCAGGCGTACCCGGCGATGCCCGCGCGGAACGCCTCCACCTCGGCCGGGAGGTCGAGACCGGAGAGGTAGATCCCGGCGTTCGCGATCGGTCGCGGGCCCGTCTGCTCGAGCAGCCGCTCGATGAGCTCGTCGACGAGCCGGGCGGAGGCGTTCATTCCGATCAGGTGCGGGCTCGACGTCGCCGCGCGGGCGGTCGCCGCGACGGTCCCGTCGAGTTCGAGGGCGACCGCGTCGGTCTTCGAGCCGCCGCCGTCGACCGCGATCACGATCGGGCGGCCGGTCGTGCTCACTTCGCCCATGCGAGGTGCTCCCGGTTGCCGGCGATCAGCAGATCGGTCAGCTTCTCGGCGCGGTCGTACTGGCCGACGAGGGGATGCGCGAGCATGGCACGGACGACCCGGTCGCGTCCGCCGTGCACCGCGGCATCCAGCGCGAGCCGCTCGTAGCCGGCGACGTGCGACACCAGGCCGCGGATGTCGTCGGGGAGCGGGTCGATCGGGAGCGCGGCGAGACCCGCCGCGCCGACGGTCGCCGGCACCTCGATGACGTGGTCGTCCGGCAGGAACGGCAGCGATCCGTCGTTGCGCAGGTTGACCACCTGCACGTCACCGCGGTCGCTCGTGAGCGACGCGATCAGGTCGACGGCGGCCTCCGAGTAGAAGGCGCCGCCGCGCTGGGCGAGCTGCTCCGGCTTCGTGTCGACGGCCGGGTCGGCGTACAGCTCGAGGAGCTCCCGCTCGACGCGCTGCACGGCCTCGGCGCGCGTGGGCGCATCGAGCTGTTCGCGCAGCACCTGGTCGTGGGCGTAGTAGTAGCGCAGGTAGTAGCTGGGCACGTTCCCGAGCAGCGAGATGAGGGAGGCGGGCAGCTCGATCTCGTCCGCCAGGTCGGACAGGTGGGTGCCGAGCAGGGCCGGGAGGGCCTCCCGCGTCCCGTCCGCATCGGTCACGGTGACCGAGCGCTCCCACGTGAGGTGGTTGAGCCCGACGTGCCCGAGGCTCACCTGCGTGTGGTCGACGCCCAGCAGGTGCGCGAAGCGGCGCTGGAAGCCGATGGCGACGTTGCAGAGGCCGACGGCGCGATGGCCCTCGTTCAGCAGCGCCCTGGTCACGATGCCGACCGGGTTGGTGAAGTCGACGATCCAGGCGTCGGGCTTGGCATGGCGGCGCACGACCTCTGCGACCCTCAGCACGACGGGGACGGTGCGCAGGGCCTTCGCGAACCCGCCGGGGCCGGTCGTCTCCTGCCCGATGCGGCCGCACTCGTGCGGGAACGTCTCGTCCCCGTGCCGTGCGGCCTGGCCGCCCACACGCAGCTGCAGCAGTACGGCGTCGGCGTCGGCCACACCGGCGACGAGGTCCGAGGCGGGCACGATGCGGCCGGTGTGCCCGGCGGCGCGGAACATCCGCTCGCTCATCCCGCCGACGAGGCGCAGGCGTTCGGGGTCTGTGTCGACCAGCCAGAGCTCTTCGATCGGGAGCACGTCGCGCATCCGCGCGAACCCGTCGATCAGTTCGGGTGTGTAGGTGGATCCGCCACCCACGACTGCCAGTTTCAACGCATTATCCCTTCACGCCGGTCAGAGTGATGCCCTCCACGAAGACGCGTTGGGCGAAGAAGAAGACGATCACGACGGGGATGGTGACGAGCATGGTCATCGCCATGGTCAGTCCCCAGTCGGTCCCGTGGACCCCGCGGAACGACGCCAGGCCGTAAGCGACGGGCCAGGAGGCCGGGTTCTCGGAGGTGTAGAGGAGCGGCCCGTAGTAGTCGTTCCACGAGTTGAAGAACATGAAGATCGCGGTCGCCGCGATCCCGGGCTTCGCCATCGGCAGCACGACCCGCCACAGCACGCCGAGCTCCCCGTTGCCATCGATGCGGGCGGCGTCCGCGTACTCGCTCGGGATGGTGAGGAAGAACTGCCGCAGCAGGAAGATCGAGAACGCGTCGCCGAGCAGGTTCGGCAGGA
This sequence comes from Leifsonia sp. NPDC058194, assembly GCF_042883605.1. Classification (NCBI taxonomy): domain Bacteria; kingdom Bacillati; phylum Actinomycetota; class Actinomycetes; order Micrococcales; family Microbacteriaceae; genus Leifsonia; species Leifsonia sp. NPDC058194. Next base: position 152,995 of record NZ_JBHVVL010000003.1, on the reverse strand, counting down.
TGAGCGGCCAGAGGGTCCCGGTCAGCCCGAGCTGCGACCACATCACGTAGACCGGGATCGCCGTCACCTGGGGAGGCAGCAGCATGGCCACGATGATGACGGTGAACAACGCACCGGAGAAGCGGAACTTGATCTTGGCGAGCGCGTAGGCCGCCGGGACGCTGGAGACCAGCATGAAGACGGTGGCCAGCACGGCGTACAGGGCCGAGTTCCCGAACCACTGGGCGAGCGGGACGGTGGTGAACACCTTCGTGTAGTTGTCCCACGCGAACGGCTGCGGCCAGAGCGAGGCCGTGAGCGTCTGCTGGCTCGACATCAGCGAGGTGAGCAGCACGAACACGACCGGCGCGAGGAACAGCACGGCCAGCACGATCAGCACGGCGTGCTCGGCGATCCAGCCCAGCACCCGGCGTGTGCGCAGGGACCGCGGGGTCGGGATGCCGCGCTTCGGCGTCACCGGTCGGCGGGAGGCCGGCGGTGCCAGTGGCGGGGTGGAGGAGGTGGCGGTGGTCATTGCGCGCCTTCCGGTGTGAACGCCTTGAAGCGGCGCAGGATCAGGATGAGCAGCACGGCCGCGACGACGAACAGCAGCACGGCCAGGGCCGAGGCGTAGCCGAGCTGGTAGGTGCCGAAGCCGCGCACGTAGAGCCACTGGGTATAGGTGAGGAGGGAGCCGTCGGGGTAGCCGAGGTTGTTGCTGATGCCTTCGCCCACCACCGCCTTGCCCGAGGCGACGGAGGAGGCGACGGCCGCCTCCGTGAAGTACTGGATGGCCGCGATCACCCCCGTCACCGCAGCGAACAGCAGCACGGGCGAGATGCTGGGCATCGTGATGTAGCGCACCTTCTGCACGCCGTTCGCGCCGTCGAGCGACGCGGCTTCATACTGGTCCTTCGGCACATCGAGCAGTGCGGCCAGGAAGATGATCATGACGTCGCCCATGACCCAGATGCCGAGGAGCACGAGCGAGGGCTTCGACCATGCCGGGTCGTTGAACCACAGCGGCCCCTTGATCCCGAACCAGGCGAGCACCTGGTTGACCGGGCCGGTGCCCGGGTTGAAGAGGAACACGAACGCCACGACGCTGGCGACCGGCGGGACGAGCGCCGGCAGGTAGAACACGGTGCGCCAGAACCCCGAGGCCCGCTTGGCCCGGGCGAGGAGGCCGGCGATCAGCAGGGCGAAGACCGTCTTGACCGGTACCCAGATCACCACGAACCACAGGGTGTTCAGGGTCGCCTTCCACACGTTCGGGTCCTGGGTGAAGAGGTACTCGTAGTTGCGGAGGCCGATCCACTGCGGTGCCGACACCAGGTCGTAGCGCGTGAACGAGTAGTACACGGAGGCGATCAGCGGGTAGACGAAGAAGATCGCCAGGCCGAGCAGCGTCGGCGCCAGGAACGCGAGCGTGATCAGGTTGCGGCGCCTGCGCGAGCGGGAGGACCGCGCGGGGCGGGTGGAGACCCGCCCCGCGCGTTCGATGGCCGATGTCATCTCACGGACCGGTGGTCAGCGCGAGCGCGTCGTTGATCTGCTTGTCGACGTCCTTCAGGCCTGCCTGCAAGTCGCCGCCCTGGCTCTGGTACTTGTTCCAGAAGTCCTGGAACGTGTTCTGGTAGCCGGCGCCGAGCGGGCTGGCGGGCGTCGTCTGCACGTTCTTGTCGTTCGAGATGTCGAGGAAGGTCTTGAACTGCTCGGAGACCTCCAGCTTGGGCGACGTGAGCGCGTCCTTCGTGGTCGGCACGTTCTTGAGTCCGTTGGCCAGCTTGACGACCGCGTCGGTGTCCGTGGTCAGGTACTTCAGCAGCGCCCAGGCGAGCTCCGGCTGCTTGGAGCCCTTGGAGATGCCGATGATGTTTCCGGTGATGTAGCCGCCGCCGTAGAGGTCGGTGTGGTCGTCGGCGGTCGGGAACGGCGCGGTGCCGTAGTTCAGCCCCTTCGCCTGGTCGGCGATGAAGGCGGTGCGGTACTCGCCGTCCAGGTTCATGGCGACCTGGCCGGTCTGGAAGGCGTTGTCGGCCGAGAACTCCTGGCCGAGCCCGGAGGTGAAGGCGTTCAGCTTGTCCCAGCCGATCTTGTCGACGTAGGCCTTCTGCCACTGGATGAGCTCGCTCCAGCCCGGGTTGGAGGAGATGGCGCTGGTGCCGTCGTCCTTCAGCCACTTCGCGCCCGCCGCGGGGCCGTAGTGGGCGGCCGAGTTCTCGTACCAGCCCATCGTCGGGTTGAACCCGAGCGTCTTGATCGAGCCGTCGGCGTTGAAGGTGGTGAGCTTGTCGGCCATCGCCTCCAGGTCGGAGAGCGTCTTCGGCGGCTCGGTGTAGCCGGCGGCCTGCAGGAGGTCCTTGTTGTAGTAGAGGCCGTACACGTCGGCGAGCATCGGCATCGCGCACCGCGTGCCCTTGAACTCGGTGTACGACTTCACCGTGTCCGAGAACTGGCTCATGTCGACGCCATCGCGCTCGATCACCTTGTTGAGGCTGCGGAACGCGCCGTTCGAGCAGAAGTTGCCGACGATGTCGGTGGAGTACGAGAGGCCGACGTCGACCTTGCTGCCGGTGGCGATCGCCTTCTGCAGCTTCTCGTCGTCCTGGCCGGAGTGGACCTCGACCTTGACCTTGGGGTTCTTCTTCTCGAAGTCGTCGACGACCGACTGGATGACGTCGGCCTCCCGGTCGGAGAAGAAGTGCCAGAACGACACGGTGCCCGACAGCTCCTTCGGGGTGCTGTCGGCGAACGCGGTGCCGCTGGAGCCACCGGAGCAGCCGGCGAGGGTGAGCGCTGCGGCCGCGGCGATGCCGATGGCGGCGACGATGTGACGGTGTTTCACGGGTGGTTTCCTCACTGATTCCGGTCGTGATGCAGGGATGGACATTGCTGGTGCGGGAGGAGCGGTGCCCTAGACGGTGATCCGGGACACTTCGGCGAAGAGCGCACCGCGCACTTCGCCGAGGAGGTGCTCCCGCGCCCCGCGGAGAACGGGGTGGGCGGGGACGCCGGTGGCGACGATGGTGGGGGAGCCCCACTGCTCGCGCAGGAGGGCGGTGACGCGCTCGGCGAGGAGCGCGCCGCCCGCACGGCCCGTCGGACCGCCGAGCACGATGCGCTCGGGGTCGAGGAGAGCCAGCACGGGGACGACCCCGACGGCGACGCGCGGCGCGAGTTCGGCGATCAGGGCGTCGACGCCGGAAGAGCCGGCGCCGGGAGAGCCGGCGCCGGGTGCGCCGGTCGCGTCGGGCTCGCCGAACGCGGGGACGCCGTGGGCGGCGGCGAGGCGGGCGACGGTGGGGCCGCCGACGAGGTCCTGGAGGTCGTGGGCGTCGGGGTCGAGCGCGGCGGCCTCCCGCGAGATGGGGAGGTAGCCGATCTCGCCGGCGCCGCCGGAGGCCCCGCGGTGCACGGCGCCGCCCTGGTCGACGGCGAGGCCGAGGCCGTCGCCCATCCACAGCAGTGCGAATCCGCCGGTGTCGGCGCCCGCGCCGTCCGCCCGTTCGGCGATGGCGGCGAGGTTGGCGTCGTTGTCGATGTGCACGTCGAGGCCCAGTGCATCCTCGAGGCGGCGCAGGATGCCCTGCTTCGGCCAGCCCGGCAGCGTCTCGATGTAGGTGAGCTCGTCGGTGCGCGGGTCGAGGGCGCCCTGGACGCCGATGCACACGGCGCGGACCCGGTCGGAGCCGACGCCCGCCGCGGAGCAGGCGGCGTCGACGGCCGCGCGCACGTCGTCCTCGGGGGTGCGGGCGGCGAGCGGGGTGACCGCGATGGGGTGCTCGCCTCCCGCGGCGTCGACGACGGTCGAGCGGAGCACGGTCGCGTCGATGTCGATCGCGACGCCGAGCATGCGGTCGGTGCGCACGGCGTAGCTCGCCGCGTTGGGCCCGCGGCCTCCCGACACCTCGCCGACCACGTGGATGAGGCCGGCGGTCTCGAGGCGGGACACCATCTGCGCGGCGGTCGGCTTCGAGAGGCCGGAGAGCTCGCCGATGCGGCTGCGGGTGAGGACGCCGTGCTCGAGCAGCAACGAGAGCGCTGTGCGGTCGTTCGTCTCGCGCAGCCATGCTGGCGTGCCCCGAACCGGTCTGTCGGCCATCCTCATCCCTCCATCGGAACGATCATCTGACGGGAATGTATCAGGAAAGTTTCTTAATAGTAAAGCTTGTGTTTCGTCGCTAGAGTCGACCGCAACTCGACGGGGAGGAGGCGGGATGTCCGACACCCTCCGCGCCGTCATCGCGTTCGGCGCGATCTGGCTGGTCTGCGTGGCGGCGGTGCTCGGGGCCTGGAGTCTGCCCTCCGTCTGCGCGGCGGTCTACCCGTCGCCGTGCTCGCCCCGGCAGCGGGACGCCCCCGCTCTCACGACGCTCGCGCTGCTGGGCGCTTTCGCCGTCGCGGCGGTCGTGCTCGCGGCACGGCGCGTGCCGGAGTCGTGGATCGCCTGGCTCGCCCTCGCGAGCGGCCTCGTCGGGTTGGGCGGCGCCGGCGTCACCGCGTTCTCGGCGGGATTCTCCCTGACGTTCTGGTGAACCTCGGCGGGTGCCCGTCTCGTGCCACTCGTGGAAGGGAAACACCATGAGAATGAGAATCGCCGCACTCGCCGCCGCCGCCGCGGTGACCATGATCGCGCTCGCCGGCTGCTCCGCAGGCGGGAGCAGCGCCGGAAGCAGTTCCGGCAGCAGCTCCGCGACGACAGCGGGCGCGTCGTCCGGCTCCTCCGGCTCGGCGTCCACCGCCGCGCTGAAGACGGGCGACACCTCCCTCGGGACCGTCGTCGTCGACGGCAAGGGGCTCACCGTCTACGTGTTCGACAAGGACACCCAGAACGCGGGAACGAGCAGCTGCTCGGGAGCATGCGCCGCGCAGTGGCCCGCCGTGGAGAGCGACTCCGCGAAGCCCGACGTCAGCGGCGTGACGGGGACCGTCGGCACCATCACCGGGGTCGACGGGAACAAGCAGGTCACCCTCGACGGCCGGCCTCTCTACACCTTCGCGGGCGACTCGTCGGCGGGCGACGTGACCGGCCAGGGCGTCGGCGGCATCTGGTGGGCCGTCATGCCCGACGGATCGAAGATCGGCGCCGCCGCGACGTCGACGTCGGGAGGAGCGAGCTCCGGCTACTCGAAGTGACCCGTGGCGCGGGTCATCCGAACGCGCGCGCGTGGTCGACCAGCCGGTCGAACGCCGCGTCGAGGTCCGGGTCGACCCGCTGCCGCGAGGCGTCGGCGAGGTAGTACTCGACGATCTCCCCGGCACCGCGGGCGAACGGGACCCGCTGCTGGAACGAGGGCACGAGGGCGCGCACCTTGCTGTTGTCGAACTGCATCGAGTGCGCCTTGTCGCCGAGCAGCCCGGGCCCGAGCTCCGGGACGACCGCGGCGATGGACTCGCTCGCGACGTGCACCAGCTCGGCCTCGACACCGAGCGCCTCGGCGAGGTCGCAGTAGATGCGGTCCCAGGTCGGTGCTTCGTCGCCGGTGATGTGGAAGGTGTCGCCGACCGCCTCGGGCAGGCCGAGCAGGCCGGTGAAGGCGACGGCGAAGTCGGTGTTGTGCGTGATCGTCCACCGGCTCGTCCCGTCGCCGTGCACGACGACGGGAGCGCCGCGCCGCATCCGCTCGAGGTCGGTCCAGTGTCCGCTGGTGGGGATCATCGTGCGGTCGTAGGTGTGCGACGGCCGCACGATCGTGATCGGGAACCCGCGCTCGCGGTACGCCTCGACGAGCAGGTCCTCGCACGCGATCTTGTCGCGCGAGTACTGCCAGAACGGGTTGCGCAGGGGGGTGGACTCGGTGACCGGCAGCCGCGACGGCGGCGTCTGGTACGCCGAGGCCGAGCTGATGAAGACGTACTGGCCGACGCGGCCCTCGAACAGGTCGAAGTCGGTGCGGACGTGCTCGGGCGTGAACGCCAGGAACTCGGCGGCCACGTCGAAACTGCGCTCGCCCAGAGCGTCGTGCACGCTCTGCGGGTCGCGGATGTCGGCGTGCAGCACCTCGACGCCGTCCGGCAGAGGGCGCGCACCGCTCGATCCCCGGTTCACCACCGTGACCTCGTGCCCGGCCTCCACCGCCTCGGCGACGCAGGCGGAGCTGATGACCCCCGTGCCGCCGATGAAGAGCGTCCGTGTCGCTGCCATGCCTGTCTCCCGCTTCCTCGCCGACCGACCGATTCCCCCGAAGTCCTCAGCGTAGCGCGGCCCGGGCGTACACTCCACGGCACCCCGTCCCCACCCGAAGGAGCCTCCTCCGCCGTGTCCGCCCTCCGAACTTGGCCCGGGCTCGCGGTCGCCTGCGTCGTGGCCGTCGTGCTCGCGATCGTCGTCACGGCGATCGTCGGCGCCGTGCTGCGCGTCGTCGCGCGCCGCCGCACCTGGCCCGAGCTGCTGATCCGCAACGCCCGCGTCCCGTTCCGCCTGTTCCTCCTGATCGTCGTCCTGTGGATCGCCGTCGCCATCGCCCTTCCGCCGGAGGTGTCGCCCGCCTGGCGGCAGGGCATCCAGCACACCCTGCTGATCCTCGCCATCGTCGCCGGGGTCTGGTTCGCCGCCGCTCTGGTGGTGTTCGTCGAAGACCTCGGTCTCGCGCGCTACCGGCTCGACGTGCCCGACAACCGGTACGCGCGCAAGGTGCGGACCCAGGTGCTCATCCTGCGGCGGCTCACCGTCGTTGCGGCCGTGGTCATCGGCCTCGGCGCCGTGCTGCTGACCTTCCCCGCTCTGCAGGCGGCCGGCGCGAGTCTCCTCGCCTCGGCCGGCGTCATCGGGATCATCGCCGGTGTCGCTGCGCAGTCCAGCCTGGCCAACTTGTTCGCGGGGATCCAGCTGGCCTTCAGCGACGCCATCCGGCTCGACGACGTGGTGGTGGTCGAGCAGCAGTGGGGCACGATCGAGGAGATCACGCTCACCTACGTGGTCGTGCATGTGTGGGACGACCGGCGTCTCGTGCTGCCCTCCACGTATTTCACGACCAAGCCGTTCGAGAACTGGACGCGGCAGCACAGCGAGCTGCTCGGCTCGGTGGAGTTCGACCTCGACTGGCGGGTGTCGCCGGCCGGGATGCGGTCGGAGCTCAACCGCGTGCTGGCCGCGACCGACCTGTGGGACGGCCGGACCGGCGTCCTCCAGGTGACGGATGCGGTCGCCGGATGGGTGCGCGTCCGGGTGCTCGTCACGGCGAAGGACGCCCCGACCCTGTTCGACCTGCGCTGCCTGGTGCGCGAGCGCCTCGTCGAGTGGATGCAGCGGTACGCTCCCGCCTCGCTGCCCCGGTCGCGCGTCGAGCTGGTGCAGCCTCCCGAGCCGACGGAGCCGACGGCGCGCGCCCGGGCGCAGTCCCACGACGACGCGCGGCTGTTCGGCGGGTCGCCGGAGAAGGAGCAGCGCGGCGCGCAGTTCACCGAGGCCATCCCGGTGATCCCGTCAGACGGCGATGGGGACGGGGATGGCGACGGGGACGGGGACGGGGATGAGGGTGGCGACGGGCAGGCCCGGCCGTGAGGACGCGTGGGGGACGACGGCGCTCACGGCCGGCGTCGCTCAGCCGAGGGACTCCGCGGCTGCGACGATCACCCCGGTGACGACGTCCGGCGCCGAGAGCATGGACACGTGGCCGGCTGGGGTCTCCACGATCGTGGAGCCGGCGCGTTCGGCCATGCGGCGCTGGGTCGCGGGCGGGATGATGCGGTCCTCCGTGCCGACGAGCGCCCAGCTCGGCAGCTGACGCCAGGCGGGCGGCCCGGCGGGTCCGACGTTGGCCGCGAGCGCGATGGGGCGCTGCGTCGCGAAGACGAGCTCGCGGACCGCGGGGTCGAGGTCCTGGGCGAACGAGTCGTGGACGGTGCTCGCCTTCAGGTACGCGTCCGCGTCCCCCTCCGGCGCCCCCGGATAGCCGACGACGTCGAGCACCGTGGTCGGGTCGGGCACGTCGAGAACCGATCCAGAACCACCCAGGAGTCCGACGACGGTCTCGCCGTCGTCCGGAAGGAAGGCGTCGACGTAGACGAGGGCGCGCACATCCCCGCCGCCGAGCGCCGCTCCGCTGATGACGGCGCCGCCGTAGGAGTGCCCGGCGAGCACCACCGGGCCGGTCGTGCGCTGCGCGATCGCGGAGGCGACGTACGCGGCGTCGCCCGCGATGCCGCGCAGGAGGTTCGGGACGGTGATCACGGTGAAGTCGCGTTCGCGCAGCGCCGTGATGACCGGGTTCCAGCTGGAGGCGTCGGCCCAGGCTCCATGGACGAGGACGATGGTGGGGAGGGGGGACACGTGGGTTCCTTCCGTGGTGCCGTTCCGGGACGAGGGGGAGTGGGGTCGTGCGGGAGGGGCGGTGGAACAGCCACAGAGTAGGGGACCGATGGGCGCGCGGCTAGTCCCGCATCGCTCACAGCGAAGACTCAGCATCAGCGGGACCAACCGGGACCCGTCCGCTGTTCTCTTCAGTGCGGGCCGCAGCCGGCGGCATCCGCATCGAGGAGGAATCGTGACACAGGAGAACGTGACACCGCGCTACACCAAGGACCCGGATGCGATCGGGCGCCTCACCAAGCGGCAGTACGCCGTGACCCAGGAGTCGGCCACCGAGCCGGCCTTCCGCAACGAGTTCTGGAACAACCACGACGAGGGGATCTACGTCGACATCGTGTCGGGCGAGCCGCTCTTCTCGTCGACCGACAAGTACGACAGCGGGTCCGGCTGGCCGAGCTTCACGCGGCCGATCGAGTCCGCGGAGATCATCGAGAACACCGACCGCACGTTCGGGATGCGCCGCACCGAGGTGCGCTCCGGCCAGGCCGACAGCCACCTGGGCCACCTGTTCGACGACGGTCCCGTCGCCGACGGCGGCATGCGGTACTGCATCAACTCCGCCGCGCTCCGCTTCGTCCCGCTCGCCGAGCTGGACGCACAGGGCTACGGCGTCTACCGCCGCCTTTTCGAGAAGTAGGGAGAACGAACGAATGACGACTGAGAAGGCCATCCTCGCCGGAGGCTGCTTCTGGGGCATGCAGGACCTGATCCGCAAGCGCCCCGGAGTGACCGGCACCCGCGTCGGCTACACCGGCGGCGACGTGGCGAACGCCACCTACCGCAACCACGGCTCTCACGCCGAGGCGATCGAGATCGAGTACGACCCCGAGCGCACCTCGTACCGCGAGCTGCTGGAGTTCTTCTTCCAGATCCACGACCCGTCGACGAAGAACCGTCAGGGCAACGACGTGGGAACCAGCTACCGTTCGGCGATCTACTACACCGACGACGAGCAGCGTCGCGTCGCGGAGGACACCATCGCCGACGTCGACGCCTCCGGGCTCTGGCCCGCGAAGGTCGTCACCGAGGTGGAGGCTACCGGCCCGTTCTGGGAGGCGGAGCCGGAGCACCAGGACTACCTGGAGCGCATCCCGTGGGGCTACACCTGCCACTTCGCCCGCCCGGGCTGGGTGCTGCCGAAGCGGTCGGAGACGCTCGCGGGCTAGGCCGGGTACGGCTGGACCCGCTCCAGCAGGACCGCGACCTCCAGATGTCCGGTCTGGGGGAACATGTCCAGCACGCGACCGGTCCGGATGCCGTACGACGGCATCCGGGCCAGGTCGGTCGCCAGGCTCTTCGGATTGCAGCTGGAGTAGACGACGTGGGGGACGCCGGAGTCTTCCAGCCATCCGGCCAGGTCGGCACCGATCCCGCGCCGCGGCGGGTTCACGATCACCAGCTCCGGGGCCGCCTTCGCCGCCAGGGCGAACGCGGTCGCGTCCTGGGCGCGGAAGGCCAGCTGGGGGAGACCTGCGGCCGCCGCCGTGGCGCGGGCGCTCTTCACCGCCTCCCGGCTGGTCTCGACGCCGACGACGCGACGCCCCGGCGCCGCGCAGTGCAGCGCGAAGCCGCCGACCCCGCAGTAGAGGTCCCACACGCTCGCGGGCGACACTGCGTCGACCCACGTGCTCACCTGGGCGTACAGCGCTTCGGCGACCGCGGTGTTCGTCTGGAAGAAGCTCTGCGGCCGCAGCCGCAGGCCCACGCCGCCGACGCGCATCACGAGCGACGACTCCGGCGTCAGCACGATCTCCCGGTCTCCCTCGACGACCGCCTTGTGCTCGGACTGGATGTTGGCCGACACCACGCGCGTGTTCGGCAGCTGGGCGAGCAGCCATCCGAGCTCGCGCCGGATGCGCGCGACGGCGGACTCGTCCCGCAGCACGAATCGGATCATCAGCTCGTCGTCGGGGGAGAGGGTGACCAGCACGAACTTCAGCTCGCCGCGGCGATCCGGGACGCTGTACGGCACCAGCTTCGCGCGCGTGACGAATCGGGCGAGCACCGGGAGGGCGGCCCGGACTCCGGGAGCGCAGATGCCGCACTCCTGCAGGTCCACTCCGCGGCCCTTCTCATCGAGAATGCCGATCGTCGGCCGATCGAGCGTGCCGCCGACGACCATCTTCGCCTTGTTCCGGTACCCGGACTCGGCGCTCGCGACGGGCGGGAGCCAGGAGGCGTCGCCGTACGGTTCGAGGAGCGCGCGGGCTGATCGGTCCTTCTCCGCCAACTGCTCGGCGTACGGCACGCCCATCAGCGTGCACGACCGGCACACGCCGGCGTTGAAGTAGGAGCAGTCCATGACCGGTCAATGGTACGCGGTCGGGGTGCCGTGAATCGCAACGACGAAGGCCCCTCTCCGCGGGAGAAGGGCCTTCGTGCGGTTCCGGTGCCCCCAGCAGGATTTGAACCTGCGGCCTTCTGCTCCGGAGGCAGACGCTCTATCCCCTGAGCTATGGGGGCCAGGAGTGCCCGTCCAGGCTAGCATCACTTTTCCCGCGTGCTCGCACGTGCGAGCACGCCCGGGAGCGGTCGCGTCAGCTGGCGGGCAGGTTGCCGAGCACGTTCTCCATCAGCGGTGCGGCATCGCCCGGCTCGAAGAACGCAGTCGATTCGGCAACGATCCAGAATCCGCCGCGGAAGATCTGGACCTGACCGGACTCGCCCGTCTTGAAGTAGCCCTCGATGGGCGGGGCGCCGTAGGTGGGGACCGGCTGCGAGTCCGTGATCGCGGCGTTCTTCAGCGCGTCGAGCTGGCTCGCGGGCGGCTGCGCGACGGCGATCTGGATGACGTCGCCACTGGTCTGGTTGAGCCAGGAGCACGTGACCCCTTGCCAATCCGCCGCCTTCTTCTCCAGGCTTCCGTCCTTCGGGCTGTAGTTCGGGTTCGCGCCGAAGTTCGGGTTGAACGCGTACATCTGGTCCGAGGTGACGAGCTGGTCGCAGCCGATCGTGACCGGCGTCGCCGGTTCGGTCGCCGTCGGTGTGGGCGTCGGCGTCGGCTTCGCGGTCGATCCTCCACCGGCGGTGGCCGTCGGGGACGGGGACGGCGTCGCAGCGGGGGTGCATCCGGCGAGGGCGAGCGCGCCGGCGAGTGCGGCTGCGACGGTCGCGATGCGGAGGGCGGATCGAGCGGGGAAGGACATGGCGGTGAGTGGTCTTCCGTGTCGGCGGATACGTCCCGACGAGACTACCAAGACGACACGGGTGCGCGATCCGTCGAGGCCTCGCGCGCCCGGTAGAATCGGTCCTCATGACTCCCGCTGACCTCTCCGCCGCCCTGCTCGACATCGTGACCGCGGTCGTCGACCGGCGACGCGCGGGCGGTGCGGAGCTCGGCGAGCTGGTCGTCACGCTCGACGACGTGCCGCTCGAGCGCCCGAAGAACCGCGAGCACGGCGACTGGTCGTCCAACGTCGCCATGCGCCTGGCGAAGAAGGTGGGCGCCAACCCGCGCGAGCTCGCGACGGAGATCGCGGAGGCCGCCGCGTCCATCGACGGCGTCGCGTCGGCCGAGGTCGCCGGGCCCGGCTTCATCAACTTCCGGCTCGACGCGGCCGCGGCCGGACAGCTGGCGCAGACGATCCTGGAGGCCGGCGAGGCCTACGGCCGCAGCGACTTGTACCACGGCCTGCTGGTCAACCTCGAGTTCGTCTCCGCGAACCCGACCGGCCCGATCCACATGGGGGGAGCCCGCTGGGCCGCGGTCGGGGACAGCCTGGCGCGCATCCTGCAGGCGGCCGGCGCGGACGTCACACGCGAGTACTACTTCAACGACCACGGCTCCCAGATCGACCGCTTCGCACGCAGCCTCCTCACCGCCTACCTCGGCGAGCCGACTCCGGAGGACGGCTACGGCGGCGCCTACATCGGCGAGATCGCCGCGCGGGTCGCGGAGTCGTACGACGGCGACCTCTCCGCGCTGCCGCGGGACGAGCAGCAGGAGGTCTTCCGCTCGCGCGGCACGGCTCTGATGTTCGAGGAGATCAAGGAGCGCCTCCACTCGTTCGGCGTCGACTTCGACGTCTACTTCCACGAGGACTCGCTGCACGAGTCCGGCGCGGTCGAACGGGCGATCCAGCGCCTGCGCGACCAGGGGCACATCTTCGAGGCCGACGGCGCCATCTGGCTGCGCACCACGACGTTCGGCGACGACCGCGACCGCGTCATCATCCGCTCCAACGGCGAGCCCGCCTACATCTCGGGCGACCTCGGCTACTACCTCGACAAGCGCGAGCGCGGCTTCGAGCAGAACATCATCATGCTCGGCGCCGACCACCACGGCTACATCGGGCGGCTCATGGCGATGACGGAGGCCTTCGGCGACGTGCCGAACGTCAACCTCCAGATCCTCATCGGCCAGATGGTGAACCTCGTCAAGGACGGCGAGCCCATGAAGATGTCGAAGCGCGCGGGGACGATCGTCACGCTCGACGACCTGGTCGACGCGGTCGGCGTCGACGCCGCCCGGTACTCCCTGGTCCGCTCGTCCACCGACTCCCAGCTCGACATCGACTTGGATCTGCTGAGCAAGCGCAGCAACGAGAACCCCGTCTACTACGTGCAGTACGCCCATGCGCGCACCTGCTCGGTGGCCGCGAACGCCGCGAAGGCGGGCGTCGACCGCAGCGTGTTCCGGCCGGAGCTGCTGGTCCACGAGAGCGAGAGCGCCCTGCTCGGGGCCCTGCAGGAGTTCCCGCGGGTGGTCGCGCAGGCGGCCGAGCTGCGCGAGCCCCACCGCGTCGCGCGGTACATCGAAGAGGTCGCCGGGCTCTACCACGCGTGGTACGCCGTGCGCGACGGCTCCACGCGCGTGATCCCGTTCGGCGACGAGCCCGTCACCGACGCCCACCGCACCCGGCTGTGGCTGAACGATGCGACGGGCCAGGTCATCCGCAACGGCCTCTCCCTCGTGGGGGTGTCCGCTCCCGAGCGGATGTGACCGGATGAGCGAGCAGCCCACCGAGGTCCTCCCCGAGCCGGCGACGCCCGGCGCGGCTCCTGAGCGCACCCGTCGCCCGCGCTGGGTGCGCGTGCTGCTGTGGATCCTGATCCCGCTCGTCGTGCTCGCGGTGCTCCTGGTGGTGGCCGATGTCGCGGTCCGCGCCTACGCGGAGCAGCGGGTGTCGTCGGAGATCGAGAAGAATCTGCCGCCCGAGGTCTCGGGCGACGTGCAGGTGCACATCGGCGGCGTCTCCGTGCTGCAGCAGTACCTCTCCGGCACCTTCCAGCGGGTGGAGCTGGATGCGCCGAAGCTCACCGCGAACGGCGCACCGCTCAGCGCGTCCATCGTGGCGACGGGAGTGCCCGCCGACTTCAGCAAGCCCATCGCCGACGCGACCGGGACGCTCAGCATCTCGCAGGCATCGCTCAACAAGCTGGTGACCATCCCGGGAGCGACCGGCGACATCACCCTCGGTGACGGCGTCATCGGATACAAGGGCAGCATCGACCTGCTCGGGCTCCCGGTCGGCTACTCGGTCACGGCGACGCCGAAGGCGGCCGGCGACACCGTCCTGCTCCAGCCGGACAAGGCCTCCCTCGACACCGGCTCGGGCGCCGACGTCAACCTGACCCGGCTCTTCCAGGCGCTCACCGACCGCGGCCCGTTCCCGGTCTGCGCGGCGCAGTACCTCCCCGACGGCGTCCAGGTCTCCGACATCGCGGTCACGCCGGGGCATGCCACCGTGACGCTGACGGCGAGCGACTTCGTCATGAACGAGAAGTTCCTGCGCAGCAAGGGGAGCTGCTCGTAACACGGTCGGGAGCCGCCCTGCGGCATCGGTAGACTTCTCGTACTTCTCCATCGGCTTCAGGGGCCAATCCGGGTCCGCTCGCCTGAGAGATCCCCCACTCGTCGTTCCCGTGAGGTTCTCCCTATGCCTGCGAATCCGCTCGCGCCCCCGTGGTTGCACATCCCGGATGATGCCAATGCGCTCGTCCCCGGTCTCTGGTCCCGCACCGTCGTGCGCGACGACGGGGAGCTCAGCGTCGGAGGCGTGCGCGCCTCCGAGCTCGCCGAGCGCTTCGGCACCCCGCTCTACGTCGTCGACGAGCAGGAGGCGCGGGAGCGCGCCGCCGAGGTGCGCGACGCCCTGCAGACCGCGTTCGCCGAGGTCGGGACCGCGGCGAAGGTCTACTACGCGGGCAAGGCGTTCCTCTCCATCGAGGTCGCGCGCTGGATGGACGACGCCGGCCTCAACATCGACGTCTGCTCGGGCGGCGAGCTGGCCGTGGCCCTGGCCGCCGGCGTCGACCCCGAGCGACTCGGGTTCCACGGCAACAACAAGTCCGCCGCCGAGATCGACCGCGCCGTCTCGGCCGGCATCGGCGCGATCATCATCGACAGCCTGCAGGAGATCGACCGCGTTGCGGACGCGGCCGCCCGGCACGGCCGGACGCAGCGCGTCCGCCTGCGGGTGAACAGCGGCGTCCACGCTCACACCCACGCCTTCCTCGCGACCGCCCACGAGGACCAGAAGTTCGGCATCGCGCTCGATGACGCCGCCGACGCCGTCGCGCGCATCCGGTCGCACGAGAGCCTGCGCTTCCTCGGCCTGCACTGCCACATCGGCTCGCAGATCTTCGGCGCCGACGGCTTCGTCGAGTCGGCCGCCCGGCTGCTCGCGGTGCATCGCGGGCTGCTCGCGGGCGGCGACGTCCCCGAGCTCAACCTCGGCGGCGGCTTCGGCATCGCCTACACCGCGCTCGACGACCCCGCACCGATCGGCGAACTGGCCCGCCGCATCGCCGAGACCGTGGCCGCGGGATGCGCCGAGCTCGGGATCCCGATCCCGGTGGTCGCCTTCGAGCCGGGCCGGACGATCATCGGCACCGCCGGGCTCACCCTCTACACGGTGGGCACGACCAAGGACGTCCTGGTCTCCGCGGAGGACGACGGCGAGACGGCCGTGCGCCGGTACGTCAGCGTCGACGGCGGGATGAGCGACAACGCCCGCCCGGCTCTCTACGGCGCCGACTACTCGGCACGGCTCGCGGGCCGGATCTCGGCCGCGGCTCCCGCTCTCGTGCGCGTCGCGGGCAAGCACTGCGAGAGCGGCGACATCGTCGTCGACGCCGAGTACCTCCCTTCCGACGTGCGGCCCGGCGACCTCCTCGCCGTGCCCGCCACCGGCGCCTACTGCTGGTCGCTGGCGAGCAACTACAACTACCTCGGCCGTCCGCCCGTGATCGCGGTGCGCGACGGCCACGCCCGCGTCATCGTGCGCGGCGAGACCGAGGCGGATCTGCTGGCGCGCGACGCCGCGTACGACGGCACCGCCGGTGAAGGAGTCAACCGATGATCGAGTACCGCAACCTCCGCGTCGCCCTGCTCGGGGCCGGGTCGGTCGGGTCGCAGGTGGCGCGCCTCCTGCTGGAGCAGGGCGACGAGTTCGCCTCGCGCGTCGGCGCGAAGCTCGAGCTGGTCGGGATCGCCGTGCGCGACGTCGACGCCCCGCGCGACGTCGACCTACCGCGCGAGCTGTTCACGACCGACGCGACCTCCCTGATCCTCGGCGCCGACATCGTCGTGGAGCTGATGGGCGGGATCGAGCCGGCCCGCGGCTACGTGCTCGAGGCGCTCAACTCGGGCGCCGACGTCATCACGGCGAACAAGGCGCTCCTGGCCACGCACGGGCCGGAGCTCTTCGAGGCCGCCGAGCAGGTGGGCGCGCAGCTCTACTACGAGGCCGCCGTCGCCGGTGCGATCCCGATCATCCGGCCGCTGCGCGACAGCCTCGCCGGCGACCGCGTGAACCGGATCCTCGGCATCGTGAACGGCACGACGAACTTCATCCTCGACCGCATGGACGTCAACGGCGAGAGCCTGCAGGACGCCCTTGCGACCGCCACCGAGCGGGGCTACGCCGAGGCCGACCCGACCGCCGACATCGGCGGATACGACGCCGCCCAGAAGGCGGCCATCCTCGCGAGCCTCGCCTTCCACACGACCGTCCCGCTCGAGCGGGTCTACCGCGAAGGCATCACCGGCATCACCACCGCCCAGGTGGAGGCCGCGCGCGAGGCCGGCGCCGTCATCAAGCTCCTCGCGATCTGCGAGCGCCTCACCGATCCGGAGACGGGGGAGGAGGGCGTCTCGGCCCGCGTCTACCCGGCCCTGGTCGACCGGCACCACCCGCTGGCCGCCGTCCACGGCGCCCACAACGCGGTGTTCGTGCAGGCGGGCGCCGCAGGCGACCTCATGTTCTACGGCGCCGGCGCCGGCGGCGTCGAGACCGCCTCCGCGGTGCTCGGCGACGTCGTCTCGGCCGCGCGCCGCCACGTCGTCGGCGGCCCGGGTGTGGCCGAGTCGACGCACGCCGATCTCCCCGTGCTCGACATCGGCCGCGTCGTCACGCGGTACCAGATCACGCTCGACGTGACCGACCAGCCGGGCGTGCTCGCCTCGGTCGCGCGCATCCTCAGCGACGGCGGGGTCAGCGTCGAGACGATGCAGCAGTCGGTCCCCAGCACGACCGGTGCCGTCGTCATCGCAGGACACGTTCCATCGGGTGCGGACGGTCCGATTCACGGCGCGGGCGCACCCACCGCTACCCTGGTGATCGGCACCCACGAAGCCGAGGAGGCCGCTCTGGCGGCCACCGTGGAGGCGCTCGCGGCCAGTGATGTCGTGACCGCCATCTCATCCGTTCTCCGAGTCGAAGGATCGTAATGCCCGAGAAGTCCTACAGTCGTCAGTGGCGTGGCGTCCTGCGCGAGTACGCGGACCGTCTGAACATCTCCGAGGCCACGCCGATCGTGACCCTCGGCGAGGGCGGCACCCCGCTCATCCCGGCAGCGGCCCTCTCGGCCCGCACCGGCGCCGACGTCTACGTCAAGTTCGAGGGCATGAACCCGACGGGCTCCTTCAAGGACCGCGGCATGACGATGGCCATCTCGAAGGCCGTCGAGCACGGTGCGAAGGCCGTCATCTGCGCCTCCACCGGCAACACCTCCGCCTCGGCCGCCGCGTACGCGACGCACGCGGGCATCCAGGCGGTCGTGCTCGTTCCCGAGGGCAAGATCGCGATGGGCAAGCTCAGCCAGGCCATCGCGCACAACGCGCAGCTGCTGCAGGTGCAGGGCAACTTCGACGACTGCCTCGACATCGCCCGCGACCTCGCCACGAACTACCCGGTGCACCTGGTCAACTCCGTCAACCCCGACCGCATCGAGGGCCAGAAAACGGCCGCGTTCGAGGTCGTCGAGGCGCTCGGCGACGCGCCGGACTTCCACATCGTCCCGGTCGGCAACGCGGGCAACTACACCGCGTACCACCGCGGTTACACCGAGGAGCTCCAGCGCGGCGAGACCACCCGCCTGCCCCGGATGTTCGGCTTCCAGGCCGCCGGCAGCGCGCCGATCGTGCTCGGCCACCCGGTCAAGGACCCGGACACCATCGCCACCGCGATCCGCATCGGCAACCCGGCGTCGTGGGAGCTCGCGCTCAACGCGCGCGACGACAGCGACGGCTACTTCGGCGCGATCGACGACGCCCGGATCCTCGAGGCGCACCGCATCCTCTCGTCCGAGGTCGGCATCTTCGTCGAGCCCGCGTCGGCGATCAGCGTCGCCGGTCTGCTCGAGCGCGCCGACGCCGGCGTCATCCCGGCGGGCGCCACGGTCGTCCTGACGGTCACCGGCCACGGCCTGAAGGACCCGCAGTGGGCCCTGCGCACCGCCGACGGTTCCGACGTGCAGCCGACCGTCGTGCCCGTCGACACCGCGGCCATCGCCGACGTGCTCGGCCTCGTCGCCAGCGGAGCGACCGCGTGACGTACTCGGTCGACGCGCTGCGCGGCCGGTCGGTCCAGGTCAAGGTGCCGGCGACGAGCGCCAACCTCGGCCCCGGCTTCGACACGCTCGGCCTGGCGCTCGCGCTCTACGACGAGCTGCAGGTCTCCGTCCGCGACGAGCCCGGCGCGACTGTCGAGGTCATCGGGGTCGGCGCCGGCGAGGTGCCGACGGACGAGACCAACCTGGTCGTCCGCGCGATCGCGCACACCTTCGCGTCGGTCGGCCACCCGCTGCCCGGGCTCGAGCTGGTGGCGCGCAACAGCATCCCGCACGGCCGGGGGATGGGCTCCTCCGGCGCCGCCATCGTCTCCGGCATCATGGCCGCGAAGGGGCTGCTGGAGGGCGTCGTCGAGTTCGACGCCCAGGGACTGCTCGCGCTCGCGAACGACATGGAGGGTCACCCCGACAACGTCGCGCCCGCCCTGTTCGGCGGTCTGACCATCGCGTGGGTCACCCCCGAGGGGCCGCAGTTCAAGAAGCTCATCGTGCACCGCGGCGTCTCGCCGCTCGTGCTCGTCCCGTCCCACGTGATGTCGACCGCGCTGGCCCGGAGCCTGCAGCCGCAGTCCGTGCCGCACGAGGACGCCGTCTTCAACGTCTCCCGCTCCGCCCTGCTCGTCGCCGCTCTCATCCAGAGCCCCGAGCTGCTGCATGCCGCGACCGAGGACAAGCTCCACCAGAGCTATCGCGCCTCGGCGATGCCGGAGACGAACCGTCTCATCACGTTGCTCCGCGAACGCGGCTTCGCCGCCGTCGTCTCGGGCGCCGGACCGTCCATCCTCGTCCTCTGCAGCGATCCGAGCCAGCGGCTCGCCGCCGCGGAGCTCGTCGCGGGCGAGGCGGAGACCGACTGGAAGCCGCTGATGCTCGCGGTCGACTTCAAGGGCGCGACGGTCACCTCCGTCGCCACCGAGACGGCGGACACGCCCGCCGCCTAGCGTCAAAAACGCCGGGTCCGAGGTGGTAAACTGTGCGTGCACCCGTGAAGAAACCGCGTCACGAGCGAATTCAGCTTCCGGGTGATCTCAAAGCAATCATGCCGTCATTCCTGCCTGCGTGCCCGGATGTCCGGGGCGCACCGTAGCGCGGATCAGAACGCGAATCGGTCAGGGCAGTTCATGTGACGAGTGCTCCACAGCGACGCGCAGAGAGCGCGTCGGGGGAAAGGAATCCTCTTCAGTGACTGATGTCGAACTCCACGCCGGGGGCGTGGACACCAGCGACCTGACCGCGCTCAAGGTGGCGGAGCTCCAGGCTCTCGCCTCCCGGCTCGGCCTCCAGGGCGCCAGCAAGCTCCGCAAGGGCGAGCTCGTCGAGGCGATCGCGGCCGCGCGCGCCGCCACTCTTCCGGAGGTCGCGGTCGAGGCCGCCGCCCCGGTCGAGGCGGCCGCCGAGCAGGCGACCGCCGAGCAGCCCGCCGCCGAGCAGGCGGACCGGGCGATCGCCGCCTCGCAGGTCCTCATCGAGCCGCTCATCGCCGAGCCGGCCGCCGCCGAGACGGTCGAACCCGTCTCGGAGACCGCCCTCGTCGCCGAGACGGCCGCCGCACAGCCGGCTGCGGAGCCGCGTCGCCGCGGTTCGCGCCGCGCGTCGAGCCCGGACGGCACGAGCCTCACCGCCGCCGGACACGTCAACTCGGGCGAGACCGGCGTCGAGTCGCTCATCCCCGATGTCGACGCACTCCTCGACTCCGCCCTCGCATCGCGCGAGCAGGCGCAGCGAGACGGCCAGGGCGGCGGACGCCGTCGTCGTGGCCGTGGGCAGAACGGTCAGCAGGAGCAGGGCGGCGAGCAGCAGCAGGCCGAGCAGAACGGCGAGGCCGAGCAGGTCGCGCCGTCCGAGCAGGGCGAGACCCAGGCGCAGACCGAGGGCGAGCAGCAGTCCCGCTCCAGCCGTCGCAACCGCAACCGCAACAAGAACACCGCCCAGGGCCAGAACGGCAACGCCAACGGCAACCAGGGCGAGCGCCAGCAGGGCCAGCAGGGCCAGCCGAAGGACCTCCAGGGCGGCGACGAGCAGAAGCAGGGCCAGCAGCAGGGTCAGCAGACCCGCGGCCAGCAGCAGCAGCAGTCGCAGCAGCAGGACGCCGAGGGAGAGCGGTCCGGCCGCTACCGCGACCGTGACCGCAACCGCAAGCGTCGCGGCGGCCCCGGCGACGAGTTCGAGCCCGAGCTGTCCGACGACGACGTGCTGCTCCCCGTGGCGGGCATCCTCGACGTGCTGGACAACTACGCGTTCGTCCGCACGACCGGCTACCTCCCCGGCACGAGCGACGTCTACGTCTCCCTCGGCCAGGTCAAGAAGTACAACCTGCGCAAGGGCGACGCCGTGGTCGGCGCCATCCGCCAGCCGCGCGAGAACGAGAACAACAGCCGCCAGAAGTACAACGCGCTGGTGAAGGTCGACTCGATCAACGGCCAGACCGTGGAGGAGGCGGCGACGCGTGTCGAGTTCGGCAAGCTGACCCCGCTCTACCCGCAGGAGCGCCTGCGCCTGGAGACCGAGCCCACGAAGGTCACGCAGCGCATCATCGACCTCGTCGCCCCGATCGGCAAGGGCCAGCGCGGTCTCATCGTCGCGCCCCCCAAGGCCGGCAAGACGATCGTGATGCAGCAGATCGCCAACGCGATCACCACGAACAACCCCGAGGTGCACCTCATGGTCGTCCTGGTGGACGAACGTCCCGAAGAGGTCACCGACATGCAGCGCACGGTGAAGGGCGAGGTCATCGCCTCCACCTTCGACCGCCCCGCCGAGGACCACACCACCGTCGCCGAGCTCGCCATCGAGCGTGCCAAGCGTCTGGTGGAGCTGGGCCACGACGTCGTCGTGCTGCTCGACTCGATCACCCGCCTGGGTCGTGCGTACAACCTGACGGCTCCGGCCTCGGGCCGAATCCTGTCGGGCGGCGTGGACGCGGCGGCGCTGTACCCGCCGAAGCGCTTCTTCGGTGCCGCCCGCAACATCGAGCACGGCGGCTCGCTGACCATCCTCGCCTCGGCGCTGGTCGAGACCGGCTCGAAGATGGACGAGGTGATCTTCGAGGAGTTCAAGGGCACCGGCAACATGGAGCTCCGCCTGTCGCGCCAGCTGGCCGACAAGCGCATCTTCCCCGCCGTCGACGTCAACGCCTCCGGCACCCGCCGCGAGGAGATGCTGATGGCGCAGGACGAGGTCAAGGTCACCTGGAAGCTGCGCCGCGCCCTCGCCGGGCTCGACCAGCAGCAGGCCCTCGAGATGGTCCTCGGCCGGCTCAAGGAGACCTCGAGCAACGTCGAGTTCCTGATGCAGGTGCAGAAGTCGATGCCGCAGCCGACCAACGGTCACGGCACCGCCCACTCGCACGGTCACGAGAACGACCACCGCTAGCTGACGAAGTGCCCGTCCGTCGCGCCCTGTGCGCGGAGGGCGGGCACTTTTCCGTTCCCGGACCGCGACGGTCCCCGGATCCCTCCCGCGAGAAAGCAGTCCCCATGTTCGAATCCGTGAGCAGCCTCATCGCCGAGCACGACGACCTCCAGCAGCAGCTCTCCGACCCGGACCTGCACAGCGACCCGGTCCGCTCGAAGAAGGTGAACCGCCGGTACGCCGAGCTGTCGCGCATCGTGGCCTCGTACAACGAGTGGAAGCAGCTCTCCGACGACCTCGAGGCCGCGCGCGAGCTCGCTGCGGAGGACGCGGGCTTCGCCGAGGAGATCCCCGGGCTGGAGCAGTCGGTGGAGGAGACGGGCGAGAAGCTGCGCCGCCTGCTCATCCCGCGCGACCCCAACGACAGCCGCGACGTGATCATGGAGATCAAGATGGGCGAGGGCGGCGCCGAGTCGGCGCTCTTCGCCGGCGACCTGCTGCGCATGTACCTCCACTACGCGGACTCCAAGCGGTGGAAAGCCGAGATCATCGAGCAGACCTCGAGCGATCTGGGTGGCATCAAGGATGTGCAGGTCGCGTTCAAGGGGTCGTCGAGCGACCCTGCCGAGGGCGTCTGGGCGCACCTCAAGTACGAGGGCGGTGTGCACCGCGTGCAGCGTGTGCCCGCGACCGAGTCGCAGGGCCGCATCCACACCTCGGCCGCCGGTGTGCTCGTCTTCCCTGAGGTGGATGAGCCTGAAGAGGTCGACATCAACCCGAACGATCTCAAGATCGACGTGTTCCGTTCGTCCGGCCCCGGCGGCCAGTCGGTGAACACGACCGACTCGGCCGTGCGCATCACGCACGTGCCGACCGGGATCGTCGTCTCGATGCAGAACGAGAAGAGCCAGCTCCAGAACCGCGAGGCCGCGATGCGCGTGCTGCGGGCCCGGCTGCTGGCCAAGCAGCAGGAGGAGGCGGACGCCGAGGCCGCGGAGTTCCGCAAGGGCCAGATCCGCACGATGGATCGTTCCGAGCGCATCCGCACGTACAACTTCCCCGAGAACCGCATCGCGGATCACCGCACGGGTTACAAGGCGTACAACCTCGACTCCGTCATGAACGGCGCCCTGGAGCCCGTCATCGAGTCGAACATCCTCGCCGACGAGGAAGCCCGCCTGGCCGACCTCGCCAACGACTGATCCCCGCGTCGAGAGGGCGAACAGTTCGCCCTCTCGACACTTTTTCGACTACTTTTCGACCACTCGCGAGCAGCTCAGATGTAGAGGGCCGGGTCGAGCCACTCGTCGCCGGCGATCTGTTCGTGGCCGGACCGCGGGCGTGCGCGGGCCGGAACGCCGGTGAGCACCGACTCCGGCGGGGCGTCCTTCGTGACCACCGCGTTCGCGCCGATCACGCTGTGCTCGCCGATCGTGATTGCGCCGAGCACCTTCGCACCCGCTCCGACGACGACGCCGTCGTGGATGGTCGGGTGCCGTTTACCCTGACCGCTCCCGCGGCCGCCGAGGGTGACGCCGTGATAGATCATCACGTCGTCGCCGATCCACGTGGTCTCGCCGATCACGACGCCCATGCCGTGGTCGATGAAGAAGCGCCGCCCGATGCGGGCTCCGGGATGGATCTCGATGCCGGTGAGGAACCGCGCGAACTGCGAGAGCAGGCGGGCGGGCGTGCGCAGCCCCGCCCGCCACATCCGGTGGGCGACGCGATACGCCCAGACCGCGTGGAGCCCCGAGTACGCCAGAGCGACCTCGGCGGTGCCCCGCGCGGCCGGGTCGTGCCGGCGTGCGTTGCGGATGTCCTCCCGCATTCGACCGAACGGCAACGTCAGTCCAGCAGGTCCGCCCACAGGGGCGTCGAGATGTAGCGTTCGCCGGTGTCGCACACGATCGCGACGATGGTCTTGCCGGCGTTCTCGGGACGCTTCGCCTGCTCGAGGGCGGCCCAGACGATCGCTCCCGACGAGATGCCGGCGAGGATGCCCTCCTGGCTCGCGAGCTTCTTCGCCACCTCGATGGCGTCGTCGAACGAGACGTCGGCGACCTCGTCGTAGACGGTCGTGTCGAGGATCTCGGGGACGAAGTTGGCGCCGATGCCCTGGATCTTGTGCGGTCCGGGCTTGCCGCCGCTCAGGATGGGGGAGTCGAGCGGCTCGACGGCGACCACCTTCACGCCCGGCTTGCGCTCCTTGAGCACCTGGCCGACGCCGGTGATGGTGCCGCCGGTGCCGATGCCCGCGACGAAGATGTCGACGCCGCCGGCGGTGTCGGCCCAGATCTCCTCC
This sequence comes from Leifsonia sp. NPDC058194, assembly GCF_042883605.1. Classification (NCBI taxonomy): domain Bacteria; kingdom Bacillati; phylum Actinomycetota; class Actinomycetes; order Micrococcales; family Microbacteriaceae; genus Leifsonia; species Leifsonia sp. NPDC058194. Next base: position 129,251 of record NZ_JBHVVL010000003.1, on the reverse strand, counting down.
GCCGTGGTGGCGCGGTGGATGGCCGGGTTGGCCTCGTTGGCGAACTGCTTGGCCCAGATCGCGTTGTCGGAGGAGGCGACGATCTCCTGCGCCTTCTCGACCGCGCCGCGCATGCCGTCCGGACCGGGGGTCAGGACGATCTCGGCGCCGAAGGCGCGCAGCAGCACACGGCGCTCCTTGCTCATGGTCTCCGGCATGGTGAGGATCACCTTGTAGCCGCGGGCCGCGCCGACCATCGCGAGCGCGATGCCGGTGTTGCCGCTGGTGCCCTCGACGATGGTGCCGCCGGGGCGGAGCGCCCCCGCCTTCTCGGCGGCGTCGACGATCGCGACGCCGATGCGGTCCTTCACGCTGCCGGCCGGGTTGGCGAACTCGAGCTTGACCAGCACGGTGGCGCCGGTGCCGTCGGCGAGACGGCCCAGCTTGACGAGCGGCGTGCGGCCGACCGTCTCGGTGACGTCGTTGTAGATGTGACCCTGAACCTGATCTGACATGGCCTCTTCCTCGTGGCGGCTGGTGGATGGCGGGTGTTGAGGGGTAGCGTGCTCCACTCTAATCCGCCCGTGTGCCGGGAACGGGTGTGTGACGGGGTCGGGATGGACGGGCGCCGATGAGGATAGGCTCGGTGGGCCATGCCTCCCGAGACCCCTGCTGCCGACGGACCGGACTCGTCCGCGCTCCTCGCCGTCCGTTCCGTCCGCGACCGCACGGCGGGTGTGCTCGCCGCCGCCGGTGTGCCCGATCCGGAGGTCGACGCCGAACTGCTCGTCGGCCACGTGCTCGGGGTGAGCCGGGGGCGTGTGCAGGCCCTCGGCGTGCTGGGCTCGTCGATGGAGGAGGCGGAGGCCGAGCAGGTCCGGGCGCTCACCGAGCGCCGCGCCGCGCGGGAGCCGTTGCAGCACATCACCGGACGCGCCGCGTTCCGCTCGCTGGAGCTCGCGGTCGGCCCGGGCGTCTTCGTGCCGCGCCCCGAGACGGAGCAGGTCGCCCAGTTCGCGATCGATGCACTGCGCGCGGTCCCGTCGCCGGAGCCCATCGCGGTCGATCTGGGGACGGGCAGCGGCGCCATCGCGCTCGCGCTTGCGACGGAGGTGCCCCACTCACGCGTGTTCGCGGTCGAGAACTCGCCGGAGGCGTTCGTCTGGACCCGCCGCAACGTCGACGAGACCGGCGCGACGAATCTGCGCCCGGTGTTCATCGATCTGGCGGACGCGCTGCCCGAGCTCGACGGCACCGTCGATGTCGTGATCTCGAACCCGCCGTACGTGCCCGACGCCGCCATCCCGCGCGACCCCGAGGTGCGGCTCTTCGACCCCGCGGCAGCGCTCTACGGCGGCGAGGACGGTCTGGACGTCGTGCGCGTGATCTCCCGCGTGGCCCAGCGGCTGCTGCGGCCGGGCGGCACGCTCGTGCTGGAGCACGGCGAGCTGCAGGGCGCCGACATCCGCGCGCTCCTGACCTCCGACGGCTGGCGCGCGGCGGCCACCCACCGCGACCTCACGACGCGCGATCGGGCGACGACCGCGCTGCGCTGAGCCGCTCCGAGCCGATTCGCTCAGCGCCCGCGCCGCTCCGCCTCTCGCGCCGCCTTTTCGGTCTCGCGCTGGATGCGCTCCCTGGCACGTTCGATCGTCTCGCGTTCGCGCTTGCGGGCCTCCCGCAGCGCCTTCTCGGCCTCGCGTCGGGCCTTGGAGGCCTCGCGCACGGTCTTGTCGTTGGGAACCGCCTCCGGCCGCTCCGGCGCGGGGGAGAGCTCCTCGCCCTGCTCCCGAGCGGCGACGTAGCGTTCGATGCCGTCGAGGATGCGTTCGAGGCCGAACGCGAAGTCGTCCTGCCCGTCCGATCCGTCGTCGACGTAGGCGCCCGAGCCGACGAGGGGCGCGAGATCGGGGAACCGCTCGGGCGTCACGAGCTCGCCGAGCGCTGCGACGAAGGCCTCGCCGTTCTGCGGGGGAGCGTCGTCGCGGCGTGAGAGCCGCATGTCGCGCTCGACGATCCCGACGGCGCGGGCGTAGGACGACAGCAGCAGGGCGACGGACATCTTCTCGGCGTGCGAGAGAGGCAGCGCGCGCATGACGCGCAGGCCCCAGTCGAGCACGGCGAGGTTGTTCGGCATCAACGGGACGCCGGTGATCGGGATGTCGGGGAACCACGGGTGGGCCTCGATCACGTGGATGCTCGCCATCGCCCATTCCCGCAGGCCTTGACGCCAGTCGGGCGCGGCGTCGTCCTCGTCGTCCGGCGGGATGGGGACGTCGCACACGGCGTCCTGCATCAGGGCGAGCACGTCGTCCTTGCTGGTGACGTAGCGGTAGAGCGACATCGTGGTGAACCCGAGGTCGCCGGCAATGCGGCTCATCGAGACGGCGGCGAGGCCGTCTGAATCGGCGATCGCGATCGCGGTGTCGACGATGCGCTCGATGCTCAGCTCGCGCTTGGGGCCGCGCTGCGGCCGCTCGGCGACCCCCCAGCTCAGGGCGACGGCGCGGGGGAGTGCGGCCTCGACGTCATCGGGCATCTGCTCCGCCTTCCTCGGGGTCGGTGCCGGGGATCCGGGACCGGTCGTTGACATCCATCCTAGAACTGTGTATCACTTAAACGAAATCGTATGCACCATAAACAGTTTGGTTAATACACAGAAAGGGAAGACCATGACGACAACCGCGATCGACGTCGAGGGCCTGCGCAAGTCCTTCGGGGCGCAGACCGTGCTCGACGGCATCGACCTGCGTGTGGAGGCGGGCACCGTCTTCGCCCTGCTCGGGCCGAACGGAGCGGGCAAGACCACGCTCATCTCGATCCTCTCCACCCTCGTCGACCCGGATGACGGGACGGCGACCATCTGCGGTCACGACGTCGTCGCGGACCGCGAGGGGGTGAAGACGGCGATCAGCCTGACAGGCCAGTCGGCGGCGGTCGACGGGGTGCTGACGGGGGAGGAGAACCTGCGCATGATGGCGCGTCTCTCCGGCTACTCGTCGGCAGGGGCCCGTCGGCGCGCCTCAGAACTGCTCGAGAGCTTCGACCTGACGGGCTCGGCGCGCAAGCGCGTCGCGACATACTCCGGCGGCATGCGCCGGCGCCTCGACCTGGCGCTCAGCCTGGTCGCCACTCCTCCGGTGATCTTCCTCGACGAGCCGACCACCGGTCTCGACACCCGCAGCCGGCAGGCCCTGTGGGACATCATCGAGGGCCTCGCCCGCGGCGGCACCACCATCCTCCTGACCACGCAGTACCTGGAGGAGGCCGACCACCTCGCCGACCGGGTCGCCGTCCTCGACCACGGCACGATCGTCGCCGAGGGGACCGCGGCCGAGCTCAAGGCCCTGGTCGGCGGCGAGGTCGTCGAGCTGCGCGGTCCCGGCGACGAGGTGCTCCGCGAACTGCCCACCGACGGGACGGTCGACGGGCTCCGGGCCGCGATCGACGAGCTCGACGCCCTCGCCCTCGCCATTCCGGGCGTGTCCATCGGCATCCGCAAGCCGAGCCTGGACGACGCCTTCCTCGCCCTCACGAATCAGAAGGAGGTCGTGCGATGACCGCCCTCGCACCCACCCGCCCCACCGTCTCCCCGCTCACGAGCACGGCCGTCTTCATCGGGCGCAGCATCCGCCACTCCCTGCGCAACGTCGAGGCCCTCACGATGGCGATCGTCCTGCCGGTGATGCTGATGCTGCTCTTCACCTTCGTCTTCGGCGGCGCACTCGACAGCGAGGGCGGCTACGTCGACTACGTGGTCCCGGGGATCATCCTGCTCTGCGCGGGATTCGGTGCGTCGAGCACCGCCGTCGACATCGCGCAGGACATGAGCGACGGGATCGTCGAGCGGTTCCGCACGATGCCGTTGCGATCGCAGGGCGTCGTCACCGGCCACGTCGTGGCCAGCCTGGTGCGCAACCTCGTCGCCACCGGGGTCGTCATCGGCGTCGCGCTCCTCGTCGGCTTCCGGCCGACGGCGGACGCCGGGCAGTGGATCGCCGCTCTCGCGATCGTCGCCCTCTTCATCCTGGCGATCACCTGGCTCTACGCCGGCATCGGGATCGCGGCGAAGAACCCGACCTCGGCGAGCGGCTACGGCTTCGCGCTGCTCTTCCTGCCGTACCTCTCCAGTGCGTTCGTCCCCACCGACACGATGCCGCAGTGGCTGCAGTGGGTCGCGCAGAACCAGCCCATCACCCCGATCATCGAGACGATCAGGGCGTTCCTCTTCGGCCGCGACCCCGGCTCCGATCTCTGGTGGGCGCTCGGGTGGTGCGCGGTGATCATCCTCGGCGCCTACGTCTGGGCGGCCTGGCTGTTCCGCCGGCGGGCCGGGCGCCGCTAGGGGACCAGCTCGGCGGCCTGCTCGACGGCGTCGAGCAGGCCGTTCGGCGTGCGGAACAGGTGCGCGTGGATGCCGAGCGCGGCGGCGGACTCCACGTTCTCGATCATGTCGTCGGCGAAGAACGTCTCCTCCGGCCGCGCCCCGTAGCGCTCCAGCACGCGCTCGTAGACGACCGGGTCGGGCTTGCGTGCGCCGTAGTCGGAGGAGGCGCGCAGGTGCTCGACGCCGAGGAGCGGCACCAGCTCGGGCGCGAGCCGGCTCAGCCGGCGGGCGATCAGCGGTCCGTTGTTGGTGAGCAGGGTCGCGGTCCCGAGCTCGCGTGCGCGTTCGACGGCGCGGAGCGAGGTCGGCCACGGGGTCATCGCGTCGCCGCGGATGCGGAGGAAGTCCTCCTCCGACACCGGCACGCGCAGAGCCGCCCGCAGGGCGTCCAGATACTCGGTCTCGTCGGCGAACGCGCCGGCCTCGGCCGCCCATTCGCCCTCGTGGTGCCACCAGCGCTCGCGCAGCTCGGCGAGGCTGAGGCCGGTGAGCTGCGACATCCCGGCCATGCGGCGCCGCCAGTCGTACTCGTAGAGCACGTTGTCCATGTCGAAGACGAACAGCACGGTTCAGCGCTCCCGCTCGGCGAACGCGTGGATCGCGGCCACGAGTCCGTCCGTGTCGAAGGTGCCGTCGTCCTTCTTGACGAAGTGGTGGGCGTGCATGCCGGCCTCGCGGGCGCCCTCGACATTCGGCAGGGAGTCGTCGAACAGGATCGCGTCGTGCGGCGCGACCCCGAACCGGCCGAGCGCGCGGGTGTAGATGCGCCGCTCCGGCTTCCGCGCGCCGAGCACGGCGGAGACGAGATCGTTGCTCTGCAGCACGTCGACGATCTCGGGCGTGAGCACCGGCAGCGAGTCCTTGAACGGGATGGGGTTGTTCGACAGCAGCGACACCGTCCCGAGCGTCGCGGCCTCGTGGAGGGCGGCGATGGACCCGGGGATGGGCGTCATCGCGGCCTTGCGGGCGTCCTGCCACTGGGCGAGGGTGAGGCGGGCCCCGGTGACGTCGGCGAAGGCCTCGAGGTACTCGTCGCTGGTGGCGTACTCGCCGATCTCCGCGGCGCGCTCGTGCCCTCCCGCCCACCAGGTGGAGGCCAATCGATACTGACTCACGCCGCTCAGCTCGGCCAGCCGAGGCAGCCGCGCGTGGAAGTCGTAGTCGTAGAGCGTCTTGTCGCAGTCGAAGAAGTAGACGTCCATCCGTACCAGTATCGACCGTGATCGCAGGGAACCTTGCAGCGGCTCAACTATCATGGGTGCCGTCATGGCACCCATCTACGACTGCTCGGTCGACTCCGAGCTCCTCTCCGGCATGCGTCTGGCCCGTTCGGCCATCGGACGCGGCGAACTCGTCGTCATCCCCACGGACACCGTCTACGGGGTCGCGGCGGACGCCTTCTCGCCCGCCGCGGTGCAGCGGCTCCTCGACGCCAAGGGGCGCGGGCGGCAGTCGCCGCCGCCCGTCCTCGTGCCGGGCATCCCGACGCTCGCCGCGCTGGCCGAGTCCGTGCCTCCCGAGGTCGACGCGCTCGTGAGGGCGTTCTGGCCGGGCGGCCTCACGATCGTGCTGCCCGCCGCTCCGTCCCTCGTCTGGGATCTGGGCGAGACGCGCGGCACCGTGGCGCTGCGCATGCCGCAGGACACGATCGCCCTCGAACTGCTGTCGGAGACCGGCCCGCTCGCCGTCTCGTCCGCCAATCTCACCGGCCGCCCCGCCGCCCGCACCGCGGCGGAGGCCGAGGGCATGCTCGGCGACTCGATCGCCGTTTACCTCGACGGGGGAGAGGCCGGCGCCTCGTACGAGCGTGTGGAGGGCAAGGACTCCTCGTCGACCATCGTCGACGCCACCGCCCTGGCCTCGGGCGCCGGCAAGCTGCGCATCCTGCGTCACGGCGTGATCTCGGCCGACCAGTTGCGCGAGGTCGTCGGCGACGCGCTCGAGACGGACGACGCGCACGAGACGGACGACGCGCACGAGACGGACGACGCTCCGGCGTCCGCTCCCACGGACAGCTGACGCCGTGATCCTCCTCCTCGCGCTCGCCCTGATCTCGGCGGTCATCACCTTCGGGATGTCCCTCGTGGTCTACAAGCTGAGCCTCAAGTACCGGCTCTACCCCAAGATCCGTGAACGGGATGTGCACACGCGGCCGACGCCGCGCCTGGGCGGGATCGCGATGTTCCTCGGCATCCTGGTGGCGTTCGCGGTGTCGTGGCTGCTCTCGAGCCAGTTCGGCGTGCTGTCCCTGATCTTCTCGGACAGCGGGCCGATCCTCGCCATCCTGGGCGGCAGCCTCCTCATCGTCGTCATCGGCGTCGCGGACGACATCTGGGACCTCGACTGGATGACCAAGCTGGCCGGGCAGTTCGTCGCGGCGGGCCTGATCGGCTGGCTCGGCGGCGTGCAGATCCTCTCCCTGCCGATCGGCGGCCTCACGGTCGGCTCGCCGATCATGAGCATCGTCATCACGCTGTTCGCGATCGTCCTGGTGATGAACGCGATCAACTTCATCGACGGGCTCGACGGCCTGGTCGCGGGCGTCGCCCTCATCGCCAACGGCACGTTCCTCATCTACACGTATCTGCTGCAGCGCGAGATCAGCCCGCAGAACTACTTCAGCCTGGCCGGCGTCATCGCGGCGATCCTGGTCGGCGCGTGCGCCGGCTTCCTGCCGCTCAACTGGCACCCCGCGAAGATGTTCATGGGCGACGCCGGAGCGCTCCTGATCGGCCTGCTGATGGCCACCTCGGCCATCTCGGTCACCGGGACGATCAACCCCGAGACGCTGCAGACCCTCGGCAAGTCGTCCCTCGTGCCGGCGTTCATCCCGATCATCCTGCCGTTCGCCGTGCTCATCGTTCCGCTGCTCGACTTCGGCCTCGCGGTCATCCGCCGGCTGAGGGCGGGCAAGTCGCCGTTCAGCGCCGACCGCAAGCACCTCCACCACCGCCTGCTCGACATGGGTCACACGCACCTCCACGCCGTGCTGATCTTCTACGCGTGGACCGCGGTGGTCTCGATCGGGTCCCTGCTGTTCTTCTTCGACCCGTACTGGATGGCGATCGTGTTCCTCGCCATCGGTCTCGTCGTCTGCGCCGTGTTCACCCTCGCTCCGCTCAGCCGCCGCAAGCTGACCGAGGCGGCGGCGGAGCTCGCTCCCGCGGGCACCGAGGAGGCGGCCGAGACGGCCCGCTTCGACCAGCTCGACGCCGCCAGCGAGCGGCACCCCTACTCCGATCCGACGCCCGCCGTCGGCTCGTCAACCCCCACTCGTGAGGAGTCCCGATGACCGCCCCCCAGAGCGGCGCCCCCGCGCCGCGGCCGACCGGCCCGCCCGCGCAGCCGACCTCGACGCCCGTCCTCAAGGACGTCCTCAAGTACGGCCTCATCCTCGCCCTGGCCATCGCCGTCGTCGGTGCGCTGCTCGGCGGGGTCTTCGCCGGCTGGATCGGCGTGACGAGCGCCCTGATCGGGACGGTCATCGCCGCCGTCTTCCTCAGCATCACCGCCTTGAGCATCCTGGTCGCCAACCGCTTCATCGGCTCCGACCTCTTCGTCGGCCTGTTCTTCGGCATCGTCCTCGGCGGCTGGATCGTCAAGTTCGTGCTCTTCCTGGTGCTCGCGATCCTCCTGCGCGATCAGCCCTGGATCAACCCGACGGTGCTGTTCCTGAGCCTGATCGCCGGGGTGATCGGGTCTCTCGTGGTCGACATGATCGTGGTGTTCCGCTCCCGGGTGCCGTACGTCAGCGACGTGACGCTGCCGGGGGAGAAGCGCTGAGCCGTATCCGATTCGTTACGCTGCGAAAACTCTTGTAGAGTTGTCAGTGATCCCCCACCCGTACGCGCTCACCTGCTCCACTGGCGCATTTCTTCGGGTGTCCACTTGTTCGTCGTCGCGAGGGCTTTCAGCTCGACGCCCCGAAACAGGAGATAGCGCTGTTAGCTAACGCTGTGAACCTGCTGGTCCAGGCCGCAAGCTCCGATGATGGTAGCTTCACCGGTCCCTCGATCAACGAGTTCTTCCCACCGACCCTGTTCACCATCGGCGGTCTCGAGTTCAACCGCATCATCGTGGTTCGGCTCATCGCCCTCCTCGCACTGATCCTGGTCTTCTGGCTCGGTACGCGGAAGATGAAACTCATCCCCGGGCGCTTCCAGTCCGTCGTGGAGATGGGGCTCGACTTCGTTCGAGTCAACGTCGCCGAAGACCTGCTGGGCAAGAAGGACGGCCGCCGGTTCCTGCCGCTGCTGACCACCATCTTCTTCATGGTGCTCTTCTTCAACCTCACGGGCATCATCCCGTTCCTCAACATCGCGGGCACCTCGGTCATCGCGCTGCCCCTGCTACTGGCGATCGTCGCGTACATCGCGTTCATCTACGCCGGCGTCAAGAAGAGCCCGAAGAACTTCTTCAAGAACGCGCTCTTCCCGCCCGGCGTGCCGTGGTTCCTCTACATCATCGTGACGCCGATCGAGTTCGTCTCGACCTTCATCCTGCGCCCGGTGACGCTCACGCTCCGACTCCTGATGAACATGGTGGTCGGTCACCTTCTGCTGGTCCTGTTCTTCACGGCGACCTCGTTCTTCTTCTTCACCGCAGGCAGCTGGTGGTCGCTCTTCGGCGTCGGCACCTTCGCCTTCGGCTTCGTCTTCACCTTGTTCGAGATCCTGGTCGCAGTCCTGCAGGCCTACGTCTTCGCACTGCTCACCGCTGTCTACATTCAGCTCGCAGTCGCCGAGGAACACTAAGAACGATCCGCGCACCCGCACGGATCGCCATCACGGAAGGAAACACATAACGTGGACATCGCTGCAATCAACGGCAACATCGCCACCGTCGGTTACGGCCTCGCGGCCATCGGCCCGGCCATCGGCGTGGGTATCGTCGTCGGCAAGACCATCGAGGGCGTCGCCCGTCAGCCTGAGCTGGCCGGCCGCCTCCAGGTCCTGATGTACATCGGTATCGCGTTCACCGAGGCGCTCGCCTTCATCGGTATCGCGACCTACTTCATCTTCCAGTAATCCTCTTTATCCCTCGTCAATAAGGAGGAAAGATGCTCAACAGTGTGGTCGTGGTGGCCGCCGAGGAACAGCACAATCCGCTGATCCCCGCGTGGCCCGACATCATCGGCTCGCTGATCTGCTTCATCATCATCCTGTTCTTCTTCTGGAAGCTCGTTCTTCCTCGCATGAAGAAGATGCTCGATGAGCGTGCTGAGGCGATCGAGGGCAACATCGCGAAGGCCGACGAGGCTCAGCACAAGGCGGAGGCGCTGCTCGAGGAGTACACCGCGCAGCTCGCCGACGCCCGTGCCGAGGCCGCGAAGATCCGCGAGACCGCCCGTACGGACGGACAGAACATCGTCGCCGAGGCCAAGGACACGGCGACGGCGGAAGCCGCCCGCGTCACCGCCACCGCGCAGGCGCAGATCGAGGCCGAGCGCCAGGGTGCTCTCGTCTCGCTCCGCACCGAGGTCGGCTCGCTCGCGATCGACCTCGCCTCCGGCGTGGTCGGCGAGGCGCTCACCGACGACAAGAAGTCTCAGGCCATCGTCGACCGCTTCCTGGCGGACCTCGAAGCCGGCGAGAAGGCAGGGTCGAGCAAGTAATGGGAAGCGCCACCAGAGAAGCATTGGCCCGGTCCGTGTCGGCTCTCGCCGGCCTGGGATCCAAGGCCGATCTGGCGACGGCCGAGGACCTGTTCGCCGCAGGACGAGTCGTCGCCGACTCCGCCCAGCTCCGAGCGGTCCTCAGCGACCCCTCGGCCGACGCCGCAGGCAAGACCGCGCTCGTCACGCGCGTGTTCGCCTCCCTCTCCGCTCCGGCGGTCGAGCTGCTGGTCTCCGTCGCCTCCGGGCGCTGGTCCGGTCAGAACGACCTGCTCGACGCGATCGAGGAGCTCGGCATCCGCTCCATCGCCGCCTCGGCACCGCGCAATCTCGACATCGCGGCCGAGCTGCTCGCGTTCGGAGGAGCCGTGACCTCCGACGCGCAGCTCGAGCTCGCGCTGCGGAGCAAGCTCGCCGAGCCCGACGCGAAGGCGGACCTCGTCTCCCGTCTGCTCGACGGCAAGGCGTCCGCCCAGACCGTCGCCATCGTGCGCCAGCTGGTACTGCAGCCCCGCGGCCGCAGCATCCGCGAGTCGCTGCGTTCGGCGGCACGGACTGTCGCGGCCCAGGACGGGCAGAAGATCGCCACGGTCGTGACCGCGGCTCCGCTGCCCGACGCGCAGGTCGAGCGCCTGCGCGCGAGCCTCTCGGCGAGGTACGGCGACCTCAAGCTCAACCAGGTCGTCGACCCGACGATCATCGGAGGGCTGCGCGTGCAGATCGGCGACGACGTCATCGACGGCAGCATCGCCTCGCGCCTCTCCGAACTTCGACTTCAGCTGGCGGGCTGACCGCCCTCTATACGAGAAACCCAGGTAGGGAACTAACGATGGCAGACATCAAGATCAGCCCCGACGAGATCCGGGATGCGCTCAAGGAGTTCGTCTCGAACTACGAGCCGGCGCAGGCAGGCACCACCGAGGTCGGACACGTCCTGGACGCGTCCGACGGCATCGCGCACGTCGAGGGTCTCCCCGGCGTGATGGCGAACGAGCTCATCCGCTTCGCGAACGGGACGCTGGGCCTCGCCCAGAACCTCGACGAGAACGAGATCGGCGTCGTCGTGCTCGGCGAGTTCGACGGGATCGTCGAGGGCATGGAGGTGACCCGCACCGGCGAGGTCCTCTCCGTCCCGGTCGGCGACGGCTACCTCGGCCGCGTGGTCGACCCGCTCGGCAACCCGATCGACGGCCTCGGCGAGGTTGCGTCGGAGGGCCGCCGCGAGCTCGAGCTCCAGGCCCCCGGCGTCATGCAGCGCAAGTCGGTGCACGAGCCCCTGCAGACCGGTATCAAGGCGATCGACGCCATGATCCCCGTCGGCCGCGGCCAGCGCCAGCTGATCATCGGCGACCGCCAGACCGGTAAGACGGCCATCGCGATCGACACGATCATTAACCAGAAGGCCAACTGGGAGTCCGGCGACGTCAACAAGCAGGTCCGCTGCATCTACGTCGCGATCGGCCAGAAGGGCTCGACCATCGCCTCGGTGAAGGGCGCGCTCGAGGACGCCGGTGCGATGGAGTACACCACCATCGTCGCGGCTCCGGCCTCCGACCCGGCCGGCTTCAAGTACCTCGCCCCCTACACCGGCTCGGCCATCGGTCAGCACTGGATGTACGGCGGCAAGCACGTCCTGATCATCTTCGACGACCTGTCGAAGCAGGCCGAGGCCTACCGCGCCGTGTCGCTCCTCCTGCGTCGTCCGCCGGGACGCGAGGCCTACCCGGGTGACGTCTTCTACCTGCACTCCCGTCTGCTGGAGCGTTGCGCCAAGCTCTCCGACGAGCTGGGCGCCGGCTCGATGACCGGCCTGCCGATCATCGAGACCAAGGCGAACGACGTCTCCGCCTACATCCCGACCAACGTGATCTCGATCACCGACGGCCAGATCTTCCTGCAGTCCGACCTCTTCAACGCCAACCAGCGTCCCGCCGTGGACGTCGGTATCTCGGTCTCCCGAGTCGGCGGCGACGCGCAGGTCAAGTCGATCAAGAAGGTCTCCGGCACGCTCAAGCTCGAGCTCGCCCAGTACCGCTCGCTCGAGGCGTTCGCGATGTTCGCGTCCGACCTCGACGCGGCCAGCCGCCGCCAGCTCGCCCGTGGCGCCCGCCTGACCGAGCTGCTCAAGCAGCCGCAGTACTCGCCGTACCCCGTGGAGGAGCAGGTCGTCTCGATCTGGGCCGGCACGAACGGCAAGCTGGACGAGGTCGCCGTCGAGGACGTGCTGCGCTTCGAGGCCGAGCTGCTCGACCACCTGCGCCGCAACACCGACATCCTCGACACCCTGCGCGAGAGCAACGTGCTCGACGACGGCACGGTCGAGAAGCTCGGCGCCGAGGTCGACAAGTTCAAGCTCGAGTTCCAGACCGGCGAGGGCAAGCCGCTCGCCTCGGTCGGCCGCGAGGAGTTCGAGGCCATCGCGGAAGAGGACGTCGACCAGGAGCGCATCGTCAAGGCGAAGCGCTGATCCACCGCGATCAGTTAGGTACTTAGGAGACACATGGGAGCACAGCTTCGGGTCTACCGGCAGAAGATCAAATCTGCCCAGACGACCAAGAAGATCACCCGTGCGATGGAGCTGATCTCCGCCTCACGCATCCAGAAGGCACAGGCGCGAGTGGCCGCCTCCTCGCCGTACGCCCGCGCGATCACGCGCGCGGTGTCGGCGGTGGCGACCTACTCGAACGTCGAGCACGTGCTGACCACCGAGCCGGAGCGGATCGATCGCGCAGCGATCGTCATCTTCTCGTCGGACCGTGGACTCGCGGGCGCGTTCAACTCGAACGTGCTCAAAGAGTCGGAGAAGCTCGCCGAGCTGCTCCGCAGCCAGGGCAAGGACGTCGTCTACTTCCTCGTCGGGCGCAAGGCGCAGGGCTACTTCAGCTTCCGTCGCCGCGCGTTCGAGCGGGTCTGGACCGGAAACACGGACGCCCCGGAGTTCGAGCAGGCCAAAGAGGTCAGCGACGCGATCCTGGAGTCCTTCCTGCGTGACTCGGCGGACGGTGGGGTGGACGAGATCCACGTCATCTACAACCGTTTCATCAGCATGCTGACCCAGGAGCCGCAGGTCGTGCGCCTCCTCCCGCTGGAGGTCGTCGAGGGAGTGGAGGAGCCGGACCGCACGCAGGTCCTGCCGCTCTACGAGTTCGAGCCCGACGTCGGCACGGTGCTGGATTCGCTGCTCCCGGTGTACATCGAGAGCCGCATCTTCAACGCCATGCTCCAGTCGGCGGCTTCCAAGCACGCCGCTACGCAGAAGGCGATGAAGGCGGCGAGCGACAACGCCGACAAGCTCATCACCGACTACACGCGACTCGCGAACAACGCCCGTCAGGCCGAGATCACCCAGCAGATCTCCGAGATCGTCGGCGGCGCGGACGCGCTGAGCGGCGCCAAGTGACACCCGGCCGAGAAGTTTCACAACGAGAAGAGAACGAATCATGACTACCGCTACCGCCGAAGCCCAGGCTTCGACCGCGCAGCCGGCCGGCGTGGGACGCATCGCCCGCGTCACCGGTCCGGTCGTCGACATCGAGTTCCCGCACGACTCGATCCCGGGCATCTACAACGCTCTGAAGACCACGATCACCATCGGTGAGCAGTCGACCGAGATCACGCTCGAGGTCGCGCAGCACCTCGGCGACGACCTCGTCCGTGCCATCGCCCTCAAGCCGACGGACGGCCTCGTCCGCGGCGGCGAGGTCCGCGACACCGGCGCGCCGATCTCGGTGCCCGTCGGCGACGTGACCAAGGGCAAGGTGTTCGACGTCACCGGCCAGATCCTCAACGCCGAGCCGGGCGAGACGATCGAGATCACCGAGCGCTGGCCGATCCACCGCCAGCCGCCGGCGTTCGACCAGCTGGAGTCGAAGACCCAGCTTTTCGAGACCGGCATCAAGGTCATCGACCTGCTCACCCCGTACGTGCAGGGTGGAAAGATCGGACTCTTCGGAGGTGCGGGCGTCGGCAAGACGGTCCTCATCCAGGAGATGATCCAGCGCGTCGCGCAGGACCACGGTGGTGTGTCGGTGTTCGCCGGTGTCGGCGAGCGCACCCGTGAGGGCAACGACCTCATCCACGAGATGGAGGAGGCGGGCGTCTTCGACAAGACGGCCCTCGTCTTCGGCCAGATGGACGAGCCGCCGGGAACGCGTCTGCGCGTCGCCCTGTCGGCCCTGACCATGGCGGAGTACTTCCGCGATGTGCAGAAGCAGGACGTGCTGCTCTTCATCGACAACATCTTCCGCTTCACCCAGGCCGGCTCCGAGGTCTCGACCCTGCTGGGTCGCATGCCCTCCGCCGTGGGTTACCAGCCGAACCTCGCCGACGAGATGGGCCTCCTCCAGGAGCGCATCACCTCGACCCGTGGTCACTCGATCACCTCGCTGCAGGCGATCTACGTCCCCGCGGACGACTACACCGACCCGGCGCCGGCGACCACCTTCGCCCACCTGGACGCGACCACCGAGCTCTCGCGAGAGATCGCCTCGAAGGGTCTCTACCCGGCCGTCGACCCGCTGACCTCGACCTCGCGCATCCTCGACCCCCGCTACTTGGGCGCCGACCACTACCGCGTGGCCACCACGGTCAAGCAGATCCTCCAGAAGAACAAGGAACTGCAGGAGATCATCGCCATCCTCGGTGTCGACGAGCTCTCCGAAGAGGACAAGATCACGGTGTCGCGTGCGCGCCGCATCCAGCAGTTCCTCTCGCAGAACACCTACATGGCGAAGAAGTTCACCGGTGTCGAGGGTTCGACCGTGCCGCTGAAGGAGACCATCGAGTCGTTCGACGCGATCTCCAAGGGCGAGTTCGACCACGTCGCCGAGCAGGCGTTCTTCAACGTCGGAGCCATCTCCGACGTCGAGGAGAAGTGGGCTCAGATCCAGAAGGAGAACGGCTGATCATGGCTGTCCTCAACGTCAGCGTCGTCGCCGCCGACCACGAAGTGTGGTCGGGCGAGGCGAGCATGGTCGTCGCTCGGACCGTGGAAGGGCAGATCGGTATCCTGCCCGGCCACGAGCCGCTGCTCGCCATCCTCGCCTCCGGCGAGGTGCGCGTGACCCTGAACGGCGGGGAGTCGATCTCGGCGCAGGCCGACGACGGCTTCCTCTCCGTCGAGAACAACACGGTCACCGTCGTGGCCCGTCGGGCCGAGCTGGTCTGACATGTCCGACCAGGCAGCCCCCCTCGACCGCCAGTTCGGTGACGTCCGCGTCCCCGTGCTGGTGGTGATGGCGGGGCTGCCCGGGTCCGGCAAATCCACCATCGGGGAGGTCGTCGCGAGCCGCATCGGCGCCACGCTGATCTCGGTCGACCCGATCGAGGCGTCCATCCTGCGTGCCGGGATCGACTCCGACCAGCCCACCGGGCTCGCGGCCTATCTCGTCGGCGAGACGATGGCGGAGCAGGTGCTCGTCTCCGGGCGGTCGGTCGTGGTGGACGCCGTCAACGCCGTCGAGCCGGCTCGGCTGCAGTGGCGCGACCTGGCCGAGCGCTGCGGTGTCGCGCTCCATGTCGTCGAGACCGTCTGCGCCGACGAGGAGATGCATCGCGATCGCCTCGGCAAGCGCGAGGTGCCCATCTCCGGCCACGCGGTCGAGCAGAGCATCGAGGAGTACTCCGAATGGAAGGGCGCCGGTGCGGCGCTTCCGCGGATCACCTTGGACACCTCCCTCCCGCTGGGTCAGAACGTCGAGGCGGCGGTCGCCTTCGTCGGGCGCTAGCGTGCTCATCCTTCTCCCGCCCTCCGAGACGAAGAGGGACGGGGGAGAGGGAGCACCCCTCGACCTCGCCGCTCTGAGCTTCCCGTCGCTCATTCCCGTGCGCCGTGACGTCATCGACGCGGTGCTCCGGCTGTCGGCCGATCGGGACACGGCCGTCCGAGCGCTGAAGCTCGGGCCCAAGCAGGCAGGCGAGGTGGACCGCAATCGCGCGATCCTCACGTCGCCGACGATGCCTGCGCTGGATCGGTACACCGGTGTGCTGTACGACGCCCTCGCGCCGGAGACCCTGTCGTCCGATGCACGCCGATTCGCAGCGTCGACGGTCGCCGTGAAGTCCGCGCTGCTCGGCCTCGTCGGCGCGGCCGACCTCATCCCGGCCTATCGGCTCTCCTTCGACTCCCGACTCTCGCTCGAGCGCGGAGTGCCCTCCCTCAAGAAGCGCTGGGCACCGGCCTCCGGTGCCGCGTTGCGCGAGCACGGCGGGCTCATCCTCGACCTGCGCTCCGAGGGGTATGCAGCGCTCGGTCCGCTGCCGCAGCGGGACGGCGCACACTACGTCCGGGTGCTCGCGCGCGACGCGACGGGGAACGTCCGCGCCCTGAACCACTTCAACAAGCAGGCCAAGGGACTGCTGACGCGTGCGGTGCTGGAGGCGGGCATCGACTTCGCCACCACGCAGGAGCTGCTGGACTGGGCGGTGTCGGAGCGATACGAGCTGCGTACCGCGGCGGACGGCTCGGGCGACCTCGAACTGATCGTCCCCGAGGTGGCCGGCCCTCCCGGCAAGCTGATGGCGGTCCTGCGCACCGCCGCCTGAACGGTCAACCACTCGCCGGTGAACTCTTCCGCGATTTGCCTCTTGCAATCGCGCAAAAGTGAGATAAACTCACACCAAGCGAGAACGAGGATCTTCGATCCGAGCAGCGGGACGCCGCGGGGGTGTCAGCGCGACTCGCAGAGTAGTCGGGCCGACGAAGCTCTCGACGTGTCATCCCACGTCGATGTCGGGGTCGTGTGTGATGTCAGTGAAGTTCCGCGTGCGGTCGGGCACGAGCGGAGCACTCCATCGCCAGCGAGAAACGATCCCGTCGACAGAGTCGGCCCGACTTCTCATCGTCCGGAGCCGGGGGCCCGATCAGGACGTGCCCGCGCGGAAGCATCCGACGAAGTGGTCGTCGACCATCCCGGTCGCCTGCATCAGCGCGTACATCGTGGTGGGGCCGACGAAGCGGAAGCCGCGGCGCCTCAGTTCTTTGCTCATCGCCGTCGATTCCGGCGTGACGGCCGGGACGTCCGACCAGGCGCGCGGCCGGCTGCTCTCGGGCCGCGGTGACGGGGCGAATCGCCACATCAGCTCCTCCAGCGGTTCGTCGAGCGTCAGCACGGCCCGGGCGTTCGAGATCGTCGCCTCGATCTTGCCCCGGTGCCGGATGATGCGTTCGTCGGCGAGCAGGCGGAGCACATCGTCCTCCGTCATCGCCGCGACGCGCTCCGGCTCGAAACCCTGGAAGACCTCGCGAAAGGCCGGACGCCGGCGCAGGATCGTGATCCACGACAGGCCGGCCTGGAAGCCCTCGAGGCAGAGCTTCTCGTAGAGCGCCCGTCCGTCGCGCTGCTCGTGGCCCCACTCCTCGTCGTGATAGCGCCGGTACTCGGCGTCCGCACCGGGCCACGAGCATCGGTCGAGTCCGTCGTCTCCGTGGACGATCGAGGCGCGCGGTGCTCCAGGGGGAGCGGCCGGTGTCGTGGTCGTGTCGTCGATGCTCATGCGGCGAGCAGGATCCCCTCGTGCTCGAGCAGCCAGATCTTGGTCGGGATGCCCTCGCCGCCGCTGTAGCCCGTCACCTTGCCGCTCGTGGAGAGCACGCGGTGGCAGCCGACGATGATCGGCACGGGGTTCGCGCCGACCGCACCGCCGATCGCCCGGCCGTACCCGCTGTAGCCGAGGGAGAGTCCGAGCTCGCCGTACGACGTGAGGGTGCCGAACTCCAGGTGCTGGAGCCTCTCCCACACGGAGCGCCGGAACGGGGTGCCCTCGAAGCGCACGGGGACGTCGAACTCACGGCGCGCCCCGGCGAAGTACTCGTCGAGCTGACGGGCGGCCTCATCGAGGACCGCCGTGCTGCGCTCGGGGTGCTCGTCGTGGGGGAGGAGGCCGCCCCGTTCGATCGAGAGCGAGGTCACCGCCTCGCCGTCGCTGGTGAGCTCGATCCGTCCGATCGGACTCGGGGTGCGGAGCAGATACGCGAAGCTGGTCATGAGTCGACTCTAGGAGCAGCCACCGACGGTAGTCTCGCGGAAATCGGACATTGGGGAGAAGGCGCGCGAGCGCGCATCCTGTGGAGCGGATCGTGCCGCACGCGCAGCCGATCGTCCCGGCGGTCCCGGCCTAGACTCGTGGGCATGGCGAACATCGAATACCGCACCCTCGGCCGCTCCGGCCTCGTCGTCTCCACCATCGGCCTCGGCTGCAACAACTTCGGCCGGCAGGGCACCGCGACGGAGACCCAGGAGGGCACGGACGCCGTGATCGGCGCCGCGATCGACGCGGGCGTGACGCTGTTCGACACCGCCGACATCTACGGCTCGGAGCGCGGCCTCTCGGAGTCGCTCATGGGCAAGGCGCTCGCGGGCAAGCGGGACCGCATCGTCCTCGCGACCAAGTTCGGAATGGACATGGCCGGTACGAACGGTCCGGACTGGGGTGCGCGCGGGTCGCGCCGCTACATCCGGCTGGCCGTCGAGGCCTCCCTGCGCCGTCTGCGCACCGATTGGATCGACCTGTACCAGCTGCACCGCCCCGACGGCGTGACGCCCATCGAGGAGACCCTGGACGCCTTGGAGGATCTCATCGCCGAGGGCAAGATCCGCTACATCGGGCACTCCAACCTCGCCGGCTGGCAGATCGCGGAGGCGGAGTTCACGGCGCGGCTCCACGGCCACCCGAAGTTCATCTCCGCACAGAACGAGTACAGCCTCCTGGTCCGCGACGCCGAGCAGGAGGTGCTCCCCGCCGTCGATGCGTACGGGCTGGGCTTCCTGCCGTTCTTCCCGCTCTACAACGGGCTCTTCACCGGCAAGTTCTCCCGTGAGGGCGGCCCGGCCGACAGCAGGATCATGACGATCCGCAAGCACCTCCTCGACGATGCGCCCTGGGATCGCATCGAGGAGTACCAGGCGTTCTGCGACGAGCGCGGCGTGAGCATGCTGGCGGCGACGTTCGCCTGGCTGCTCGCTCAGCCCCGGCTGACGAGTGTGATCGCCGGCGCGACGAAGCCCGAGCAGATCGTCGCCAACGCCGAGGCGGCGACGGCGTGGCAGCCGACTCCGGAGGACGTGGCCCGCATCTCCGCCATCTTCGCGACGTCGAGCTGACCGACGCGGGGCGCGTTCGCTCTGGGCGAACGACCCGAGCGTTGTGAGTGAGCGCTCACTCCGCGTAGAGTCGCCTCCGTGATCCCTGAGAAGGAAGCCGTACCCGCCGACGGGGCCGAGCTCGACCCGGCCCCCCGTCAGCGCGCGCAGCCGCTGTCTCCCGACGACCGCAAGGCGATGATCATCGACGCGGTCATCCCCCTCCTCGTCGAGTACGGCCGGGGCGTGACCACTCGCCAGATCGCCGATGCGGCCGGGATCGCCGAGGGCACGGTCTTCCGTGCGTTCGGCGACAAGGAGACCCTGGTCACCGCCGCGATCGAGAAGTACCTCGATCCCGAGCCGCTCCGCGAGTCGCTCCGGGCGATCGACCCGGCCCTCCCGCTGGAGCACAAGGTCCGCGCCGTCATCTACCTGATGCGCGAGCGGTTCCAGAGCGTGATGCGCATCATGGCGGTGATCGGGCCCGAGCGGCCGCACATCCCGCAGGAGCGGCACGAGTTCGCGCGGATCATCGCCCGCATCATCGAACCGGAGGCGGCGGCGCTCAACCTCCCGCCGGAGCGCGTGGCCTACGTGCTGCGACTCCTCAGCTTCTCGTCCGCCTTCCCGACCCTCAACGAGGGCGTCGAGTTCAGCGTGGACGAGCTGGCCCGGATCGCCCTGCTGGGCGTCGCCGGGCGACCGTTCGTCGTCTTCACGCCCTCCGGGGCATCCACCGCCGCCGACGCGGCGCACGAATAGGAGGGCGCACATGCTCCTGAAGCTCCTCGGCCGGTTCCTGCGGCCGCACTGGCGGCTCCTCGTGGGGGTCGTCGTGTTCCAGCTCGCGCAGTCCCTGCTGTCGCTCTGGCTGCCGACCCTCAACGCCGATATCACCGACAACGGCATCGCCAAGGGCGACACCGGCTACATCCTGATGGTCGGCGCCCAGATGCTCGGGGTCACGCTCGTGCAGGTGGCGTGCTCCATCGCCGCGGTCTACTTCGGGGCCAAGGTCGCGATGCGGGTCGGTCGTGACCTGCGCACGGCGATCTTCCACCGGGTGGGGGAGTTCTCGGAGCGCGAGGTCTCGCGGTTCGGGGCGCCCTCGCTCATCACCCGCAACACGAACGACGTGCAGCAGGTGCAGATGCTGGTGCTGATGACGTGCACCCTGCTCGTCTCCGCGCCCATCCTCGCCGTCGGCGGCATCGTCCTGGCGATGCAGCAGGATCTCGAGCTCTCGTGGCTCATCGCCGTGAGCGTCCCGGTGCTGCTCATCGCGGTCGGCCTGATCATCTCGCGCATGGTCCCGCTCTTCCGTCGCATGCAGGAGCGCATCGACCGGGTCAACCGCGTCCTCCGGGAGCAGCTGACGGGCATCCGCGTCATCCGCGCGTTCGTGCGGGAGGATGTGGAGACCGAGCGGTTCGCGGTCGCGAACGACCAGGTGACGGACACGGCGCTCAAAGCGGGTCGCCTGTTCGCCCTGATGTTCCCGATCGTGATGCTCGTCCTCAACGTCTCGAGCGTGGCGGTCATCTGGTTCGGCGGGTTCCGCGTGGACGACGGGTCGATGCAGATCGGAACGCTCACGGCCTTCCTGCAGTACCTCATGCAGATCCTCATGGGCGTCATGATGTCGACGATGATGGCGGTCCTGGTGCCGCGCGCGGCGGTCTGCGCGGATCGCATCGGCGAGGTGCTGGGCACCGAGGCCTCGGTGCGTGCGCCGGAGAACCCGGTGACCGAGCTGCCCGCGCACGGGACCGTCGAGTTCGTGGACGTCGGCTTCGCCTATCCCGGCGCCGAGCAGCCGGTGCTCAGCGACGTGACCTTCCTCGCCCGCTCCGGCGAGACGACGGCGATCATCGGCAGCACCGGCTCCGGCAAGACCACCCTCGTGAACCTCGTCCCGCGGCTCTTCGACGCGACGAGCGGGCTCGTGCTGGTGGACGGCGTGGATGCGGCCGAGCTGGACCCCGAGCTGCTGTGGTCGCGGATCGGTCTCGTCCCGCAGAAGCCGTACCTCTTCTCGGGCACGGTGGCCTCCAACCTCCGCTACGGCAAGCCGGACGCGACCGACGACGAGCTCTGGTCCGCCCTCGAGATCGCGCAGGCGAAGGACTTCGTCGAGGCCATGCCGGACGGCCTGGACTCGCCGATCGCCCAAGGCGGCACCAATGTCTCCGGCGGGCAGCGGCAGCGGCTCGCGATCGCCCGCGCGCTGGTCAAACGCCCCGAGATCTACGTCTTCGACGACTCGTTCTCCGCACTCGACACGGCGACGGACGCCCGGCTGCGTTCCGCTCTGGCGCGCTCGGTGTCCGAGGCCACCATGATCGTCGTCGCCCAGCGCGTCTCGACGATCGTCGACGCCGACCAGATCATCGTCCTCGAGGACGGCCGGGTCGTGGGACGCGGCACGCACGAGGAGCTGATCGAGAGCAATCCGACCTACGCCGAGATCGTCTCGTCGCAGCTGACCGCGGAGGAGGCGGCATGAGCCAGGAAACGGAAGACCGTCGCCCGCCCGCCCGGCCGCCCGCGCGGCGCGGCCCCGGTGGGGGCGGCCCGTTCGGCGGCATGGGGATGCCCGCGGAGAAGTCCCTCAACTTCGGTCCGTCCGCCCGCCGGCTCGCCGGCCAGCTGAAGCCGGAGCGCTGGGCGATCGTCTTCGTCACGCTGCTCGCCGTCGTGAGCGTCGTGTTCGCGGTGCTCGGCCCGAAGCTCCTCGGCAACGCGATCAACCTCGTCTTCGCCGGGGCCCTGTCGAAGCAGTTCCCGAGCGGCGTCACGCAGACCCAGGTCATCGACGGGCTGCGCGCTCAGGGCCAGGGCCAGTTCGCCGACCTGCTCTCGGGGACGACGTTCACCCCGGGCGCGGGGATCGACTTCGTCGCCGTCGGCCACGTGCTGATGTGGGTGCTCGCGCTCTACATCGCCTCGTCGGTCTTCAGCTACCTGCAGGCCTACGTGCTCAACGGAGTGACCCAGCGGACGGTGTACCGGCTGCGCGAAGACGTGGAGGCCAAGATCCACCGCCTCCCGCTCACGTACTTCGACAAGATGCAGCGCGGCGAGCTGCTCAGCCGCGTGACGAACGACATCGACAACATCTCGCAGACGCTGCAGCAGACCATGAGCCAGCTGCTGACCTCCCTGCTCACAGTCGTCGGCGTGGTCGTCATGATGTTCGTCGTCTCGCCCCTGCTGGCCCTGATCGCGCTCATCACCATCCCGCTCACCCTGCTCGTGACCTCGCTGATCGCGAAGCGCTCGCAGAAGCTGTTCGTGGCGCAGTGGCGGAACACGGGTGAGCTGAACGGCCAGATCGAGGAGGCCTTCACCGGCCACTCGCTGGTCAAGGTCTTCGGCCGCCACCGCGAGGTGGAGGAGCGGTTCGGCTCGAAGAACGAGGAGATGTACGAGGCGAGCTTCGGCGCGCAGTTCATCTCGGGCATCATCATGCCGGCGATGATGTTCGTCGGGAACCTCATGTACGTCGCCATCGCCGTCGTCGGCGGCCTGCAGGTGGCCAGCGGCGCGATGCAGCTCGGCGACGTGACGGCGTTCATCCAGTACTCGCGGCAGTTCACCCAGCCGCTGACCCAGCTCGGCTCGATGGCCAACCTGCTCCAGTCGGGTGTCGCGAGCGCCGAGCGCGTCTTCGAGCTCCTGGACGCGGAGGAGCAGTCCGCCGATCCCGAGCGGCCGCAGAGCCCCGACGGGACCAAGGGCCGCCTCGCGTTCGAGGACGTGTCGTTCCGGTACAGCCCGGACAATCCCCTCATCGACGACCTCTCGCTGGTGGCCGAGCCCGGGCAGACGGTCGCGATCGTCGGCCCGACCGGGGCGGGAAAGACCACCCTCGTCAACCTGATGATGCGGTTCTACGACCTGAACGGCGGCCGCATCACGCTCGACGGCGTGGACATCGCGGAGATGACCAGGCACGACCTCCGGAGCCGGATGGGGATGGTGCTGCAGGACACCTGGCTGTTCAAGGGCACGATCCGCGACAACATCGCCTACGGGCGCCCGGGTGCGACGGAGGACGAGATCGTCGCCGCAGCGAAGGCGACCTATGTCGACCGCTTCGTGCGCTCGCTGCCGGACGGCTACGACACGGTGCTGGACGACGAAGGCGGCAACGTCTCGGCGGGGGAGAAGCAGCTCCTGACGATCGCGCGGGCGTTCCTCGCCCGGCCGAGCGTGCTCATCCTCGACGAGGCGACCTCGTCGGTGGACACGCGCACCGAGCTCCTCGTCCAGAAGGCGATGAGCGCGCTGCGGGCCGACCGCACGTCATTCGTGATCGCGCACCGGCTGTCGACCATCCGCGACGCCGACCTCATCCTGGTGATGGAGGCCGGGAGCATCGTCGAGCAGGGCACGCACGCCGAGCTGCTCGCCCGCGGCGGCGCGTACTACACGCTGTACAACGCGCAGTTCGCGGCTCCGGCGGAGGAGGCCTAGAGGCGGGCGGCGGCCTAGAGGCGGGCGGCGACCGAGCGCACCAGCCAGAAGACGCCGTACGCGATCAGCCCGAGCGCGATGAGCACGAGCAGCACCGGGCCGAACGGGAGGCCGACGAGCGTCTTGAGGCTGCCGTCGAGGCCTCCCGCCTTCTCCGGGTCGTAGGTGACGGCGCCGGCGACGACGAGCCCGCCGACCAGGATCAGCGCGATCCCCTTCGCGATGTACCCGATGCGTCCCAGCGTCGTCGTCACCCCCGCCAGCGCGTTCGGGGGCAGGCGCAGGTCGCGTTCGAACCGGTGCGTCACCCCGTTGCGGAGGAAGACGATCCCGCCGATCACGACGCCCAGGCCGATCAGGGCGAGCACGAAGACGCCGCCCGGCACGGCGAGGAGGCGTGCGCTCATCGTCTTCTCCGAGGACGACGCGTCGTGGCCGCCGCCGAGCGCGATGGAGGCCGCCACGACGGCCAGTGCGGCGTAGACCACGCACTTGCCGATCTCGGTCAGGCGCTTGCCCGCTCCCTGCACGGTCACGGCCACAAGGATCTGCCACAGCGAGAGCACGGCGAGCCCGACGACGGCGGCCCAGACGACGAACAGTCCGCCGGGCACGGCGACGATCGCCTGCAGCGCTCCGGACTGATCGGCGTCGCCGCTGCCGCCGAACGCGATCGCGATGGCGATGGCGCCGATCAGGATGTGGAGCAGGCCGATCGTCGCGAGCCCGACGCGCGCGAGTGCCCTCACGGCGGGGTTCTGCGCGGCGCGGGAGGCGGTCCTCGTCGGTGCAGTCATATCCCGCACGGTACCCGCCCGGACGGCCGCGAGGCCGAGGGTCCCGACTTCGCTGAAACTCGGGTACCGTAGATAGTCGAGTCCGTCGCGCCATCGCGCGACGGCGCAATGTGAATAGAGGAGGCCGGCATGGACATCGACCTCAGCGTCTTGCGTCTCATGGAGCGCGAGAAAGAGATCCCGTTCGACGAACTGGTGCACATCATCGAGCAGGCGATCCTGACCGCCTATCTGAAGCACACCAATCAAGCCGAGCACAAGCACGGGCACGGCCACACCGACGAGGTCCCGGGCGCCCGCGTGCACCTGGACCGCAAGACCGGCCATGTGAGCGTCTTCGTCCCGGAGCTGGACGACGAGGGCAACGTCGTCGGCGAGGCGGAGGACAGCCCGAGCGACTTCGGCCGCATCGCCGCGTTCGCCGCGAAGCAGGTCATCAACCAGCGTCTGCGCGACATCGCCGACGACGCCGTGCTCGGCGAGTTCCGCGGCCGCGAGGGCGACATCGTCGCCGGCGTGATCCAGCAGGGCCCGAACCCGCGCATGATCCACGTCGACCTGGGCAGCGTCGAGGCCATCCTCCCGCCCGAGGAGCAGGTGCCGGGCGAGGAGTACGCCCACGGGTCGCGCATCCGCGTCTACGTGACGAGCGTCTCGAAGGGGCCGAAGGGTCCGTCGATCATCGTGTCGCGCACCCACCCGGCCCTCGTGCGCAAGCTCTTCGCACTCGAGGTGCCCGAGATCGCCAGCGGCGTCGTCGAGATCGTCTCGCTCGCGCGCGAGGCCGGCCACCGCACCAAGATCGCCGTGCGGGCGACCGAGCCCGGCGTCAACGCCAAGGGCGCCTGCATCGGAGAGCTCGGCCAGCGCGTGCGCGCGGTGACCGCCGAGCTCAACAACGAGAAGATCGACATCGTCGACTACTCGTCCGATCTCGCGACGTTCGTCTCGAGCGCGCTGTCGCCGGCGAAGGTCACCAGCGCCTTCGTCATCGACGAGTCGCTCAAGGCCGTCCGTGCCCTCGTCCCCGACTACCAGCTGTCGCTCGCGATCGGCAAGGAGGGCCAGAACGCCCGCCTCGCCGCCAAGCTCACGGGCGCGAAGATCGACATCCAGCCGGATTCGATCCTGGATCGCGACTAGGTGCGCGCCGGGTCGCCCGGCGCGCGGGTGTAAGATGGAAGCTGTCAGAACGTGCGTCGGATGCCGTTCTCGCGCCCCCCGATCCTCTCTTCTGAGGATCGTCGCCCGGAATTTGGAACTCGTGGTGGATCACTCCGCCACGCTCCCCGGGCGAGGTGCGTGGCTGCATCCGGTCGACGAGTGTCTCGACAACGCCCTCAAGCGGCGGGCCTTCGGCCGGGCGCTGCGGGTGGAGAAAGCGCTCGACCCGACGGCCATCCGGGCCTACCTACGAGAACAGGCTGAAGAACCAGTGACTTCACATGAGTGACAACCGATGAGCGGCTCGAAATGAGTCCCGTCCGCTACTAACGCCTGCCCTGTCCGGGGTGGGCCCCAGACAGGAGAATTGTGGCTGCAAAACCACGCGTACACGAGGTCGCGAGCGAGCTCGGCGTCGACAGCAAAGTCGCGCTCGCGAAACTCAAGGAGATGGGCGAGTTCGTCAAGGGACCGTCCTCCAGCATCGAACCCCCGGTAGCCCGCAAGCTGCGTGCCGCCCTCGAGGCCGAAGGCCACACCTTCACGGCCGGTGGAACGCCCGACAAGGCGGCCACGGCCGCTCCGAAGGCACCGGCTCCCGGCCCGCGCCCGGCCGCCCCGCGCCCGCAGGCCGCCGAGCAGGAGGCCGAGAGCGGCGCTCCGAAGCCGCAGGCGCCGCTGTCCGTCGCCGAGCGCCAGGCCGCCGCCGAGAAGGCCGCTGCCGAGAAGGCCGCCGCTGAGAAGGCTGCTGCGCAGACCGCCTCGGAGGTCGCGCCCCAGGCCGGCGCCCCGGCCGACGGTCCGTCCGACGCCGCGAAGCCGTCGTCGGCTCCGCGCCCCGCCGGTGGTGCAGGCGCTGCCGGCGCCAGCGGCATCCCCCGCCCCGGCGCCCCGCGCCCCGGAAACAACCCCTACTCGTCCAACCAAGGCATGGGCCAGCGCCCGAGCACGCCGCGTCCGGGCAACAACCCGTTCTCGAGCTCGCAGGGCATGGGCCAGCGTCCGACCCCGAGCAACATCCCGCGTCCGGCTCCGCCGCGTCCGGGCTCGCCGCGCATCGGCGCGCCGGGTCAGGGTGGCGGCCAGGGTCGCCCCGGCGGCAACCGCCAGGGCGGCGGCGCTCGTCCCGGCTTCCAGCAGCGCCCGGGCGGCGCCGGCGGCGGCGCAGGGTTCCAGCGTCCCGGCGGCGGCGCGCCCGGTACGGCCGGAGGCTTCTCGGGCCCCCGTCCCGGCGGTGGCGGCGGTCGCGGTCGTGGACCGGGCGGCGGCACGGCCGGCGCGTTCGGTCGCGGTGGCGGCAAGAGCAAGGCCCGCAAGTCGAAGCGCGCGAAGCGCCAGGAATTCGAGATGCGGGAGGCCCCGTCGCTGGGCGGCGTGTCCGTTCCCCGCGGCGACGGCGGCACGGTCGTCCGACTGCGTCGTGGATCCTCGATCTCCGACTTCGCCGACAAGATCGACGCGAACCCCGCGTCGCTGGTCACCGTCCTCTTCCACCTGGGCGAGATGGCGACCGCGACCGAGTCGCTCGACGAGGCCACCTTCCAGAT
Organism: Leifsonia sp. NPDC058194; assembly: GCF_042883605.1. Lineage (NCBI taxonomy): Bacteria > Bacillati > Actinomycetota > Actinomycetes > Micrococcales > Microbacteriaceae > Leifsonia > Leifsonia sp. NPDC058194. The sequence goes on along the minus strand of NZ_JBHVVL010000003.1, from coordinate 102,201 downwards.
CCTCGGTGAGGAGCTGGGCTACAAGATCCAGGTCGTCTCGCCCGAGGACGAGGACAAGGAGCTCCTCGAGGGCTTCGACATCGACCTCGACGCCGAGCTGGAGAACGAGTCCGACGAGGACCTCGAGATCCGCCCGCCGGTGGTCACCGTCATGGGCCACGTCGACCACGGTAAGACGCGGCTCCTCGACGCCATCCGCAGCGCGAACGTCGTGGAGGGCGAGGCCGGCGGCATCACCCAGCACATCGGTGCCTACCAGGTGTGGACCGAGCACGAGAACATCGAGCGCGCGATCACCTTCATCGACACCCCGGGTCACGAGGCGTTCACCGCCATGCGTGCCCGTGGCGCGCAGGTGACCGACATCGCGATCCTCGTGGTCGCGGCCGACGACGGCATCATGCCGCAGACGGTGGAGGCGCTCAACCACGCCCAGGCGGCCGGCGTGCCGATCGTGGTCGCGGTCAACAAGATCGACAAGCCGGAGGCCAACCCGGCCAAGGTGCGTCAGCAGCTGACCGAGTTCGGTCTGGTGGCCGAGGAGTACGGCGGCGACGTCATGTTCGTCGACGTGTCGGCCCGCAACAACATCGGCATCCAGGACCTCCTGGACGCCGTGCTGCTCACCGCCGACGCCGGTCTCGACCTGCGTGCGAACCCGAACAAGGACGCCCGCGGTGTCGCGATCGAGGCCAAGCTCGACAAGGGCCGCGGCGCGGTCGCGACCGTGCTCATCCAGTCCGGAACGCTGCGCGTCGGCGACGCGATCGTCGCAGGCACCGCCTACGGCCGCGTGCGTGCCATGGCGGACGAGAACGGCGAGCCGGTCTACGAGGCCGCCCCGTCGCGTCCGGTCCAGGTGCAGGGTCTCTCCAGCGTCCCGCGCGCCGGAGACACCTTCCTCGTCACCGAGGAGGACCGCACCGCGCGTCAGATCGCCGAGAAGCGCGAGGCCGCGGAGCGCAACGCGCAGCTGGCGAAGGCCCGCAAGCGCATCTCGCTCGAGGACTTCACCCGCGCTCTGGAAGAGGGCAAGGTCGAGGCGCTCAACCTCATCATCAAGGGCGACGTGTCCGGTGCCGTGGAGGCGCTGGAGGAGTCGCTCATGAAGATCGAGGTCGACGACTCCGTGAGCCTGCGCATCCTGCACCGCGGTGTGGGTGCGATCACCGAGTCGGACATCGACCTGGCGACCATCGACAACGCGATCGTGATCGGCTTCAACGTCCGCCCGGACGTCAAGGCCCGCGAGCGCGCCGCCCGCGAGGGTGTCGACGTGCGCTTCTACTCGGTCATCTACAACGCGATCGAGGACATCGAGAACTCGCTCAAGGGCATGCTCAAGCCCGAGTTCGAAGAGGTCCAGTCGGGTGTGGCCGAGATCCGCGAGGTGTTCCGCTCCTCGAAGTTCGGCAACATCGCCGGTGTCATCGTCCGGTCCGGGACGATCACGCGCAACGCCAAGGCGCGCGTCATCCGCGACGGCGTCGTGGTGGGGGACAACCTCGCCATCGAGTCGCTGCGCCGGTTCAAGGACGACGTCACCGAGGTGCGTACGGACTTCGAAGCCGGTATCGGCCTCGGCAAGTACAACGACATCCAGATCGGCGACGAGATCGAGACGACCGAGCTTCGCGAGAAGCCCCGCGTCTGATTCGATGCTCAGAAGGCCCGGCGGTTGATCCGCCGGGCCTTCCGGCTTCACAACGAAGGAGAATTCTCATGGCCGACCCGGCACGCGCGAGGAAGCTCGCCGACAGAATCAAGGTCATCATCGCCAAGCGGCTCGACCGCGGCCTCCGCGATCCCCGTCTCGGCTTCGTGACGATCACGGACGTCCAGGTGACGGGCGATCTGCAGCACGCGACCGTGTTCTACACGGTCTACGGCACCGACGAGGAGCGCACGGACACGGCGGCGGCCCTCAAGGCCGCGACCGGCATGCTCCGCAGCGAGGTCGGCAAGAACATCACGGCACGCCTCACGCCGACGCTCGAGTTCCAGCTCGACGCCATCCCGGAGAACGCGGCCCACATCGAGGACCTGCTGCGCGAGGCGCAGAAGCGCGACACCGAGGTGGCCGGCCTGGCCTCCGGCGCGTCGTACGCCGGCGACGAGGACCCGTACGTCAAGCCCCGCGACTTCGATGAGGACGACGAAGAGGAGTGACGTCGAAGTTCATGTCGTGGCGCTCATTCCGAGCGAGTTGGCCGCCACGACGTGAACTTCGACGGGCTTCGGACAGGCGGGCTTCAGGGGAGCGTGTAGCCGCCCTGTGCCCGGACGGCCAGGCCGTCGGCGAGCAGACCCGCGAGCGCGCGATCGCGCTGGGCCGCATCCGGCCAGACGGCCTCGAGCTCGTCACCGGTCACCGGGATGTGCGACCCGCGCAGCTCCGCCATGATGAGGCCGCGCACCTGGCGGTCACTGCCCTCGTACTTCTTCTGGACGGCTTTGCGCGGTCCGTCGTAGGCCGGATAGCCGGCCGCGCGCCAGGCGCACCTCTCGAGCAGGGGGCACTCGTCGCAGCGGGGCGTGCGGGCGACGCAGACGATCGCGCCGAGCTCCATCATCCCGGCGTTGAAGGCGGCGGCCGCCGGCCGCTCGACCGGGAGCAGCGCCTCCATCGCGGCGAGATCCCGCCGTGCACTCGGCGGCCCGGGCTCGGCCTGGCCGTCGACGGCCCGTGCGATGACACGACGGATGTTCGTGTCCACGACCGGATGCCGGTTGCCGTAGGCGAACACGGCGACGGCCCGTGCCGTGTAGTCCCCGATCCCGGGCAGCGCGAGCAGCGCATCCACATCCTCCGGGACGATGCCGCCGTGCTGGTCGGTGATGGCGACGGCCGCGGCGTGCAGCCAGAGGGCGCGGCGCGGGTAGCCGAGCGATTGCCAGGCCCGCACCGCCTCTCCCGACGGCACGGCCGCGAGATCGGCGGGTGTCGGCCATCGGGTCAGCCACTCCTCGAGGCGCGGGATGACGCGGGCGACGGGGGTCTGCTGCAGCATGAACTCGCTCACCAGGGTTCCCCAGGCGGTGAAGCCGTCGCGACGCCACGGGAGGTCGCGGCGGTTGGCGTGGTACCAGTCGACGACGGTCTCGGCGAAGGTGTCACGCATCCTCCGAGGCTACTGCCTGGTCGCCCGGCCTATGCTCGTGGCATGAGACTGCCTCCGACTCCGCGCGTGCTGCTCCTGCGGGATGTGGTGGGGACGATCCGCGCGCATGCGCCGGTCGGCCGGGTGGTGGTCGCGGTCGACGGTGGAGGCGGCACCGCGCCGTTCGCCGACGACCTGGCGGACGTGTTCCGCGAGGGCGGGTCGGACGCCGTCCGGGCGTCGATCGGCGACTTCCACCGCTCGCGTGCCGACCGCACGCGATTCGGCCGGGAGACCCCCGAGGACTACTACCGCTCGTCGTTCGACTACGTGACGTTGCGGCGGGTCCTCCTCGATCCGTTCCGCCTGGCCGGCAGCGCCGGCTTCCAGACGGCCGCGTTCGACGAAGCCAGGGACGTGCCGGTGGAGAGCAGCTGGGAGACGGCCGGACCGGATGCGGTGCTCGTCATCGACGGGGAGTTCCTGCTGCGGCCGGAGCTGCGCGGCGAATGGAGTGCGTCCGTGCTGCTCGTGAACGCCCCCGAGTGGGAGCTGTACGAAGCGGAGGCCCGGCCGCGCGCGTTCGCGGACATCCTCGTCGACGACTCCGACCCGGCCGACCCGGCGCGAGTGAGCCGCTGAACGGGCGGCTCGGCGCCTCGGCAGAGCGTCAGCGCGACAGGAGCGGACGCAGGCGCGTGGCGACGGCCTCCGGAGCGACGAACGCGCCGGTTCGCTCCACCTCGTGCACGAGCGCAGTGAGTTGGGCGTTGACCGGCGCTTCGCGGCCCAGGGCCTCCGCCTCCTGGACGACCGCGCCGTTGAGGTAGTCGATCTCGCTGCGCTGACCGCGGCGGATGCTCTGGAGCGTCGATCCCGGGTTCGGCGTCGATCCCATCCGGCGCTTCATGAGCAGCGGCACGATCTGAGCGGCCCAGCGCGGAGCGCGGGCGACGAAGCGCAGGATGCGGTCGTCGAGTCCCTGGATCGCGCCGTAGCGGATGCCGCGGTCGAGTCCGACGCGGGTCGCCTCCTGCATGCTCGCGGTGATGACCGCGCGCAGTCTTCCGTCGCCGAGCGTCTGCTGCGCGCTCAGGCCGGTGATGGCGGGCATGGCGTTGACCTGGTTGACGATCAGCTTCGTCCACTGGCAGCCGGTGAAGTTGTCGACGGCGAAGGCGGGCATCGCCGCGTCCAGGATGCGGGCGGCGTCGACGGCGGCCTCCGGGGGAGGCCCGTCTCCGGCACCGAGGTAGGTGTTCGCCGTGGTCGTGACCGTGATGCGGCCGGGGGAGAGGTAGCTGGAGGCGTAGAGGGCGAGTGCGCCGACGCAGTCGGAGTCCGGAAGCAGCTCCGTCGCCTGGCGGAGGCCGGCGAGGCCGTTCTGCACGACGACGACCGTGATGCCGCGCAGCAGGTGCGCGTTGTCCTCGATCGCGGAGCGGGCGTCCTGCGCCTTCGTGCAGAGGAAGACCAGTTCCGGCGTCGACTGCAAGGTCTCGGCGGCCTCCACCCGGGCGGTGTGCTCGCCCCAGCCGCCGTCGAGCCGGAGGCCCTCCGCACGGATGGCCGCCAGATGCTCGCCCCGGGCGGTCACCTCGACGATGTGTCCGACGCGGTCGAGCAGCGCCGCGACGGCGCCGCCGATCGCTCCTGCTCCGATGACCCCGATGCGCACGCCGTCCAGCCTACGTCGAGTGCGACGGGCGGGACGGCGTGCGGGGCGGAGTGTGGCACGGAGCGCTGCGCTCAGGCGACCGGGATCGCGGTGGGCGGATCGGCCACGGCGGAGCCGGCGGCGGTCACGTCCGCCGTTGCGGCGTGGTCGGCCTCAGCCGCCGCGGCGAGCCGGGCGGCGAGCCGGGCGGCGAGCCGCCGGCCCGGCAGGGCGAGCGCGATGACGGCGGCGAGGGCGAGGGCGGCGGCGCCGACCCACACGGCCGGGATGGCCGCATCCACGTAGCCCGTCGGGGTCAGGGTCCCGCCGGCTCCGGTGAAGACCGCGGTCAGCACGGCGACGCCGAGTGCGACGCCGATCTCGCGGAGTGTGGAGTTCGCCCCCGACGCCTTCGCGTGGTCCGCGGGGCGCATGTTGGCCAGGACGGCCGTCGAGCTGGGGGCGAAGACGAGCCCCATGCCGATCCCGGCGAGCAGGAACGGCGGCCAGATCTGCGAGTAGGCGACCGTCGCCGACAGCGTCAGCGCGATCCACCCCATCGAGACGGTGAGCAGAACGAGTCCGATGACGATCGGCAGGCGCGTGCCGGTCCGCGACGACACCAGTCCGGTCAACGGGGCGACCACCATCGGGGCCAGCGTCCACGGCATCGTCATCACGCCCGCTTCGAGCGGGGTGTGGCCCTGCACGACCTGGAGGAACTGGATGAGGATGAACACGGCGCCGAAGATGCCGAAGCTGAACGTCATGCCGACGAGGTTCGCCGCGGTGAAGCTGCGGTCGCGGAACAGCCGGAGCGGGAGCAGCGGGGAGGACGTGCGCGACTCCCAGAGCACGAAGGCGGCGAGCAGCACGGCGCCGCCGATCAGCGAGACGAGCACCTCGGCGCTGTCCCAGCCCGCGTCGTTGCCGCGGACGATTCCATAGACCAGCCCGAAGACGCCGGGCGCGGCCAGGAGGAGTCCGACGATGTCGGAGCGCACCCGCGCGCCGAAGCTGTTCGGCAGGGCGAGGAGCACGAGCGGAACGGCGATGACGCCGAGCGGGACGTTGAGCCAGAAGATGGCCTGCCAGTTCCAGCCCTCGACGACCGCGCCGCCGATGAGCGGGCCCAGCGCGACGCCGAGGCCGGAGATGCCGCCCCAGATGCCGATGGCGGCCGGGCGCAGTCGCGCGCTCACGCTGCCCGCGAGGAGGGTGAGGGACAGGGGGAGGAGGGCTGCGGCTCCGGCTCCCTGGACGGCGCGGGCGGCGATCAGCATCCAGGGCTCGGTGGCGAGGGCGGCCGCCGCGCTGGAGAGCGTGAAGACGACGATGCCGCCGAGGAACACGCTGCGCCGGCCGAACCGGTCGCCGAGTCCGACGGCCATGAGCATGAGGGTCGCGAAGCTGAGGGTGTACGCGTTGACGACCCACTGCAGCTCCTCGATGGAGGCGCTGAGGTCGCGGGCGATGACGGGGAGTGCGCTGGTGACGACGAGGTTGTCGAGGGTCGCCATGAACATCGGCAGGGAGGCCGCCACGATGGCGAGCCACACCGGGATGCGCCGGCCGGCGATGGTCCGGGCCGGGGCGAGATCTGTTGCGGTCATGGAGCGGGTGTCCTGTTCTCGGATCGGGGGTCAGATCGAGGTAGTAATCGAATGATTACTCCGGACTTTAGTAATCGACTGATAACCTGTCAAGTGTGACGGACAAGATCAGCGAACGGATCCCCTCGGCCGAGCGCCGCGAGCAGATCCTCGGCGCCGCGGGCCGCGTCTTCGGAGAGCGCGGCTACTTCGGCGCCACCACGGACCAGATCGCCAAAGCCGCCGGCATCAGCCAGCCCTATGTGGTGCGGATGTTCGGCGGCAAGGAGAACCTCTTCGTCGAGGTGCTGGGCCGGGCGCTCGACACGCTGCTCGTCGCCTTCACCGAGACGATCGCGGAGTGGAACGCCCAGGGCCGACCCGCGGCCGGCTCGATCAGCGAGCGCAAGGAGATCAGCCGCCGCCTGGGCCTCACGTACGTCAACCTGATCGAGGACCGCGGCATCCTGCTGTCGCTGATGCAGGCGTTCGGCATGGGACACGACCCGGTCATCGGCGGCAAGGCGCGCGAAGGCTTCATCTCGATCTACCGCATGCTGCGCGAAGACGCCGGCTTCGAGGCCGACGACGCACGGTCGTTCCTCGCCGAGGGGATGCTGCTGAACACCCTTCTCGGGCTCCGCCTGCCCGACGAATACGGCGACGACCCCTGCGCCACGGAACTGCTCGAGAGCACCTTCCGCACCAAGCTCCAGCTCGTGCTCGACACGACGGGGGCCGACGCGTGACCGGCAGCGGCCTGCTGCTGGTCGACAAGCCCGGCGGCATGACCAGCCACGATGTGGTGTCGCGCGTACGGCGGCTCGCCGGGACCCGCAAGGTCGGCCACGCCGGGACGCTCGACCCGATGGCGACGGGCCTGCTGATCGTCGGCGTCAACTCCTCGACGCGCCTCCTGACCTACATCGTCGGGGCCGACAAGGAGTACCTGGCCACCATCCGCCTCGGCTCCGCGACGACGACGGACGACGCCGAGGGGGAGGAGACCGCCCGTGCGGACGCCGAGGCGCTCGCCGCGGTCGCCGACGAGGGCATCCACGCCGGCATCGCAGACCTCACCGGCGAGCTGCAGCAGATCCCGAGCTCGGTCAGCGCGATCAAGGTCGATGGCAAGCGCGCCTACGCCCGCGTGCGTGCGGGCGAGGAGGTCGTGCTGAAACCCCGCGCCGTCACCGTCAGCGAGTTCGAGCTGCTCGCGCAGCGCCGCACCCCGGACGCCATCGACCTGGACGTGCGCGTGGTCTGCTCCTCCGGCACCTACATCCGCTCCCTGGCCCGCGACCTCGGTGCGGGGCTCGGTGTCGGCGGCCACCTGTCGGCCCTCCGGCGCACGCGCATCGGCGACTACGACGTGCGCGACGCCCACGACCTCGATACGCTCGATCCGGAGACGGCGCTGCTGCCCGCGGTGGACGCCGCGACGGCGCTGTTCGATCGCCTCGACCTCACCGAGGAGCAGGCCATCGACCTCACACACGGCCGCCGCATCCACATCGCCGACCGGGAGGGGCCGGGCGGCGTCCCGGTCGCGGCCGTCGCCCCGACCGGTCACCTGGTGGGGCTCGTCGAGTTCCGCGGAAAGGAAGCACGGACCCTCGTGAATTTCCCGACGGACGAGATCGTCACGGCATGATCGAATGGTTCACCGCGGTCCAGGTGATCGTCGCCTGCGCCGCCGGACTCCTGTGCCTCGTGCTCGGCTTCGCCGGCCGCGTCCCGAACGATCTCACGATGGGCGCGGTCGCCCTGGTGGAGGTGCTGCTGCTCGCGCAGCTCGTCGTCACGATCGTGGCCCCGCCGGCCGGCAACGAGCCGAGCGGCAGCCTCCCCGAGTTCTACATCTACCTGATCTCGGCGATCATCCTCCCGGCCGCCGGCGGGTTCTGGGCGCTGATCGAGCGCAACCGCTGGAGCACCGTGATCCTGGGCGGCGTCTGCCTCGCGATCGCGGTCATGGTGTACCGGATGGGTCAGATCTGGTTCGTGCAGGGCGCATGACGACGGCCGGGCCGCGCGTGCACCGCGGGCGAGAATAGAATCGTCTTCGATGTCTCCCCTCACTTCGTCCGCGAGCGAGCGCGCCCAGCGTTCGCCCTCCCGGCGCATCTCCGGCATCGGCCGGGTGCTCGTCTTCGTCTACGGCGTCCTGGCGCTGGCAGCGACCGGCCGCAGCGTCTTCCAGATCATCGACCGCTTCGACGAGGCGCCGGTCGCCTTCACCCTGTCGGCCGTCGCCGCCGTCGTCTACATCGTCGCCACCATCGCCCTGGTCGCGCCGGGGCGGGTCTGGTACCGGGTCGCCTGGATCACCATCACCTTCGAACTGGTCGGCGTCCTGGTCATCGGCTCGCTGAGCCTCTTCGCCCCCGCCGCCCTCGGCCTGCACGACGTCGACCCGTTCGGGCGCGATGCGACCGTCTGGTCGGTCTACGGGATGGGCTACCTCTTCATCCCGCTGGTGCTCCCGATCCTCGGTCTGACCTGGCTGCGCGGCCACCGCCCCCGGACGGACGCATCGTGAAGATCTTCCGCGGCGTCGACGAGGTGCCGGACGGCTTCGGGCCGAGCGCCGTCACGATCGGCAAGTTCGACGGGGTCCACTCGGGCCACCGTGCGGTCATCGCCCGGCTGCGGGAGGTCGCGGCCGACCGCGGTCTGACCGCCGCGGTGATCACCTTCGACCGCAACCCGCTCGAGCTGATCGCGCCCGAGAAGTGCCCGGCGTCGCTGGTCAGCAACGGGCAGAAGCTCGACCTGCTCGCCGGCACGGGGATCGACGCGACGCTGATGGTCGCCTTCGACCGTGCGCTCGCCGACCTGGAGCCCGAGGAGTTCGTCCACCGCATCCTGGTCGACCGCCTCCACGCCGCCGAGGTGCTCGTCGGCAGCGACTTCCGCTTCGGCCACCGCGGCGCGGGCGACGTGGCGCTGCTGCGCGAGCTGGGAGAGAAGTACGGCTTCGCCGTGGAGCTCATCGACGACGTCCGGCCGGAGCACGGCCGCCGGGTCTCGTCCACGTGGATCCGCGAGCTGCTCGCCGACGGAGACGTGGCGCACGCCGGTGAGCTGCTCGGCCACGTGCCGACCCTGCGCGGTGTCGTCGTGCACGGAGCCGCCCGCGGCCGCGAGCTCGGCTACCCGACCGCCAACCTCTCTCCGGAGTCGGAGGGCCTGGTCCCGGCGGACGGCGTCTACGCCGGCTGGCTCACCGATGGCGGCGAGACCTACCCCGCCGCCATCTCGGTCGGCAACAACCCGACCTTCGAGGGCGTCCCGCACAAGCAGGTCGAGGCGTACGTGCTCGACCGCGAGCTCGACCTCTACGGCCACTGCGTCGAGGTGTCGTTCGTGCAGCGCATCCGCGGGATGGTCGCCTACCAGGGCGTCGAGCCTCTGATCGCCCAGATCGCCGCCGACGTCGACCAGGCGCGCGGCATCCTCTCGGCCGAGCCGGCGTGAGCGCGTCCGCGCCGCCCGGCGCGCGACCGCTCTGGCAGGGGCGCGCCATCGCGCTCGTCGGCATCCTGCTCGTCGCCGCGAACCTCCGCACCGCCGTCGCGGCGCTCTCGCCCATCTACGCTGAGATCCGCGCCGAGTTCCCCGTCTCGAGTCTGGGCGTCGGTCTGCTCGGGATGCTGCCCCCGATCTGCTTCGCGGTCTTCGGGCTGATCGCGCCGTCGTTCACGCGGCGCCTCAGTCTCGAAGCGGTCATGCTGAGCGCGCTCGGAGTCATGCTGGCCGGGCACCTGCTGCGGGCCGCGGCGCCGTCGTTCGTCGTGCTGGCGCTCGGCTCCGCGCTCACCTTCGCCGGGATGGGCGTCGGCAACGTGCTCCTGCCGCCGCTCGTCAAGCGCTACTTCCCCGATCGCATCGGGCTCGTGACCTCGCTCTACGCGACGGTGATGTCGGTGAGCACGCTGCTTCCCCCGCTGATCGCGGTGCCGGTGGCCGATGCCGCCGGGTGGCACGTCTCCGTCGGGATGTGGGCGATCGTGAGCCTGCTCGCCGTGCTCCCGTGGCTGCGGATCCTCGTCTCGCACCGGCCCGCGCATCCCGCGCACGACGTCGAGGTGGAGGGGGCGCCTCCCGCGATGGCGGGACGGGTGTGGCACTCGCCCCTGGCGTGGGCGATGGCCGTGGTCTTCGCCGTGTCCAGCCTCAACGCTTACGCGATGTTCGCGTGGCTGCCGCAGATCCTCCACGACGTCGCCGGCACGCCGCCGGCGGAGGCGGGCGCCCTGCTCTCGGTGTACGCGGGAATGGGCATCCCGGCCGGACTGCTGGTGCCGCTGCTGGCCTCCCGGCTCCGCAGCGTCGCCGGGCTCATCTATGCCGCAGTGGCCTTCTTCATCGCGGGATACCTCGGGCTGATCCTCGCCCCCGGCACGGCGACGTGGCTGTGGGTGACCTTCGCCGGGCTGGGGCCGCTGCTCTTCCCGCTCGTGCTCGTCCTCATCAACATGCGCACGCGCACGCACGCCGGCTCCGTCGCGCTGAGCGGCTTCACCCAGGGGCTGGGCTACACGCTCGGCGCGCTCGGACCGCTGGTCGTGGGCGTGCTGCACCAGACGACGGGCGGCTGGACCGTGCCACTCATCGTCCTCACGGCGACGGCGCTCGCGGCGGCGGCGGCCGGCGCGATCGTCGCGCGCCCCCGCGCCCTCGAAGACCGCCGCTGAAACGCGCCGAGAAGGCGAATTCTTCGCCGCCTCGGCACTTTTCGTGCGATTTAGTGCCGCCTGGGCGGGACGGCTGTGGAGTGTGCCGCTAGGCGGGGAGCAGGTTCGCGCGGTGGATGAGGGCCGCGGCCCCGATGAGCGGGCCCTCGGACGAGAGCGCGGACGGGACGATGCGCACCTTTCGCACGAACGGGAAGTAGTGCTTCTCGATCACCTCGCGCATGTGTGCGAAGAGATCGGGCGTCGAGTGCGAGAATCCGCCGCCGATGGCCACGAGCTCCAGGTCGAGCAGTGCGGTGGCCGATGCGATCGCGTGGCCGACCGCACGGCCGGTGCGGGCGATCGCCCGGCGTGCGACCTCGTCGCCTGCGGCGTAGGCGGCGGCGAGCTCCTCGCCCGTGGTGCCCGTGAAGCCGTGCTGTTGCGCCCACGCGACGGTGTGCGGGCCCGAGGCCATCGCCTCGAGCGCGTACGGGTTGCCGAAGGTGTCCTCGCCGCGGATGTCGCCGACCTCCACGTGGCCGATGTGCCCGGCGTTCCCCGTCGGGCCGGTGATGACGTGGCCGCCCACGATCAGGCCGCCGCCGATGCCGGTCGACACCACCATGCCCATCACGTTGTCGACGCCCTGGGCGGCACCCACCCAGTGCTCCGCCATCGTGATCGCGACGCCGTCCATCTCGAGGGTCACGGGCACGTCGAGCCCGGCGGCGCGGGCCTCGGCCGCGATGAAGTCGCGCATCGGATAGTCGCGCCAGTGCGGCACGTTCAGCGGCGAGACGAGACCGCGCACGCGGTCGATCGGTCCGGCGGAGCCGATGCCGACTCCGACGATCGCGGCTCCGGTGGGGAGTGCGGCGAGGGCGTCGCGCACCACGCCGCCCACGGAGGCTTCGAGGTCGGCGACGGTCGCGGTGCGGCCGGTCGGCCGGCGGAAGCGGGAATCGGGGACGAGACGGCCGTCGGCGTCGACGAGCGCCGCCTCGACCTTGGTGCCACCGAAATCGACGGCGAGAGCGAGGGGTGTGGACACGAGCATCACCCTAGACGATTCCCCCATTGCTCATTTGAGCAACGGATGCGCAAAGGTTGCTCACGTCTTAGGCTGGGGGCGTGGCCCTGAACGATACCGACGAGATCCTCGCCGTCAAAGCCGCGGAGCTGTACTACGAGGCGGGCAAGACCCAGGACGAGATCGGCGTCGCCCTGAACGTGAGCCGCTGGAAGGTCGGCCGGCTCCTGGTGGCGGCGCGCGAGCACGGCTTCGTGCGCATCGAGATCGTGCACCCGAGCGCCCGCAGGTTCTCGCTGGAGCGCGAGCTGTGCGGCTTCTACGGCTTGGAAGACGCCGTCGTGGTCCCCGCGGCCGAGAGCGAGGCCGAGACGCAGGCGCGGGTCGCACAAGCCGCGGCGGACTACCTGACCACGCTCCGGCCCGTCCCGCGGACGCTGGGCGTCAGCTGGGGCCGGACGCTGCACGCGGTCGCCGCGCGGCTGCGCCCGGGCTGGGCCGTCGGCGTCAACCCGGTGCAGATCAACGGAAGCGTGTCGAGCACCCGCCAGGCGACGGCCGCGGCCGACACCGCAGTCGTCATCGCCCGCAAGGCGCAGGGCACCGCGACGCTGCTGCCGAGCCCCGCGATCTTCGAGCACGCGGCCACGCGCCGCGCCATCGAGTCCGACCGCTCGGTGCAGTCCGTCCTCGACCTCGCCCGCAGCGCGAGCGCCTACCTCTTCAGCGCCGGCGTCGTCGACACGAGCTCGGTGCACGTCGACTCCGGCTACCTCTCGCCGGAGGATGTGAACGGGCTCGCCGACAAGGGCGCGGTGGGCGACGTGGTCGGCCGGTTCATCACCGGCACCGGCGAGGTCGCCGATCCCGAGCTGGACGGCCGCACCCTCGGCCTCTCCCTCGAGGAGCTGCGCAGCGCCCGCACCAGCATCGCCGTTATCGCCGGCGAGGCGAAGCACCACGTGGCGCACGCCGTGGTCGCCAGCGGGCTCTGCACCACCATCATCACCGACGAAGCCACCGCGAACGACCTCCTCGGCCGCAGCCAGCCGGGCTCGTGAGCAGAACCAGTAAGGAATGACGTGACCATCGAAACCACCGTCCCGCCCGTGCGCACCCTCGCACCGGCGGCGCGTGCCGTCGAGGTGCTCGGCGGCGACCTCACCGAGGCGTCCCTGCGGCGCTACCTGAACGGCATCCCCGGGGTCGACGCCGTCGGCCTGGAGCAGCGTGCGGCCGGTCTGGGCACGCGGTCCATCAAGACCACGAGCAAGCGCTGGGCGCTCGACAAGATCATCGAGCTGATCGACCTCACCACCCTCGAAGGCGCCGACACCCCCGGCAAGGTGCGCTCGCTCGTCGCGAAGGCGCTGACGCCGGATGCAGGCGACCCGGCCACGCCGCGCCCGGCGGCCGTCTGCGTGTACGGCGACATGGTCCCGTACGCGGTCGAGGCGCTCGGCGCCTCGCACGCCGAAGCCCCCGCCGGTGTCGCGGTCGCCGCTGTCGCGACGGCGTTCCCGAGCGGGCGCGCCTCCCTCGCGGTCAAGCTGGCCGACACCGCCGACGCCGTCGCCGCCGGTGCCGACGAGATCGACATGGTCATCGACCGCGGAGCCTTCCTCTCCGGGCGCTACGGCCTCGTCTTCGACGAGATCGTCGCAGTGAAGGAGGCCTGCCGCCGCGCGGACGGCACCTCCGCGCACCTCAAGGTCATCCTCGAGACCGGCGAGCTGAACACGTACGACAACATCCGCCGCGCCTCGTGGCTGAGCATCCTCGCCGGCGGCGACTTCATCAAGACGTCCACCGGCAAGGTGTCCCCGGCGGCGACGCTGCCCACGACCCTCCTGATGCTCGAGGTGGTCCGCGACTGGCACCGTCTCACCGGCGAGGAGATCGGGGTCAAGCCCGCCGGCGGCATCCGCTCGTCGAAGGACGCGATCAAATACCTGGTGACCGTCGCCGAGACGGTCGGCGAGCACTGGCTCCAGCCGCACCTCTTCCGCTTCGGCGCGTCCAGCCTCCTGAACGATGTGCTGCTGCAGCGCCAGAAGCTCGCGACCGGGCACTACTCCGGCGCCGACTACGTGACGATCGACTGAGACGAAAGCAGATCAGAATGAGTTTCCTCGAATACGCACCGGCTCCGGAGTCGCGGTCGATCCTCAGCCTCCGCGACGAGTACGGCCTCTTCATCGACGGCGAGTTCGTCGCCGGGCACGGCACGCCGTTCCAGACCATCTCCCCGGCGACGGAGGAGCGCATCGCGACGATCGCCACCGCCGACACCTCGGACGTCGACGCGGCGGTGGCCTCCGCGCGCCGCGCCTACGAGAAGGTCTGGTCGCGGATGAGCGGCACCGACCGCGGCAAGTACCTCTTCCGCATCGCGCGGCTGGTCCAGGAGCGCGCCCGCGAGCTCGCCGTCGCCGAGAGCCTCGACAACGGCAAGCCGATCAAGGAGAGCCGCGACGTCGACGTCCCGCTGGTCGCTGCCTGGTTCTTCTACTACGCCGGCTGGGCGGACAAGCTGGAGCACGCGGGCCTCGGTCCCGCCCCACGCGCACTCGGCGTGGCCGCACAGGTCATCCCGTGGAACTTCCCGCTGCTGATGCTGGCCTGGAAGATCGCCCCGGCGCTCGCGGCGGGCAACACCGTCGTGCTCAAGCCCGCCGAGACCACGCCTCTGACGGCGCTCCTCTTCGCGGAGATCGTGCAGCAGGCCGACCTGCCGCCGGGCGTGGTGAACATCGTCACTGGTGCGGGGGAGACCGGTCGCGACCTGGTCGCCCACCCCGACGTGAACAAGGTGGCCTTCACCGGCTCGACCGCGGTCGGGCGCGAGATCGCCCGCTCGGTCGCCGGCACCGACAAGAAGCTCACCCTCGAGCTCGGCGGCAAGGCGGCCAACATCGTCTTCGACGACGCGCCGATCGACCAGGCGATCGAGGGCATCGTCAACGGCATCTTCTTCAACCAGGGCCACGTGTGCTGCGCCGGCAGCCGCCTCCTGGTGCAGGAGAGCATCCACGACGAGGTCGTGGACCGCCTGAAGAACCGTCTGTCGACCCTGCGTCTCGGCGACCCGCTCGACAAGAACACCGACATCGGCGCCATCAACAGCGCAGAGCAGCTGCAGCGCATCCGCGAGCTCTCCGACATCGGAGAGGCCGAGGGCGCCGACCGCTGGACCGCCGACTGCGCCATCCCCGAGAACGGGTTCTGGTTCGCGCCGACGATCTTCGACAACGTGTCGACGAGCCACCGCATCGCCCGCGAGGAGGTCTTCGGACCCGTGCTCTCGGTGCTGACCTTCCGCACGCCCGCCGAGGCGATCGCCAAGGCGAACAACACGCCATACGGCCTCTCCGCCGGCATCTGGAGCGACAAGGGCAGCCGCATCCTCGCCGTGGCCGACAAGCTGCGCGCCGGCGTGATCTGGGCGAACACCTTCAACCGGTTCGACCCGGCCAGCCCGTTCGGCGGCTACAAGGAGTCCGGCTACGGGCGCGAGGGAGGCCGTCACGGCCTCGGCGCGTACCTCGTGCCGGGCCGTTCGATGCCGGCCGCCGTCACCTCCTCCGCCCGCCCGACCCGCAAGGGAGCCACGAAATGAGCCGTTTGGCCGTGCCGAAGACCTACAAGCTCTACATCGGCGGGAAGTTCCCGCGCAGCGAGTCGGGCCGCACCTACGAGGTGCTCTCGGCGAAGGGCGCCTTCCTCGCGAACGCCGCGAAGGGCTCCCGCAAGGACGCCCGGGACGCCGTGGTCGCCGCGCGTTCCGCCGTCTCCGGCTGGTCGGGCGCCACCGCGTACAACCGCGGACAGGTGCTCTACCGCATCGCGGAGCTGATGGAGGGTCGCCGGGCGCAGTTCGTCGACGAGATCCAGAACGCCGAGGGCGTGAGCGCGGCCGTCGCCGGAGCCCAGGTGGACGAGGCGATCGATCGCTGGGTCTGGTACGCGGGCTGGGCGGACAAGTTCGCGCAGGTCGTTGGCAACGCGAATCCGGTCTCCGGGCCGTACTTCAACATCTCGGTGCCGGAGCCGACCGGCGTCGTCGCCGTGATCGCCCCGCAGGACTCCAGCTTGCTCGGCTTCGTCAGCGCCGTCGCACCCGCCCTCGTCGCGGGCAACGCGGTCGTCGTGGTCGCGAGCGAGCGGTTCCCGCTCTCGGCGATCAGCCTGAGCGAGGTGCTTGCCACGAGCGATGTGCCCGGGGGCGTCGTCAACATCCTGACCGGTTCGCCGGCCGAGATCGCCCCCTGGCTGGCGTCGCACGCCGACGTCAACGCCCTCGACCTGGTCGGCGCGGGCACGCTGGAGTGGGTCGATCTGCAGATCGCGGCGGCGGACACGCTCAAGCGCGTCCTCCCGCCGGAGAACGGCGCGGACGCCGCGGCCCCGTCGCTCGACCGCATCGCGTTCTTCACCGAGACGAAGACGGTCTGGCACACCAAGTCCCTGATCTGATCCCGACCGCCTGCCCGACCCCCTCGCCTCCCCGCCCGATCTGGGGGAGGATGGAGGGAGTTGGGGAGGAAGGTTCGAATGCCGGAGGAATGGGACGCAGGACGGGGCCCACTCGCCCTGATCGGAGACAGCCTGACGCAGGGCGGTGACTGGGGCGCACTGCTCCCGGGCGAGACCGTCTGGAACTTCGGTGTCGCGGGCGACACGACGGACGACGTCCTGGCGCGCCTCGACGATGTCATCGGCTCCGCACCGGCGACGGTGGCCTTGCTGATCGGCACGAACGACCTGGCCTGGCGCCGCTCGGCCGAGCACGTCGTCCGCAACGTGGAGACCGCGCTCGTGACGCTCCGCAAGGAGCTGCCGGAGGTGCGAATCCTCGCCCAGTCCGTGCTCCCGCGCGCGGTCGAATTCGCGGATCAGATCAAGGACATCAACCGGCACCTCTGGCAGTTCGCACCCACCGTGCACGCAGGCTGGCTGGACCTCTGGCCGGCGATGGCCCTGGAGGACGGCGAGCTGAACCCGGCGTACACCGAGGACCGGCTGCACCTGAACGCGGAGGGCTACCGGGTGTGGGCGGGCGAGCTCGCACCCGCGCTCGAACGCGTACGGGAGCTGCCGCCGTCGAGCCGGGCGATCGAGCTGCCGGATCTCGGCGGAGCGGCCTGAGCCGCCCCGCGAACGCTCCGGATCGGTTCAGCTGGAGCGCAGCAGCAGTGCGTAGACGTCGATCCCGCGCAACCACGTGCGCACGTGGATGCGCTCGTCGCGCGCGTGCAGCGTCCCGCGTTCGTCGGAGCTCATCTCGAAGGGCGTGAAGCGGTAGACGGTGTCGCCGATAGCGGTGAAGTGCCGGCTGTCGCTCGCGCCGAGCATGATGTACGGCGTCACGATCGCCCGCGGATGCACCTGCCCCAGGGCGGCGGAGACGCGCTCCCACTCCCGCCCGTCGCTGGGCGACACGGGCGACGGCTCGCTCGCGTCAACGGCCTCGATGCGCACCTGCGGATCGCGGATGGCGCGGCGGAGGTGCTCCATGGTCTCGGCGACCGTCGATCCGACGGCGATCCGCACGTTGACCACGGCCTCGGCGGTCTCGGGGAGGGCGTTGGCGGCCAGACTGCCGCGCAGCTGCGTGACGGCGGTCGTGGTGCGCACGATCGCGCGGGTCTCGTCGCTCAGCCGGCCGAACACGGCCCGCAGCAGCGGCTGGAGGCGGCGCGCGCGGGTGAAGACGGCGCGCAGGGGACCGGTGGCGTGGGCGCCCAGCGTCTCCACCATCCGCAGGTTGGTCTCGGTGAGACGGGCGGGGAAGGGCTTGGCGTTCAGCCGGGTGATCGCGCGGGCGAGGCGCACCGTCGCCGTGGTCTTCGGGGGAGTGGAGGCGTGGCCGCCGTGCTGCTCGACCCTGAGGCGGACGGAGGTGATGCCCTTCTCGCTGACGCCGACGACCGCGATGGGCCGGGTGACGCCCGGGAAGATCCGTTCGACGATGGCCCCGCCCTCGTCGAGCACGAGAGCGGGCCGCACGCCGCGTTCGCGCAGGGCCGCGACGATGGTCTGGGCTCCGGATCCCACCGTCTCCTCGTCGTGGCCGAAGCTCAGGTAGACGTCCTCCCGCGGTGTGAAGCCCTCGGCGAGGAGCCGTTCGGCCGCCTCCAGGATGGCCACCACCGCGCCCTTGTCGTCGAGCGTTCCCCGGTTCCAGAGCACGCGTGCGTCACCCGATCCGGTGATGGTGGCGGCGAACGGCGGGTGCTGCCAGCCGTCGTCCGTGGCGGGCACGACGTCGTAGTGGCCCATCAGGACGGTCGGGCGACCGGTCGGATCGCTTCCGGGCCAGCGGTAGAGCAGCGAGTGGGCGAACTGCTCGCGCTCCAGGGCCGCGTGGACGCCGGGGTAGAGGCCGGGCAGCGCTGCGATGAAGTCGTCGAAGACCTCCCACTCGGTCAGCTCCACGTCGTTGCGGGACATCGTCGGGATGCGCAGGAGGGTGCGGAACCGCTCGAGCGCCGCGTCGTCCCGGACGGCGACCGGGGTCTCGTCGAGCGCGCTCATTCGCCGGCCGCCGTGCGGAAGGCGGCGAACGCGTGGTCGCTGAACAGCACGAAGCGCACATGTTCGACCGAGCCGACTCCGGAGGAGAGGACGGCGCGCACGGTGCTGACGGCGATCCGTGCCGCGTCGTCCATCGGCCAGCCGTAGACCCCCGCCGAGACGGCGGGGAAGGCGACCGTCTCAGCGCCCAGCTCGCGCGCGACGCGCAGCGAGGAGCGGTACGCGTTCTGCAGGAGCGGGGTGCGGTCCTCGTCCTCGGACCAGACCGGGCCGACGGTGTGGACGACCCAGCGCGCCGGCAGGTCGCCCGCGGTGGTCGCGACCGCCTGGCCGGTGGGCAGGCCGTCGGGGAGCGCGGTCTCGCGCAGCAGGCGGCAGGCTTCGAGGATGGCGGGGCCGCCGCGGCGGTGGATGGCGCCGTCGACGCCGCCTCCGCCGAGCAGGGAGCTGTTGGCCGCGTTGACGATGACGTCCACGGCCTGGTCGGTGATGTCGCCGCGGACGATCTCGATGAGGTCCGTCATCTCAACCGCGGTTGTTGGAGAGCTCGTAGACCTTCAGCAGCTCCACGATGGCGTCGTCGCGCTGGCTGCCGCCCTCTTCGAACATCTCGGAGACGTGGGTCCGGAGATGGTTCTCGACCAGGAGCTTGTTGAGGGAGCCGAGCGACTTCTGGATGGCGAGCGACTGGGTGATGATGTCGACGCAGTAGTCCTCGTTCTCGATCATCTTCTCCAGGCCGCGCAATTGGCCTTCCAGGATGCGCGTGCGGTGGAGGGCACGCTTCTTGATGTCCGCGATCACCCCTCCAGGATACCCCGCATCCCATATACCCCTATGGGGTATGTGCTACCGTAGGACGCATGGAAACGACCTACGACATCCTCGGCATGACCTGCGCGCACTGCGCGCGGGCCGTCAGCGA
This sequence comes from Leifsonia sp. NPDC058194, assembly GCF_042883605.1. NCBI lineage: Bacteria > Bacillati > Actinomycetota > Actinomycetes > Micrococcales > Microbacteriaceae > Leifsonia > Leifsonia sp. NPDC058194. Next base: position 82,677 of record NZ_JBHVVL010000003.1, on the reverse strand, counting down.
CGAGCTCTCGACCCTCGACGGGGTCTCCGGAGTGGATGTGGACGTCGCCGGCGGGAAAGCCACGGTCTCCCATGCCGGAGCGCTCGCCGCCGACGCGGTGCGCGCCGCCGTCGAAGAGGCCGGATACAGCCTCGGCCGTCCCGACCGGCTCCCGCTGCTGTGACCGCGGAGGGCCTCGCGCGCGTCGATCTCGCCATCGAGGGCATGACGTGCGCCAGTTGCGTCGCTCGCGTGGAGAAGCGGTTGGGGCGCGTCGACGGCGTCACCGCGACGGTCAATCTCGCCACCGAACGGGCGAGCGCCCTGGTCCCGGCGGATCTCGACGTGTCCGCCCTGGTCGCCGAGGTCGAGAAGGCGGGCTACGGCGCGCGAGTGGTCCACGACGATCGCGCGGCCGCGGACGGCGGGGCGGTATCCGTCGACGCGGTCGAGAAGCGCGACTCCCGCCGCCTCGTGCCGCGGATGCTCGTCAGCGCCTCCCTCAGCGTGCCGATCGTCCTCCTCGCGATGATCGAGCACCTGCACTTCGCGGGCTGGGAATGGGCGTCTCTGCTGCTCGCCACCCCGGTGGTCCTGTGGGGCGGCTGGCCCTTCCACCGCTCCGCCGCCGTGAACCTGCGGCACGGCGCCACGACGATGGACACGCTCGTCTCGCTCGGCACGCTGACCGCCTACGCCTGGTCCCTCGTCGTCCTCCTGCTCGGCTCGGGAGCCCACGTCTACTTCGAGGTCGCGGCGGTCGTGACGACCTTCCTCCTGCTCGGCCGTGTCGCCGAGGCGCGGTCGCGTCGACGTGCGGGGGAGGCCCTGCGGGATCTGGCGCAGGCGTCCGCCCGGGAGGTCACGCTGCTCGGCGAGTCCGGCTCGGAACGGCGCATCCCGGTCGCCCTGCTCTCGGCGGGCGACCGCTTCGTCGTCCGGCCCGGCGAGCGGATCGCCGCCGACGGGGACGTGCTGGACGGTGCGGCGGTCGTCGATGCCTCGGCGATGACCGGAGAGTCCGTGCCGATCGAGGTCGCCGCGGGCGACGAGGTCACGGCGGGAACCGTGGCCGCGGGCGGGATGCTCGTCGTCCGAGCGGTGCGGGTGGGCGCCGACACGCGGGTGTCGCGCCTGGCCGCTTCGGTCGAGCAGGCGCAGCTGGGCAAGACGCGGGCGCAGCGCTCGGCCGATCGCGTGTCCGCCGTCTTCGTGCCGATCGTGATCGCACTCGCCGCCGCGACCTTCCTGGTCTGGTGGTCCGTCACCGGCGACGCCACCGCGGCGGTGTCGCCGGCGGTCGCGGTGCTGATCGTGGCCTGCCCGTGCGCCCTGGGCCTGGCGACGCCCACCGCCCTGCTGGTGGGTACCGGGCGTGCGGCTCAGCGCGGCATCCTCATCTCCGGGCCCGATGCTCTCGAGCGGGCCGGACGCATCGACACCGTCGTGTTCGACAAGACGGGAACCCTGACCACCGGCCGTATGACGGTCTCGCGGTCCGTCGCCGCCCCCGGGTGGTCGATCGGCGACGCCGTGCGGCTCGCGTCTGCGGCGGAGCGCGGCTCCGAGCACCCGCTCGGCCGGGCGATCGCCGAGGCCTCGCCTTCGGATGCCGTCGTCGCGGGCTTCCGCGCCGTCGCAGGGTTCGGGGTGATCGCGGTGGTCGACGGCCGGGAGGTCGTGGTCGGCCGCGCAGACGGCGACCTGCCCGGCCCGCTCGCCGTCGCGACGGACGAGATCCGCGCGGACGGCGCGACCGCGGTCCTGGTGACCGTGGACGGCGCGCCCGCGGTCGTCCTGGCGGTGAGCGACCCGCTCCGCGCGGACGCCGCCGCCGCCGTCCAGCGCGTCCGCGACCTCGGCGCCCAGCCGGTCGTCCTCAGCGGCGATCACGAGGCCACGGTCCGGGCGACCGTCGCCGCGCTCGGCGGCATCCGAGCCGTCGGCGGTGTCACCCCTGAGGGGAAGACCGCCGAGATCGCTCGGCTGCAGGCGGAGGGACGCACGGTCGCGATGGTCGGCGACGGCGTGAACGATGCGGCCGCACTGGCGACGGCCGATCTCGGTATCGCCCTGGGCACCGGATCGGACATCGCGATCGAAGCGGGCGACCTGACGCTGCTGCGCCCCGAGCCGAGCCTGGTCGCCGATGCGCTGCGACTCTCGCGCCGCATGCTCGCCGTGATCCGGGGGAACCTCTTCTGGGCGTTCGCGTACAACGTCGCCGCTCTTCCGATCGCCGCTCTGGGCCTCCTGGATCCGATGATCGCCGGGGCCGCCATGGCGTTCTCGAGCGTCTTCGTCGTGCTGAACAGCCTGCGGTTGAGACGCTTCTGATCCGACCGCGTCCGGTGGATCATTAGCAGGTCGGAAACCGCGCAATCGGGATGTCGCACGGCGCGTCCACCCCCACTCCCCTTAACGGGGGGTAGGGGAGGACATACTAGTTGGTCTATCCTCAACGCAGGGGTTGAGAAATATTCGTTTTGCAGGAAAGGCCCGACTTTGCTGAAGAACCTCAGCCCGCTGCTGTCTGGTGCGCTCTTGAGTGCACTCGACTCGATGAATGAAGGCGAGACGCTTACCCTCGTCGGCAGCGGCTATCCAGAGAACACCATCACCACGCCCGTCGTCCACCTCGAGGACGCCACTACCACCGAGGACGCCGCCCAAGCGATCCTCAGTGTGTTCCCGCTCGACAACATCCACCCGTCACCGATCGCCTTCCTCGACCTGGCAGGCGAGCCCTACGACGTCCCCGACGTCGCCTTCGCAGTGAACGGCATCGCCTCCGATGCCGAGCTCCGTCGCGTCCCGATGGAGCGCTTGGGCCTCGAGGAGTTCCTCGACCAGGCCAGCAGGTCCGCTGTGATCGTCCGCGTCGGCTCCGACGCGCCTCCGTGCGCCTTCCTGTTCCGCAGGGGAGCGCTCTGAGGCGTCCGCCCATCCCTGGCGGCATCCGTCCCACGAGAAGGTCTCGTCTCGTGCGAAGCGGGTGCCGCTAGGGTGGAGGGGATGTCCACTTCCCACACGCCGCAGCAGCCCACCGTCAGCCGGGCCGCTCTGGCTCCCGGCGTCATCGCCGCGATCGTGCTCCTCGCGGGCCTCGCCCTGATCGGCGGCGCCTGGTACCTCTACGTGCAGTACGCCGTGGCGATCCTCGCCCTCATCCTGTGCGTCTTCGCCGGGCAGGCGAAGCAGTGGTGGTGGCTCGTCGGGCTCGTGCCGATCGCGGTCGTCTGGAACCCGGTCTGGCCGATCACGATCGACGACACCGTCCTGCGCGCTCTGCACGTCGTGGCGGCCGTCTTCATGGTCTGCGCGGCGATCCTCATCAAGATCCCGGCCGACACTCGTCGCTGAACGGCTCCGCATCCGGTAAAATGGTGGTGCGCGGCGATTCATGTGCTGCGCTTCCGGCGTCCCCGACGCCCGGTCGGGGCCACTCGGTCCTCCGGCCGGAGGTCGCGCCGGCCCTCACGCCTATGGCACCGTGCCCTCGGACAGCGCGCGGCGCACCTTCATGGAGGACCATGTCTCGTTCCGGTCAGCGCACCAGCTCGTCGCGCCCACAGCAGCGCCGGACCCGGCACGCCAACAACGACGGCCTCATCCCGGTCCTCGCCCGCAAGGTCCGCGAGGTCGAGGCCAAGGCGGCGGACGGCAAGAAGCTCGGCCCGACGAACCGGACCAAGTTCCAGGTGATCGCCTTCCTGATGCGGGAGGAGCGCGCCCGGGCCAAGGCCGACCCCGAGCTGAGCGACGCGGCCCGTGCCGAGCAGCTGAAGCGCCTCGACGGGATCGCGACGATCCTCGCGAAGACCGCCGCCCGGGACACCTCGCTGATCTCCCTGCTCGAGAGCGAGGCCCCGCCGACGGCGACGGCGCAGAAGATGCGGCGCGACTGGCTGCTGGAGTCGGGCACGGAACTGAGCCCGGACGACCTCATCATCACCGTCGAGCGGGTCGTCTCGAAAGCCGACAGCGTCATCCCGCCCGAGCTGGCCGAGAAGCAGGTCGTGCCGCAGTCGGTCAAGGCACGCCAGCTCTCCAACCCCTTCCTCGCGCCCGACTTCTCGCGGCTCACCCCCGCGCAGCCCACCCCGCGCCGCCGGCTGGACTCATGGGAGCTCCTCGGCCCGCTGTTCAAGTCGTTCGAGTACGGAGCCGGGGGTCAGGCCGCGAGCATGGAGCTCCCGCCGGCCCCGGCGATCGATCGCTATTCGCCTCCCGGGCTCGAGCTGATGCACCACCAGGCGCGGTTCGTCGAGGGCGTGCGCCAGGGGCACCGCACCTTCCTGCTCGCCGACGAGCCCGGTCTGGGCAAGACGGCGCAGTCGGTCCTGGCAGCGTCCGTCGCCGGCGCCTATCCGCTGCTCGCCGTGGTGCCGAACGTCGTCAAGATGAACTGGGCGCGCGAAGTCGAGCGCTGGACGCCGCAGCGACGCGCCACCGTGATCCACGGCGACGGCGAGGGCCTGGACGCGTTCGCCGACGTCGTCATCGTCAACTACGAGGTGCTCGACCGGCACCTCTCCTGGCTGAGCACGCTCGGCTTCAAGGGCATGGTCGTCGACGAGGCGCACTTCATCAAGAACCTGCACTCGCAGCGGTCCCGGCTCGTCCTCGGACTCGCCGACGCCATCCGCTCCAACACCCCGGACCCGCTGCTGCTGGCCCTCACGGGAACCCCGCTCATCAACGACATCGACGACTTCCGTGCGATCTGGCAGCTGCTCGGCTGGATCGACGGCAGCAAGCCGGCCGCCGAGCTGATGGAGCGCCTGGAGGAGACGGGGCTCACCCCGGCCGAGTTCGGGTTCTACGCCGCCGCGCGCGAGGCCGTCATCGACATGGGGATCGTCCGGCGCCGCAAGCTGGACGTCGCCGCCGATCTGCCGAGCCGTCGGGTCGTGGACCTGCCGGTCGAGCTGGACGGCGACCTCGGCCGCTCGATCCGCCAGGCGGAGAAGGAGCTGGCCGACCGGCTGGTCGCCCGCTTCAACCGCGCGGCCGCCGCGGGTCGTCCCGACTCCTTCGACGGAGACGACGACGCGCACCGCACGCACCTCATCCGCCTGGTCGCCCAGTCGGAGCTGGAGGAGTCGAAGTCGGCCAAGACCGGCGACAACGTCTTCACGATGGTCCGCAAGATCGGTCAGGCGAAGGCCGGGCTGGCGGCCGACTACACCGCGCAGCTCGCCCGCTCGGTCGGCAAGGTGGTGTTCTTCGCCAAGCACATCGACGTCATGGACCAGGCGGAGGAGGCGTTCGCCGCCCGCGACCTGAAGACCATCTCCATCCGCGGTGACCAGAGCGCCCTCTCCCGGCAGAAGGAGATCGACGCCTTCAACAACGATCCGGATGTCTCGGTCGCCGTGTGCTCGCTCACCGCGGCGGGCGTCGGCCTCAACCTCCAGGCCGCGTCGAACGTCGTCCTGGCGGAGCTGTCGTGGACGGCGGCCGAGCAGACCCAGGCCATCGACCGCGTGCACCGCATCGGCCAGGAGGAGCCGGTCACCGCGTGGCGGATTATCGCCGCGCAGACGATCGACTCCAAGATCGCCGAGCTCATCGACGCCAAGCAGGGCCTCGCCGCCCGTGCCCTCGACGGCAGCGACGTCGAGGCGGGCTCGGCGGACTCGGTCCAGCTGGACGCGCTCATCCACCTTCTGACGGACGCCCTGGACTAGGCCGGGCGCCCCGCGAGGGGCGTTAGGACCGCCAGCAGGCGGTCGTCCGCCACGTCGGCGAAGAACGCCGCGTCCGCGTCTTCGACGGCGCGGACGGCGGCGGCCGCGATCTCGCTGCCGGCACCCGTGACCACGAGGACTTTTGCGCGCGCATCCGAGGGGTCCGCGTGCCGTTCGATCAGCCCCTTCGCGAGCAGGCGCCTGGTCACCTCGGACACGATCCGCGGATCGGAGCCGGTGAACTCCGACAAACGCGCCTGGTGAGGGAGCTCACCGGAGCGGCCCAGCCACCACGCCGACGTGAGGATCACGAACTGGGGGTGGGTGAGGTCGAACGGGGCGAGAGCCGCGTTCATCGCGCGCTGCCAGCGCAGGGTGGCGTGCCACAGCAGGAACCCGGGGCTCTCGGCCGGTCCGCCGGGGAAGCGCGTCATGCGCGCCGTGCCGCCTGCTCGAACAGCGCCGCCATCGACTCGGGGAAGTCGGCGCTGATCTGCGGTCCGAGCTCCGGACCGGCGGCGTCCGCCCCCTCTCCGGTGATCTCGAGCCGGTGGGTGACGCGGGTGCCCTCCGGAGTGTCGGCCAGCCGGTGCCGGAACGTCAGGACGACGTCGCCGAACTCGGTGCGATCGGCGTACGTCTCGCCCTCCGCGAGGTCGACGATGACGGAGGTGAACGGCTCCTGGCCGTCCGGCGTCACCGTCAGCTCGGTGCCGACCGCGAAGGGGCCGTGCAGCTCGAACGCGTCGGCGCCGGGGTACGTGAGGTCGCCGGTGTGGAGGTCGCGCAAAGCGGTCCACACGACGGTGCGGGGGAGGGCGGTGGTGCCGGTGTGCTCGGTACTCCACATGAGACGAACCTTTCTCTAGGGCTAGATCATCTATGCCTAGACAATAATCTCGACATGCGGGTGCGTCAAGAGGGAAGGGGGACGAGCGGGGTCAGGCGATCCCGGCGTCGTCGGGGTCGAGCGGCACCGGCCGGTCGTCGTCGGGGAGGATGCGGTCGTCCTCCGCGTCGTCCTCGACGGGCGCGTCATCGGCGTCGTGCAGGACGGGAGCGGGCTCGTAGTCGCCCTCCTGGGACTCCACGAACTCGTCCAGATCGTCGTCGCGCCGGTCGCTCATGACACCGAGGGTACCGCCGCGCGCTGCCCCGGTCGAGAGGCGCCGGCCGGCTATCAGCCCGCGATCGAGAACACGAAGGACGGACCCTGCTCGTCGTGCACGATGCGTGCCGCGCCGTGGAATCCGGCGAAGTCACCGGTGCCCGTGCCCGGCACGATGTAGCCGAACGCCGAGGGATCGTCGGGATGCTGCAGCGCCCCGTGGTGCACGGTGAAGGAGCCGCTCCGGCCGTCCGGCAGCGCCCCCGTGACCCGTTCGGCGGCGAGGTAGCCGCGCCCGCCCTCCTCCGTGCCGGAGGAGACGAAATGGGCGATGGAGTCGCCGACCAGCCCCTCCGTGTACCGCTTGCGCATGACGATGGCGCCCACCCAGTCGCCGTCGAGCCCGGCGAGCGGCTCCGGGTCCCAGCCGGTGACCTCGAATCGGGCGGTGATCGTCTCCGTGGTGTCCATGCCCCGAGCCTAGGCACTGCGCGGCCCGGCGCACGTGTGATTTCGCGACAGGGCCGAAGTGGGCTAGACAGGGGGCATGCAGCACCGGAGCCAGGTCGAGATCGAGCGCAAGTACGACGTCGGAGACGACACGGTGCCGCCCGACCTCGTCGGCGTCGGTGCGATCGCGGTCGTGGCGGAGCCCGAGACGGCGGAGCTCGTCGCGACGTACTACGACACGGCCGAGCTGACCCTCGCGCGGAACCGCATCGCGGTGCGCGCACGCCGCGGTGGGGCGGACGAGGGCTGGCATGTCAAGCTCGCGCCGGGTGAGGAGGGCCGTGTCGAGCTCCACTGGCCCCTCGGCGACGGGGAGCGTGAGCCGCAGGAGCTGCGGGACGCGGTCGGGGACGCACTCGGCAGCGACCTCGGGGACGCCCCCTTCGTCCCGATCGCACGCATCGTCAACACGCGCGTGACCACGGTGCTGCGGGATGCGGCCGGGTTCGACCTCGCCGAGCTGTGCGACGACCACGTGCGTGGCGAGAACCTGCGCAGCGGGGGGAGCGACGAATGGCGCGAGTGGGAGGTCGAGCTGCTGAGCGGCGCTCCCGACAAGCGATCGGGGCGGACCGCCCTGCTCGACGGTGTGGAGGAACGCCTGATCGAGGCCGGCGCCCGTCCGTCGGCGAGCGGATCCAAGCTGCAGCACGTCCTCGAGCTCTGAATCCCGCTGCGGGCCATACCGCGCGTGCACCCGCAATACCTCACGGCCTCCGTGAAGTCCAGGGCGTTTTTGTGCTCCGGCGGGAGGTCGGGCATGATGCCTAGGGGCGAATGAGTAACGGCGAGAGACGGAGCACCATGAAGATCGGCATCCTCACCAGCGGCGGCGACTGTCCCGGACTGAACGCGGTCATCCGCGGCGCGGTCCTGAAGGGCGACCGCGTGCACGGCTCTGAGTTCGCCGGCTTCCGCTACGGCTGGCGCGGAGTCGTCGACGGCGACATCATGCCGCTCGACCGCCACAGCGTCCGCGGCCTCTCGCGCCAGGGCGGCACCATCCTCGGCTCCAGCCGAACCAACCCGTTCGAGGGCGAGAACGGCGGCCCCGAGAACATCCAGCGGATGATGGACGAGAACGGCATCGACGCGATCATCGCGATCGGCGGCGAGGGCACCCTCACCGCCGCCCGCCGCCTCACCGACGCCGGGCTGAAGATCGTCGGCGTCCCCAAGACCATCGACAACGACCTCGCCGCGACCGACTACTCGTTCGGCTTCGACACGGCGGTCGAGATCGCCACCGAGGCGATCGACCGCCTGCGCACCACGGCCGAGTCGCACCAGCGCTGCATGGTCGTGGAGGTCATGGGCCGCCACGTCGGCTGGATCGCACTGCACTCCGGCATGGCCGGCGGCGCGCACGCCATCCTCATCCCCGAGCGGCCGCAGTCCATCGAGCAGGTCGTCGAGTGGGTGGAGTCGGTGCGCGACCGCGGCCGTGCCCCCGTGCTCGTCGTCTCCGAGGGCTTCCACCTCGACACGATGGAGGAGGCGCACTCGCACAAGGGACTCGACGCCTTCAACCGCCCGCGTCTCGGCGGCATCGGCGAGATGCTCGCCCCGATGATCGAGGAGCGCACCGGCATCGAGTCGCGCGCCACCGTGCTCGGCCACATGCAGCGCGGCGGCGTCCCGAGCGCCTACGACCGCGTGCTCGCGACCCGGCTCGGCATGGCCGCGGTGGACGCTGTCTACGAGGGCCGCTGGGGTTCGATGGTGTCGCTGCGCGGGACCGACGTCGTCAACGTCTCGATCGCCGACGCGACCGGCGGGCTCAAGACCGTGCCGGACGCCCGCTACGAAGAGGCCGCTCTGCTCTTCGGCTGAGCGTCGCGGTCCGCCGACGCGCGTTCGGCTCTATGGGCGCACGGGCGGCAGGGCTAGGCTCCCTCCTACGAGAGTGGAGGGACGCCGTATGCCCAGATTCGTCCAGTTCGAGGAGTTCGGTTCGCGCGACTTCCTGCAGGTGGTGGACCGGGAGCGACCGTGGCCCGGGCCGGGCCAGCTCCTCGTGCGGGTGATGGCGGCGGGCCTCAACCCGATGGACTACAAGGCGTACCGCGACGAACGGTCGGCCGGGCGGATGGGTGTGACCCTGCCGAGCGGCATCGGTCAGGACTTCGCGGGCTACGTCGAGGAGGTCGGCGAGGGCGTCACCCGGTTCTCCGCGGGCGACGCGGTCTTCGGTACCGCTCCGTTCGCCGCGGTCGCCGATTTCGCCGTCGTCGCCGAGGACGGCCAGGTCGTCGCGAAACCGGGCGCGCTGACCTTCGAGGTCGCCGGATCGCTCGGAGTCGTCGGGCGCACCGCGATGGCGACCACGAGGTCGCTCGGGCTCGGCGAGCACGACACCGTGCTGGTGAGCGCCGCGGCCGGCGGTGTCGGCGTGCTCGCCGCCCAGCTGGCCGTGCGCGCTGGGGCGACCGTCGTGGGCACGGCGGGGGAGGAGAACCACGAGTTCCTCGAGACCCTGGGCGTCATCCCGGTCGTCTACGGCGACGGGCTGGCCGAGCGGGTGCGGGAGCTGCTCGACGGCGACCGGGTCACGGCTGCTCTGGACAACCACGGCGGCGGCACCATCGAGGCGGCGCTGCAACTCGGAGTCCCCGTCGAGCGGATCAACACGATCGCCGTCTTCGGGCCCGACGCCCATGGTGCGCGGAACGTCGGGGGAGCGGCCGCCGGAAACGAGGAGCTCGCCGAGCTCGCCGCCCTCCTGGCGGAGAACGAGCTCATCCTGCCCATCGACTCCATCTACCCGATCGAGCAGACGAGCGAAGCGTACGGGCGGCTGGAGGCCGGCCACGTGCGCGGCAAGATCGTCGTCGTGACGGACTGAGGCGACGATGATCGACGACGACACCGCGCGGCTGCTGCGGGAGGCGGGCCTGCGCTGGCAGCCGCAGTCCGGCGACACGTTCGCCATCGACCGGCCCGGGATGGCCGGGGAGCGCTTCACGGTCAGCGAGATGACGATCGAGCCCCATCACTTCGACAGCGGGACCATCCTGGGCTTCAACGGCACGACGGAGTGGGCGCTCGACTCCCTCGCGGTCGAGGACGCCCTGTGGATCCCGCGCGAGGACCAGTTGCGCGAGCTCCTGGGCGGCTCGTTCCGGCACCTGGCGCGCACCGTCGACGGCTACCGCGTGACGATCGTGCTGGTGGGCGCGGACCGGATGTTCGAGCACGAGGACCCGCCGACCGCGTATGCGCAGGCGCTCCTCGCCCTCATTGGGGCGTCGACGGGCTGAGGCCGTCTCGGGCGGGCCGTCAGCCGTCAGCCGTCGGTGCGACGAGCGGCGCGCTCGGCGTCGCGGGCCTTGACCCGCGCGTTCTCGGCGCGCACCGCGGCCTGTGTCGCGCGCTCGGTGACGAGCCACTCCGGCGGGTCCGCCAGCAGCGCCTTGATCTCGGCGGTCGTCAACGCCTCGTCGACGCCGCCGCGGGCGAGGCCGGAGTTGGAGACGCCGAGCTTGCGTGCGACCTCGTCGCGGGGGTGCGGGCCGTCGGCGCGCAGAGTGCGCAGCCACTCCGGCGGCTCGGCGTTGAGCGCGTCGAACTCGGTCCGGCTGATGTCGCCGTCGCGGAACTCGGCCGGCGCGGCGGGCAGGTAGATGCCGAGCTTCTTGGCGGCAGTGGCCGCCTTCATGGTCTGGGGTCGCTTCTCGGCACTCATGGGATCCAGGTTACCGTTCGGTACGCTCGGAGGATGACCTCCCGATTCGCCCTGACCTTCCCCCGGGGCGTGACCGTCGGCAAGTGGACGCGCGAGTTCGAACGGCGGCATCCGCACGTCGAGCTCGCCGTCGCTCCCAGCACCGATCCGCTGGCCGTGCTGGTGGCGGGGGAGGCCGACATGGCCTTCGTCCGCGACGCGACGGCCGACGACGATCGGCACCTGATCCCGCTCTACGCGGAGGACGTGGTGCTCGTGATGCACCACGAGCACCTGCTCACGCTGGAGAAGAAGCTGCACCGTGCCGACCTCGAGGGCGTGCCGCGCATCGATGGGGAGCCGTCGGAGGCCCTGATGCGGCGTATCGCCGAAGGCGAGGGCGTCGCCCTGTGGCCCGCGTCGGTCGCCAAATCGCTGCGTCGCAAGGACGTGGTGGCGGTGCGCCTAGAGGACGGCGACGAGAGCAGGATCGCGCTGACCTGGCCGCGGGAGGGGCAGCATCCCCTCGTCGACGAGTTCATCGGGATCGTGCGCGGCCGCACCGCGCACAGCTCGCGCAACGCCGACGTCGCCGAGCAGCAGGCGGCGGCCGCCAAGCAGGGGGCGCCGGCCAAGCGGCCCGCGGCAGCCAAGCAGAACGGCAAGCAGAGCGGTAAGCAGACGGGCACGAGCGGATCGGGCGCTGGCCGCTCCCGCAGCACCGGGAAGCCCGCCCCGCGGGGCGGTCGGGGGCGCAAGCGCCGCTGAGGGGCAGAATGGCGGCATGGCAGCCAGTGCGGGCCGCGACGCCCAGTCCGAGATCTACCGCGCCGGGGTGAGCGGGAGCCGACCCCGCATCCCGGTCGGATCGTCCGCCCTCGAGCGCGCAGCGCGACGGCGGATGTCGCGGGCCGCCTTCGCCTACATCGCCGGTTCGGCGGGCGCCGAGCGCACGGCCCACGCGAATCTCCGCGCGTTCCGGGAGCATCGCATCGTGCCGCGCGTGCTGCGCGACGTCTCCACGCGCGACCTCGGCGTCGACCTCTTCGGCACGCGCCGCCCGGCCCCGCTGCTGCTCGCCCCGATCGGCGTGCTGGAGCTCGCGCACCGCGGAGGCGACGCGCTCGCCGCCCGGGCGGCGGCGTCGCTCGGCATCCCCGCCGTGCTCTCCAATCAGGCCTCGGCGCCGATGGAGGAGGTCGCCGCAGCGATGGACGCGGTGGCGCCCGGAGCAGCGCGGTGGTTCCAGCTCTACTGGAGTGCGTCGCGTGAGCTGGTGGCGAGCCTCGTCGAGCGGGCGGAGCGCAGCGGGTGCGAGGCGATCGTCGTCACCCTCGATACGCACGTGCTCGGCTGGCGCCCGCGCGACCTCGAACTCGGCTACCTGCCGTTCAGCCGTGGCCTGGGCATCGCGCAGTACACCAGCGACCCGGTGTTCCGTCGTCTCGTCGCGGACCGGGTGGCCGAGGGCGGCGCGCGGGAGCGCGCGCGGGTGACGCCGGCGGCGATCGCGGCGTTCGACAGCATCCTGCGCCACCACCCGGGCGGTCTCCGGGCGAACCTGCGGTCGCCGGAGCCCCTGGCGGCCGTCGAGACCTTCCTGGATGTCTTCGCCGACCCGTCCCTGAGCTGGGACGATCTCGGGTTCCTGCGGGAGCGCACCCGCCTGCCGATCGTGCTGAAGGGCGTGCTGCACCCGGACGACGCCCGCCGGGCGGTCGACGCCGGGGTGGACGCGGTGCAGGTGTCGAACCACGGCGGCCGCCAGATCGACGGGGAGATCGCCGCGCTCGACGCGTTGCCCGGGGTGGTGGAGGCGGTCGGCGGCCGGCTGCCCGTGCTGTTCGACAGCGGTGTGCGCGGGGGCGCCGACGTCGTGATCGCGCTCGCCCTCGGAGCCCACGCGGTCGCGATCGGGCGCCCGTATGCCTATGCGCTCGCGCTCGCGGGGGAGGCCGGCGTGCGGGAGCTGCTGCGCAACGTGATCGCCGAGCTCGACATCACGATGGGGCTGGCCGGGGTGCGGCGCGTCGACGAGATCGACGCGTCCGTCCTCGCCGGCTGAGCGCGCTCCGCTCGCCGGGCCGGGTCAGCTCGTCGCGGGAGGCTCGCCGGCGCGCCGGGCCGCCTGCGCCAGCACCTGGGGCCCGGTCACGAGCGCGCGCTTCCACGGCGCGACGCCGTCGATCTCGACCTGGAGCGAGAAGCTCAGGATGGTGCGGATCAGCACGATGATCCCGAGCACCACCGCGTCGGTCAGCGTGGGGCTGGAGGTCACCGTCTTGACCAGATCGGCCGCGACGAGGATCTCGAGACCGAGCAGGATGACACCGCCGAAGGTCTCCCGCAGGGTGCGGAACGCGACGGTTCCGCTCCGGCTGCGGCGCCAGGCGACGAGCGAGATCACGACCGCGACGACGAAGCCGAGGGCCATCGCCAGGACGCCGGCGAACTCGAAGGCGACGCCGATGGCCTCGAAGAACGCGTGTCCGTCCATGCGGTCATGGTGCCACAGCGCGCCGCGGATCAGGAGACGTGGACGGCCGGTCGGCGTTTCACATCCTTCTCGGCCTCTCGCAGCACCTCGCGCGTCACCGGAGCGACCTCGCCGACGCCGGTGATGAGGAAGCGGAACATGTTCGAGATCGGGTTGCCCTCGGTCCACTCGAAGTAGATGGTCGGCACGACCCCCGAGATGTCGCGGATCTCGAGCAGCACCGCCGCGATCGTGTTCGGCACGTTGCCGCTCTTGACCTGAAGCACGCGGTACCCGTGCTTCACCACGCCGTGGACCACCAGGTCCTCCTCGAAGTCCGAGGAGTCGGAGGGGAGGACCTCGATGAAGATGGTGCGCGCCCGCTGCGGGATGTGGCTGAACTTGCGCTCGTCCTTGTTCTTCTGCGCGTACTCCTTCGTCGTGTCGACGTCGGGCTCGTGCGAGATGATGCGGATCTCGCCCTCCTCGGCGTCCTCGAGGACGAAGTCGAGCGCCGTCACGTCGAGCGTCACGGACGTGGCGCGCAGCTCGAACGAGCGGCCGACGCGCGACACGATCGAGACGACCAGGATGCCGAGGATGAACAGCAGCGCGATCCGCAGGCCGTCCGGCCGCTCGATGACGTTGACGATGGTCGTGTACACGAAGATCGCGGTGATGATGCCGAAGAGCACGAAGCGGCGCGGCTGCTTCTTGCGCCGGGCGGAGAGCGCCACCGCGAGCGACGCGGACGTGATCAGCACGAGGACGCCGGTCGCGTACGCACCGCCCTGGGCGTCGACGTTCGCCTGGAACACCAGGGTGATCAGGAAGGCGATCGCGGTGAAGACGAGCACCAGGGGGCGCACCGCCCGCGCCCACTGCGGCGCCATCCCGTATCGGGGCAGGTAGCGGGGGACGAGGTTCAGCAGACCGGCCATCGCCGAGGCGCCGGCGAACCACAGGATCAGGATGGTGCTGATGTCGTAGACGGTGCCGAACACGTTCCCCAGGTACTCGTGCGCGAGGTAGGCCAGGGCTCGGCCGTTGGCGGAGCCTCCTGCCTGGAACTCCTTCTGCGGGATGAGCAGTGTCGTCGTGAAGCTCGAGGTGATGAGGAACACGCTCATGATCAGCGCGGCCGTCGTCAGCAGTCGGTGGGCGCCGCGGATGCGGCCGGCCGGATACGCCGGATCGTCGTCGGGCTTGCCCTTGATCTGGGGCATGACGGCGACGCCGGTCTCGAAGCCCGAGAGGCCCAGCGCGAGCTTCGGGAACACGAGCAGCGCGACGCCGACGACCATGAGCGGATTGCCGTTCTGCCGGAACAGCATCCCCCACCAGTCCTCGATGGCGGTCGGGTGGTGGAAGACCTCGACGATGGAGGTGCCGACCACGATGACGTTCAGTGCGAGGTAGATCGCGACCAGGACGACCGCGATGCCGATGGCCTCCCGGAACCCGCGGAGGAACACGGCGCCGAGGAGCGTGAGCAGCACGAGCGTGATGATCACGTTTTGCCCGTGGAACCAGTCGGGGGCGAACGGGTTCTCGATCGCGTGCGCGGTCGCGTCGGCCGCCGACAGGGTGATCGTGATCATGAAGTCGGTCGCGGCGAAGCCCAGGAGAACCAGCACGAAGAGCTTGCCGGCCCACCAGGGCAGGAGCCGCTCGAGCATGGCGATCGACCCCGAGCCGCGGAAGCTCTCGCGCGCCACGCGCCGGTAGACGGGGAGCGCGCCCAACAGGGTGAGGGCGACGAGCACGAGCGTCGCGAACGGTGAGATCAACCCGGCCGCCAGCGCCGCGATCGCGGGCTGGTAGCCGAGGGTGGAGAAGTAGTCGACGCCGGTGAGGCACATGACCTGCCACCAGGAGTGCGTCCGCTCCGGGTTGCGCCCGTGCGGGCCCTGCTGGGTGCCGCGCTCGTCGACCAGTCCCGAGAGCAGCCAGTGGCGGAAGCGGCCCGCCTTCGGGTGCGCATGCCCGGAGGCCTGCGCCTGGCCGGGTACAGGGACGGGCGCCGGTGCGCCGTCCGCCGGTGTGGTCGACATCGTCGCTCCTCGTGCTGGGTCTACGCCCTCACACTAGTTCGCTCACCAGGCCGACGCGCGGTAGTCCTTGAGGAACACTCCGTAGAGGTCTTCGCCGGCCTCGCCGCGCACGATCGGGTCGTACACGCGAGCGGCGCCGTCGACCAGGTCGAGCGGCGCGTGGAAGCCCTCCTCGGCCAGGCGGACCTTGGTGTAGTGCGGGCGCTCGTCGGTGATCCAGCCGGTGTCCACGCTCGTCATCAGGATGTTGTCGGTCTCGAACATCTCACCGGCGCTGGTGCGGGTGAGCATGTTCAGAGCAGCCTTCGCCATGTTGGTGTGCGGGTGTCCGGGGCCCTTGTAGCGTCGGCCGAACACGCCCTCCATCGCGGAGACGTTGACGACGTAGGCGCGGCCCGCCTCCGTGGCGGAGAGGGACGGCCGGAGCCGGTCGATCAGGATGAACGGCGCCGTCGTGTTGCAGAGCTGCACCTCGAGGAGCTCGAGCGGGTCGACGTCGCCGATCGCCTGCGTCCAGCTGTTCACGGTCTTGACGTCCGGCACCAGTCCGCCGGCGTCGATCGCGGTGCCGTCGGCGTGCTTGGCCAGCGACGACGATCCCGGTGCCATGGCCAGGGAGGCCAGGTCGTCCGCCGTGATCGCGCCGGGGCCGCCGAGCTCGGCGATGGTGCCGGCGATCGTGGTGCGCGAGAGGAGGGGGTGCGCGGCGACCGAGGCCTCCAGGGCCTGCGGGTGCGGGTCGGCCGTGTGGCCGAAGGTCTCCATCTCGGGCAGCGGGCCGTCGGGCAGCGGCTGCGACTCCGCCTCGGCCAGCAGCGAATACGAGCCGGGGGAGCGGCGGACGGTCTGCGCGGCGTTGTTGATCAGGATGTCGAGCGGGCCCTGCGCCGCCACCGAGTCGGCCAGCGCGATCACCTGGGACGGGTCGCGCAGGTCGATGCCGACCACGCGGAGCCGGTGCAGCCACTCCGCCGCGTCGGGCAGCTGCGAGAAGCGGCGGACGGCGTCGCGGGGGAAGCGGGTGGTGATGGTCAGGTGGGCGCCGTCGCGCAGCAGGCGCAGGGCGATGTGCATGCCGATCTTGGCGCGGCCGCCCGTCAGCAGCGCGCGCTTGCCGCGCAGGTCGGTGCGCGCGTTGCGCTTGGCGTGGCTGGAGGCGGCGCACGACGGGCAGAGCTGGTGGTAGAACCAGTCGACCTCGGTGTAGTCCTGCTTGCAGATGTAGCAGGCGCGCGCCTTGATCAGCGTGCCCGCGGAGGTCGACCCCGTGCTGCCGGAGGTCAGCTCGCGCCCGCGGGTCTCGTCGTCGATCCGGTCGGGGGCGCCCGTCGCGGTGGCGGCGACGACCGCGCGGTCCGCCTCGGCCACGGCGTCGCGCAGCTCGCGGCGCCGCGCCTGCTTGACGGCCTTGAACATGTGCCCGGTGGCCTGCCGCACGGCGACGAAGTCGGGGTGCTCGCGGTCGAACTCGTGGAGCCTCCCGAGCACGCGGAGCGTGATCTCCAGGTCGGCGGGGTCGATGCCGACGGCGGGGGAGTCGGAGGGAGGGGTCGTGGATGGCACCGGAGAATTCTACGATGCCCCGCTGCACGGACCCTGTCTGCTCGGGCTCCCGGATGCTAGGGTGCCGAAAAGGGGGTGCACCATGGGCGTGCCGATGCAAGAGAGTGCGTTGATGCGCGAGCTGGAGCAGGCGCGCCGCCGCCGCTCGCGTGTGGGGCTGCTGGTCGCGGGGGCGATCGTGGCCGGAGTCGGAGCGTGGCTGGCCGGGCCGTACGGTGTCGTCCTCGTCGTGGCCGGCGAGCCGATCGGCTGGGCGCTCGCCGCCCTCGGCCTCGTCCTGCTCGCCGCGTGCGTGGTCGCGATCGTGGCCGCCGCCCGCACCCGGGCCGTGCCCGCGAGCCTCCCGGGCAAGGCCAACCCGCAGTTCGACGAGCCGCGGCCGTCGAAGAACCCGAACGGCGGGTACTCGATGGCCGGGACGCAGATCGGCTCCCACTAGCAGCCGCCTGCCGAGAGGCACGCGCTCCCGTGCTCCGGCATGGGAGGCTTGAGGCATCATGACGTCTCCAGCACCCGTCCGGCTCCGTGTCGACGACATCCCCGGCCACAGCGGTCCGGGCACCGCGAGCGAGGACGCCGTCTACGACACGTTCGTCGCCTGGGCGGAAGCGGGCGGGTTCTCGCTCTACCCGGCTCAGGACGAGTCGGTCATCGAGATCGTCGCCGGGGCGAACCTCATCCTGAGCACGCCGACCGGCACCGGCAAGTCGCTCGTCGCGGTCGGCGCCCACTTCGCGGCCCTCGCCCGCGGGGAGCGCAGCTACTACACCGCGCCGATCAAGGCCCTCGTCTCGGAGAAGTTCTTCGCCCTCGTCGACATCTTCGGCGCGGAGAACGTCGGCATGATGACGGGCGACTCCGCCGTCAACGCCGACGCACCGATCATCTGCTGCACCGCCGAGATCCTCGCCAACCTCGCCCTCCGCCACGGGGAGGACACCCCCGTCGGCCAGGTCGTGATGGACGAATTCCACTTCTACGCCGACCCCGACCGGGGCTGGGCGTGGCAGGTCCCGCTGCTGACCCTCCCACACACGCAGTTCGTGCTGATGTCGGCGACCCTGGGCGACGTGACCGCCCTCGCCGACGACCTCGGCCGCCGCACGGGACGGGAGACGGCCACCGTCACCGGGGTCGAGCGCCCGGTTCCCCTGCACTACTTCTACGAGCTGTCGCCCATCCACGAGACCATCGACGACCTCCTGCACACCGGGCAGGCGCCGATCTACGTGGTGCACTTCTCGCAGCTCGCGGCGCTGGAACGCGCGCAGTCGCTCTCCAGCGCCAAGATCGCAGACCGGGAGCAGCGCGACCGCATCGCCGAGCTGATCGGCGACTTCCGCTTCACCACCGCGTTCGGCAAGACCCTCTCGCGCCTCCTGCGCCAGGGCATCGGCGTCCACCACGCGGGGATGCTGCCCAAGTACCGCCGCCTCGTCGAGCAGCTCGCCCAGCGCGGACTCCTCCGCGTGATCTGCGGGACGGACACCCTCGGAGTGGGCATCAACGTCCCGATCCGGACCGTGCTGCTCACCGCGCTGACGAAGTTCGACGGCACCCGCCTGCGACAGCTGAACGCCCGCGAGTTCCACCAGATCGCCGGCCGTGCCGGGCGCGCGGGATACGACACCGCCGGCACCGTCGTCGCCCAGGCGCCCGAGCACGAGAGCGAGAACCTCAAGGCGATCGAGAAGGCCGGCGACGACCCGAAGAAGCGGCGCAAGATCGTCCGCAAGAAAGCGCCGGAGGGCTTCGTCTCGTGGGGCGAGCCGTCGTTCCGCAAGCTGATCGAGGCCGAGCCGGAGACGCTCACGTCCTCCATGCAGATCACGAGCGCCATGCTCATCAACGTGATCGGCCGCGGCGGGGACGTCTACGGGCACGTGCGCGCCCTCGTGTTCGACAACCACGAGCCGTGGAAGCGGCAGCTGGCGCTGGCCCGGCGCGCCATCGAGCTGTACCGCTCGCTGCTCACCGCCGGGGTGATCGAGAACGTGGACGGGGAGATCCGCCTCACGGTCGACCTCCAGCCCAACTTCGCCCTCAACCAGCCGCTGTCGCCGTTCGCGCTCGCCGCGTTCGAGCTCTTCGACGCCGAGACGCCGCAGTTCGCGCTCGACATCGTCTCGGTCGTGGAGTCCACGCTCGACGACCCCCGGCCGGTGCTGTCCGCCCAGCAGTTCCAGGCACGGGGCGAAGCGGTCGCAGCGATGAAGGCCGAGGGAATCGAATACGACGAGCGGATGGCCGCGCTCGAGGAGGTCACACATCCGAAGCCGCATGACGAGCTGCTGAACGCGGCGTTCGCGACCTACGCGTCGAGCCAGCCGTGGGTCGCCGACTTCGAGCTGCGCCCCAAGTCGGTCGTGCGCGACCTCTACGAGCGGGCGATGACGTTCGGCGAGTTCGTCTCGTACTACAAGCTCGCGCGCTCGGAAGGCGTGGTGCTCCGCTACCTCTCCGACGCTTACCGGGCCCTCGGTCAGACCGTCCCGCTCGACCTGCGGACGGAGGAGCTCCGCGACATCATCGAGTGGCTCGGCGAGCTGGTGCGCCAGGTCGACTCCAGCCTGCTCGACGAGTGGGAGGAGCTCGTCCACCCCGACGCCGCCCGCCACGCGGCCGAGGCGGGCGAGCTCGCGCCTCCCGCGCCCCGCAACGTCACCACGAATCGGCGCGCCTTCTTCGTGCTGGTGCGCAACGAGCTGTTCCGCCGGGTGCAGCTGGCCGCCCTCGACCGCATCCCGCAGCTCGGGGTGCTCGAGGCGGAGGCCGCGGCGCTCGCCGAATCGGCCGCCCCGTCGTTCTCGGAGCAGCAGTGGGATGCGGCCCTCGAGGACTACTACGCGGAGCACGACGAGATCCTCACCGACGCCGCCGCGCGCTCGGCGTCGATGATCATCGTCGACGAGACTCCGGCGGCGTCGGAGGGTGTCTGGCGGGTGCGGCAGATCATCGCCGACCCGGCGGGCGACCACGACTGGGGCATCACCGCGGACATCCTGCTGGAGGCCTCGGCCCAGGCCGGTGTCGCGGTCGTGAAGGTGACGGGCGTCGGCCGGCTCTAGCGATTTTGACGCATGACCCGCCGCCGTGTGAGTATCTACACGGTCGCATGATCGCGCGCCAGGTCACTTGCATGAAATCCCGGTGAACGCTTGTATCGGGATGGACGCATCCCCGACACGAGAAAGAATCCGGTGGATCTCACCCTCATCATCGTGCTGGTCATTGCGCTGGCCCTGTTCTTCGACTTCACGAACGGTTTCCACGACACCGCGAACGCGATGGCGACTCCCATCGCGACCGGCGCCATGAAACCGAAGGTGGCGGTGGCCCTCGCCGCCGTCCTCAACCTGATCGGCGCGTTCCTCTCGACCGAGGTGGCGAAGACGATCTCCGGCGGCATCATCCGCGAAGGATCCGGTGGGGTGCAGATCACCCCGGAGCTGATCTTCGCGGGCCTCGTCGGGGCGATCGTCTGGAACATGGTCACCTGGCTGTTCGGCCTGCCGTCGTCCTCCAGCCACGCGCTCTTCGGCGGTCTGATCGGTGCCGCGATCGTCGGAGCGGGACTCGGTGCGGTCGACTTCGTCGTCGTGCTCGACAAGGTCATCCTCCCGGCTCTCATCGCACCGGTGACGGCGGGCGTCGTGGCCTACTCGGCGACGAAGCTCGCGTACTGGATCACGCGTCGCTACGACGGGCGCCCGGATGGCCGCGGAGGCTTCCGCTACGGCCAGATCTTCTCGTCGTCGCTCGTGGCGCTCGCGCACGGCACCAACGATGCCCAGAAGACGATGGGCGTCATCACCCTGACGCTCATCGCCGCCGGCTTGCAGACGGCCGGGACCGGCCCGGAGCTGTGGGTCGTCGTCTCGTGCGCCCTCGCCATCGCGATCGGCACCTACTCGGGCGGCTGGCGCATCATCCGCACGCTCGGCCGCGGCCTCACCGAGGTCAAGCCCGCGCAGGGCTTCGCCGCCGAGACGAGCACCGCCGCGACCATCCTCGCCTCCAGCCACCTCGGCTTCGCGCTCTCGACCACCCAGGTCGCCTCCGGTTCGGTCATCGGATCGGGTCTCGGCCGCCGTGGTTCGTCCGTGCGCTGGGGGACGGCCGGGCGCATCGCCATCGGCTGGCTGCTCACTCTGCCCGCCGCCGGCATCGTCGGCGCGGTCGCCGCGCTCATCGCCGGTCTCGGACCGGTCGGGATCCTCATCGACACCGTGCTGGGCGTCGGCGTGGTCACCCTCATCTTCTGGCTGTCGCGCCGCAACCAGGTGCACAGCGACAACGCGGTCGAACCCGCTCCCGTGCAGGGGCAGAGCGAGGTCGCCGCGTCCGCCCGGGCCGTCAGGATCAAGAAGGTCAAGCCGCTCAAGAAGGAGCGCGCGCACAAGGAGTCCGCATGATCGGCATCGACTGGATCGCGTTCCTCATCGTCTTCGCGGCCGCCATCATCGGCGCCTGCGTCGTCGTGAGCCTGTACGCCCTGGGCACCCGCCTGCTCGCCGTCGCGGGCCGTGCTCTCGTGGTCGAGCCGGTGGAGTTCACCGACGCGATCACCGTGATCACGCCGGAGGAGGCCGCGAAGGCCCAGCGCAAGGCCGCGAAGGCGCGCCGCAAGAACCCGCTCACCGACGGGCAGAAGCGCCTCGCCCTCGCGGGCGCATACGCGTGCTTCGTGCTCACCGGGTGTGCCGTGCTCTACGGCCTGTACTTGATCATCCCCTTCTTCCACCACTGAGCCCGCGCAGACCCGCGCCTGGAGCATGCGCGGGCCCGCGAGGCGTCCGCTCAGTCGGTGCCGCGGAGGCGGGCGACGGTGCGCATGAGGTGGTAGACGACGATCGCGGCGATGGTGCCGAGCGCGATGCCGTTGAAGGTGAGCTGGCCCAGGTTCAGGGTGAAGTCCGCGATGCCGACGACCAGCGCGGTGGCGGCGGTGAACTGGTTGACGGGCTTCGAGAAGTCCACCTTGTTGTCGAGCCAGATCTTCACGCCGATGATGCCGATCAGGCCGTAGAGGGCGGTCGTCACGCCGCCGAGCACGCCGGCCGGGATGGTGTTGATGACCGCGCCGACCTTGGGGGAGAGTCCCAGCAGGACGGCCACGATGCCCGCGACCCAGTACGCGGCGGTCGAGTACACCTTGGTCGCCGCCATGACGCCGATGTTCTCGCCGTACGTGGTCGTGCCGGAGCCGCCGAAGAAGCCGGCGACGGTGGTCGCCAGGCCGTCGGCGAAGAGCGCGCGGCCGGTGAGCTTGTTCACCGAGGGGTCGGTGAGCTGCGCGACGCCGCGGATGTGGCCGACGTTCTCGGCGACCAGCACCAGCACGACGGGCAGGAAGGCCGGCAGGATGCCGAAGGTCGCGGCCGGGTTCTCGAACGGGTTGGCCGGGAGGGCGAAGGCCGGCAGCCCGATCCAGTCGGCCGTCGCGACGGCGGAGAAGTCGACCTCGCCCATGATCACGGCGAATACGTACCCGACCGCGACGCCGACGAAGATGGAGAGCCGGCCGAGCAGCCCCTTGAACAGCACGGTGCACAAGATCACGGCGAGCAGCGTGACGAGGGCCGTCCACGGGGCCTGCACGAAGTTGTTCTTCGCCGCCGGCGCCAGGTTGAACCCGATCAGCGCGACGATCGCGCCCGCCACCACGGGCGGCATGAGCGCATCGATCCAGCCGGTGCCGGTGAGGATCACGATGCCGCCGACGATCGCCAGCAGCACGCCGACCGCGACGATCCCGAACAGTGCGCTCCCCATCCCGTTGCTCGCCGTCGCCGCGGTGATCGGGGCGATGAACGCGAACGACGAGCCCAGGTAGCTGGGGAGCCGGTTGCGGGTGATAAGCAGGAACAGGATGGTCCCGATGCCCGAGAACAGCAGGGTCGTGCTGGGCGGGAAGTGCGTGAGCACAGGCACCAGGAAGGTCGCGCCGAACATGGCGACGACGTGCTGGGCGCCCAGGCCGATGGTGCGGGGCCAGGTGAGCCGCTCGCCGGGGAGCACGATCTCGTGGGCGCCGACGTTCTTTCCGTCGCCGTGCAGGGTCCAGGGCAGGGCCATTCAGGGTGTCCTTCGCTCGTGGAAATGGGAATTAGGCTGGAGTGCGGCGCGCCGCGCCCGTGAATCCGCTCCGAATGTTCAGAGCACGTTCATCGACACCTCCGCCTTCGAGATAGTACGGGAGATCACCATTTCCGAATCGACCACCGCGCCCGCGCCGACCGGCGAGGGGCGCCTCGACCGGTTCTTCGAGATCACCAAGCGCGGCACGACCTGGGCCACCGAGGTCCGCGGCGGCGTGCTGACCTTCGTCACGATGGCGTACATCGTCATCCTGAACCCGCTGATCCTGGGCGGGACCCCCGACGTCTCCGGACACTCGCTGCAGGGCGCGCAGGTCGCCGCCGTCACGGCGCTGAGCGCCGGCGTGATGACCGTGCTGTTCGGCCTGGTCGCCCGCCTCCCGTTCGCGTTCGCCGCGGGCCTCGGCATCAACTCGTTCCTCGCCGTCAACGTGGTCCAGGTGCTCACCTGGCAGGAGGCCATGGGCCTCGTCGTCATCAACGGCCTCATCATCGTGCTGCTGTCGGCCACCGGCCTGCGCAAGCTGATCTTCAACGCGGTGCCCGCTCAGCTCAAGACGGCGATCACGGTCGGCATCGGTCTCTTCATCGCGTTCATCGGCTTCGTCGACAGCGGTTTCGTGCGCAGCACCAACATGTCGTCGCCGCCTGTGCAGCTCGGCGAGGCGGGCTCGATCGCGACCGTCCCGACCCTGATCTTCCTGCTCGCCCTGGTGATCATGGGCGTGCTCATGGCCCGCAAGGTCAAGGGCGCCCTGCTCATCGGCATCGTCGCGGCCACGGTCGTCGCGATCATCGTGGAGGCCATCTGGCCGGTCGGCCCGTCCATGGGCGGCAAGAACGCCGGCGGCTGGAACCTCACCGTCCCGCAGCTGCCCGGCTCGCTGGTGTCGCTGCCGAACCTGGGCCTGGTCGGCCAGGTGGACGTCTTCGGCTCGTTCGGCCGCATCGGCGCACTGGCCGCGATCATGCTCGTCTTCACCCTCGTGTTCACGAACTTCTTCGACGCGATGGGCTCCATGACCGGCCTCGCGCGCAGCGCCGGTCTGGCGAAGGAGGACGGCACGTTCCCGCGCCTGCAGCCCGCGCTCATCGTGGAGGGCGTCGGCGCCGTCGTCGGCGGCGCGACCTCGTCGTCCTCCAACACCGTGTTCGTCGAGTCGGCGTCCGGCATCGGCGAGGGGGCCCGGACCGGATTCGCGTCCGTCATCACCGGCCTGCTGTTCCTCCTCGCGATGTTCTTCACCCCGCTGACCCAGGTCGTCCCGCTGGAGGTCGCCGCCGCGGCGCTCGTCATCGTCGGTGCGCTGATGGTCGTGCAGATCCGTCACATCGACTTCGCCGAGTTCTCGAGCGTGCTGCCGGTGTTCCTGACGATCATCGTCATGCCGCTGACGTACTCGATCGCCAACGGTATCGGCGTCGGCTTCATCAGCTGGGTGCTGGTCCGGTCGCTGTCCGGCAAGGCGCGCGAGATCAGCCCGCTGCTGTGGGTCGTGGCCGCCGGCTTCCTGATCTACTTCGCGCGCGGTCCGATCGAGACCTTCCTGCCCCACTAGGCGTGACACGCGGATCCGTCTCGGGGGAACCCCCGAGACGGATCCGGGGGTTTCCCCGATACCGCCGGGTGGCGCGTGCCGCTTGACTGGATGCATGACCAGCACGAGCAGCCCGACCGCCGCCTCCGACTCCGCCGCATCCACGCCCACGGCGTACCGCACCCTCAGCGTGACGAGCTTCGTGCTCGGCCTCGCCTCGATCGTGTTCGGCTGGACCTTCGTCGCCCCGATCGCCGGCCTCGTCATCGGCATCCTCGCCCTCGGCCGCGAGCAGCTGGGCAAGACGTTCGCGGTCTGGGGCATCGTGCTGAACGCGCTGATGCTCTTCGGCGTGCTGATCGGCCTGGTGCTGGCGCTCGCCGGCCTCGGGATCGGCCTCGGCTTCCTCCCGTTCGCCGTCCTCTGACCCGGGAGACTCCGCCCGCCTGAGAGAATGGACGGATGGAACAGTCCCCCCTCGGTCCCCGCAGCTACGTCGTGCGGGGGCGGAAGACCGAAGCCCAGCAGCGCGCGATCGACGAGCTCTGGCCCGCGTACGGCGTGGACTTCGACTGTTCGCCGCTCGATCTGGATGCGCTCTTCGGCCGCAGCGCCGCCCGCACGGTCGAGATCGGCTTCGGGAACGGCGAGAACCTCCTGATCCTCGCCGAGCGGCACCCCGAGCGCGACTTCCTCGGGGTGGAGGTGCACGGGGCCGGTGTGGGACGTGTGCTCGCCGGCGCCCGTGACAGGGGGCTCACCAACATCCGGGTCATCCGGCACGACGCCGTCGAGGTCTTCCATTCCGGACTCGCCGAGCGGAGCGTCGCCGAGGTGCTGATCTTCTTCCCCGACCCGTGGCCGAAGGCGCGCCACCATCGTCGCCGACTCGTGCAGCCGGAGTTCACGACCCTGATCCTGCGGGCGCTCGCCTCCGACGGCGTGCTGCGGCTCGCGACCGACTGGGAGCCGTACGCCGAGCACATGGTCGAGGTCCTCGACGCCGAGCCCGCGCTGGTGAACGTCGCCGGTGCCGCGCGATTCGTCCCGCGGCCCGACGACCGCCCGGTGACGAAGTTCGAGCGACGCGGCGAGAAGCTGGGCCACGCGATCTTCGACCTGGAGTACCGCCCCCGTCCGTAGGATGGGCGCATGACCACTGGGCTCACCGCCATCGGGCAGACCGCCGCCGCTCTGCGCACGACCTTCGACAGCGGGGTCACCAAGCCCCTCGCGTGGAGGCTCGCCCAGCTGCGGGCGCTCCGCCGGCTTCTCGTCGAACGCGCTCCGGAGCTCGAGGACGCCCTGCTCGCCGACCTCGCCAAGAACCCGACCGAGTCGCAGATCGCCGAGATCGGGTTCGTCGTCGGCGAGATCGACCACATGGTCCGCAACCTCCGGCGCTGGCTGCGGCCGAAGCGCGTGAGCGTCCCGGGGGCGCTGCTGCCCGCGAAGGCGTCCACCGTGCTGGAGCCCGTCGGGGTCGTGCTGGTGATCGCCCCGTGGAACTACCCCGTGCAGCTGCTCCTCGCCCCGCTCGTCGGCGCCCTGGCAGCGGGCAACGCGGTCGTCGTGAAGCCGTCGGAGCTCGCCCCGGCGACCTCGGCCGCGATGGCACGGCTCCTCCCGCAGTACCTGGACACCCGGGCGGTCGCGGTCGTCGAAGGGGCGGTGCCCGAGACGACCGAGCTGCTCGCCCTGCGCTGGGACCACATCTTCTTCACCGGCAACGGGCGCGTGGGCCGCATCGTCGCCACGGCGGCGGCCCAGCACCTCACCCCGGTCACCCTCGAGCTCGGCGGGAAGTCGCCCGTCTACGTCGACGACTCGGTCGACATCGCGGCGGCCGCCCGGCGGATCGCCTGGGGCAAGTTCATGAACGCGGGCCAGACCTGCGTCGCCCCCGACTACGTCCTCGCGACGTCGTCCGTCGCGGCCCGGCTGGCCGACGCCCTCCGCGCCGCGATCCGCGAGCTCTACGGCGACGACCCGGCGCAGAGCCCCGACTACGGGCGGATCGTCGACGACCGCCAGTTCGCGCGGCTCGCCGGCCTGCTGGACGGCGCCGGCACGACCGCGGTCGGGGGCGATCGGGACGCCGCGAGCCGATACCTCGCGCCGACCGTTCTCACGGACGTCCCGAGGGATGCGGCCGTGATGGGCGAGGAGATCTTCGGGCCCATCCTGCCGATCGTCCCGGTCGCCGACCTCGACGACGCGATCCGCTTCATCTGCGCCGGCGACAAGCCCCTCGCCCTCTACGCCTTCACCGAGCGCGCGTCGGCGCGGCGCCGCATCCTGACCGAGACGAGCTCGGGCGCGGTCGGTTTCGGCGTCCCCGCCGCACACCTCGCCGTGGGCGGCCTGCCCTTCGGCGGGGTGGGGGAGAGCGGGGTCGGGGCGTACCACGGCGAACGCTCGCTGCGCACGTTCAGCCACGAGAAGGCCGTGCTGAGCAAGTCGCTCGCGCCCGACACGATGAAGCTCATCTACCCGCCGTACACCGAGGGCAAGGACCGCTTCGCGCGCGGCCTGCTGCGCAAGCTGGGCTGAGCGCGCGTCCCGGTGCGCAGGCCGCTCGGCCGCGTCTCGGATTCGAGACGGATCGTCCACCCGGCGTGCAGGGGCTGGCGGTAGGTTGGTGCTGTCGGCGGCCACGAACGGCCGACACCCCGCGCCGGCCCCCTCCGGCGAGCCAACCGCACAACGAGAGGCAACGGTGCTGACCGTGAACCCCAGAGCCATGATGGACGACCCAGCGACCCAGCCGGTCCCCGTGATCCCGCCGCCGGTCGTCGACGCGTCGGAGAACGTCTCCGACGTGCCGGACGCCGCCGCGTCCGGCGGACCGACCCGTACCGAGACCGACTCGCTCGGCAGCCGGGAGATCCCGGCCGACGCCTACTGGGGCGTGCACACGTCCCGGGCGCTCGAGAACTTCTCCATCGCGAAGCGTCCCATCTCCGTCTACCCGGACCTGATCGTCGCGCTCGCCAGCGTCAAGCAGGCGGCCGCGCGCGCGAACCTCGAGATCGGCGTCCTGGAGGCGCACAAGGCCGACCTGATCGACCGGGCGTGCCAGCTCATCATCGACGGCCGCTTCCACGACCAGTTCGTGGTCGGCGTGATGCAGGGCGGCGCCGGCACCTCGACGAACATGAACGCCAACGAGGTCATCGCCAACGTCGCGCTCGAGCTCGACGGCCGCCCCAAGGGCGACTACGCCTCGCTCAGCCCGATCGACGACGTGAACCGCAGCCAGAGCACCAACGACACGTACCCCACGGCGATCAAGATCGCGCTGACCTTCGCACTCGCGCACCTGCTCGACCAGCTGGCCCTGCTCCGCGACTCGTTCGCGAGCAAGGGCCTGGAGTTCCGGCACATCCTGAAGGTGGGCCGCACCCAGCTGCAGGATGCCGTGCCCATGACCCTGGGCCAGGAGTTCCACGGTTTCGCGACCACCCTCACCGAGGACCACGCGCGTCTCACCGAGACCAAGTGGCTGCTCGCCGAGATCAACCTCGGCGCGACCGCCATCGGCACGGGCATCACGGCCGACCCCGGGTACGCCGCCGCGGCCGTGCGCCACCTCAACGCGATCACCGGGCTGAACCTCGAATCCGCGCCCGACCTCATCGAGTCGACGAGCGACGCGGGCGCGTTCATGTCGTTCTCGGGCTCGCTCAAGCGCAGCGCGATCAAGCTCTCCAAGATCTGCAACGACCTCCGGCTGCTCTCGTCCGGGCCGCAGGCGGGGCTCGGCGAGATCAACCTCCCGCCGCGCCAGGCCGGCTCCAGCATCATGCCCGGCAAGGTCAACCCGGTCATCCCGGAGGTCGTCAACCAGGTGGCCTTCTCGGTCGCCGGCGCCGACGTCACGGTGACGATGGCGGCCGAGGGTGGCCAGCTCCAGCTCAACGCCTTCGAGCCCGTGATCGCGCACTCCCTGCTGCAGAGCATCACGTGGATGACCCAGGCGTTCCACACTCTGCGGGTCAACTGCGTCGACGGCATCACCGCCAACGAGGAGCGGCTCGGCGCGATGGTCGGCTCGTCCGTCGGCGTGATCACGGCGCTCACCCCGCACATCGGCTATGCGGCCGCGGCCGCGCTCGCCAAGTCGGCGCTGCTGACCGGGCACAACGTCGCCGACCTGGTGGTGGATGCGAAGCTCATGAGCCGTGAAGAGGTCACCCGGCTGCTGTCCCCGGCGCGCTTGAGCGGGCTCGAGACCATCACGACGGCCATCCCGATCATCGTGCCCGATCCTCTGACGGACTGATCTCAGCCGGCTGCGTCGCGCGCGTCGGCCTCCCGGAACAGGGCGATCATGTCGCGCGCCAGCTGGTGCGGAGCCGTCTCGCACGGGCTGTGGCCGGTGCGGTACACGGCGAGGCGGGCGCCGAGGGCATCGGCGTTCGCCGCGTGCAGGGGTGTCGGCCACAGATCGTGGTCGCCCGTCGCCACCAGCACCGGGATGCCGCTCGCCGCGACCCGGGCGCGCACGTCCGGCACCCGCTTCATCAGGCCGACCATGTCGTCCACGCTCGACCGGCGGGTCAGGTCGAAGCGCGACCGGACGAAGGCCAGCCGGCTCGGCGGCACCTTGTTCTTGTTGGTGACGATGCCCCAGATCATCAGCCCGGCCCCCTGGTGGCCGTTCAGCAGCCAGCTGAGCCAGCCGATGACCCGCACCCCGCGGAACGCCTGCCCCGGCTCGGGCGGCGTCGTCAGCAGCGTGAGGGAGCGGAACAGATCGGGGTGCTCGACGAGCGCGAGCTCCGCCACGATCCCGGCGAAGGAGTAGCCGAGGACGTGCGCGGCGCCCCCGTCGCTCAGGAAGGCGACGAAGTCGGCGACGAGGAGGTCGTACGTGTAGTGGCCGCCCGGCGGCGGCCCGGCGTCGGCGGACTCGTACTGCCCGGCGAGGTCGTAGCTCTGCACGTAGTAGCCGGCGGCGACCAGGATCGGCGCGAGCAGGTAGAAGTCCTCCTTCGACCCGGTCGCCCCCGGCACCATCACGACGCGCGGGTCGGCCGGGTCGCCGAGGGAGGCGACGGCGAGCTCGCCGCTGGGCGCGGGGAAACGCGAGAACACCGTGCCGACCGGGGCGATGGACCAGTCGATGTCGGGCAGGGCGGCGTCGAGGCGTGCGGCCTCGCCGCCGTCTCCCGCCACTCCGGGGCGCCGCTCTCCGATGGACATGCCCTCACGCTAGCCGACGGCGGGCGCGATCGCAGTCACCGCGTCAGGTGACGCGGCAGTAGGTGGTGAGGTAGCCGATCCCGCCGATGGAGACGGTGACGGTGGACTTGTCGCGCAGGAAGACCGGGGGATTGCGGGAGTATCCGGCGCCTCCCGGGCTTCCCGTGGAGATGAGGGTGCCGGGCTGGATGGTCGCCGAGTGCGAGAGGAACTCGATGATCTGGGCGACGGAGCGCACCATGTCGGCCGTGGAGGCGTCCTGGAGGATGCTGCCGTCGACGTTCGTGGTGAGCCAGAGGTCCTGCGGGTCGGCGATCTCGTCGGCGGTCACGACGACCGGCCCGTTGGGGGTGAAGCCGTCGAAGGACTTGCAGCGCGACCACTGGGCCTCCGAGAACTGGAGGTCGCGCGCCGTGATGTCGTTGACCACGGTGTAGCCGAACACGTAGTCGAGCGCGTCGCGGGCGGACACGTTGCGCGCGGGCCGGCCGATGATGACACCGAGCTCGGCCTCGTAGTCGACCTGCGTCGTGAGATCCTCCGGCCAGGAGGTGGTGCCGCCGTGCCCGGCGAGCGAGTTCGGCCAGAGCGAGAACACCGTGGCCGCCTTCTCGCTGCGCAGCTTGAGCTCCGACGCGTGGGCCGCGTAGTTCGCACCGATCGCGATGACCTGCGGAGGCCGCAGGACCGCGGACGCGTGCCGCAGACCGGACACGGGGGTGAGCGGGCGGCCGGTCGCGACGGACTCGTCGACGACGGCGCGCACGCCGGCCATCGCGTCCTCGCCGCGCTCGATGAGGTCTTGGAGGTCGCGCGGGGCGTCCGGCATGACCTCGTCGAGGAAGAGGGCGCCGTCGGCGACGACGGCGGCCAGACGCGGCGCCGCATCGGGGGTGGAACTGAGGTGCGAGAATCTCACACTCTCCAACCTATCGGGGAGGCGGGTGCAGCGGTACTCGACAGGCAGTCGGTCCGGAGCCCGTTCTCTCGACGCGGTGTCGAACGTGAGAGTGCGCTCAGGCCACCGCTCCCGGCGCGTCCTCGGCATGCTCGGCGCGCCACCGACGGCGGGCCGCGCGCCGCCGCCACGGCGACTCCTCGGGCAGGTGCATCCACAGCGTCCCGAACGCCCAGGACAGCCGCCGGCCGAAGCCGTGCCAGGTCGAGAAGGGGCGGGCGGAGATGCCGACGGTGAGCCGCTCGTCGTAGCGGACGATCACGCCGGGGTCGAGGTGGAACGCGAGATCGAGGTCGTCGTGCACCTCGCGGACCCCGCTGTGCACCGACCCGCGCACGCCGTCCCACACCTGGCGCCGCATGGCGAAGTTGGAGCCGAAGATCGGGGGATGGCCCAGCCAGATCTCCATGGACCAGAAGTAGCCGCCGATGTAGAGCACCTGGCCGAGGCCCGCGACGAACGCGTTGCCGTCGTAGAAGACGCCGGGGCCGGTCAGCACGCCGATCTCGGGGGCGTCGACGAACTCCGCCTCGATGTGCAGCAGCCAGTCGACCGGCACCCGGGAGTCGGCGTCGATGCGGGCGATGATGTCGCCGGTGGCCGCGTCGTAGCCCGTCGCGGCGGCCGGGAAGATGCCGCGGACCGGCTGCTCCAGCACCCGTGCGCCGGCCGCGCGGGCGACCTCGGCGGTGTCGTCCGTGCTGCCGTTGTCGACGACGACGATCTCATCGGCGGGGCGCAGCTGGGCGGCCAGATCGGCGAGGCTGCGGCGCAGCATCTCCGCGTCGTCGAGGGCGGGGATGACGACGGTGATCGAGGGCACTGCTGGCCTCACCCCTCCCACCTGATACGACCGGTTGTGCTGCGATCCTACGCCCGCCAGAGGTGCATTCCGGCGTAGCTGCGCCAGGGCGCCCAGCGTGCGCCGTACGCCGCGAGTGCCCGCGCCTCGCCGGGGAGCCCGAGCCGCGCGGCGCCCTGCCGGAGGGCCAGGTCGCCGGTGAGCAGGATGTCCGGACTGCCGAGCACGCGCAGCGCGATGTAGCCGGCCGTCCAGGGGCCGATGCCGGGCAGGGCGAGGAGGCGGGCCTCCAGCTCCTCGCGCGACTCGCCCACGTCGAGGTGCAGCGCGCCGTCGGCGAGGGCGCGCGCGACGCCGATGATGGACTCCACCCGGCGGGCGGGGCCGCGGAGCACCTCGTGGCCGCGCTCGGCGATGGCGGCCGGAGTGGGGAAGAGCCGGGTGAAACCGCCGAGCTCGATCGGCTCCCCGAGCGCGTCCGTCAGCCGGGTCAGCGCCGTGCGGGCGGCCGGAACCGAGACCTGCTGGCCGATCATGGCGCGGAAGACGATCTCCTCCGGATCGACGGCGCCCGGGACGCGCAGGCCGGGCGCGGCACGCACGCCGGGGGCGAGCGCGGGGTCGGCCGAGAGCGCCTCGTCGATCGCCGCTGCGTCCGCGTCGAGGTCGAGCAGTCGCCGGACCCGGGCGACGAGGGGGGCGAGGTCGGCGACGTCGGCGAGCACGGCGTCGCACTGCACGGCGGGGGCGTCGTCGGAGCCCGTGAGGCTCAGCCGGACGGTCGCCGCGCCATGGGGGAGTCGCAGCGCCCGGGAGTAGGTGCCGTCGCCGCCCTGCTCCATGCCGGCGACGGCGCGCGCGGAGAGGAAGGCGAGCAGCGACCGGCCGTCGAACGGCGCGCGTGCGGGCAGCCGCAGACTGAGGGTGGCCGCCCCGGCCTCCGGCTCGGCGGCCGTTGCGGGGCGACGCCGGGCGGAGGCGCGGATGCCGCCGGGCGTGGTGCGGTAGATCTCGGCGATCGTCTCGTTGAACTGGCGCACGCTCGTGAACCCGGCGGCGAACGCCACATCGGTGATCGGGAGGTCGGTGCCGGTCAGGAGCAGCCGTGCGGTCTGCGCCCGATGGGCGCGCGCCAGTGCGAGGGGCCCGGCGCCCAGCTCGGCCGTCAGCACGCGGCCGAGGTGGCGCGGGGTGTAGCCGAGGCGGTGCGCGAGGCCGGGCACGCCCTCCCGCTCCACCGTCCCGTCGGAGATCAGGCGCATGGCCCGCGCGGCCAGGTCGTCGCGCATGTTCCACTCGGGGGAACCCGGGACCGCATCGGGCAGGCAGCGCTTGCAGGCACGCAGCCCGGCCTCGTGCGCGGCCGCGGCGGTGAGGTAGAAGCTCACGTTGCCGGGCTTCGGGGTGACGGCCGGGCAACTCGGGCGGCAGTAGATCCCGGTGGAGTGGACGCCCGTGATGAACTGACCGTCGAAGCGTGCGTCGCGGGCGTTCATCGCCCGGTAGCGTTCGGCGAAGACGGGGTCGTCGAGGGGGTCGGTCGCGGGGCCGGTGGGGCGTGGCATGGTCCCAGCCTGACACGCGCCCCCGACATCGGATAGCGGAAATCGGACATAAGCGCGGCGGGGCGTGGACGCCGGTCGTCTCCCGGCCGCCCGTGCGTCGCTAGCCTGGTCGGATGGACGTACTCGACTGGCTGGCCGCGGCCCTCGGCGACGAGGCGATCGCAGCGGGAGTTCTGACCACCGACCCGGCGCTGCTCGACGCGGTCCGCACCGATCGCTCCGGCTGGATCGCGGAGGGGTCCCCGCTCGCGCTCGTGAACGCCACCCGCGTCGAGCACGTGCAGGCGGCGCTGCGTGCGGCGAGCGAGTTCCGCGTGCCGATCGTCCCGCGCGGGGCGGGCACCGGGCTGGCCGGCGGGGCGAACGGCACCGCGGGCGCGATCGTGCTCTCGGTCGCGGGGATGAACCGCATCCTGGAGATCTCCCCCGAAGATCAGCTCGCGGTGGTCGAGCCGGGTGTCGTCAACTCCGACCTCAACGACGCCCTGGAGCCGCACGGGCTGTTCTTCGCCCCGGATCCGGCGAGCCGGGCGATCTCGACCATCGGCGGCAACATCGCGACCAACGCGGGCGGCCTCCTGTGCGCCAAGTACGGCGTGACGCGGGAGGCGGTGCTGGCGCTCGACGTCGTGCTCGCCGACGGACGGCTCATCCGCACCGGCCACCGCACGGTGAAGGGCGTGACCGGCTACGACCTCACCGCGCTCTTCGTCGGCTCGGAGGGGACGCTCGGCGTGATCGTCGGGGCGACGGTGCGGCTGCTCCCGACTCCAGCCGGCGAGCCCCGGACGCTCGGGGCGATCTTCCCCGACGTGCGCACCGCCTCCGAAGCGGCGGCGCGGGTCTCGGCCGCCCGCCTGCGCCCGGCCGTGATGGAGCTGATCGACGGCCCGGCGCTCGAACGGATCTCGTCGTACCTCGGCGAGCAGACCATCGCTGACGCGTTCGGCACGACGGGCGGCGGCAGCTTCCTGCTCGTCCAGTTCGACGGGCCGTCCGCAGGGCCGGACGCCGCGGCTGCGGGCGCGGTGATCGCGGAGACCGGCGGCGCCGTCCGGGTCGCTGCGGACGCCGCCGAGGGGGAGCGGCTGCTCGCCATCCGCCGTGCCTTCCACCCGGCGCTCGCCGCGAGCGGCGAGGTGCTCATCGAGGACGTCGCCGTCCCGCGCTCGCGGATGCCCGAGATGTTCGCGGCGATCGAGGAGATCTCGCTGAGGTACGGCATCCCGATCCCGACCGTCGCCCATGCCGGCGACGGCAACCTCCACCCGAACTTCGTCTATGCGGGGGAGGAGGCGCCGCCGGCCGTCTGGGATGCGGCCGGCGACCTGTTCCGCACGGCCGTCGCACTGGGCGGCACCCTGACGGGCGAGCACGGTGTCGGGGTGCTGAAGCGCCGCTGGCTGGCCGACGAGCTGGGACCCGACTCGTACGAGCTCCAGGTGAAGCTCAAGTCGGTCTTCGACCCGCTGGGCATCCTGAACCCGGGGAAGGTGTTCGGCTAGCTGCTGGCGGCTATCGGCTCGAGCAGCGCTGCGGCGTCCGCGTACGCACCCTGCTCGGCGTGCGACGGGGTGTCGAACACGAAGGCCGTCCGGTCGGCGGCGAACGCCGCCCAGCCTGGCTCGCCCGAGCGGATGAACGCGACGGCAGCGCCGTGCACGTCGTCGGCGAGCCGCTGCGGCGGGTTATCGCCGGCGAGCGCATCCACACGCTCCCGGTCGAGCCCGTCGAACCAGAACGGCACGTCGAGGCAGTGCGTCGCGCTTCCGGAGACGCCCGACGGCCATGCGAACCGGTAGAGCCAGGTGGGTGCGGCCGCCTCGGCGCGGGCGAGGGAGATCGCCAGGGCAGGAGCACGGAACAGCGTGTCGGTGACGAACTGCCCGATCAGGTCGGCGGTGCCCGTGTCGGGATGCGTGTCGGCGTAGGCCGCGATCGTGGCGGCGGGGACGCCGAACGACGCGAGGATCCCCGCGACGGGGACCGCTGCCAGCTGCTCCCGGAACGGTGTCAGTGCGGCCGTGAACTCCTGGTCCGTCGCGCCGAGGAGCAGCGGTTTGTCGCGACCGGCGCCCTGACGGAACGCGTCGAGGACCGGGGCGGGGAGGAGGTCGCCGTCCACGACCGGGCTCCAGGTGAGGCCGCCCGATACCAGGGCGCCGATCCCGGCGAGCGGATCGTCGGCCACGCCCTCCGGGGCGGTGGCCTGGGCCTGAAGCGTCAGGATGGTCGCCTCGTCGACGCCCGCGAAGCCTGCGCGCGTGGGCTCGACGCCCGCGAGTGCGGCCATGCGGCGGCCGAGGGCCTCCGCGTCGGCCTGCGCCACGCCGCCCGCCGCACCCGAGATGCTGATCGCGCGACGGAAGAGCCCGGTGGCGCGCGGCACGGCGAGCAGGGTGAGCGCCGCGCCGCCTCCGGCGGACTGGCCGGCGATGGTCACGTCATCGGGGTCCCCGCCGAACTGCGCCACGTTGTCGCGCACCCACTGAAGGGCGAGCAGCCAGTCGAGGACCGCGCGGTTGGCCGGTGCGTCCTCGATCCAGCCGAAGCCGTCGAAGCCCAGCCGGTACGAGACCGAGACCGTGACCACGCCGTCGCGGTTGAAGGCGGCGCCGTCGTACCACGGGCTCGCGGGCGAACCGGCGACGAAGCCGCCGCCGTGGATGTACACGAGCACCGGCAGCCGCGCGCCGGTGTCGCCCGGGGCGGGGGTGAAGACATTGACGTTGAGAGTGGAGTCGCCGGGGATGCTCGGCTCGGGGATCGCGGTGACCTCCGCCAGCGCGACCCGCTGCGGCGTCGCGCCGTATGCGGTCGCCTCCCGCACGCCCTCCCACGGCGCGTGCGGCACCGGGGCGGCGAAGCGCCGCTCGCCGACGGGCGGCTCGGCGAAGGGGATGCCGAGGAAGGCGGCGGAGTCGTCTCGCCAGAGGCCGCGGACGCGTCCGGCGGTGGTCTCGACGACGGGAGGGGGGACGTTCGACACGGGCGGGCTCCTTCGATCGCTTCGGGGTCCTGGTCAGCTTGCCACAGAAAACCGAGCGATGGTGGGGAATTCCTCGTCGCGGGAGCGACCGATCCGGAAGGGTCTCGAGAAGGGCCGTTAACAGACTCGACGCCCGGTGGTGCGGCGATGCCTGCAACGCTCCCGGGACGTCGAGTTATACGACTAGGGTGCCCCTCCCGGCCTCGATCCGCAAGACCTTTCTCGATGCGTGGTCGGCTGCGCGCACAGCGAACGCCTTTGACGCGGCGCCCCCGGCACCGGTTGGATGGTGCACATGGCAGAGAACACCAACCAGAAGCCCGAAGTCGACGCGCCCGAGGGCCCGGCTCCGGCGACGCTCGAGATCGTCGACATCGTCGAGGGCACCGGCGCCGAGGCGACGCCCGGCGCCAAGGTCGACGTGCACTACCTCGGCGTGGAGTACGAGACCGGCGAGGAGTTCGACTCCTCGTGGAGCCGCGGGCAGTCCATCAACTTCCCGCTCAACAACCTCATCAAGGGCTGGCAGGAGGGGATCCCGGGCATGAAGGTCGGCGGTCGCCGCAAGCTCACCGTGCCGCCGGCGCTCGCCTACGGCCCGGCCGGCGGCGGGCACCCGCTGTCGGGCAAGACCCTCATCTTCGTCATCGACCTGCTCGGCGTGAGCTGAACCGTCCGCTCGTCGCGAAGCGCTCCCTCGGCATCCGCCGGAGGAGCGCTTCGTCGTCCGGGGCGCTCAGAGCGCCGGCGGACGCAGGTGGGTCGGGACGGCGATGCGGTTCCAGATGTTGATCGTGCCGATCGCCAGGAGGAGGTTCGCGAGTCCTTCCTCGCCGAACTCGGCCAGCGCGCGGGCGTAGAGCTCGTCCGACACTCCACCGTCGTGGAGCAGGGTGACGACCTCGGTGAGCTCGAGAGCCGTCCGCTCGCGGTCGGTGAACCAGGTCGATTCGCGCCAGGCGGACACGGCGAAGACCTTCCGCAGCGGGTATCCGCCGGCTTCGAGGTCGACCGAGTGCATGTCGACGCAGAAGGTGCAGCCGTTGAGCTGCGAGGCGCGCAGCTTGATGAGGTCGCCGAGCGGCGCTTCGACGTGCTCGCCGACGTAGCTGTCGAGGGCGATCACGGCGCGATAGCCCTCGCGGGCGAGGGAGGAGATCTGGATCCGTTCTGTCATGCCTCCACGGTAGGAGCGTCATTGGATCGGTGTAAGTTCCAATTCGTACGATTGCGAACAGACCGATTCTGGGAGGCGCGGTGGAGCTGCACGTCGCACTCGAGGGGCGGGGCGACCGCGCCGACCGCATCTACCGCGCGGTTCGCGACGCCGTCCTGGACGGCCGGCTGCGGCCGGGGGAGCGCGTGCCGCCGACCAGGGAGCTCGCCACGCGGCTGGAGGTCGCCCGGGCGACCGTGACCACGGCGTACGAGCGGCTGACCGCCGAGGGCTACCTGGTCTCCCGCGTCGGCTCCGGGACGTTCGTGGCGACCGTCACGGGGGCGACCGGCTCCCGGCGTCCGGTCGCCGGCGCGGCCCGGCCGGCGCCGGCGTGGCGCGACCGCACGGACCCGCTGTGGAGCGAACCGCGGCCGGTCGCGTACGACTTCGGGGTGGGGACGCCCGATCCTGCGCTCTTCCCCCTCACGGACTGGCGCCGGTTCGTCGACGCCGAGCTGCGCGGCCGGCTGCTGCGGACGGCGCACTACGGCGATCCCGCGGGCGTCGAGCGTCTGCGGGCGGGGATCGCCCGGCATCTCGGGCTGGCCCGGTCCGTCGTCGCCGGCGCGGACGACGTGCTCGTCACCAGCGGGGCCCAGCAGGCGTTCGATCTGATCGGGAGGGTGATCCTGCGGCCCGGTGACACGGTCGCGATCGAGGATCCCGGCTATCCGCCGGTGCGGCAGCTCTTCGAGACGATGGGTGCACGCGTCGTCCCCGTCCCGGTCGACGACGACGGCCTCCGGGTGGATCTGCTGCCGCCGGCGCGCCTGGTGTACGTGACCCCCTCGCACCAGTTCCCCCTCGGCGGCGTGCTCCCGATCGAGCGTCGGGTCGCACTGCTCGAATGGGCGGCGCGGGAGGACGCGGTGATCATCGAGGACGACTACGACAGCGAGTACCGGTTCCGGTCGCGCCCGCTCGACCCGCTCCAGCGCCTCGACGCGGACGGCCGCGTGGTCTACGTGGGCACGTTCTCCAAGACGATGCTGGCGACGCTCCGGCTCGGCTTCCTCGTCGCCCCGCCCTCGCTGCTCCCTGCTCTGCGCGATGCGAAGCGCCTCACCGATTGGCACGGCGAGCCCGTCTCCCAGCATGCGATGGCGCGGTTCCTCGATACCGGCGGGTTCGCGCGCCACGTGCGTCAGGCGACCCGGGTCTACGAGGGGAGGCAGCGGATCGTGGTCGAGGAGGCGCAGCGTCTGCTCGGCGATCGGCTCGCGGTGGTGCCGTCGGCCGCCGGCCTGCATCTGGCCCTGCGCCCGCTCGCACCCGGCTTCGACTCGGCACGGGTCGTCGAGCGTGCGGCGGTCGCCGGCGTGGCCGTGCAGCCGCTCACCCGGTTCTGCGCGGGCGAGCGGCGCGAGGGGCTCCTGCTCGGGTTCGGCGCGATCGCCGCCGCGGACATCCCGGACGGACTGCGGCTGCTCGCCGACGCCGTGTCGCGCGAGCAGCCGCGGCCGTGAGGGGCGGCCTCGACTCAGATCGCGGACCAGCCGCCGTCGGAGGCGAGGACGGCACCGGTGACGTTCGACGAGTCGTCGCTGAGCAGCCAGGTGATGGAGGCGGCGAGCTGCTCGGCCTGGGCGACGGGCGGGACGACCGTCTGCAGCAGCGGTCCGATGCGCTCCCCGGCCCACGCGGAGCGCATGGTGCCCTCGACATTGGTCGCGACGCCGCCGGGGGCGACGGCGTTGGCCCGGACGCCCTTCGGGGCGTAGAAGACGCTGGTGCTCTTGGTCAGGCCGATCACGGCGTGCTTGGAGGCCGTGTAGGCCGCGCCGGCGGCGGAGCCGCGCAGGCCCGCCTCGGACGACACGTTCACGATCGAGCCGGAGCCCGCCTCCACCATCAGGGGGAGCACCGCGCGGCTGAGGCGCATGATCGCGGTCACGTTGACCGTGAAGACGCGGTCCCAGGTGGCGTCGTCGACCTCGGCCGGCGGAAGGAAGCCGTCCATGATGCCGGCGACGTTGGCGAGCGCGTCGACGCGGCCGCCCGCGGCCTCCAGCAGCTTCGCGATGGTGTCCTCGCTCGAGACGTCGCCCGCGACGGTGACGATCTCCAGTCCCGGGTTCTCCTCGACGAGGGCGGTGAGCCGCTCGGCCGAGATGTCGCTGCCGACGACGCGGGCGCCTTCGGAGGCGAGGCGCAGCGCGGTGGCCTTGCCGATGCCGGATCCTGCTCCCGTGACGATGGCGGTCTTGCCGGCGAAACGGCCGGGCGTGGTCGTGCTCATGGTGTTCTCTCCTCGGGTCTTCCTCGACGGATGCCGCGACGCCCGCACCGGGCGTCGCTCTCTTTATAGCACTCAGTGCCATAATGATTCCCATGAGTTCGCCCACAGCCGATCCCGCCCCGCGCCGCCGGGGTCGCCCCGTCGACGTCGACCCCGAGCGCGTGGCCCTGCTGGCGCTCCGTCACTTCGACGAGCACGGGTACGAGGCGACGACCATGGACGACATCGCCGAACTCGCCGGCATCGGCCGGCGCACGCTCTTCCGGTACTTCCCGAGCAAGCCGGCGCTGGTCTGGGGCGGCATGGAGCCGGTCGTCGAACGGATGCACGCCGTGCTCGACGACGCCTCGCCCGACGAGCCCGTGCGCGACGTGCTCGCGCGGGCGATCACCGTCTCCCTCGACCTCTCACCCGACGCGCTGGAGGCCACCCGGCGTCGCCTGCGCCTGCTCGGGTCGGACCCGGCCCTCATCGCCTTCGGGCTCTCGCGGTTGAACGCCGATCACGGGATGCTCGCCGACTTCCTCGCGCGGCGCCTGGGCGAGCCCGCCGACGGTCTGCGGGTGCACGTCCTGGCGGACGCCGTGAGCTCCGCGAATTTCTCCGCCCTCATCTGGTGGGCGCGCCACGACGAGGGCGTCCCCGCTCCGGTCGCGGTGGCCGCCCTCGACGCGCTGCTCAGCCGTTGGGGAGGATGACCGCGCGCCCGCGGATCTTGCCTTCATGGAGCCGCTCGTACGCCTTCGGGGCCTCATCGAGCGAGTACGTCTCGATCTCGACCTCCACCTGACCGGCCCGGGCCAGATCGAGCACCTCGATCAGCTCGGCGCGCGAACCCCAGTACGGCGTGCGCACGGCGACGTCGTAGGCGATCCGGCCGAATCCGACCGGCAGGGCGCCGCCGCCGATCCCGACGATGGTGACATCGCCCTCCGTGGCGGCCATCGCCCCGGCGAGCTCGACGGTCGGCTGCACACCGACGAAGTCGAACACCGCGTCGGCGCCCCGCCCCGCGGTCAGCTCGCGCACGGAGGCCACCGCAGCGGGGTTCGACAGGAAGGTGTGCTGGGCTCCGACCGCGGTGGCGAGGTCGAGCTTCTCCTGGTTGACGTCGAGCGCGATCACCGCGGCGCCGCTGATCGCCCGGAGGATCTGGATGCCGACGTGCCCGAGGCCGCCCGTCCCGATCACGACCGCCGTGGAACCCGCGCCCAGCTTCGGCAGGGAGTTCTTGATGGCGTGGTACGGCGTCAGTCCGGCATCGGTCAGCGACACGTTGCGCACCGGATCGAGGCCGTCGAGGGGCACGAGGTGACGCTCGCTGTCGACGATCATGTACTCCGCCATCGAGCCGGGGGCACCGAGCCCGGGCGGGTGGATCCCCTCCGCCTGTGCGTTCAGGCAGTAGTTCTCCTTGCCCTGAGCGCACATGCGGCAGCGACCGCAGCCCCACGGGCCGTAGACCGCGACAGCGTCGCCCGGTCGCACGCCGGTCACCCCGGCCCCGACGGCCTCGACGACGCCCGCGCCTTCGTGGCCGAGCGTGAGGGGGAGGCCGTAGACGTACTGGTCGGCCGGGAGTCCCATGATGAACTCGTCCGAATGGCAGACGCCGGCCGCGGTGACCTTCAGGAGGACCTCTCCGGGGCCGACCTCCGGATCGGGGACGTCGACGACGGCGGGGCGGGAACCGATCTCGCGATACTGCAATGCCTTCATGGTCAGGACGCTACCCCGCGGGTCCTCGGCCCTCTAGGACCGATCGGGTCTCGACCGGCGTGCGGGGCGGCGAGTAGCGTGAGGCCATGCCGACCGCAGAGAGCTTTCCGCCCGGCACGCCGGTCTGGGTCGACCTCCAGTCGTCCGACCAGCCGGCCGCCGTCGCCTTCTACCGCGCCTTCTTCGGCTGGGAGGCGCCCGACGCCTCGGCCGAGACCGGAGGCTACTCCGTCGCGACCAGGGGCGGCGTCCCCGTGACGGCCATCGGCCCGCTGCCGTCCGGAGTCGAGCGCTCCATCTGGACGACCTACTTCGCGGTCGCCGACGCCGACGCATCGGCAGACGCCGCCATCGCCGCCGGGGGAGCGGTCCTGCTGTCGCCGGGCGAGCTGGTTCCCGGAGTGCGCCTCGCGATCGTGGCCGACCCCGCCGGCGCGGTGTTCGGCCTCTGGCAGAAGGAGCAGGACTCGCCGTGGCTCCGCGACGAGCCCGGCGCGGTCGACTGGCTGGAACTCGTCGAGCACGGGGCCGAGGGGTCGTTCGCGTTCTACGAGGCCGTCCTCGGCGTCGGCGTCAGCGAGATGCACGTCGGCGGCGCCCCGTACGGGCTGTTCGATGTCGGGACCACGAGCGTCGCCGGCGCGATGGAGGCTCCCGAGGGCACTCCTGCGCACTGGTTGGTGTACTTCAACGTCGCCGATCTCGACGAGGGCGTGGACGAGCTCGTCTCGCTGGGCGGCGCGGTGGTGGAGCCGCCCGTCTCCGCACCAGGGGTGGGCCGCTGGGCGGTCGTCGCCGACCCGCAGGGCGGGGCGTTCGCCCTGCTCGAGCCCGAGCGCGAACCGGGCTGAGACATCATCGCCTTCTGGTAGACTCCTCAGGTTGCCGTCTAACGGCCGCGGAGAAAGAGAGCCCAGGCATCAGGCCCCGGGCACCGCGCAACGAAGAGGAAGGGGATCCCGTCTATGGCACTGGATGCCGATATCAAGAAGGCGATCATCGAAGAGTACGCCACCCACCCCGGTGACACCGGTTCCCCCGAGGTCCAGGTCGCGATCCTGACCAAGCGGATCAAGGACCTCACCGAGCACCTCAAGGAGCACAAGCACGACCACCACTCGCGTCGTGGCCTCCTTCTGCTGGTCGGTCAGCGTCGCCGTCTGCTGGGCTACCTGTCGGACATCGACATCAACCGTTACCGCTCGCTGATCGAGCGCCTCGGACTGCGTCGATAAGTCCGCGTCGGTAGGCTCTTCGCCGATACCGCGAACTTCTTACAGACGGGCCGTCACCTCCGGGTGGCGGCCCGTTCTGCGTCTGTCGCTCGGGACGTGGCGAGTCAATGGAACTGCGGGATGATCAGCCAGATCCCGTAGAGCACCGCGGCCGCGCAGATCGCGATGCAGACGACCGCCGCCGCCGTCGCGAGCGGTGGCCGGTGGACGGCGACCGCCGTGGCCGACGACGGCTTCGGCGCCCGCTCGTCCGACCCGTCCAGCGGGGAGCCGAGCGACAGCAGCCGCAGGGCGAGTGCATAGAAGCACACGATCACCACCGTCGCGGCGAGCGCGACCAGGAACACCACGACGAACGAGCCCCAGTCGACACCGAGGAACTGACCGGCGCCGGGGTCCTCCGCCGTGCGCACGAGCTGCGATGCGATCATCATGCCTCCGTCTTCGCCGACGCGACCGTGCGGGCGTCGGCGTCATCCTCATCCACGTCGTTGACGTTCTCCCGGGTCACCGGGTGGCGCCGGGCGAGCGCGTACAGGCCGAGCCCGCAGATCAGTGCGACGACCGCGACCGCGATCAGGCCGATGACGCTCGTCGACGCGACCCAGGCGGCCACGCCGCCGACGAGGGCGGCGGCCGGGAGGGTGATCACCCACGCGGTCGCGATGCGCCCGACGATGCCCCAGTGCACGGACGCGAGCCTCTTGCCGAGTCCGCTGCCCACGACGGCACCCGAGGTGACCTGCGTCGTCGACAGGGCGAATCCGAGGTGCGAGGACACCAGGATCGTCGCAGCGGCGCTGGTCTCGGCGGCGAATCCCTGCGGAGACTTCACGTCGGTGATCCGTTTGCCGACGGTGCGCATGATGCGCCACCCGCCGAGGTAGGTGCCGAGGGCGATCGCGAGGCCGCAGGCCAGGATCACCCACAGCTCGGGGCCGGAGTCCGCGCTCTGGTACCCGGCCGCGATGAACGTCAGGGTGATGACGCCCATCGTCTTCTGCGCGTCGTTGGTGCCGTGCGCGAGGGAGACGAGGGAGGCCGACACGGTCTGCCCGTGCCGGAACCCCGCCTCCGCCCCGTGCGCCCGCGCGTTCGCGGTGATGCGGTAGGCGGCGTACGTCGCGACCAGCGCGACGATGCCGGCGACCGCGGGGGAGAGGAGCGCCGGGATGACGACCTTCGTCAACAGCACGCCCCAGTTGACGGCGTTCACTCCGCCGCCGATGATGGCTGCGCCGATCAGGCCGCCGAAGAGGGCGTGGGTCGAGCTCGACGGGAGGCCGAAGTACCAGGTCGCCAGGTTCCAGAGCACGGCGCCCACCAGACCGGCGAAGATCAGGGTCGGCGTGATCTCCACGCCCGAGCCGCCCTCCTGGATGACGCCGGAGGAGATGGTCTTCGCCACCTCCGTCGACACGAAGGCACCGACGAGGTTGAGCACGGCCGAGATGGTCACGGCGACGCGGGGTTTCAGGGCACCCGTCGCCACCGAGGTCGCCATCGCGTTGGCCGTGTCGTGGAAGCCGTTCGTGAAGTCGAACACGAGGGCGATCACGACCACCAGGACGACGGTGATGAGCACATCCATCCGCCTCCTCCTTCCACCGATTCCGGTTGTCGCCTCCTGACTACGCCCGAACCGGCGGACGCGTGTGAACGCCGGGTGAACTCTGCCGGCGGCGGTCTTGCTAGTGTCGTCGCCGTGGCACTCCCGTTCCTGCCGTACACCGTCGTCGGCATCGTCCATCTGATCGCGATCGTCGCCGGCGCCGACGGCGTCGTGGCGGCGACGAAGCCGCTGCTCATGCCCGTGCTGCTGGTGACCCTGATCGTCGCCCTCCCTCCGGCTGCGCGCCGCGGGGGGACCGCGCTGTGGGGAGGCCTCGGCATCCTCTTCGGATGGCTCGGGGATGTGTTCCTGATGGACGCCGGGATCGGCTTCGTG
Source organism: Leifsonia sp. NPDC058194 (assembly GCF_042883605.1). Taxonomy (NCBI): domain Bacteria; kingdom Bacillati; phylum Actinomycetota; class Actinomycetes; order Micrococcales; family Microbacteriaceae; genus Leifsonia; species Leifsonia sp. NPDC058194. Next base: position 38,109 of record NZ_JBHVVL010000003.1, on the reverse strand, counting down.
ATCGGGCTGGGGTTCTTCCTGCTCGGGCACATCGCCTACATCGTGCTGTTCGTCCGACGGCTGCGTCTCGGGCGTCCGCGCTGGTGGTCGGCGGTGTACGCGCTGTGGTTCGCGGCGCTGCTGGTCGTGCTCGCGCCGCACGCGGGCGCCCTGCTCGTGCCGCTCGCGCTCTACGGCCTCTCGCTGGCGGTGCTCGGCGTCACCGCGTCGGCCTGCTCACCCTGGATCGTCGCGGGCGCCGCGTGCTTCGTCGTGTCGGACAGCCTGCTCGGCCTCGACCGCTTCCTGCCCGGCTTCGCGCTGCCGCAGGCCGATCTCGCGATCATGCTCACGTACATCGCCGCGCAAGGACTGATCTGCTGGGGAGCGGTCCGGCGGGAGCGCGCGGCCGCGCTCCTCCCCGCCGTCGCCTGACGGACTACGCGGTCGCGCCGGGCTGCGCCCTCCGCGCTGCGATCGACCGGTCGAGGAGGGTCGCCGCCACCAGAGCGGCGGCGACGACCGCGATCCCGATCGTCACGCCGACGAGCCCGATGACCGGGGACGCCAGCGGAAGCGCCAGCACCAGGACGATCGCCGCCGCCGTCTTGAGCGGACGGATCACGACCTCCGGCACCAACGGTGCGTGCAGCACGTAGAGCAGCAGGAGGAAGGCCGCGACCGGGATCGCGACCGCGTACTCGACGGCCGCGTCCGAGACCTCGGCGTGCTCGGCGCCGGCCTGCACCGCGACCTCCAGCCCGGCACCGAGTGCGGCGAGCGCGGCGAACACGAAGTAGTGGCCGTAGCCCCAGAAGAAGGACTTCTCGCGGTTCTCGGCCAGCCCCTCGGCCGCCGGCTCGAGGAAGTACAGCCACCAGAGCGCGAACAGCAGCACCAGTCCCGCGACCGCGATCGCCACGAGCGCCGCCGATACGCCGTGCGCAGCCAACGCCTTCTGCACGCCGATCGCGGAGGCCGACACCGACTCGCCCAGCACGATGATCGTGAACAGGCCGTACCGTTCGGCGATGTGATGCGGGTGCCACGAAGTCGTCCCCGGCCGTTCCGCCCAGAGCGGCACCGCGAGCTCGAGCACGACGCCGAGCAGGAAGAGCCAGGGTCGCACCCCCACCGGCAGGAAGCCCCAAGCGACCCACAACACCTGCACCGCGGCGATCCCGCAGGCGTAGCGGACGGCCGTGGCCCGCCCGTCGGGATGCTCGACCGCGGCCCGCACCCACTGGCCGACGAGCGCGAGCCGCATGATCAGATAGCCGACGATGATCGCCGTGAAATCGGAGCTCTCGAACGCGGCAGGGACGCCCGCGGCCAGGACGAGCACCCCGCCCATCTGGAGGAGCGTCATCAGCCGGTAGGGCACGTCGTCCGTGTCGTACGCCGACGCGAACCAGGTGAAGTTCATCCACGCCCACCAGATCGCGAAGAACACCATCAGGTACGGGCCGAGCTTGTCGAGCGCGTGCCCCTGCTCCGCGGCGTGGGCGAGCTGCGCGGCGACCTGCGCGATCGCGACGACGAACGTCAGATCGAAGAGCAGCTCGAGCGGACTGGAGACACGGTGCCGCTCGTCGGTGGACCGACCGGACATCGGGATGCGGAAGGCGGTGCTCATGTGCGCAAGCATAGGAGGATGCCCCGTCGCGTCCTCGCCGTCGTCACCGCCGCGTACCTGCTCGCAGTGGCGTGGATCACGCTGAACCCGTTCCCGCCGGATCCCCACCGCAACAGCCTGCTGACCTCGCTGCTCGCGCTCTTCGCCGAGACGCCGGCGCTGACCTGGGTGACGTACGACGTCGTCGAGTTCTCGGCGAACATCCTGATGTTCGTCCCGATGGGTGTGCTGCTCACGCTGCTGCTCGGCCGCGAGCACTGGTGGCTGGCGCTCGCGCTCGGGATCGCCGCGACGCTCACGATCGAGTTCGTGCAGCTCTTCCTGCCCGCGCGCTACAGCGACGCGCGCGACCTGCTGGCGAACACCCTCGGCACGGCCGTCGGCATCGCGATCGTGCTGGGGAGCGCGGCCGCGGCGACGGCCCGAGGGCGACGCGCCGCCGCGACCGGGTCGTAGCGGGAGGGCGCGGCGGTCGCGCCGGGACGCGCACGCCCTCCCGCAGTCTCAGACCAACCCGAACGCGGACAGTTCGGCGTCGGTGAGCATCCGGGAGCGGATCAGGAATCTCTTGCCTTCGGGCGCCTCCGCCGAGAAGCCGCTGCCGCGGCCGTCGACCAGGTCGATGGTGAGGTGGGTGTACTTCCAGTACTCGTACTGCGACGCCGACATGTACACCCGCACCGGGTCGATCCCGTCGACGTCGAGACGGCCCAGGAGCACGTCGGAGGCGCCGACCCGGAACATCCCGACCGGGAAGCACATCGGCGAGGAGCCGTCGCAGCAGCCGCCGGACTGATGGAACATGAGCGGACCGTGGATGGCCGCCAGCCGCCGCAGCATGTCCGCTGCGGCGGCGGTGACGTCCACCCTGGTCTCCTGCGGGTCGGACACGGTCGGCTCCTAGAAGAAGCCCATCGGGCCGTCGGCGTACGAGACCAGGAGGTTCTTCGTCTGCTGGTAGTGGTCGAGCATCATGCGGTGGTTCTCCCGCCCGATACCGGACTGCTTGTAGCCGCCGAACGCCGCGTGCGCGGGGTACTGGTGGTAGGTGTTCGACCAGACCCGTCCGGCTTCGATGGCGCGGCCCGCCCGGTAGAGCTGCGAGCCGTTGCGGCTCCAGACCCCGGCGCCCAGACCGTACAGGGTGTCGTTGGCCTGCGCGATCGCGTCGTCGAAGTCGTCGAAGCTCGTCATCGCGAGCACCGGCCCGAAGATCTCCTCCTGGAAGATGCGCATCGAGTTCTGCCCCTCGAAGACGGTCGGCTGCACGTAGTATCCGCCGGCGAGGTCGCCGCCGAGGTCGGCGCGCTCGCCGCCGATGAGCAGCTTGGCGCCCTCCTGCTTGCCGATGTCCATGTACGAGAGGATCTTCTCCAGCTGATCGTTCGAGGCCTGTGCGCCGATCATCGTCGAGACGTCGAGCGGGTTGCCCTGCTTGATGCGCTTGACCCGTTCCAGCCCGTCGCCGACGAAGCCGTCGTAGATCGAGCGCTGCACGAGCGCCCGCGACGGGCAGGTGCACACCTCGCCCTGGTTCAGCGCGAAGAACGAGAACCCTTCGAGCGCCTTGTCGTAGAACGAGTCGCGGTCGGCGGCGACGTCTTCGAAGAAGATGTTCGGGCTCTTGCCGCCGAGCTCCAGCGTGACCGGGATGAGGTTCTCGCTCGCGTACTGCATGATCAGCCGGCCGGTCGTCGTCTCACCGGTGAACGCCACCTTGCGGATGCGCGGGTGCGAGGCGAGCGGGGCGCCGGCCTCGAAGCCGAACCCGTTGACGATGTTCAGCACGCCCGCGGGAAGCAGGTCGCGCACGAGATCCAGCCAGACGTGGATGGAGGCCGGCGTCTGCTCCGCAGGCTTCAGCACTACGCAGTTGCCGGCCGCGAGCGCCGGGGCCAGCTTCCAGGTCGCCATCAGGATGGGGAAGTTCCAGGGGATGATCTGCCCGACCACGCCGAGCGGTTCGTGGAAGTGGTAGGCGATCGTGTCGTGGTCGATCTCGCTGATGCCGCCCTCCTGCGCGCGGATCGCCCCCGCGAAGTAGCGGAAGTGGTCGATCGCGAGCGGGATGTCGGCGGCGAGGGTCTCGCGCACCGGCTTGCCGTTCTCCCAGGTCTCGGCGACCGCGAGCAGCTCGAGGTTCGCCTCCATGCGGTCGGCGATGCGGGTGAGGAGCAGTGCGCGTTCGGCGACCGACGTCTTGCTCCACTCGGGGAACGCGGCCCAGCCCGCCTCGACGGCGCGATCGACGTCCGCGGCGGTCCCGCGGGCGATCTCGGTGAACGGGCGGCCCGTCACCGGGGTGATGTCCTCGAAGTACTGGCCGCCGGCCGGGGCGACGTAGCGGCCGCCGATGTAATGGTCGTAGCGGGTGGCGTAGCTGACCACGGACCCGTCGGTGCCGGGCTGGGCGTACACGCTCGGCTTCTCGCTCGCGGCGGCCTGCGCCTCCTGGGCGGCGGTCTGTTCCGGGCTCAACGTCATCGAAGTCTCCTTTGACTCGCGCGGCGCGCGCCCTCCGCGCGCCGTCGATGCCGACGCTACGCAGCGGGAGGTTGCATCCCGTTGCGAGCGCCGCACCTCCCTGCGCACATTCGTCACGAATGTCGGCGGGGGTCAGGATTCGAGGGCGAGGAGGCGGGCGACGACCTGGGCGCGGCGCGGGGAGTGCGGCGGCAGCGCGCGCAGTGCGGCCCGCCAGATCTCGTCGTCGTAGGCGCCGCGCTCCGTCTCGCCCCAGGCGATGAGCAGGTCGGGGGAGCCGGACTCGAGCAGGGCCTCTCGCAGCCGCGCGACCACGTCGTCCCGCAGATCGTCGAGGCCGGGGGCGTCGGAGCCGGGCAGAGGCCCTCCGCCGTACGCGGCGACGGCGGCCCGGTGCGCGCCCCGGCGCTGCAGGTCGACGACGCCGCCGAGGTCGGTCTCCAGCGGCGCGGCGAGGCGGTACGGCCGGGCGAGCGGGCCGAGCTCCGGGGCGACGGCGGCGAGCGCACGCCGCAGCCGGACCATCTCGGCGCGGAGAGTGACGGTGCTCGCGGCGTCGCCGTAGACGAGCTCGGCGAGCCGTTCGGCCGAGAGTCCCTCGCGATGCCACGCGAGCAGGGTGAGGAGCTCGCTGTGCCGGTTGCTGAGCGTGCCCGTTCGGCCGTTCGTGCCGGTCAGCTCCCCGGTGTCCCGGCCGAGGACGCGCAGCGACGGCACGGTCTGGCGCGGCCGGTCGCGCTTGGCGCGCCCGCGTGCGGTCGACTCGCGCAGCCGCCCGATGAGCAGTTCGCGCTCGACCGCGGCGACGGTCGCCTCGAGCATCGGGAGGACATGGGGCGCGGCGACCTGGTCGCCGCCGGTCACGTCGAGCACGCCGATGATCTCGCCCGACTCGGGGTCCCGCACCGGGACGGCCGTGCAGCTCCACGGCTTCACGTCGAAGGAGAAGTGCTCGTCGCCGCGGATCTGCACGCCGCCGCCGATCGCCAGCGCGGTCCCGGGGGCCGACGTGCCGACATCGCCCTCTGCCCACGCCGCTCCGGGCACGAACAGCATCCCCTCGGCCTGGCGGCGCAGCACCGGGTCGCCCTCGACCCACAGCAGCCGGCCGCGCGCATCGCCGACGGCGATCACCACGCGGCTGTCGGGTTCGGCCTCACGCACCAGCAGCTGACGGATGACCGGGAGGGCGGCGGCGATCGGGTGGGAGCGGCGCGCATCGTCGAGCCCCGGGCCGTCGAGCATGAGCGGGGCCACCACGCGCTCGGGGTCGAGGCGGGCCTGCTCGGCGCGCCGCCATGACGCGCCGACGACCGGCCGCACGCTCCGCGAGACTCCCTCGTCCATGCGCAGATCGTACGCCGGGTACCGTGGATCCGGTGCAGACGATCCTGAAGGAGCGCTCCGACGCGCCCGACCGGTTCTTCGAGGCGGAGGCCGCGGGCCTCGCCTGGCTCGCCGACGCCGAGGACGCCGGAGGTGCGCGCATCGTGCGGGTGGTCGCGGTGTCCGCCGGGCGCATCGAACTGGAACGGATCGAGCCGGAGCGCACCGGGTCGGCGCGGCCCTCGACCGCGCACGCGCGGGCGTTCGGGGCGGCGCTCGCCGCGACCCATGCCGCGGGAGCCGACGCGTTCGGCGCCCCGCCGGCGGGATGGGACGGCCCGCTGTACATCGGCCGTCGTCCGCTCCCCGTCGCTCACGAGACGTCGTGGGGGCGCTTCTACGCGCGCGACCGCATCCAGCCGTACCTCGGCATCGCGGTGGAGGTCGGAGGGGTGACGTCCGCGCAGCTGCTGGTGATCCGGGAGGCCGTGGAGCGCATCGCGTCCGGCGAGCTCGACGACGACGAGCCGCCCGCCCGCATCCACGGCGACCTCTGGGCCGGCAACGTCCTCTTCTCTCCCGCGGGCGCCGTGCTCATCGACCCGGCGGCGCACGGCGGGCACCGGGAGACGGATCTCGGCATGCTCGCGCTCTTCGGCCTCCCGCTGCTCGACGAGGTGCTGGCCGGCTACGTCGAGGCCTGTCCGCTGCGCGCCGGATGGCGCGAGCGCATCCCGCTGCACCAGCTGCACCCCCTCGCCGTGCACGCGGCCGGCCACGGGCCGGCGTACGGACGCGCGCTCGCCGACGCCGCGCGGGCCACGCTGGCGCTCTGACCGTCGCTCGGCGGGCTCGTGAGTCCTCGACCTGGTGCCGACGGATCAATCACGGATAATGAACTGTGCCAGACATTGATGAAGCGAAGATGCAGGTTCGTCGACTGCGGGTATCGAACTATAAGTCGCTCGATGACGACGTTGTCGTCGAATTCGATGACTTGACCCTATTAGTGGGCCTCAACGGGTCGGGAAAATCGAATGTCCTGGATGTTTTTCGCTTCCTTGGAGAGGCTCTCACGTACGGGCTGGATCCGGCTATTTCGAAACGGCTGGGGATCAATAAGCTCCGGAGAGCGGCTCCCTTCAAGCCTCGCGCCATCAAGATAGGGGTGGACCTGGAAGCTCTGCCGTGGAGCGCAAGTTACGACATCCAAATCAATGCTGCCGCTGGTGGAACATATCGCGTCGAGCGCGAGTTGCTGGTGCTCGGATCAGGCGCGGATCGTCGAACCATTCTCGAAGTGAACTCTGGCCGCGTTCGGATAGCCCCGGATGGCCTCGCCCCGAAGGGGGCGGTTGCGGAGTTAACGCTCCCGTCGCTCGCGGCTGATCCATCCATCGCACCAGTCATTGAAGCACTGCGCGGAGTCCGCGTTCACAGCATCTACCCACGCGAGTTAGGCATACCGCAACCGATCGGCGCCGCACCTCCGCTGAACGAGAACGGGTCGAACTGGTGCGCTGTCCTGAAGACGCTAGATGACGGAGCCAAATCCGACTTGGTCATCGCACTCGAGCGCATCACTGGAGACATCCGTGATGTTCGAGTCGATAGCAGCGGCGGTTTCTACACCGCGGAGTTTGAGCACGAACTGGACTCCGGTACGCGCCGCTGGTTCAGCGCTGCTCAGGAGAGTGACGGCACACTCCGGCTCGCGGGTATTTTGACAGCTCTGTTGCAGTCCCCGCCGCCGCCGTTGCTAGCGATCGAGGAACCTGAACTGACGATTAATCCTGGCCTGTTACCGCTGCTTCACGACTATTTACGCGCAACAAGTCTCGAATGCCAAGTGGTCGTGACAACTCATAGTCCCGATCTGCTCGACTTGGTGGACACCAGTGAAGTCCGGGCGGTGCAGCGAATTGGGGGAGCAACCCAAGTTGGCCGTGTCGCCGAATTCCAAGTGTCAGCGGTTCGCGATTCGCTGATGTCTCTCGGCGGACTTCTCAGAACTGGAGGAGTGAGACTCGACGGCCTTGAAGCCAACCTCTTCGACGATGTGTTGGAAGAAATGGGCGACGCATGACGGGGCGGCTCGTTCTAGTCGGCGAAGGACACGGGGAAACGCAGGCACTGTCGAACATCGTGGCGCGTCTATTGAAGGATAGGGAATTGTTCCCTTCCCCGTTCGTGTCCATCCCTCCTGTCCTTCGCCTCGCGATCACATCCCCCGAAAGCGCCGTGAACGCTGCGCGAATCGCATCAAAGCAGTACCCCACAGCACTGCTCCTAACTGCTGACCTGGATGACGATTGCCCGGCGAGTTGCGCGCCTACATGGTCGTCGGCGGTAGCCGACGCGGGTCTACCGTTTCCGGTCGCGATAGTGCTCTTCCATCGTGAGTTTGAGACGCTCGCCGTGTCCGTGGCAGCGACACTCGATGGGAAGCAACTAAAGAGTTCAGGCGGTCAACTCATTGCTGAGTTGCGATTTGACGGAACTGTGCTTGATGACCCTGAGTCTCCACGCGACGCCAAAGGCTGGGTCAGCAGACATTTAATGGATGGACGAGCTTACAAGCCCACCGTCCACCAGGCACCGCTAACAGCTGCAATGCCGATCGCGGAACTTCGCACCGCAGGGCTGTCGAGCTTCAGACGGCTTGAGAGCGCGCTTGATTTTTTAGCGGCCAACGTGGGGGGTTCTGGCGTCGCATATCCGCGCGGGGCTCACTCCGAAGACGACGGGTCGTAAAGCGCATCGACGCCGCGCGGGCCACGCTGGCGCTCTGACCGTCGCCAGCGGCGGTGCGACTGATAGGATGCTGGTGGTCGGCCGTGTGCCGGCCACCGGAGCAGGCCGGCAGGAGCTGGTCCTCGGTGGTGGTATCCGGATGCGCCCGTGCAGACACGGCGAAGCGCAACCGTGTATTTCTACTGATGGCCAGACGGGCTCAGCCCACGCACTCGCATGGGATGCCGCGTACACGTCCGACGTGTCGAACTGCCTGCTCGCTCCTTGGAGAGTCGCGCCCATACGGGGCCGCGACGTTAAACAAAGGAGAAAGACCTCTTGGAAGGTCCCGAAATCAAATTCGCCGAAGCCGTGCTCGACAACGGCCGCTTCGGCACCCGCACCGTCCGGTTCGAGACCGGACGCCTCGCGCAGCAGGCGCAGGGCGCCGTGGCCGCGTACCTCGACGAGGAGACGATGCTGCTGAGCGCGACGAGCGCCAGCAAGCACCCGAAGGACAACTTCGACTTCTTCCCGCTGACCGTCGACGTGGAGGAGCGCTCCTACGCCGCCGGCAAGATCCCCGGCTCGTTCTTCCGTCGTGAGGGCCGCCCCTCGACCGAGGCGATCCTCGTCTGCCGTCTGATCGACCGGCCGCTGCGCCCGTCGTTCGTCGACGGCCTGCGCAACGAGGTGCAGATCGTCATCACCGTCCTGAGCATCGCTCCGGACGAGTTCTACGACGCTCTCGCCATCAACGCGGCCAGCGCCTCCACGCAGATCTCCGGTCTGCCGTTCTCCGGTCCCGTCGCGGGTGTGCGCCTGGCGCTCATCCCCGGCAACGGACAGCACGAGGACCAGTGGATCGCCTTCCCGAAGGCCTCGCAGCTCGAGGAGGCCGTGTTCGACCTCATCGTCGCCGGCCGCGTCCTCACCAACGAGGACGGCTCCGAGGGCGACGTCGCGATCATGATGGTCGAGGCGGAGGCCACCGAGCACAGCTGGAACCTCATCCAGGGCGGCGCCGTCAAGCCGAGCGAAGAGGTCGTCGCACAGGGCCTGGAGGCGGCGAAGCCGTTCATCCGCCAGCTCGTCGGCGCCCAGAACGTCCTCGCGCAGCAGTCCGCGAAGGCGATCGCCGACTACCCGGTGTTCCTGCCGTACTCCAAGGAGACCTACGACAACGTCGCCGGCCTCGCCTACGACGAGCTGGTGAACGTCTACCAGATCGCCGACAAGATCGAGCGTCAGAACGCCGACGACGCCCTCAAGGACCGCGTCAAGGCGGCCCTCGCCGAGAAGGTGGAGGCGGGCGTCCTCGACGCCGAGGTCCTCACCCAGTTCTCGGCGGCGTACAAGTCCGTCTCGAAGGTGGTCATGCGCGGCCGTGTGCTGCGCGAGGGCATCCGCATCGACGGCCGCGGCCTGACCGACATCCGTCCGCTCGACGCCGAGGTGCAGGTCATCCCGCGCGTCCACGGCTCGGCGATCTTCCAGCGCGGCGAGACCCAGATCCTGGGCGTCACCACGCTGAACATGCTCAAGATGGAGCAGCAGATCGACTCGCTGTCGCCGGTCACCAAGAAGCGCTACCTGCACCACTACAACTTCCCGCCCTACTCGACCGGTGAGACCGGTCGCGTCGGTTCGCCGAAGCGTCGCGAGATCGGGCACGGCTTCCTCGCCGAGCGCGCCCTCGTGCCGGTGCTGCCGAGCCGCGAGGAGTTCCCCTACGCGATCCGTCAGGTGTCCGAGGCCCTCAGCTCCAACGGGTCGACCTCGATGGGCTCCGTCTGCGCCTCCACCCTGTCGCTGCTGAACGCCGGTGTGCCGCTGCGCGCCCCGGTCGCCGGCATCGCCATGGGCCTGATCTCCGACGTCGTCGACGGTGAGACCCGCTACGCGGCCCTCACCGACATCCTGGGCGCCGAGGACGCGCTCGGCGACATGGACTTCAAGGTCGCCGGTACGAGCGAGTTCGTCACCGCCATCCAGCTCGACACCAAGCTCGACGGCATCCCCTCGTCGGTCCTGGCCGGCGCGCTGAAGCAGGCGAAGGATGCCCGCACGACGATCCTCAGCGTCCTGAACGCCGCGATCGACGCGCCCGACGAGATGGCCCCGACCGCGCCCCGCGTGATCTCGGTCCAGATCCCGGTCGACAAGATCGGCGAGCTGATCGGCCCGAAGGGCAAGACGATCAACGCGATCCAGGACGAGACCGGCGCCGACATCTCCATCGAGGAGGACGGCACCGTCTACATCGGCGCCGTCGACGGCCCCTCGGCCGAGGCCGCCCGCGCGCAGGTCAACGCGATCGCGAACCCGACCAACCCGGAGATCGGCGAGCAGTTCCTCGGAACCGTCGTCAAGATCGCCGCGTTCGGTGCGTTCGTCTCGCTCCTGCCGGGCAAGGACGGCCTGCTGCACATCTCCGAGGTGCGCAAGCTCGCCGGTGGCAAGCGCGTCGAGAACGTCGAGGACGTGCTCGGCGTCGGCCAGAAGATCCTGGTGGAGATCACCAAGATCGACGACCGCGGCAAGCTCTCGCTCGCCCCGGTGATCGCCGACGAGGCCGACACCCACGGCCGCGACGCCGCTTCCGAGGGCCCCTCGGAGCCGGCGGAGGGTTGATCCCCGCTCGCTGATCCAGCACACGAAGGCCGCGCCGACCTCTGGTCGACGCGGCCTTCGCGCGTTCCCGGCCGCCGAGACGGCACGAAGTACACGCAAAAACGCCGAGGGGGCGAAGAGTTCGCCGCCTCGACGCTAGTCGCGGGTGAGGAGGGGGCGGAGGCGGTACGGGATGAGCTCGCCCATGTCGAGCGAGGTCTCGGCGCGCACGACGCCCGCCGTCGACTGGATCGCGCCCGTGATCCGGAAGAGGTCCTCCGCATCTCGGCTCACCACGCGCAGCAGGAGGTCGGAGGCCCCGGAGAGCCCGTGGGCCTCCACGATCTCGGGGATCCCCGCCAGATGCTCCACGATGGAGGCGAGCAATTGCTGCTGCACGTGGACGGTCACATAGGCGGCGAGCGGGTAGCCCGCCGCACGGGCGTCGATGCGCCGCTCGAACGACAGGAACGCCCCGCTGCGCTCCAGTTCGGAGACCCGCGCCTGCACGGTGTTCCGGCTGAGCCCGAGGCGGTCGGCGAGGGAGACGTTGGTCGACCGCGGCTCGTCGGCGAGGGCGACGAGGATGCGGCGGTCGGTGCTGTCGAACGTGCGCATAGTGTGAAAGCTAGCACCGCTCACGGCGACGGGATAGTGCAGGCTGCACGGTCGACACGCCGCTGGTTGTGCGTCCTGATCGCGCAGCGTAGCCTTCCGATTAATTCCGGCAAAGGGGCCGGAGGCCGGAGCGGCCCGTCACGAGCGGACCGCCCCGGGCATGAGAGTGAAGGTTGCGTGAACCGTGACGATCGACAATCAGCCTGGTGTGCACCTCGGCCGCGACGGCGGCTTCGATGACGTGCGGCTCCCCGCGGGAGCCGACACCGTCCAGCTCCTGACGCCGGCGGGGGAGCGGCTGAGCGACGACCGGTACGACGGGTGGGTCTCGGACATCGGCGCCGACCAGCTGCTCGACCTCTACGAGGACATGGTGGTCATCCGGCGCATCGACGCCGAGGCGACCGCGCTGCAGCGCCAGGGCGAGCTGGGCCTCTGGCCGCCCCTCCTCGGCCAGGAGGCCTCTCAGATCGGATCCGGACGCGCCCTGCGCTCCGACGACTTCGTCTTCTCCAGCTACCGCGAGCACGGCGTGGCCTACTGCCGCGGCGCCGGCCTGGTCGACCTGCTGCGCGTATGGCGCGGCACGACCCAGAGCGGCTGGAACCCGTACGACATCAACATGGCGACGCCGCAGGTCATCATCGGCGCCCAGACCCTGCACGCGACGGGCTACGCGCTCGGCATCCAGGCGGACGGCACCGACGCCGTCGCCGTCGCCTACTTCGGCGACGGAGCGACGAGCGAGGGCGACGTCAACGAGGCGCTGATCTTCGCCGCGACCTACGCCGCGCCCGTCGTGTTCTTCTGCCAGAACAACCAGTACGCGATCTCGGAGCCGGTCGCCCTGCAGGCGCAGCGCCCGATCTCCGAGCGTGCCCCCGGCTTCGGCGTGCCGAGCATCCGGGTCGACGGCAACGACGTGCTGGCGGTGCTCGCGGCCTCCCGTGCCGCCCTCGACCGGGCCCGCTCGGGAGGCGGTCCGACGTTCATCGAGGCCGTCACCTACCGGATGGGTCCGCACACGACCGCGGACGATCCCACCCGTTACCGCGACCCCGCGGAGCTGGACGAGTGGCGCGGCCGCGATCCGATCGCCCGGGTGGAGGCCCACCTCGACGCGCAGGGACGGCTCGACGAGTCGCGCCTCACGAGCATCCACGCGAAGGCGGACAGCGTCGCCGCCGAGATGCGCGCCGGCTGCCTCGCCCTGCGCGACCCCGACCCGCTCACCGTGTTCGACAACGTCTACGCGGAGCCGCACACCGGGCTCGCCCGCCAGCGCGACCACTACTCGCGGTACCTCCGCACGTTCGTCGGCGGTGACGGTCGATGACGACGCTCACGATGGCGAAGGCCATCAACGCGGGTCTCCGCACCGCCCTGGCGAACGACCCCCACGTGGTGCTGATGGGAGAGGACATCGGCACGCTCGGCGGCGTGTTCCGCGTGACGGACGGCCTGCAGACCGAGTTCGGCCCGCGCCGGGTGATGGATTCGCCGCTGGCCGAGTCCGGCATCCTGGGCACGGCGGTCGGGATGGCGTTCCGCGGCTACCGGCCGGTGGTCGAGATCCAGTTCGACGGCTTCGTCTACCCGGCGTTCGACCAGATCGTCAGCCAGGTCGCGCGCATGCACTACCGCACCGACGGCGCGGTGCGCATGCCGATCACGATCCGCGTGCCGTTCGCGGGGGGCATCGGCGCGGCCGAGCACCACTCCGACTCGCCCGAGGCGTACTTCGCGCACGCGGCGGGACTGCGGGTGGTGAGCCCCTCCGACCCGCAGGACGCGTACACGCTCATCCAGCAGGCCATCGCCTCCGACGACCCCGTGCTCTACTTCGAGCCGAAGCGCCGCTACCACGCCAAGGGCGAGGTGGATGTCGACTCCGCTCTGGCGGACGCCCGCCCGATGGGCACGGCGCGCGTGGTCGCGACCGGTGGCGACGTGACCCTGGTCACCTACGGCGGGCTGGTGCAGCTCGCACGGGACGCCGCGGTCGCCGCCGGAGACGAGGGCGTATCGGTCGAAGTGATCGACCTGCGTTCGCTCTCGCCCCTCGACCTGGACACCGTGGTCGCGTCCGTCCGCAAGACCGGGCGCCTGGTGGTCACGCACGAGGCCGCCCTCTCCGGAGGGCTCGGGGCGGAGATCTCGGCCTCGATCACCGAACGCTGCTTCTACCAGCTCGAGCACGCCCCGGTGCGGGTCACCGGGCACGACATCCCCTACCCGGCGGCGCGGCTGGAGGGCGCGCACCTGCCCGACCTCGACCGCATCCTGGACGGCATCGACCGTGCGATGGACCGGCCGAACTCGCTCTCGGGGGTGGAGGACTGATGGCGGTCAAGGACTTCTCGCTGCCGGATCTCGGCGAAGGCCTCACGGAGTCGGAGCTGGTCAGCTGGAAGGTCTCGGTCGGCGACAGCGTGCACCTGAACCAGATCATCGCGGAGGTCGAGACGGCGAAGGCGCTCGTAGAGCTGCCCGCGCCGTACGACGGACGCGTCTCGCGGCTGTACGTCGAACCGGGCGTGACGGTCGCAGTGGGGGAGCCCCTCGTCGCCTTCGAGGTGGCGGGAGCCGAGCCGGAGGAGGCGCCTGCGCCGGCACCGGACGACCGGTCGGACGCGCCCGAGCCGACGCTCGTCGGCTATGGCGCGCGACCGGACGCGACGACCCGGCCCGCACGGCGTGCGCGACCGGGACTGGCCCGGCCGGAGCCGGCAGAGCCCGCCGCCGTCGCCGCGCCCGCTCCGACACCTGTCGCCGTGGCCGAGCGGCCGCTGGCGACCCCGCCGGTCCGCAGGCTGGCCCGCGAGCGCGGCATCGACCTCGGAGCCGTCACGGGGACGGGCGCGCGCGGCCTGATCACCCGTCAGGATCTCGACGCCGTGGCGTCGGCCGCTCCCGCTGCGTCCGGCGGGTCGGAGCGTCTCCCGGCCTCCGCGGCATCGACCGCGCCGGCGCGCGGCGAGGTGCGCATCCCGATCAAGGGCGTGCGCAAGGCGACCGCCGAGGCGATGGTCCGCAGCGCGTTCACCGCGCCGCAGGCCACCGTCTTCCTCACCGTCGACGTCACGGCGACGTCGGAGCTCGTCGAGCGTCTGCGCGCACGGACCGCGGACGACGAGGCCCGTCCCGGCCTGCTCGCCGTCGTGGCCAAGGCGCTCTGCCTCGCGATCCGCCGCACGCCGGAGGTGAACTCCCGATGGGACGACGCCGCTCAGGAGATCGTGCAGTCGGGTGCCGTGCATCTCGGCATCGCAGCCGCCACGCCACGCGGCCTGCTCGTGCCGGTGGTGCGGGATGCCGACCTGCTCCCGCTCGCCGACCTCGCCGGTGCGGTCCGCACGCTGGCGGAGACGGCCCGAGCAGGACGTACGGCGCCTGCGGAACTCTCCGGCGGCACGATCACGATCACCAACGTCGGCGTCTTCGGGGTCGACGCGGGAACACCCATCGTGACGCCGGGGGAGGCGGCCATCCTTGCCCTGGGCGCGGTCCGGCGTCAGCCGTGGGAGCACGACGGCGGCATCGCACTGCGCGATGTGCTCACGCTGGCGCTGTCGTTCGACCACCGGATCGTCGACGGTCAGCAGGCCTCCCGGCTGCTTGCCGACGTGGGCCGCATCCTGAACGACCCGGCGTCGGTGCTCGCCCTGGTGTGACCGCCGGAGCCGTCAGGGGGAGGTGTCGTCAGGCGTGCAGCGCCGCGTTGAGCTCGACGCCCGAGCCGGCGCGGCGCAGCACCTCGACGGCGCCCGAGACGGAGTTGCGGCGGAAGAGCAGCCCGGGAACGCCCGAGAGCTCGACGGCCTTGATCGTCTGCGGCCGTCCATCCGCGGTCGGTGCGGAGTCGACGACGACGACCTTCGTGCCGGCCGTGACGTAGAGACCCGCCTCGACGACCGAGTCGTCGCCGATCGAGATGCCGATTCCGGAGTTCGCTCCCAGCAGCGCCCGCTCGCCGATCGCGACGCGCTGCGTGCCGCCGCCGGAGAGGGTGCCCATGATGGAGGCGCCGCCGCCGATGTCCGAGCCGTCGCCCACGACGACGCCCTGCGAGATGCGGCCCTCGACCATCGAGGAGCCGAGCGTACCCGCGTTGAAGTTGACGAAGCCTTCGTGCATCACGGTCGTGCCGGGTGCCAGGTGCGCGCCGAGTCGCACGCGCGACGCATCGGCGATGCGGACCCGGTCGGGAGTCACGTAGTCGAGCAGCCGCGGGAACTTGTCGATGCCCGTGACGTGGATCCCTGCCCGCTGCAGTGCGGGGCGGAGGCGGTCGAAGTCGGCCGGGAGCACCGGGCCGGCGTTCGTCCAGGTGACGATCGGCAGGTGGCCGAAGACGCCGTCGAGATTCAGGGTGTTCGGCGCGGCGAGCAGGTGCGAGAGGAGGTGCAGACGCAGGTACGCATCGGGCGTCGAGGCCGGTGCGGCGTCCAGGTCGATCTCGACCGTGACGGTGTCGATGCGCACGTTGCGACGGGCGTCCTCGCCGGCCAGGGCCTCCAGGTCGGCCGGGGCGATCCACGGCTCGCGTCCGGCCGGGATGCGGCCGAGCTGCGGGGAGGGGAACCAGGTGTCGAGCACCGTGCCGTCGCCGGCGACGGTCGCGAGCCCGTAGCCCCAGGCGGTGCGGGCGGTGGCGGGCGCGGCGGACTCGTCAGCAATCTCGGAAGGCATGGCTCTAGATTAGTAGGGTGCCTCTCGACCTCACCGCCACCTCCACCGACCTCACCCGCCAGATCTGCGACATCGAGTCCGTGTCAGGAAACGAGAAGGAGCTCGCCGACGCGATCGAGGCGGCCCTCTCCGGTCTCGCCCACCTCGAGGTGATCCGGGATGGCGACACCATCGTCGCCCGCACGAACCTCGGCCGCGAGCGCCGCGCGATCATCGCCGGTCACATCGACACCGTTCCGCTCAACGACAACCTGCCGACCCGGTTCGAGACCGAGAGCGGCATCACCTACCTGTGGGGGCGCGGCACCGTCGACATGAAGGCCGGAACGGCCGTGCAGCTCAAGCTCGCCGCCGAGCTCACCGACCCCGCGATCGACGTGACCTGGATGTGGTACGACCACGAGGAGGTCAACGCCGAGCTCAACGGTCTCAACCGGCTGTCGCGCAACCGGCCCGACCTCTTCGTCGGCGACTTCGCGATCCTCGGCGAACCGAGCAACGGCGTCGTCGAGGGCGGCTGCAACGGCAACCTGCGCGTGGAGGTCCGCACCTACGGGCTGCGGTCGCACTCGGCCCGCGGCTGGGTCGGCGACAACGCCATCCACAAGGCGGCGCCCATCCTCGACATCCTCGCCGCCTACCAGGCGCGCGAGGTGGAGGTCGACGGTCTCGTGTACCGCGAGGGGCTCAACGCGGTCGGGATCTCCGGCGGCATCGCGGGCAACATCATCCCCGACGAGTGCATGGTCCACATCAACTACCGGTTCGCGCCCTCCCGCAGCTCCCAGGAGGCCATCGACCACATGCACGAGCTGTTCGGCGACTACGACATCACGGTCGTCGACCGGGCGGACGGCGCACGGCCCGGGCTGGACGCTCCGCTCGCGCAGGAGTTCGTCGCCGCGGTCGGCGGCGTCGCCAAGCCGAAGTACGGCTGGACGGACGTCGCGCGGTTCAGCGCCCTCGGCATCCCCGCTGTCAACTACGGCCCGGGCGATCCGCTGAAGGCGCATGCCGACGACGAGCGCGTCGACGTGGAGCAGATCGTCGCGGTGGAGGCGGGACTCCGTGCCTGGCTCACCGGCTCCGGCGCCCGCTGAGCCGGCCGCCGCGGTCCACTCCGCGGCGCAGCCTGCTCGATGGTGGACCCTCTGGTGGGTCCGGGTGCTCGCGATCTTCGTCGCCAGCCGCGTCGTCACGACGATCATCCTGCTGATCTTCGCGGCCAACCAGGGGCAGAACCCCTGGACCGGCCCGAAGCCCGACTACTTCTCGTTCGCGACCATCTGGGACGGCCTCTGGTACAACATCGTCGCCGTCTCGGGCTATCCGTCGACGCTGCCGACCGACGGGGTCCACGTCACCGAGAACGCCTGGGCGTTCATGCCGGTGTACCCGGGCGTCGTCGACGCCGTGATGTTCGTGACGCGGCTCTCGTGGGCGCCCGCGGCGGTGCTGGTGTCGGTCGCCTGCGCGGCGGGCGCCGCGCTCGTCCTGCACCGGCTGCTGCGCCGGGTCGGGCTCTCGGAGTCCACCGCTCTCTTCGCGATCGTGCTGTTCTGCGTCGCGCCGGTGTCGCCGCTCTTCCAGCTCGCCTACGCCGAGTCGCTCTACATCCTGCTGGTCGCGGTCGCGCTGCTGCTGCTCGTGGAGCGGCGGTACGGCTGGCTGTTCCCGGTCACCCTGGTGATGGCCTTCACCCGGCCGAGCGGGCTCGCGTTCGCCCTCGCCCTCGGCCTCCACGTCGTCTACCGCTGGGTACGCCGCCGCGAGGACCCGTTCCCGGTCCGGGAGCGGGTGCTCAGTGTGTCCCTGGCGGTGTTCAGCGGGCTGGCCGGCCTCGCCTGGCCGGTGATCGCGGGGATCGCGACGGGGTCGTGGACGGCCTACACCGACACCGAGCTCGCCTGGCGCGCCGCGTACATCGGATACGTCCACCTCGTCCCGTTCGCCCCGTGGTTCCAGGGGGCCGAGTGGTGGTCGACCGTCATGCTCGGCCTGCCCGGCTGGCTGGGCATCGCGGTCCTCGTCGTCATCGTTGCGCTGTACGTCGTGCTGCTGTTCTCGCCCGCGGTGCGCCGGCTCGGCCCCGACCTGCTCTTCTGGGTGATCGCGTACTCGGTGTACCTCTTCGCCGTGTTCTTCCCCCAGTCGAGCACGTTCCGCCTCCTGATGCCGCTCTTCCCGCTGCTCGGCGCTCTGGCGCTGCCACGCAGTCGCGTCTACCGGGTCGGGATGGTCGTGCTCTTCGTCGCCATGCAGGTCGGCTGGATCGCGATCTGCTGGGGTGTCGCGGGTGCCGATTGGTCGCCGCCGTGATCTCTGCGACCTTCGGCGTACGCTCTCGATTTCCACAGGTCGGCGCCGATGTCGGATAATAGGGGGACATCCACGAAAGGGGAGCTGCATGGCGGCCATGAAGCCGAGGACCGGGGACGGGCCAATGGAGGCTGTGAAGGAGGGACGGCTCATCATCGTGCGTGTGCCGCTCGAAGGTGGCGGACGACTGGTGGTCTCCGTCAACGACGCGGAAGCCAAAGAACTCCACGACGCTCTGGCGAGCGTCGTGAGTGCCTCCTGAACCAGAACACGAAAGAACGGACCCTGAGCAGTCAGGGTCCGTTCGTCGTTTCTACTGGGCGAGCTTGGTGAGCTGAAGCAGCCCGTCGCCCGCGGGGGAGAGGGCGCTGATCACGGCGCCGGAGCGCGCGGTCTCGGTGATGAGCGTGCGGAAACCGGTGGCGACGTCGTCGCGCGCGGCCGGGTCCGCCACCCGTCCGCGCCACAGTGCGTGGGCCACGAGGACGGTGCCGCCCGGGCGCACCAGGCGCAGGCCGTGCTCGACGTACTCGATCACCGACTGCGGGTCGGCGTCGATGAAGACGATGTCGTAGGAGTTCTCGTTCATGCGCGGCAGCACGTCGAGAGCGCGCCCCGTGATGAGCCGGACGCGGTTCGACGCGACGCCGGCCTCGGTGAAGAAGGTCCGCGCGTGCTGCTGGTGGTCGAGCTCCTGATCGATGGAGGTGAGCTGGGCGTTCGACCCGCCCGTCAGCAGCCAGAGGCCGGAGACGCCGACGCCGGTGCCGATCTCCACGATGTTCTGCGCAGCGGTCGCGGCGACCACGATGGCCGCCTGCGCGCCGGTGCTCGGGGCGATCGGCTCGACTCCCAGCTCCAGCGACTGCTGGCGTGCCCGCACGATCACGTCGCTCTCGACGATCACATCGTCGGAGAATCTCCAGTTCGAGTCCTTGTCTGACACAGTGCTCCTTGCCTCCGGTCCAGGATACGGCCCGCGAACCCAGCTTCCGCGCACGCCAGGCGCGATACTCTTGACCCGTGTTCGGACTGACCTTTGACAAGCTGCTCATCGTGGCGGTGATCGCAGCGTTCGTCATCGGTCCCGAGCGCCTGCCGCTCTACGCCGGCAAGCTGGGTCAGTTCGTGCGATCGCTGCGCGACTTCGCGAACGGCGCGAAGACGCGCATGCGCGACGAGATGGGCCCGGAGTTCGACGAGGTCGACTGGAAGAAGCTCGACCCGCGGCAGTACGACCCGCGCCGCATCATCCGCGAGGCCCTCCTCGAGGACGCCCCGGCACCGTCGAGCGCCATCAAGCCCGCGAGCCCCGTCGCCGCCGCCCGCCGTGCCCTGCCCGCCGGCGCCCTGCCCCCGTTCGACGCCGAATCCACCTAGCCCGCGTCGGCGCGGAGCGCGGTCGGAGCCCACGACGGCCAGTCCGGCTCGCCGAGTGGAAGACCATGCTCGTACGTGGCGACGAGGCGGAACGGACTGCGCGCACTGCCGTTGTCGAAGAACTCGGTTCGGTCAGCACTCGATCGTGCGCGCGCGACGAGGTGCCACAACCGTGCGTGCCGGTCGCGGATCTTCTGCTCGGGCACATCGTGTCCGCCGGCGCGCACCCGCTCGGCCACGCGGCGCACGCTCACCTCGACGGGGACGAGCATCACATGCAGATGCACCAGGTATCCGCGAGAAAGCGCCGCATCGAGGAGCTCGAGCTTGCTGGGGTGGCTGAAGACCGTCTCGGTGATGAAGGACGTGCCCTTCTCGAGAAGCCGAGACCGTTCCTCGGCTGCGGCCCGCGAGGCATCGTAGGCATGCGCGGCTTGAGCATCCGGCCATCGTTCGGCGGCGATCACATCCGCGTTCACGAAGGGGAGACGGGTCACGGGCCCGAGAAGACGATCGACATAGGTGGACTTGCCGGAGCCGTTGGGGCCGGCGAGCAGATGGAGGACGGGCACGTGTCAGGCGCCGGTGGTGCCGTCTCGGACGACCGCGTCGCCGTTCTCGTCTGCGTCGGTCCAGGATCGTCCGGCCTGTGTGAACTCCGCGGCGAGATCCAGGCGAGCGAGACGCTTGCTCATCTCTTCGTCCCAGATCGCCCGCACGATGGCCTGGCCGCGCTCCCCGAGATCGTCATAGGCCGCGTCTCCCGCGAGCACCCGCTGGATGTCACGCTGGCTCGTGCCCGGAGACGCTTCGAGCTCGCGTCCGATCCTCGCCCAGTGGCTGATCTGCTGCGCGGCGCTGCGGCTGGCTACCGCGCCGACGGCCTTGGCGGCCTCGAACAAGTCGCCGTCCATCCGCATCGGCATCGTGTGACCCATGCACCCAGTGTAGCGAAGTGCTACAGCAAAGTGGGTTCGCGCGGGTGAGAAGTGTCGAGTCTGTCGCGAGCTGGCGGGGCCGCGCATCCAATACGATGCCGACATGATCGCATCGGAGCAGACGCTCACCCGGCCGACGGTCGCGCGCTACGCCATCGGCTCCCTCGGCACCGGCGGCTTCTCGACGCTTCCCGGGCTCGTGCTGGTCTACTACCTGACGGACAGCCTCGGTGTGGCCGCGCTGGTCGCGGGTGTCGTCGTCACGGTCGCGAAGGTGTGGGATGTGATCATCGACCCGGTGATCGGCGCCCGCAGCGACCGGATGCTGGCCGTGCGCGGGTCGCGCCGCCCGATGATGGTGCTGGGCGCGATCACCCTCCCGGTCTTCTTCCTGCTCACCTTCGCCGTGCCGCACGGCGTGCCGGAGGTGCCGGCGGCGGCGTGGGTGCTGATCGCGTTCGTCCTCACCGCGACCTCGTTCAGCCTCTTCCAGGTGCCGTACATCGCGCTGCCCGCCGAGCTGGCGAGCGGCTACGACGAGCGCACCCGGCTGCTGACCTGGCGTGTCGTCGTGCTGACCCTCGCGATCCTGCTGTTCGGTGCGGGAGGCCCGGCGCTGCGGTCCCTGGGCGGCTATCCCGTGATGGCGCTGATCGCCGGCGTCGTGATCGGGGCCGGGATGCTGATCTCCGCCTTCGTCGCCCCGCGGCACGCTCCCGCGACGGTCGCACCGCCGCGGGAGCCGATCCTCACGACGCTCCGCACGAACTACGCCGCCGGCGTGCGCGTGCTGCGCGACAGCCAGCCGTTCCGCGCCCTGCTCCTGACCTTCCTGCTCCAGGGCCTCGCGACCGGTCTCATGCTGGCCGGCGCCAACTACGTCGCGACCTGGGTGCTGCACTCGGAGGACGCCGTCACCTTCCTCTTCCTCGCCCTGATCGGGCCGGCGCTCATCGTCACGCCGTTGTGGGGCGTCATCGCCCGTCGCGTGGGCAAGGAGCGCGGCTTCTTCGCTGCGAGCGCGCTCTTCGGTCTCGCCGCCCTGTCGATGGTGGCGCTGCTCTGGGCGCCGGGGGAGTGGGTCTACCTCCCGGTCGCGCTGGCCGGCGCCGCCTACGCCGGAATGCAGTCCCTGCCGATGGCCATGCTCCCCGACGTGATCTCGCACGACGCTCGCCGCAACGGCCCGGGACGCGCCGGGACCTTCGGCGGCATGTGGACCGCGGGCGAGACGACGGGCATGGCGCTCGGTGCGACGGTCCTCACGATCGTGCTGGCCGTCACCGGCTATGTCGTGCGGTCGTCCGATCCCACCGCCCTGGTCGCCGGTGCGACGCAGCCGGCCGCCGCGGTCGCCGGCATCGTGCTCGCCTTCAGCGCCGTGCCCGCCGCCCTCCTCGCCCTCAGCCTCCTCCCCCTCAGCCGCTACCGTCTCCGGAAGGACGACATCGATGGTCTCGTTTGACGCCCGGGCGGTCCTCGCCCGACTCGCCGCCCTGCGTACGGCCGATGCGCCGACCCACGGCGGCCACGTGCTCAGCTACGTCTACGACTCCGGTGTGGCCGAGATCGACGAGCTCGCCGCGGAGGCGATGCGCCTCGTGCAGCCGGTCAACGGGCTCGACCCGACGACGTTCACCTCGGTGGCCGTCATGGAACGGGAGGTGATCGGCTTCGCCCGCGAGCTCCTCCACGGGGGCGACGACGTCGTCGGGTCCGTCACCTCCGGGGGCACGGAGTCCTGCCTCCTGGCCGTCAAGACCGCCAGGGACGCCTGGCGGGCCGCCGGAGGGGAGGGGCGGGCCCGCCTGCTCGCCCCGGTGACCGTCCACGCCGCGTTCCAGAAGGCCGCGGAGTACTTCGACCTCGCCCTCGACCTCGTTCCCGTCGACCCCGCGACCGGCCGGATCGACCCGGACCGCCTGCTGTCCCGGCTCGCACCCGACGTCGCGCTGGTCGTCGTGTCGGCGCCCTCGTATCCCTTCGGGACGCTCGATCCCGTCGAGACCGTCGCGGCGGCCTGTGACGAGGCCGGGGTCGCCCTGCACGTCGACGGCTGCATCGGCGGCTGGATCCTGCCGTTCTGGCGCGACGCCGACGGCGCCGCGCTGCCGCTGTGGGACTTCCGCGTGCCGGGGGTCACGAGCATCTCCGCCGACCTCCACAAGTTCGGCTATGCGCCCAAGGGGGCGAGCGTGCTCCTCCAGCGCGGGCGCGACCGTCAGCGCCTGCAGTACTTCGCGACGACGGGGTGGCCCGGCTACCCGGTCGTCAATCCCACGCTGCTCGGGTCCAAGTCGGCCGCAGCGCTGGCGGCCTCGTGGGCGATCATCCAGGCGCTCGGCGCACGCGGGCTGGCCGAGCTGGCCGACTCGTGCCGCCGCTCGACGGCGGCGC
Source organism: Leifsonia sp. NPDC058194 (assembly GCF_042883605.1). Taxonomy (NCBI): domain Bacteria; kingdom Bacillati; phylum Actinomycetota; class Actinomycetes; order Micrococcales; family Microbacteriaceae; genus Leifsonia; species Leifsonia sp. NPDC058194. The sequence goes on along the minus strand of NZ_JBHVVL010000003.1, from coordinate 14,994 downwards.
TCGCCGACCTGATCGCCGACATCGAAGGGCTCCGGGTCCTCGGTGAACCGACCGGCCCGCTGCTGGCTGTGACGACCGACGAGGCGCTCCCGGCCGACCGTCGCGTCGATCCGCACCACTGGGCCGACCGCGCCCGGCTGCGCGGCTGGCACCTGCAGCTCCAGCCCGGGCTCACGCAAGAGGACGGCACGCACCTGCCGCACACGACGCACCTCACCATCACGCCCGTCACCGGCAGCCGTCTGGACGAGCTGGAGGGTGCGCTGCGCGGCGCGGCGGACGAGGTGCGCGGCGTGCCGCCGGTCGATCCCACCGTGCTGCTGGGCGCCCTCCCGCCGGGGATCGCGGACGGCCCGCTCGACTCGGACACCGCCGCGGCGGTGCTGCAGGCGGTCGGTATCGGCGGGGGAGGCGACGGCCGGCTCCCCGACGAGCAGGCGCCGCTGCTCGCACTCATCGAGGCGCTGCCGCGGCCCCTGACCGAGCGGCTGCTGGTCGAACTGCTCGCCCGGATCGTCGAACCGGTCTAGCGCCCCGCGCTCAGGGCAGCGCGACGCCGACCGCGATCGCGAACAGCACGAAAGCGAGCACCGCCGCGCTCGACCGCAGCACGTCGATCCGCTCCCAGCGTGCCACGACCGCACGCCAGTCGGCGGGCGGCCGGGCGGGATCCCAGTCGTTCACGCCGATGTTGATCGGCACCGTGCCGAGGAATGACGCGAGCACGAAGACCAGCAGCGCGGCCGCACCGGCGATCCGCCATGCCAGGCCGGCCGAGCCGCCGGCGACGACGAGCAGAGCGATCGACGCGAGCACGGTCGGCACCATGATGGCCGGCACCACGACCTTCAGCCGCTTCACGAGCGCGATCCGAGCACGCACGTGCGCGTCGTCGGGCAGGGACCGGAGCGCGGGCTGCACGCCCCAGCGCACGATGAGCTCCTCACCGGCGAGCAGGCCGATGAGGACGAGCTGGACGATCGCGACGGCCGCCACGCTCAGCTCCTCGGGGAGAGGCCGAGCTTGCGGCCGGCGAGTCCCCGCGCCCGCGTGGCGAGGCGCTCGGCGACGCTGCGGATGGCCGCGGCGGCGGGATCGCCGGGATCGGTGACGACGATGGGCGCGCCCGCATCCCCGCCTGCCCGCAGCGGGATGCTGAGCGGAACCGAGGCGAGAAGCGGAACCTCGTCGTCCTGTCCGGCGGACAGCCGCCGTGCGACCTCCGCGCCGCCTCCGCTGCCGAACAGGTCGAGGATGCTGCCGTCCGGCTGCACCAGCCCGGCCATGTTCTCGATCACGCCGACGACCTTCTGACCGGTCTGCCGCGCGACGACGCCGCTGCGCTCCGCCACGTCGGCCGCGGCCGGCTGGGGGGTGGTCACCACGAGCACCTCGGCCTGGGGGAGCAGCTGGCCGACCGAGATCGCCACGTCGCCGGTGCCGGGCGGCAGGTCGAGCAACAAGATGTCGAGGTCGCCGAAGAACACGTCGCCGAGGAACTGCTGGATGGTGCGGTGGAGCATCGGACCGCGCCAGGCGACGGCGGCCGACGCGGAGTCGACGAACATCCCGATCGACACCACTTTCACGCCGTAGGCGACGGGCGGGAGGATCATGTCGTCCACCCGGGTCGGCCGCGGGGCGACGCCGTTCTCATCGGTCATGCCCAGCACTCCCGGGATGGAGAACCCGTGCACGTCCGCGTCGACGATCCCGACGCGCAGGCCCCGTTCGGCGAGGGCGACGGCGAGGTTAGCGGTCACCGTCGACTTGCCGACTCCGCCCTTGCCGCTCGTGACGGCGTAGACGCGGGTGAGCGAGTCGGGCCCGAACTGGGCGGTCCGTGCCGCTGCACCGCCCCGGAGCCGTTCGGTCAGGGCGCGCCGCTCGGCCGCAGTCATGACGGACACGTCCACGGTCACGTCCGTCACTCCGGGGACGCTCGTCGTCGCGGCGCGCACATCCCGCTCGATCGCGTCGGCGGCGGGGCAGCCGACGATCGTCAGCTTGATGCCGACCGTCGCGTGGCCGTCGGGTGCGACCTCCACCCCGCCCACCATGTCGAGCTCGGTGATCGGCTTGCGGATCTCGGGGTCGAGCACGGCGGCCAGCGCACGCCCGACGGCGTCCGCCAGCTCAGGCACGGGTCGTCTCGCCCTCGCCCGCGTCGCGCTCCTCGAGGTCTTCGAGGAGGGCGCGCAGCTCGGCCCGGATGAAGTCCTTCGTCGCCATATCCCTCACGGCGAGCCGCAGAGCGACGACCTCGCGCGCCAGGTACTCCGTGTCGGCCAGGTTGCGCTCGGCCCGCTGCCGGTCCTGCTCGATCTGCACGCGGTCGCGGTCGTCCTGCCGGTTCTGCGCGAGCAGGATGAGCGGCGCGGCGTAGGAGGCCTGGAGCGACAGCACCAGGGTCAGGGCGATGAAGCCCAGAGCCGCCGAGTCGAAGCGCCACGCGGTCGGGAGGAGGGTGTTCCACGCCATCCACGCGACGACGAAGACGGTGAGGCCGAGGATGAACCACGGCGTGCCCATGGCGCGCGCGATCCACTCGGTGAACCGGCCGAACCGGTCGCTCTGGTCGGCACGCCCCCGGCGCGACGAGGGCCCGAGGACCGGCGTGCGCAGCCCTTTCGGTGCGTCGAGACGGGTGTCCTGCTTACCTCGTGCCACTCGAACCCCTCCTTCCGTTCACGATGGGGATGCTGCCGGTCTCGTCGGACGGGGCCGTGCGTTTCACGGGCTCGTCCTCGTCTTGACTCCGCCAGTCGTCGGGGAGCAGGTAGTCGAGGATGTCGTCGATGGTCACCACCCCGACGAGCCGGTGCTTGTCGTCGACCACGGGGACCGACACGAGGTTGTAGCTGGCCAGGATGCGCGAGACCTCGGCGGCGGACGTGTCGCCGGTGACCGGCTCCAGGCTCGGGTCGAGCAGGGTGCCGAGACGCACGTGCGGCGGGTAGCGCAGCATCCGCTGGAAGTGCACGATGCCCAGGAACCGTCCGGTGGGCGGCTCGTAGGGCGGCAGCGTGACGCACACGGCGGCGCCGAGCGCCGGCGCGAGCTCGTGACGGCGGATGAGCGCGAGGCCCTCGGCCACCGTCGCATCGGCCGACACGATGATCGGCTCCGTGGTCATCAGGCCGCCCGCGGTGTCGGGGGCGTAGCTGAGCAGCATGCGGACGTCCTCCGCCTCCTCCGGCTCCATCAGCTCCAGGAGGTGCTCGCCGCGCTCGTCCGAGAGCTGGGCGATGAGGTCGGCCGCGTCGTCGGGCTCCATCTGGTCGAGCACGTCGGCGGCGCGGTCGTCGTCGAGCTGGGCGAGGATCTGCACCTGCTCGCTCTCGGGCATCTCTTCGAGGACGTCGGCGAGGCGGTCGTCGGGGAGCTCCTCCGCCACCTCCAGCATGCGCTGGGGCGGCAGGTCGAGGAGGGTGTTCGCCAGGTCGGCGGGCTTGAGCTCGGAGTAGGTGGCGATCAGCTGCTCCGCCGACTGGGCCTCGCCGACGCGGAGGCGCTCGCGCACCTCGTCCCAGGTGGCGAACGTCGTCGGGCCCTTGCCGAACGGCGACGATCCGGTCTTGGGCCGCCGCACGAAGAGCTGGCCGACCGCCCACTCGCCCGTCGCGGACTCCTCGATGGCGACGTCCTCGATGGTGGCCTCGCCGCTGCCGTCGACGAAGTCGACCTTGCGGCCCAACAGCTCGGCGATGACTCGCACCTCACCGCCGCGCTGCTCGAACCGGCGCACGTTGATGAGACCGGTCGTGATGATCTGCCCCGGGGAGATGCTCGTGACACGGCCGATGGAGACGAAGACCCGGCGCTTGCCGGGGATCTCGACGACGAGGCCGACGACCGTCGGCGGATCCGATTTGCGGTAGACCACCAGCACATCGCGCACACGTCCGACCCGGTCGCCGACCGGGTCGAAGACGCTGGTCCCGACGAGCCGGGCGACGAAGATCCTGGTGGCACTCACGTGTATAAACCTATGCCCTTCCCGCCGCACGGACCGTGAGAATGGGACAATGGGTGGATGACCAGCCCAAGCCCTCTCGGCGGCCGCAACCGGATGCTCTTCCCGACCCTCCCGCGCGGCGAGGTGGTGGCGACGTTCGACACGTACCCCGCCGCCCAGGAGGCCGTCGATGTGCTCGCCCGCGCCGACTTCCCGGTGGACAAAGTCTCGATCATCGGCAGCGACCTCAAGAGCGTCGAGCGGGTGACCGGCAAGCTCTCCTGGGGGCGCGTGGCCATCGCGGGAGCCGCCTCGGGCGCCTGGCTCGGCATCTTCTTCGGGCTGCTGCTCGTCATCTTCTCGCCGACGGTCAGCTTCGCGTTCGTCATCGCCGCGGTGCTCATCGGCGCCGGCTTCGGGATGCTGTTCGGCATCGTCTCGTACGCCATCAACCGGCGCCGCAAGGACTACACCTCGGTCATGCAGGTGATCGCCACCAGCTACTCGGTGCTCGTCGACGGCGACCTGGGCAACCGGGCCCGCAACCTGCTCGACGGTGTGGCCGTCGAGCAGCCGCAGGCGGCCGTGCAGCACCCGAGCGACCCGCCGGCCGCGCCGCACCCGAGCGACCCGCCCCCGGCCTGGCAGCCGCCGGCGCCGCAGCCTCCCGCAGCACCGGAGCCGCCCGCGGACGCGCCGGATGCGCCCGGAGCACCGCCCGCCCCGCGCGCCTGACGAGCGGGGTGGCGGGGCGGCTGCCCGCGGGCGCATGATGGAGACGGCATCGCCGTCGACGTCGATGAGGACCAGGACCGCATGAAAGCCGAGAACCCGAAACCGAATCAGAGCGCCCCGTTCGACGCCCTCGCCGCGCTGGCAGAGGATCTGGCCGGCCATTTCGCCCTCGAGCCGCTGCTCGAGAGGATCCTGCGCCACACCCTCGAGCTGCTCGGTTGCGACAGCGGGTCGATCTGCACCGTGGACGAGACGGCCGGCACCTATCGCAAGGACGCCGACCTGGGAGTGGGATGCCGTTCGGGCGCGACCTTCCCGTTGGGCGAAGGCGTCACGGGCGAGGTCGTCCGGGCACGCGCAACCGTCGTGTTCGACGAGTACGCGCAGGTGCGCGGCGGCCACATCGAGGGCGCCGACCGCGACCTGCTCCACGCCACCATCGGGGTGCCGATCCGCTGGAACGGCGCGATCATCGGCGCCCTCGTGGTCTTCAGCCGCGATCCCGAACGCCGGTTCAGCGTCCCGGAGACCCAGCTCATCGAGAGCTTCGCGGCGCACGCGGGCATCGCCATCACCAACGCCCGGCTGCACGCCGTCGCCGCGGAGCGCGCGCAGGAGGCCGCCGTCGCCAGCGAGCGCGAACGTGTCGTCCGCGAGGTGCACGACACCGTGGGCCGCGGCCTGGCCGACATCCTGCTCCGACTGGACGAGGCCGAGCGCCGGACGGCGATGGGCGACGATCCGCGCGATGCTCTGACCCAGGCCCGCCGTGCGGCCCGCTCCGCGCTGAGCGAGACGCAGCGGACGGTCCTCGGTCTCGGCCCCGAGCAGTTGGACGGCCGCTCCCTGGGCGAGGCGATCGCGCTCGAGCTGGCCTGGGCGGAGTCCGCGGCGGGACTGACGACCCGGCTGGTCGTCGTGGGCGAGCCGGCCCCGCTGGCTCCGGAGACGGTCCGCCAGCTCTTCCGGATCGTGCAGGAGTCGTTGACCAACGTGGTCGAGCACGCGTCCGCCCGACAGGTGCGCGTCGGCATCGTCTACGGCGAGCGGGAGGTGACCGCCCTCGTCGAGGACGACGGGCGCGGCTTCGATGTCGGCGGTCTCGCGAAGGCCCCCGCGCGGCCCCTCCGCGGCCTCGGCCTCCAGGGTCTCGCGGCCCGCGCCGAGCACCTCGGCGGCAGCATCCACATCGAGTCGACGCCGCAGTGGGGCACACGCGTCCGGGCCGAGCTGCCCGTCGCGGCGGTGGTGGGCGACCGCGTGCACGCACGCTGGCGCGTACTCGTCGCGCATGCGAACCCGTTGATCCGGTCGGGACTGGTGCGGTCGCTCGCGCTGGCGGAGCCGGACATCCAGGTGGTCGCCGAGGTCGCCGACGCGCAAGCGGCCGTCGAGGCCTACGACCTGCTGCGACCGAACGTCGTGCTGGCCGACCTCGACCTTCCCCATGTCGACGGGGTCCAGCTGACCTCTCACCTGCGCGCGGCCGACGACGAGGCTCGGGTCGTCCTCCTGATCGGCTCGGTGACCGACGATCGCCTGCTCGGCGGGACACGGGTCGGGGCGGCCGGTTTCGTCGAGGCGACGGCCGATCCCGCCGCCATCGCCCGGACGGTGGTGGCCGCGGCTCGCGGGGACCTCCTGCTCAGCCCCGAGTTCCTCTCCCGGTTCGCCGTCTCCCTCACCGGCGGCGAGGAGCCGCTGACCGTGCGCGAGCGCGAGGTGCGTGCGCTGGTGGAACAGGGGATGCCCGACAAGATGATCGCGTCCGCGCTCCACATCTCCGTCAAGACCGTGGAGAAGCACGTCGGCGCGCTGCTGCGCAAGACCGGCGCGGCCAACCGCACGGTGCTCGCCGCGCTCTCGTCGGGCCGCCGCTGACCGTGCGCCGGTGAGGGGAATCCCTACCCGCACCGGTGGGGGAACTCCCCGTGTCGGCGCGCGGCGCCTCCTGCCTACGCTGAGCGTGGAACGAGGAGGATCCCATGCCTGTCGTGTCGCTGAAGGAGATCGTCGACCGGGCGTTCGCGGAGCGCTACGGCGTGCCCGCGATCAACATCGTCAACGATCTGACCCTCGAGGCGGTCCTCGCCGGCGCGGTCGAGGCGCGTTCCCCGGTCATCGTGCAGACCTCGGTGAAGACCGTGAAGTCCATCGGCTCCGACGTGCTGTTCGCGATGTGGGAGGCGATGACGGCGGGCATCGAGGTGCCGGTGACGCTGCATCTCGACCACTGCCCCGAGCGCGCCGTGATCACCGAGTGCCTCGATCGGGGCTGGAACTCCGTGCTCTTCGACGCCTCCACCCTCACGGTGGAGGAGAATCAGCGGCAGACGGTCGAGGTCGTCGCCGAGGCGCGGCGGTACGGCGCCCACGTCGAGGGCGAGATCGAGGCCATCAAAGGGGTGGAGGACGGCATCGGCGCCGACACCGAACCCCAACGGCAGACCCTGGAGACGGCGGTGGCGTTCATCGAGGCGACCGGGGTCGACGTGTTCGCGCCGTCGATCGGCAACGCCCACGGTGTCTACTCCGCGACGCCCGCCCTCGACTTCCAGCGGGTGACCGACCTGGTGGAGCGCACCGGCGTGCCGATCGCACTGCACGGCGGGAGCGGGATGACGGACGACCAGTTCCGCGACCTCATCGCCCGCGGCTGCGCCAAGGTCAACATCTCGACCGCGCTCAAGATCGAGTTCATGCGATCGAGCCTCGCGTTCCTCAAGGGAGCGGAGGAGGCCGACAAGTGGGATCCGCCCTCGCTGTTCCGGGACGTGCGCGGGCACATCGTCGACCTGACCACCGGCCTCGCCGCCACCTTCGGCAGCGCGGGACGGGCGTGGTGACGACGTGCCGGCCCTGATCTTCGACTGCGACGGCGTCCTGGCGGACACCGAGCGCAACGGGCATCTGCCGGCGTTCAACCGCACGTTCGCCGAGTTCGGCGTCCCCGTGCACTGGAGCGACGACGACTACCGCGAGAAGGTGCTGATCGGCGGCGGGAAGGAACGCATGGCGAGCATCCTGACGCCCGACTTCGTCGCCGCCAACGGCCTGCCCGCCGACGCGGACGCGCAGCGGGATCTGCTCGCGGAGTGGCATAAGCGCAAGACCGCGATCTACACCGAGCTCGTGGCCTCCGGCGCGCTCCCGGGACGCCCGGGGATCCGGCGGATCGTCGAGGCCGCTCACCAGGCCGGCTGGAGGCTCGCCGTCGCCTCCACGTCGGCCGAGCCGTCGGTGCGCGCCGTCCTGGAGCACGCGGTCGGCGAGCAGCTGGCGAGCGGCTTCGCCGTCTTCGCGGGCGACATCGTGCCGCACAAGAAGCCCGCGCCCGACATCTACCTGCTGGCGCTGGAGCGGATGGCACTCGGCGCCGACGACGCGGTCGTGATCGAGGACAGCGGCAACGGCGTCCGCGCCGCGGTCTCCGCGGGCTTGCGCGTCGTGGTCACCGTCAGCGCCTACACCGTCGATGAGGACTTCACGGGGGCATCCCTCGTCGTCGGCTCGCTCGGCGATCCCGGCGAGCCCGCAGAGGTCGTCTCCGATCCGGCGGGGATCCTCCCGGGACCACAGGTCACCCTCGACGACCTCGCCGCCGTGCTCGAACGACCGCGACCCTGATTCCGCCACCGCCACCGCCACCGCCACCGCGCCCATCCGGACCCGAAGGAGCCACCATGACCCAGAGCTTCGACGACACCGAGTTCGTCGTCCGCACGATCGCGCAGACGGCGGTCGACAACGAGCGGGAGTTCGGCGACCTCGACTCCGTCGTCGGCGACGGCGACTTCGGATTCTCGCTGGCGCGCGGCTTCGAGATCGTCCTCGCCGACTGGGACTCCTACGACCGCGCCGACATCGGGACCTTCCTCCAGAAGATCGCGGTGGCCATCACCAGCCGCATCGGAGGAACGTCCGGACCGATCTGGGGCACGGCCTTCCTCCGTGCCGCAGCGGTCGGCAAGGGCAAGGACACCCTGACCGGCGCCGATGCCGTCGCCATGCTGCGTGCGGCGATCGAGGGCATCAAGGCGCGCGGGAACGCCGACGTCGGCGACAAGACCCTGCTCGACGCCCTGGTCCCGATGACCGACGCCATCGAGGCCGCCCTCGCGGCGGGCGACAGCAGCGACGAGGTCGTCGCCGCCGCCGCGGTCTCCGCCCGGACGGCGGCCGATGCCACCGTCACCATGCAGGCCAAGCGCGGCCGCGCCGCCTACACGGGCGAGCGCAGCATCGGCTCGCCCGACCCCGGCGCCGTCGCCGTGGCGGTCATCCTCGAGCGGCTCGCTCCGGCCTGGCCGGGGCGGCCCCGCGAATCCTGAGTCACCTGAATCCACCCGAACACCCGAACTGGAGAGCGCCATGAAGAAGTTCGTCAACGATCCGCTGAAGTACGTCCCCGACATGCTGAAGGGCATCGCCCTGGCCAATCCCGACACGCTCTGCTACGTGCCCGAGTACAACCTGATCATGCGCGCCGACGCGCCGAACGACGGCAAGGTGTCGATCGTGCAGGGGTCCGGTTCGGGGCACGAGCCCGCGCACGTCCTGACGGTCGGCAAGGGGATGCTCGACGGGGCGTGCCCCGGAGACGTCTTCGCCGCCCCGCCGATGGACTACGTCTACGAGACGACGAAGCTCCTCGCGTCGCCGAAGGGCGTCCTCCTGCTGGTGAACAACTACACCGGCGATCGGATGGCGTTCGACATGGCCCAGGAGATGAGCCTCGCCGACGGCGTCAAGGTGCGGACCCTGTTCATCGACGACGACGTCTCCGTCCAGGACTCCACATACACCGTCGGCCGGCGCGGGGTGGCGGGCAACTTCTTCGTGATGAAGGCCGTCGGCGCGGCGTCCGAGGCCGGCGCGGATCTGGACGAGGTCGTCCGGATCGGCGAGAAGGTCAACGCGGTCACGCGCACGATGGGCCTCGCGCTCACCGCGTGCACGCCGCCCGCCAAGGGATCACCGCTGTTCGAGCTCGGCGACGACGAGATCGAGATCGGAGTCGGGATCCACGGGGAGCCGGGCCGCCGCCGGGCGAAGATCGAACCGTCCGACGCGCTCGTGGACGAGCTGCTGGAGCCCGTGGTGGCCGACCTGCCCTTCGAACGCGGTGACCGTGTCGCCCTCATGGTGAACGGTCTCGGCGGCACGCCGATCAGCGAGCTCTACATCGCGTACGGTCACGCGCACGAGTCGCTCGCCGCCAAGGGCATCTCCGTCGCCCGCAGCTATGTGGGGGAGTACTGCACGTCGCTCGACATGGCGGGGGCGTCGATCACCCTGGTGCGCCTGGACGACGAGATCGAGGGCCTGCTCGCGGCGCCCGCCGAGATCGGCCTGCGCATCTTCTGAGCCACCACGGAGCGCGGTGGAGACGGCCGGCTCAGCGCCCGCTGAGCCGGCCCACCCACGCCTCCACGTCGTCGGCGGTGCGCGGAATGGCGAGCGAGAGGTTCTCGGCACCGTCGGCGGTGACCAGGATGTTGTCCTCGATGCGCACCCCGATGCCGCGGAACCGCTCGGACACGGTCAGATCGTCCGGCTGGAAGTAGAGACCGGGCTCGATGGTGAAGGTCATGCCGGGCTCGAGCACGCCGTCCAGGTAGAGCTCGCGCCGCGCCTGCGCGCAGTCGTGCACGTCGAGACCCAGATGGTGGCTGGTTCCGTGGACCATGTACCGGCGGTGCTGCTGGTTCTCCGGCTCCAGGGCCTCCTCCGCCGTCACGGGCAGCAGGCCCCACTCGGCGGTGCGGCGCGCGATCACGGCCATCGCGGTGGCGTGGATCTCGCGGAACCGGATGCCGGGCCGCACGATCGCGAACGCCGCATCGGCGGCCTCCCGCACCGTCTCGTAGACCAGGCGCTGCGTCTCGGTGAACGTGCCGCTGACCGGCAGGGTGCGGGTGATGTCGGCCGTGTAGTAGCTGTCGAGCTCCACGCCCGCGTCGAGCAGGATGAGGTCGCCGGGCACGACCGGACCGTCGTTGCGCGTCCAGTGCAGGATGCAGGCGTGCGGGCCGCTCGCGGCGATCGTGTCGTAGCCGACCGCATTGCCGTCGGCGCGCGCCCGGCCGTTGAACACACCCTCGACCAGGCGCTCGCCGCGCGGGTGCGCGACGATGCGGGGCAGGTCGGCGATCACGTCGTCGAATCCGCGCGCCGTGGCGGCGACGGCCGCGCGCAGCTCGCCGATCTCATAGGCGTCCTTGACCAGGCGCAGCTCGGAGAGCTCGCGGGCGAGACGGTCGTCCTCGGCGTGGTCCTCGGGGTCCGCGTCCTCCGAGAGCAGCAGGCGCGCGGTGTCGACGCGGTCGGTGAGCTCGGGATCGGCCTCGCGCAGCACGACGGCGCCCTCGTCGACACCGTCGAGCACGGCGGCGACGTCGGCGATCCCGCGCGTGGCGAGGGCGAGGTCGCTCGCGACCTGGGCGAGCGAGGGGCGCGGGCCGATCCAGAATTCGCCGATCTCGGGATTCGCGTAGAACTCGTCGGAGTCGCGCCCGGCGCGCTCGCGGAAGTACACGGTGGCCTCGTGCCCGGTGGCGGTGGGCTCCAGCACCAGGACGCTGCCCGGCTCGGAGTCGGAGCCCCAGCCGGTCAGGTGGGTGAAGGCGGAGTGCGCGCGGAACGCGTAGTCCGTGTCGTTGCTGCGCTGCTTGAGCCGGCCGGCGGGCACGATTACGCGCCGCCCGCGGAACAGTTCCGAGACGCGTTCGCGGCGGCGCGCGGCAGAGGCGGCCTGCTCACGTGCGCCGGGCAGGACTTCGGGTCGGTCGGCCCAGCCGCTGCCGATGAACTCCTTGAACGCGGCCGATCCCGGTGTGGTGGAGCGGTTCGCGGTGGCGCGCGGGGCCTCTGCGGTGTCGGTGGCCGGGGACGTGGCGGGGGACGTGGACTGCTGCGACGACATGCCCACCATTCTCCCACTCCTAGGATGGAGTGCATGGCTGATGAGCGACGGTTCCGCGGTCCCGTCGACCTCCACACGCATTCGAGCGTGTCGGACGGGACGGAGACCCCTGCGGAACTCGTGCGCGCCGCGGCGGTCGCGGGTCTGGGCACGGTCGCCCTCACCGACCACGACTCGACCGCGGGCTGGGCCGAGGCCGCGACGGCGGGAGCCGAGGCCGGCGTCACCGTGATCCCCGGCATGGAGCTGAGCACCCGGATCGAGTTCGCCAGCGTCCACATGCTCGGTTACCTGTTCGATCCGGCGAACCCCGCGCTGGTCGCCGAGACCCGGCGGATCCGCGATGGCCGGATGCGCCGCGCGGAGGACATGGTGCGCCGCATCGCCGAGGACTACGACATCACGTGGGCCGACGTCATGGCGCAGGCGACCGAGGGTGCGACGGTCGGCCGCCCGCACATCGCCGACGCGCTCGTCGCCCGGGGCCTGGCCACCGACCGCAGCGCGGCGTTCGCGGGGATCCTGCACTGGCGCAGCGGGTACTTCCAGCCGCACTACGCGCCGGAGCCCCTGACCGGCGTCCGCCTGATCCGCGAAGCCGGCGGCATCCCCGTGCTCGCGCATCCCGCGACCGGCGGCCGCGGCCGGGTCATCCCCGAGGACCGCCTGCGCCGGCTCGTCGACGCCGGACTCTTCGGATTCGAGATCGACCATCGCGAGAACACCGAGGACGGCAAGGAGCGCCTGCGCGAGCTGGCCGCACGCTACGGGCTGGCGATCACCGGGTCGAGCGACTACCACGGCGCAGGCAAGCCCAATCGATTGGGCGAGAACACCACCGACCCGGCCGTCGTGGATCGGATGATCGAAGAAGCGACAGGCGCGGCGCCTTTCTACGCTCCGTGACCGGGTGCGCTTAGCCTGGACCGCGGGGGACGGAAGGCGAGGTGCTCGGTGAGACGCATGTGGACGGCCTCTGCGACGGCGGCGGCGATCGTCGGCGCCCTCGTGATCGCGGGAGGCGCGGCTCCGGCCGTCGCGGACACGTCGTACCCGTCATGGGACGACGTGCAGAACGCGAAGGCGAACGCCTCCGCGGCGCAGGCCGAGGTCGACAGCATCAACGCGCTGCTCGCCGGCCTCCAGTCCGCCGCGAACGCGGCGGGAGACCTGGCCGTCAAGCGGGCCGGCGAGTACGGCGAGGCCGAGGCGGCGCTGCAGACGGCGACGCAGAAGGCCGACGACCTGTCGAAGCAGGCGACCGACGCGACGGCGCAGGCGGACGCGCTGCGCAAGCAGAGCGGCACCCTCGCCTCGCAACTGGTGCGCGCGGGAGGTTCGAACGTCACCCTCCGCCTCTTCCTCGGCAGCAGCGCCTCCCACCAGCAGTCGCTGCTCTACGAGCTGGGGGCCGTTTCGAAGCTCACGGAGCGCTCCAGCGTCCTCTTCGCGGAGGCCGACCAGCAGAAGAACGTCGCGGCCGCCCTCAGCGCGCAGGCCGCCGCCGCCGAGGCCGTCCGCACGAAACTCGACGCCGACGCCAAGACGGCGTACCAGGCCGCCAAGGACGCCGAGGCGGCCGCGCAGGCGCAGCTCGCCGACCAGAAGGCCCACGCGAACACGCTGTACGCACAACTGGCGACGCTGAAGAACACCGAGGCGTCGGTGGAGAAGAGCTATGCGGAGGGGGAGGCCGCCAAGGCCGCCGCCGAGGCCGCCGCGAATCCCGGTGGCGGATCCGACGGGTTCGCCCCGCCTCCCGGCATGGTCGTGGACCCCGCCGGGGCGCAGGCGTACGCGTCGAGCCGGCTGGCCGCCTACGGCTGGGGGCAGGACCAGATGGGCTGCCTGATCAAACTCTGGAACCACGAGTCGGGATGGCGCGCGGACGCGTACAACACCTCGAGCGGCGCCTACGGCATCCCGCAGGCGTGGCCGGCGAGCAAGATGGCCACGGCCGGAGCGGACTGGATGACGAACCAGGACACGCAGGTGAACTGGGGCCTGGACTACATCTCCCGGGCATACGGCTCGCCCTGCGGAGCGTGGAACTTCGAGATGAGCCACGACCCCAACTGGTACTGAGCGACGGCTGCTTCGCATAGCCTGGAACCTCGGGGGACGCAGCGAGAGGGGACCAGGTGAGGCAGGCGTTGACGAGGGCGACGGCGGCTGCCGTGCTGATCGCCGGTCTCGTGACGGCGGACGTCGCGGGTCCTGCCCTGGCGGAGACGAGCTACCCGAGCTGGGACGAGGTCGCCGCGGCGAAGTCCGACGCCGCGTCCGCCCAGGCTCAGGTCGACCGCATCAACGGCCTCCTCGCGGGGCTGCAGAGCGTGGCCGACGCGGCCGCGGACGCCGCCGTCGCGCGCGCGGCCGAGTACGGCGCGGCGCAGGAGGCCCTGCAGGCGGCGACGCGGAAGGCCGCCGATCTCGCGGCCCGGGCGGAAGCGGCGACGACCGAGGCCGCGGCGTTGCGGGCGCAGAGCGGCACCCTCGCCGCGCAGCTCAGCCGCGGGGGCGGCACCGACGTCTCGGTGCGCCTCCTGCTCACCGACGATTCGTTCACGGCCGACGCGCTGCTCTATCAGCTGGGTGCGGTCAGCAGGCTCGCCGATCGGTCGAGCACGCTGTTCGAGAAGGCGAGCGCGCAGAAGAACCTGGCGTCGTCGCTCAGCGATCAGGCGGTGGTCGCGCAGACGGTCCGCGGGCAGCGCGACGCCGACGCGAAGGCGGCGTACGACGTCGCCGCGACGGCCAAGGCGGCCTCCGACGCGGCGCTCGCCGACCAGCAGTCGAAGGCCGACACGATGTACGCGCAGCTCGCCTCCCTCAAGAACACCGAGGCGTCGGTCGAGAAGCGGTACGCGGAGGGCGAGGCTGCGCGCAAGGCCGCCGAGCAGCCCTCCGGCTCGGGCGGCGGCGGCGGTTCGAGCGGGGGAGCGGGCGGTGGCGCGGACGGCTCGGCTCCGCCTCCCGGGATCGTCGTGAATCCGGCTGCCGCGCAGGCCTACGCGTCGAGCCGGCTGCCGGCCTACGGCTGGGGCGGCGAGCAGATGAGCTGTCTGATCAAGCTCTGGACCAAGGAGTCCAGCTGGCGCGCGGATGCGTACAACCGGTCGAGCGGCGCCTACGGCATCCCGCAGGCCCTGCCGGGCAGCAAGATGGCCAGCGCCGGCGGTGACTGGATGACCAACGCCGACACGCAGATCAACTGGGGTCTGAGCTACATCTCCGGCCGATACGGGAGTCCCTGCGCGGCCTGGTCGTTCCATCTCGGACACAACTGGTACTGACGCGGAAGGGGGGGCGCGCCGGGGGGGCCGGGGCGCGGCGGGGGGTGCCCGGCCGGGGGAGACCGGGCCGGGGGGGGTGT
>NZ_JBHVVL010000002.1:1109393-1115047 GCF_042883605.1 Leifsonia sp. NPDC058194 | reverse complement strand
GACTGCAACTCGCGCACCCCGGGACAGGGCCCGGGGTGCGGGGCGGCTAGTCGTCGGCGGCGAGGGTGCCCGAGAGGCGGGCGCTCGCCGTCGTCATGTGCGCCTCCATCGCCGCGGAGGCCGCCGCGCCGTCGCGGGTCTCGAGGGCGTCGTAGACGGCCGTGTGCTCGGCCAGTGCGGCCTCGGCGTCGGCGTCGGAGTGGAGGCCGCGCTCGACCCACACCCGCAGGAGCGAGCGGATGCTCTGCAGCAGGCCCGCGAGCACCTCGTTGCCCGCCGTGCGGGCGATCTCGACGTGGAACTTGACGTCCGCCTCGATGAACCTGACCCGGTCGTCGCCGGACTCGCGCATGGTCTCGAGGTATCCGGCGAGGCGTGCGAGCACGTCGTCGTCGATCCGGGAGGCCGCCAGCTCCGCGGCGAACACCTCCAGGCGTCCGCGCACGGCGATGAGCTCGCGCGTGCGCGGCTCCCCGAGCATCAGGCCCCAGTTGAGCGTCTCGGGCAGCAGCTCGGAGACGCTGCCGCGCAGGTACGTGCCGCTGCCCGGGCGCACGTCGACGACGCCGAGGATCTCGAGCGCGGCCAGCGCCTCCCGCACCGCGGAACGGCCGATGTTGAGCGACTGCGCGAGCTCGCGCTCGGGTGGGAGGCGCGCGCCGGCCGGGACGGCGCCGCTGGTGAACAGATCCAGGAGGCGCTTGGCGACGGTGGAGACGGCGGTCCCGATCGGGACGCTGCCGAGGGCGGCGGCGATCCCGTCGGTGGGCTTGTCAGGAAAGGCTGGCACGGTGTCCAGGCTAGCGCTCGACGGCCGGGATCGCGGAACCGGTTGAGCGGACGCGCCGAGCGGCTTCGTCCACGACCGCCGCGAGGGCGTCCACGTCGTGCGCGAACCGCCCCAGGAACAGCCCGTCGACGTCGTCGCCGAGTGCGGTGAGCAGCCCCGGACCGGCCGATCCACCGTAGATCACGCCGCTGTCCGGGCGTGCGTCCAGGGCGGAGAGGGCCTCCTGGAGACCCCTGCAGACGGCCCGGATGTGCGCGACCGGTGCGGGCTCCGCCGCGCCGATGGCCCACACGGGCTCGTACGCGACGACGACGCGGCCGTCGGGCGCGTCGCGCAGGGCCGAACGCAGCTGGGCGAGCACCTCGGTGAGCGCCTCGGCCGGCGGACCGGGACGCTCCTCCCCGATGCACAGCACCGGCACGAGGCCGTGGGCCAGCGCCTGGTGCGTCTTCGCCGCGACGACCCCGTCGTCCTCGCCGAAGAGGCGGCGGCGCTCGGCGTGGCCGATCTCGACCATCCGTGCGCCGGCCTCCGCGAGCTCCACGGCGCTGACCTCACCCGTGAACGCACCGAGCCCGGTCGAGGCGACATCCTGGGCGCCGACCACGATCGGCGTGCCCGCGAACGCCGAGACCGCATCCGGGATCGCCACGAAGGAGGGGATGACGAACAGCTCGACCTCGACGGCGACGAGCGCGGGATGCGCACCGAGCCGAGTGGAGACCGCGCGCAGCCAGTCCCGGGCGCGGGTGTGGCCGAAGTACATCTTCAGACTCACCCCGATGCGGAGCGGAGGGGTCATCAGCAGCTGCCGACGGCCTCGTAGTGCGCGATGTCGGCGACCTTCGCCGCCGACGCGCTCTGGGGGTCGAAGCGGTAGCCGAGCCATTCGCGGGCCAGCCGGCGGGCGAGTTCGAGACCGATCACGCGCTGGCCCATGCAGAGCACCTGGGCGTCGTTCGACAGCACCGCCCGCTCGACGGAGAAGCTGTCGTGCGCGGTGACGGCGCGGATGCCGGCCACCTTGTTCGCCGAGATCGCGACGCCCAGTCCGGTGCCGCAGACGAGAAGGGCGCGGTCGGCCTGGCCTGCGGCGACGAGCTCCGCTGCGGCGATCGCGACCTTCGGATAGGACGTGTGGCCGTCCGCATCCACACCCACGTCGACCACCGACGCGACCCGCGGATCGGCCTCGAGGTCGCGCTTCAGGGCCTCTTTGTACTCGTAGCCCGCGTCGTCGCAACCGACGACCAGGCGCAGCAGGTCGGTCATCGTGCGTCCTCTCTGGTGAGCAGGGGAGCGACGGCGCGGGCCACGAGGGCCAGCGAGGTCGCGCCCGCATCGGGGGTGCCGAGGCTGTGCTCGGCGTGCGGCCGCGCACGGCCGAGTCGGGGGAGCAGCTCCGCGGTCGCGGCGGCGGCGTCGGTCGCGGCATCGGCAGCGGCCGCCCAGGCGGCAGCGAGGTCGTCGCCGGCGGCGACACGCGCAGCGAGCGTGTCGCGGAAGGGCAGGAGGGCGTCGACCATCGTCTTGTCGCCGAGGGTCGCCCCGCCGGCCGACTGGATGGCGGCCGTCGCGGCCGACACGGCCGCGGACACGGCGGCGGGGGTCGGGAGGTCCTCATCGCCCAGCACACCGGCGGCGGCCGCGAGCGCGGTGCCCCAGAGGGCGCCCGACGTCCCGCCCGCACGTTCGGCCCAGGCGTCGGCGGCGCGGTCCACGGTCGTCCCCGCCCCGGCCCCGAGGGCGACGGCACGGGAGGCGGCGTCGGCGGCGGCGCGCGTGCCGCGCTGCATGCCGATCCCGTGGTCCCCGTCGCCGGCGACGGCGTCGATGCGTCCCAGCTCGTCGGCCGCGTCGTCGATCGCCGCGCGGACGACGGCGAAGGCGCGGGCGATGCGCTCGGCAGCGGACCGCGACGCAGGAGAGGCGGGAGCGACGCCGGCCGTGTCGGCATCGCCGCCGGCCGTGTCAACCGTCTCCACCGCGGTCTCCACCGGCTCGGCCGGCGCCATCCCGCCGCGGCGGAACGCCGGCGTGTCGGCGGGAGCCGTCCACAGCGCCTCCAGCTCGGCGTCCGGCCAGAACAGCGTGAGAGAGGCCCCGGCCATGTCGAAGCTGGTGCAGAACTCGCCGACGTGCGGGTCGATCACGATCGCGCCCGCTTCGGCGAGCAATCGTGACACGGCGCGGTAGACGACGAAGAGCTCCTCGTACTTCACCGCTCCGAGGCCGTTCAGCAGGGGGACCACGCGCGTGCCGCGCACGGCGTCCACGCCGTCCGGGAGTTCGTCGAGGAGCGCCGAGACGAGCAGGGCCGCGAGGCCGTCCGCGGTGGGGACGTCGGTCTCGTCGATGCCCGGTTCGCCGTGGATGCCCATCCCGACCCCCATGCGGCCGGCGGGCACGGTGAACAGCGGCTCCGGGGCGCCCGGCAGGGTGCACCCGCTGAAGGCGACGCCGAATGACCGCGTGCGCGCGTTGGCGAGGCGTGCCAGGCGCGCGGTCTCGGCCAGGTCGGCGCCCGCCTCGGCGGCGGCACCCGCGACCTTGAAGACGACGAGGTCTCCGGCGATCCCGCGCCGCTTCTCCCTCTCGTCCCGCGGAGCCGAGGAGATGTCGTCGGTGACGCGCACGGTCTCGACGGCGATGCCCTCCTCGCGGAGGCGACGCTCGGCGGCGTCGAAGTTCAGGACGTCTCCCGCGTAGTTGCCATAGGAGAGGAGCACGCCGCCGCCGCTCTCGACGGCGGTGGCGACCGTGTGCACCTGCTGCGCCGACGGGGAGGCGAAGAGGTCGCCCATGACAGCGGCGTGCGCCAGGCCCGGCCCGACGAGGCCGGCGAACGCCGGGTAGTGGCCGGAACCGCCGCCGACGACGAGTGCCGGCGCCCCCTGAGGAATGCGGGTCGAGCGCACGACGCCCCCGCGCACGGAGCGGACGTACTGCGGGTTCGCTGCGACGAACCCGTCCGTCATCTCCGCCGCGAACTCCGCGGGGTCGTTGTAGAGGCGGGTCACCGCTCCTCCCGCACGATCGCGTCCAGGTGCAGCATCGCCGCGAGGTTCTTGTCGAGCTCGTCGTCCTGGAAGACGCGCTTCCAGTCGTCCTTGACGATCGTCGCGCGGCCGTAGTCCATGGCGATCAGGCATGCCTCGCTGAACGGGTTGTCGCCGCGCAGGCTGTTCGCGAGCGCTACCTGGGTGTGGCCGAGCAGGATGGAGCGGGCGGCCGCCTCGGGGACGCCCATGGTGTGCACGGTCTCGTGCAGGGCCTCCTTGAGCAGGCCGCCGATCATGCACGCGATGGTCTCGACCAGTGTCGGCTCGAGCTGCGCGAGCTGCTTGACGGTGACGAAATGCACGTCGACGACGGGGGCGTAGATCGCGCGGACCACATCCTCCACCCGCGCGCGGTCGGCCGGGTCGTCCGACTCGACGGCCGCGATCGCGTCCTGCGGGGCGGCGATGCCGCCGAACGTGTCCGCGTACTCCTCCGGCGTGGTCCGCTGCAGGAAGATCGACGGGTGGCACGGATGCGCGACCGCCTGCACCACGCTGTCGCTGCGGGTCAGGAGGCCGGCGTACGCGGCGGCGGGGTCGAGGGTCAGCAGGATCGCGCCCGGCTTCAGCAGCGGCACGACCTCGGCCGACACCGCCTGCAGAGCCAGGTCGGGCACGGCCAGGATGACCACGTCCGCGCCGTCGACCGCATCGCCGGTCGTGGCGAGCTCCCGGCCCGCGGCGAGCACGCGCTCCCGGCCCGCGGCGCCGTTCTCGGCGTACCGGACGTCGTGCGCGGTGCGGGCGAGGTTGTCCGACACGCGCGTGCCCATCTTGCCGCCGGCGCCGATGACGGCGATCGACAGGGTCTCGGCGGGGGACACGGTCCCGGGGGCGGTGGTCGTGGTGCTCATGCTCTCTCCTTCAGCCCGGCCAGCGTGGCGCGGGTCCAGTCGTCTTCCCGCCGGATCGTCGTCTCGGGGTCGCCCTGCCAGGGCAGCCAGTGCTCGACGATCCGGGTGATGCTGCGCTCGTCCGGCCGTACGGCGCGGTCGAGCTGGTCGTAGTCGAGGAGGCCGTCGCCGAAGCGCGCCCCCTCGAGGGTGAAGCCCACCCAGCCGTCGCGGCGGGTGAACGCGAAGTCCTTGACGTGGATGGAGGCCGTGTAGGGCGCGCAGCGCTCCACCACGTCGGCGGGGAGCTCGAGCGCCGCCACCGAGTTCGCCGGGTCGAGGCAGATCCCG
Source organism: Leifsonia sp. NPDC058194 (assembly GCF_042883605.1). Lineage (NCBI taxonomy): Bacteria > Bacillati > Actinomycetota > Actinomycetes > Micrococcales > Microbacteriaceae > Leifsonia > Leifsonia sp. NPDC058194. The sequence goes on along the minus strand of NZ_JBHVVL010000002.1, from coordinate 1,110,011 downwards.
AGCCGGTCGCTGCCGATCGTCTCGGCCAGGGCGACGAGGGCCGCGCTGGGGATCTGCTCGTAGGTCTCCAGGGCCAGCGTCACGCCCGCCGTCTCGTACGCGTCGAGCGCGGCGCGCAGCTCCGTCTCGGCTTCGGCGAGTGTCGGCCGCGACTCCGGAGCGAAGAGCATGCTGCGCACCAGGGAGGCGCCGAGCGTGTCGGCGAGGCGGAGGAACCGAACCAGGTGCTCGCGCTCCACCCCCTTGGTTCCGAGTTCGAGGCGGATGCCGAGGTCGTCGGCGACGCGCCGCACCTCGCGCAGAGCAGCCTCGTCCATCCCCAGCAGCGGGGGATAGTCGCAGATCTGGAAGACCCCGCCGCCGAGCTCTGCGGTGTCCGCCAGCTGGGCGGCCAGGCTCCAGGGCTCGTCGACGCGCGACGACCAGCGCCAGAAGTAGGCGTAGCTGCCGGTTCCGATCATGCGGTCACTATATATCAACCGGTTGACCACTTTCCAGAGTCGGGGGGGGGGGGGGGCGGGGGGACCCCAACAACAGGGGGCGGGGGGGGGGGGGGGGTAGTAAAAAAAAAAAAAACACCAAACCAAGAAAAAAAAAATATTGAGGAATAGGCATGGG